>NZ_PPBR01000133.1:0-30690 GCF_002913545.1 Campylobacter concisus | reverse complement strand
CGCACGTTCAAGGTGCATGCTTCAGTACTTCGCACTGCATGTGTCTTATATGAGAGAATTTATAACAAATTTTAAAATTTCACGAGCGAGTAATTTCGGCTCTGATTTTAGTGGCAAGCTTTGCGAGACCTAAAATCAGTAGTCAATTCTTGCGAGTGAATGGAATTTAAAAATTTGCAAAATCGTGCAAACAATAACACCAACACACTACATATCTAAATTTATATAAAATTTTTAGAGCTCATCATCTTCTCAGCTATGTTTTTAAGCCTAAATTCATAAAGTAGGTTTGAAATTTTATCTGCTGAGTTTAAATTTAGTCCAAGATCGTTTGCTAACATTTTGTAATAAATTTTAGGATTTTGGCTTAGATCTATTGGCGGTGATTTCGAGCTTTTAGAAAGCTTTTTGGCTCCGTCTAAAAGTAGCTTGTGGTGGATAAATTTAGCATTTAAAAAGCTAAAATTTAGCCTTTTTGCAAGATATCTTTGAGCTAGCGTGCAAGGCAGCAAGTCCTCGCCTCTAACGACTAAATTTACTCCCACATCTTCATCGTCAATGACGCTTGCGAAGTTGTAAGCTGGGGTAAAATCCTTTTTATAAATGACAAAATCGCCCATCTGCGCTGCCACTTGCCTACCAAGCTCGTCATTTTCATCCACGCTTAGTCTAATGGCGGTTTTATCTTTTATAAATTTTAACTTTTTATCTTTGCAAATTTTAGTGTAAATGCCGTTTTCATAGGCATCTTTTGTAGCCCTTGTGCATTCACAAATGTAAATTTTATCTAGCTTTTCAAGTGCATTTTCATATCTTTTGGCTCTTGTTTTAAAGCTAAAATTTTGCTCAAAGTCGCTAACGTTTTTAGCACCTTTGTCGTAATCTAGCCCCAGAAATTCTAAAATGTCAAAGATATTTTGAACAAATTCGCGCCGGTATCTGCCAAGGTCATAATCATCAATCCTTAAGTGTAAAACACCGCCCAATGAGCGCGTCAGAAGATAAGTTAGGACGAAATTATAGGCGTTGCCAGCGTGCAGGTAGCCGCTTGGCGTCGGAGCTATGCGCGAGACTATGCCACCAGATGGTGGCAAATAGTCATTAATCCCTTGGTCTAGCCTCATTTACTCTTAAAGTGCGTCCGCCAAGTTCTTTTTCATTTAGTGCGTCGATCGCCTTTTGTCCCTCGTTCGCGTCGTCCATTTCAACAAAGCCAAAGCCCTTTGAGCGGTCTGTCTCTCTATCTTTTACGATTTTTGCGCGCCTTACTTCACCAAATTGTGCAAAAGCTTCCTTCAACTCTGCCTCTGTCGTTCTATACGACAAATTTCCTACATAAATGTTCACAGGATTATTCCTTAAAAAAATTATCGATCTAATCGATTAGAGAAATAATAGCTTATTTCCGTCAAAAAGATGTAAAAACCAAGAAAAATATTACAAATTTTTAAAAAATATCCTTAAATGCAACAAATCGCAACAATACGGCATTATAATATCTATCACTAAACAAAATTTATCCTTAAGTTTAAGTAAAACAATTAAATAAAAAATTACAATTTTTTTATAAACTATTTATAAAGTAAATCATTTTTTACTTTATGGTAAGCCTCTTCGACAAGCAAATTTTTCACTATAAAAAGCGCAAATTCCATAGAAAAAGCTGGCCCCTTGCCAGTGATGATATTTTGATCTTTTAGCACGTTTTTATCGCTCACGTAGCCTCTTTTGTCGCTTCTTACATTTTCTTCAAAGCCAGGATAGCAAACAAAATGCTCTTTAAGCACACGAGCTCGCTCAAGCACCATAGGAGCGGCACAAATGGCACAAATTAGCTTGCCTTTTTTATCAAATTCTTGCAAAATTTCTCTTAGCTTAGCGTCATTTGCAAGATTTTCTGCGCCAGGCAGACCTCCTGGAAGCACGATCGCATCATAATCTAGCTCCTCCACCTCACGAAGTGTGACATCAGCTTTTACATTTATATTGTGAGCACCCCTGATCTGCGCGTCCTTCAAGCTAGCGATAGATGCTATCGCACCTGCTCTGCGTAAAACATCGACGGAGGTTAGCGCCTCGATCTCCTCAAAACCATCAGCTAGGATTACGGCTACCTTTTTCATAAAATCATCCTTTCTCGTGTTATCTGTTTGTTAGGATAAATTTTATATAATCAAAGCTTATTTCACAAGAAAGGACAGAGCATGCAAGTAAAAATTATTTACTGCAACTCTTGAAACTATCGTCCGGTAGCTTCTCGTGTAGAAGATGAAATAAAAGCGAACTTTAGTGATGCAAGAGTCGAGTTGGTTGTAGGAGACGGTGGAAATTTCATCGTCGAGGTTGATGGAAACGTTATCTTTTCTAAAAAAGATCGCATCGGAAACGATGAGTCAAGGTTCCCACACGGCGAAGAGATCACAACTCTTATAAACAAATATCTCAAAGAAAAGTCGGCTTAATGCTAACTAGCGGGGCAGGCAACTGCCTCGTTTTGCTACAAATTTACTCTTTAAAATTTATCTCGTCTTTTTTAGAGCTTACAATCCAAAAAACGCTTCCAAATAAATATTTTCTTATAAATTTAAAAATTTTTGATTATTTTTTGTAAATTTTTGATGTTTTCTTTGATATTACCATCTTTGTAGATCGCTGAGATGACGGCGATGAGATCGGGTTTTACGTGTGAGAGCGAGCCGATATTTGTCTCATTTATGCCACCTATCACGCAAATAGGTAGGTTTAAAATTTGCTTTGCCTCTTTAACTATTTCAAGCCCACATTTTGGGGCATTTGGCTTTGTGGGGCTTGTAAAAACAGAGCCAAAAGCAACGTAGCTGGCCCCGTTTTTAGCGGCATTTATGGCTAAATTTATATCGTTATAGCAACTAACGCCAACATATGCGTCTTTGCCTAAAATCTCAAACGCCTCTTTTATGCTCTCATCGTCTTTGCCCAGATGAACAGCCTTTGCGCCTATCTTTTTAGCAAATTTGACATCGTCATTTACGATAAATTTCGCGCCAAATTTCTCACATAAATTTAAAATTTCACTTGCAAGCTTCTCGTTTTTGACCGCTTTTTTTGACCTAAACTGAAAAAAATTAACCCCGCACTCCAAAATCTCTCTTGTGTAGTCTAAAGCCAAATTTTCAGGCATTAAAATATCGTCGCTAATAGCGTAAATTTCAGCCATTAAGCCCCACTTTATGATCTATAAGCCGTGCTCCAAATTTACTTTTATGAGCATTTTTTATCCCGTTTGCCACAAATTTTTTAGCCATTTTTATGGCGCTTACTAGATCACTTTGCTGCGCTAAAATGGCCGCTAGAGAGCTTGAGAAGCTACATCCGGCTCCGTGCATCACCTTTGGCTCAAAAAGCTCCTCGCTAAATTTCATCACGCCACCATTTTTTAGATAGAGCGTATCCTCGCAAATTTCATCAACCTTCGTTCGCTTTAGCACCATATCGCAAGGTAAATTTGCAAAGTCAATACCCAAAATCCTAGCCTCATCTACATTTGGCGTGGCGACACTTGCTAGGTTTAAAAGCTCTTTTAGCGCTTCGATCGCCCCATCTTCTAGCAGTTTTGCCCCTGACTTTGCCACGCAAACTGGATCTATCACAACTGGCACATTTTTAGCCCTAAATTCTTTTAAAAACGCGCTTACAACGGCTATTATCTCCTCGTTAAAGAGCATGCCAACCTTCACAGCGTCTATGTCAAGCTCGGCTAGCACCATCTCAAACTGAGCTTTCACCATACTTGCTGGCATCGCAAGTACGCTGCTAACGCCATTTGTATTTTGCGCGGTCACGGCTGTGATGACGCTTGCGCTAAAGCAGCCAAACGCCTCGCAACTTTTTATGTCCGCCTGAACGCCTGCACCGCCGACGCTGTCGCTTCCAGCAACTATCAAAACATTTTTTTTATTCACTCACACACCCACTTATCTCTTTTACGTCAAAAGGGTCTTTGACCTGCCATGAAAGTGCGTATTTCTCGATACTTTTCTTGATCGCACTCACCAAATAATCAATATCCTCAAAGGTATGCGTATAGTGCAGGCTAACCCTTACCCAGCCTGGCTTGTGGGTGAAATTTGGATCCTCTTTTAGCCCCAAAAGGTCGTGTCCGTATGAGCCTGCGCACGAGCAGCCAGCGCGCGTTTGTATGCCATACTCTTTGCTTAAAATTTTTGAAAGCTCGTATGGAGCTACGTTTTTTACGTTAAATGAAAATATCGCAAGGCGCTTTAAATTTGCTGGGCAGTAGCTAACTAGCTCTGGGATCTCCCTTAGCCTTTGGCAAAAATATTCGCTAAGCTCGCTCTCGTTTTCGTAAATGGTAGCAAGCCCTATCTCTTCTCTTAGCTTGTAAGCCAAATTTGCCCGTATAAGCCCCAAAATAGGCGGTGTGCCAGCCTCTTCAAGTGCCTCTTGATCCTTTAAAAATATATGGTAGTTTTTGCTCACATAGCTTACCGTGCCACCACCTGCAAAGCTTGGCACATCGTCATTTGCTAGCACTTTTTTGATTGCCAGTAGCCCACAGCTACCAACTCCACCAAGTAGCTTATGCGGCGAGATAAAGAGCGCGTCAAAGTAGTCGCAGTCTAAATTTGCATAGGCGCTAAGGCTCGCCACGTCAAATGCCACGATGCCGCCAAATTTCTTAATGAGCATGTAAATTTGCTTGTAGTCGCTTATGACGCCTGTGACGTTTGAGGCTGCGCTAAAGCTAGCGATGATCTCGCGCCCTGCATTTATCTTTAAAATTTGCTCCAAGTGAGATAGGTCGATGCTGCCGTCTTTTGCAAGTCTGATGCGTTCAACCTCGCAAAGTGCCTCTTTAAAGCTGATCTCATTTGAGTGGTGCTCATAAGGGCCAAGAATGACTAGCGGCGAGTCGTTGTTTGGCTTTAGATCAAACCTTCTTTTAGCAGCTGGAGGCACGTAAAGCCCCAAAAGCTCTTGAAATTTCTTGATCGCACCAGTAGCGCCGTATCCTGTGGCTATGAGATAAAAGCTATCATCAAGCCCAAGAGCGCGCTTTAGCTCGCTTCTAGCGTTATCATACAAAAGCTGCGTTTTATAGGCGTTTGATGATGTTAGCGAGTGGGTGTTGGCGTAGGTTTTTAAGATATCAGCGACCTCGTCCTCGATGGGTTTATACGCAAGTCCTGAGGCGGTGTAGTCGAAGTAATGTATCCCTTTTTTTAAAATAATATCTCTTCTAATGTGCTCTAAATTTACCAACTTTAGCCTTTTAGTTTTTGCGTGATTATAATTAAAATTTTCTAAAAATATGCTACAATCCGCCACACAAAGGATACGAAATTTTAGCCATAAAATCGACATTTGAGCGGATGAAGCACCTTGGTATTGCTGAAGTTATAAAATTTCATCTTGTTTTTGATGACTTTTTATTAAAGGGCTCATACTACGATGTTTTTGAGGCGATCAGGGCTGAAATTTTAGATGATTATAAAAATTTGATGGCTAGGTTTTACTTTGACGAGGATAGCGACGAGGCCATTAAAATGGCTCTCATTAAGCTTGCTAGAAGCGACAGAAAGAAATTTAGCGTAAATAAAATTTTGCCCCAAAGCATGACAAATAGGGTCTATGCAAAGCTTTTTAGCAAGGATTTTTTAGTGCTTGAAAAGAGCCAAGAAAAGCCACGAGTAAAAAACAAACGCCAAATTTTAAAAAAGAGCGAGCGAGCTTATAAGATAGAGGATAAAATTCACTTTAATAGCCATTTTTCAAGGTTTTGGTTTAGATTTATCGAGCCAAATTTAAACCTTTTAAAAGAGGGTAGGAGTGAGGAAATTTTAGAGCTTATAAGAAGAGAATTTGACGAGTACGCGAGCCTTGGCTTTGAGCTTTTAAGCGGCGAGCTAATGGCTAAAAAGCTTGGGCTTGATGGCATTTTGTTAAGCTCATTTTGGAGCAAAAATATAGAGCTAGACATGCTTTTTAGCATAAATGGCAAGATAATAGTCGGCGAAGCAAAATATAAAGAGCGAAAAATTTGCAAAAATGTCTTAAATTTAGTCCTTCACAAGTGCGAAAGACTAGGCATAAAGCCTGATATCGTAGCGCTTTTTTCAAAAAGTGGCTTTAGCAACGAGCTTTTGGGCTTAAAAGATAAGCGGCTTAGGCTTTATGAGATAAAAAATTATGAGGAGTTGCTGTGAGTGATATCGATATACAAAATGGCCTAAAAAGCCTGATAGAGCAGACCTATCTGATAGAGCGTGAGTATAAAAATTTGACCGCTTCTTATATGAGCCTGCAAGGTTTTATAAAAGATATCGTGGAAATTTTGCCAAATGCCATTTGGGTGCTTGATGAAAATGATGAAATTTTCTTGCAAAACTCAGAGGCGCAAAAGCTTGGTAAAGCGCTAAATTTCATCCCAAAAGATGAGGGCGAGCTAAACTTTGGCTCTCAAATTTATCTAGTAAAAAAGGTGGTCAAAGACGACAAAAAGATCATCTCAGCTACCGACATAACGCAGGAAAAACGCACCGAACGCCTAGCCTCGATGGGTCAAGTAGCAGCGCACCTAGCTCACGAGATAAGAAACCCCATAGGCTCTATCTCGCTTCTAAACTCCACACTTTTAAAAAGAGCTGAGCCAAAAATTTTGCCCATCGTCGAGCAGATACAAAAGGGAATTTGGCGGGTTGAACGCATCATCAAAGCGACGCTTCTTTTTACAAAAGGGCTTAGCATCACGCCAAAGGAATTTAACTTTTTAGACATCAAAAGTGAGTGCGAGGAGGCACTTAAATTTTATGAGTATTCAAAAGATATAAATTTTGAGCTAAATTTCCCTGACGCCACATATGAGGGCGACTTTGACCTCATCGCGATGGTCTTTCAAAACATTTTATTTAACGCGATCGATGCTATCGAAGAGGACGAAAACGACGAAGGTGTAGTAAGATTAAGCTATGAAAAGACGCCAAATGAGCATAAATTTATAGTCTATGACAGCGGCGTCTCTATAAAAAATGAAAATATCGTCTTTGAGCCGTTTAAGACGAGCAAGCTAAAGGGCAATGGCCTGGGACTGCACCTTTGCTTGCAGATCATCGAGGCACACAAGGGCAGCATAGAGATAACCCTTGAGCCAAAGACATTTTGTATAAATTTACCTATAAAGGAGAAGTGATGAGAGAAATTTTAGATGAGCTAAATGCGTGGCAAAATGGCCTAAAGGCGCTTAAATTTAGTGAAATTTTTAAAAATGGCAGCGAAAAGGTGGCCTTTATAAGCGTTGATATGATAAATGGCTTTTGTTGTGAGGGCGCACTAGCCAGTAAGCGTGTAGGCGAGCTAGCAAGCCTTATAGCAGATACTTTTAGGCTGGCGAGGGAGAAATTTGACCTTAAAAACTACATCCTCATCCAAGATGCTCACGAGCCAAATTCTGCTGAGTTTGCGAGCTTTCCAGCTCATGCTTTAAAGGATGATACGCAGGCAGAGGCAGTTGATGAGCTACGAAATTTAGACTTTTTTAGCGAGATGAAGACTTTTTATAAAAACTCACTTAGCATCGCTTATTCGCAGGAGTTTAATAAATTTATAAGTAAATTTGATAGCTTTGTCATCATGGGCGACTGCACCGATATGTGCATCTACCAGCTTGTCTCTCACCTAAGACTTAGCGCAAATGAGCAAAATTTAAAAAGAGAGATCATCGTGCCTGCAAATTTGGTGCAAACATACGACGCACCAGGGCATAGTGGTGATTTTTATCAAAACGTGTTTTTACATCACATGCAAATGGCCTTAAATGCACGTGTGGTAAAAGAGCTGGTGCTTTAAATTCATAGATTTATCAAAAATGATTATCAACATTTTTAAAGCTAAATCTCTAGTGCATTTCTAAGGATAAAATAAAGTATAAGAAAATAATTTTATTTTTCTAAATATTTTTTATAAAATATTTGACATTAACTATCAATATAGTTATAATCACACTCAAATTTTAAAAATAAGAGGCATTATGGAACTTTTAAAACACAACATTGACTACGTAATCATCGGTATTTTGGGCGTTATGAGCTTTTTGTACTTTGGTATACGATCGAGCGTATTATTTTTTACTCACGCGTCGATATAAATAGCTACAAAAGCATCGAAGAGCTCGATGAGGCGCTGACAAAAAATTTAACCACGCTATACATCATCTACCCAAATGCCCCATACATCGGACTTCTTGGCACAGTTGCTGGCATCATGATCACATTTTATGACATGGGTATGGCTGGCGGCATCGATACAAAAAGCATAATGATCGGCCTATCTTTGGCGCTAAAAGCGACCGCATTTGGCCTACTTGTGGCGATCCCGACGCTTATGATCTACAACGGCTTTGTTAGAAAAGTCGATGTTATGATAAACAGATACAAGGCTCAAAATGCGTCTAAATAAAAAAGATGGGCTAAATATCGTCCCATTTATCGATATCATGCTCGTTTTGCTAGCCATTGTGCTAAGCATCTCGACCTTCATCGCCCAGGGCAAGATCGCAGTCGATCTACCGAGTGCTAAAAGCGCACAGCAGGATAAAGAGGACGAGAAAAAAGTGAGTGTCGTTATCGATAAAGATAATAAATTTTTCATAGATGATGCAGAAATTTCAGAAGATGAGCTAAAAGATAAGCTAAATGCTGTGGATATAAAAACCTTAATCGAACTAAAAAGCGACAAAAATGCTAAATTTGACAGCTTTGTCAAAGTAATTGATATCTTAAAAGAAAAAGGTCACGAAAACTTTGCAATCCAAACAATCTCTGAGTAAAATTTCAAACTATAGCGGCCTAGCGGTATCGGCAATAGTGCACGTGGCAGCGGCTTATTTCTTGCTTTCTCATAATTTTAGTGAGATAAAGATAGGCGAGCAAAAACCTATAAAAATAGCTCTAAATTCTTTTACTCCAGTGCCGCAAACTTCAGCTCCGCAGATAAGCGAACAAGTGATGATCCCAGAGCCAACACCGCCAGCTCCACCACCACCGCCAGAGCCTCCAAAACCAGAACCTAAGCCTGAGCCAAAAATCGAGCCAAAGCCACTACCAAAACCAGAGCCAAAAAAGATAGAAAAGCCTAAACCTGAGCCAAAAAAAGTGGAGAAAAAGCCACTGCCAAAGCCTGAGCCTCGCCCTGAGCCAAAGGTGGAGCCAAAACCTGCTATCACTGCGCCAGCTCCTACCGCGACCCCGGCACCTGCTGTAAATTCAAATTTACCAGCAAACAACAAATCTATCGCCGCAGCTCCAGCTCAGAAAGTAGCCCAAGAGTTAAATTTATCAAACGCACAAAGCGATGAGGACTTTAGCAAGGTAATAGCAGCTGTGAAAAAGCATAAAAGCTACCCAAATAACGCTAGAAGGATGAAGCATCAAGGCGTTGTTGAAGTTAGATTTTTGCTTAAAACAGATGGCAGCATAGACGAGCTAAAGGTTACTAAAAGTTCAGGCTTTGAGTCGCTTGACAATGGTGCTTTAGAAAATGTAAAAAAAGCAAGCTCTGAGTTTCCAAAGCCAAAAGAAGCTCGCTATCTTCGCTTTCCTATAGCATTTACATTAAGATAAATTTTAAACTCATTTGAGCTTAAAATTTCTTATATCAAGTGTTTAGATCAGGATAGTCCCAGCAGTTAAACTCAGCGCTCAAGTCGTCATTTTCTTGCCCTTTGCAGCATAGCCACTCAAGCCCCGCTCGCCTCTCCATAACGACCTCTTCGTCAAGTCCAGCCGCCTTTGCGCCATTTACTCTTGCATTTACACACGCCCAGTGGTAGCGATAAACTAGATCAAGCTTACTTAAAATTTCATCCATACTGCGAAGCTTTGAACGGCTTTTTAGCCCGCCTTCTCTAAAGACATTCATCACAAACTCACAGTCGCAAATTTTATCCATCTGACCGATATCTTCTGCTATACCAAGCGCCCAAAGCAAGATCCAAAGCGATTCATATTTCCAGCCCATATTTACAGCCGTGTCCATATCGGCTCTATCTTCAACGACCTCTTTTTCTTTTACGCTTAGTCCGTCGTAAGCTTCACCCAAAAAGCTCTTTGCCCATGCCATATTTTCTTCGCCCAAAGAGCCCTCATCACGGATCGTGCAAGCGCACATGATCGCTGTAAATGAGCAAACTGCACGCTTTATTATCTCGTCAATGTCTCTTGGCGTAACCTCATCATTTTCATAGCGAAGCGGCAAGCTCTCAAGCACCGCCACGCCCTCTTGCTTTAAAATTTTTATGTTCTCATCTTTTCTTTGTTGTGCTGTTTTTGGCATATCCACACCTCTTTTAAAAATATCAAATACTCCCATTTCCTACCCAAAAAACTCGGCGTTAAATTTCTCTTCGTCAAAATTTTTACCCAAAAATTTACAAATTTCCTCCATATCAGCCCTCGCCGTTTCAAAACAGCTAGTAGCCCCTGGGCTTGGCGTCATGTTAAAGCTTATGCCCTCGCCTGTGCTGATCTTGCCCTCGCCAAGCTCTAGCCTTTTTTTATTGCGGTCGATCACCTGCGGCCTTACGCCACCAAAATTTACAGCGTAGCTTAGGTCGTTTTCGCTTAGGCTTGGCACGATCTTTCTGGCGTCTTTAACAAATTCTTTTTTGTTGATAAATGGCACTTCAAATAAGAAATTTCGCAAAATATATGACCTGATGTCCCCATCTTTTAGTAAATTTGTAAAGACTTCAAGGACGTTTTTGTCAAATTTTAAGCACTTTAAAAAGTCAAAAAAGCTAGAACTTCCGTGAAATCTCTCAAGCTTTGGTATGACAAGGGCAGTTGGACCAAAGCGAGTGTTGCCATTAGCTAGGATATCTGGGTCGCCGTGAAGTGCGGCAAATGGTAGCTTGTCGTTTTGCACCATATAGACTTTGCCGTTTAGCAGGCGCTTGTTGGCAAAATAAAAGCTTCCAGCAACTGGTAGAGTGCTAAGATGTAGCCCGTAACCCATCTTGTGAGCTAGAAATAGCGAGTGCGCTCCAGCATCGACTACGACGTAGTTTGCTGTGATCACTTCGCCGTCATTTATCTTGATGTGAAAGGTATCGCCCACCTTTTTCATATCAGTCACTTCTGAGCTTAGGCTGATCTCATAGCCATCTCCGCCTAAATTTAGCGCATTTTGCACGAGCGAATTTGCCACGCCACCAAAGTCCATCGTCGTATACTGACCATTTTGCGTACCAATGGCGATGATATTTTCAGGGCGCTCATTGCCATTTGCGTCAAAAACGACATTTGGCTCGATCTGCTTTAACTTCTCTTTGTCATAAATTTCAAGATAAGGAAATAGCTCTTTAAAGCTCTCATATCGCTCCTTGATGCGCTCTACTTCAGCATCTCCGATGGCTAGCGTCATCTTTTGATGAGCAAACATATATTTGCCCTCTAAGTTGTATTTTAGAGCGTATTTTACTGGCATATTTGCCACTTGCGAGACCTTTTTTGCCTTTTCTAGCGTGTAGTTTGTCTCGATATCACCGCAGTGGATGGTCTGTGAGTTTCCCTTACCGCTTGAATTTAGCGTAGCTACGCCGTCATATTTTTCTAAAAGTGCGACCTTTTTTATATCGCTAAATGCAGCCAACTCGTAAAAGAGTGCCGTCCCGCTAATGCCCGCTCCAACAATTGCCACTTCAAAGTGCTTTTGCCTCATTTTCTCCCCTGAAAGTTTAGTCGCACAAATGATACTATATTAAATTTAAATCAAACAGCAAAAAGCGAGGTGTGAAAAATAGGCTGTGTAAAAGTGAAATTTGGCAAGGCTCTCACCTTGCCAAGAAAATTTAGTAAGCCCTTTTGTAGGCGTTTTCTATTTTGTCATTTTCGCCAAATTCTTTCATGGCGTTAAAAGCAAAATATGGGTTGCGTAGTAGCTCCCTGCCAAGCGCCACGCCGTCGCAAACATCGCCAAGCAGCAGCGCCTCGCACTCGCTTGCCTTTGTGATGAGACCGACTGCAAAGACTGGGATTTTGACTGCATTTTTCACAGCTTTTGCGTAGCCAGCCTGATAAAGAGGCGTAAATTTAGGCGCATTATCAACTTTTGCATAGACTCCGCCAGCTGAGACGTGGATGAAGTCAGCTCCATTTTTCTCTAGCTCACGCGCTAGTTTTACGCTATCTTCTACGTCCCAGTCGCCCTTAAGCCAGCTACTTGCACTTATCCTCACGCCAACAGTGATATTAGCGCCAGCCTTAACCTCTCTTAAAATTTCAAGCAGCAGCCTTATGCGGTTTTCAAATGTGCCGCCGTATTCGTCACTTCGCTTATTTGTGCCAGCACATAAAAATTGATTTATCAAATATCCATGCGCCGCGTGTATCTCCACAGCCTCGTATCCTGCGCTCTTTGCCCTAATGGCCGCCTCCACAAAGCTTTGCTTGACGCTTGCGATATCCTCTGCGCTTATCTCTTTTGGTGTGGCGTAGTCTTCGCTAAATTTGATAGCACTTGGCGCGATGATGCCCTCACAAGTGCCCTTTCTGCCAGCGTGAGCTAGCTGAATGGCCATTTTGGCGCCATATTTACTGCAGCCTTTTACCAGCTCCGCGTGAGCCTCGATCTGCTCGTCACTCCAAAGCCCAAGGTCTTTTTTAGTGATCCTGCCACGCGCCTCCACAGCTGTCGCCTCAACGATGATCATACCAACGCCGCCGATCGCCCTTGTAGCGTAGTGGAGCTTGTGAAAGCACCTTGGACGACCATCCTCTTTTTTGACCTCGTACATACACATCGGAGCCATGATAATGCGGTTTTTGATCTCGATGCCGCCTATCTTAAGCGGCGCAAAAAGCTTACTTTGCATGAAATTTCCTTTAAATTTTTTGATTATTTTAGGATATTTGTTTAAATTCTTGGATATATAGGAATTTATCTATTGCAACTTAGAAAGCTCGGGTAAATTTTAAAATTTCATGAACGAGTAATTTCGGCTCTAAAATTTGAGCTAAGCTGTAAGCAAAGCCAAATTTTAGTAGTCAATTCTTAGGAGTGAATGTAATTTTAAAATTTGCTAAATAGTTTTTATAAATTTAAAGTTTTATTTCTTTGTTAAGGGGGAAGAGGCTTGAATTACGGTCTGCCCGCAGTTACGAGACAAAGTCGAAGTAAAGCCCCGACAACGTTAGAAGTGGCATGTAATGGCGCTAAGCACTGTATGCGTTTTATTATAAGGCAAGTGTTTGACAAATTTTAAAATTTATGAGCGAGCATATCACGCTTCCAAATTCAGTGGCAAGTGATAACGAGACCTGAATTTGGTAAGTTGCTAAGGCGAGTAAGTAAGATTTTAAAATTTGTAAAGACTACTAAAATTTATCTATTTCTCCCCCTTAAACAAAGAGGCAAAATGTTCATCGATATTAACGCCATCTTTTTTCATATCTTTTAGTCTTAGCCTTACGTCGGCGTCTTGCCAAAGAAGCGGTGGTAGCGCAAACATCACCTTATCAAGGCTAAAATTTCTTACATCCTCGCGCCAGCCATCCCAGCGGTAAAGTTCGTAAAATTTAGATATATCCCCACTTAGCGACCAGTATAAAAACTGCGAGTAGCCAAGTTGCGTATCCTCCCATTTGGCGCTGTCTGGTGCGTAGTAAAAGATGTTGCCGGCTTTGCCGCCAAAGGCGCCGCCATTTACCGCGAAAAATCCGCCCAAAACATCGTCTGCTACTAACAAATAGCTAGGCACCTGCCCTGCTTCACTAAAGCTTTTGCCAAGATTAAAGCTGTAAATTCCGCGCTTCATCTGCTCGCATCCTGAGCCAAGCAGGCGCAGCCAACCGCCATCTATCACTATGCCACCGCACACATAAACAAGCGCTCCCATCGGCGAGCGAGTGGTGACTTGAAGCCCTAAAAGCTCCTTTTGCGCCCTGCTCTCATCTCGAGGCAAAATTTCATAGCTATTTTTGGCCTCTTTTAGCCACTCTTCGATCAGCGCCCAGCCTGGCTCATTTGTATCTATAAACTCGTCTAAAGCTCTCATTTTCTGTCCTTGCGATAAATTTGGTGAAATTTAAAAGAAGAATTTGGCGAGTTGCCCCGCCAAATTTATATTGGTAGGTTATTTTGCGTCCCAAGCTAGGATCGTGTTGCCCTCGGCGTCGGTAGCCACGTCGCCCATACCCATGATGTTGTAGCCGCAGTCTACGTAGTGAACTTCGCCTGTTACGCCGCTAGCTAGGTCGCTAAGCAGGTACATAGCGCTGTTGCCGACATCTTCAGTGGTGACGTTGCGTTTTAGCGGGCTATTTACTTCGTTGTAGCGCAAAATCATCCTAAAGTCGCCTATTCCGCTTGCAGCAAGCGTTTTGATAGGGCCTGCACTGATCGCATTTACACGGATATTTTTAGCGCCAAGGTCGTGTGCTAGGTAGCGAACTGAGCTTTCAAGTGCCGCTTTGGCAACGCCCATGACGTTGTAGTGTGGCACAAATTTTGGTCCGCCAATGTATGTAAGAGTTAGCACCGAGCCGCCCTCTTTTAGCACCGGTAGGACCGCGCGAGTAAGGCTTAGTAGCGAATAAACGCTAGTGCCCATCGCTATGTCAAATGCCTCTTTTGTGGTATTTACAAACTCACCCTCAAGCGCCTCTTTTGGTGCGTAAGCCACTGCGTGCACGACAAAATCGATCTCGCCAAGGTCTTTTTTGATCCTATCAGCAAGGCCGTCAAGGTGAGCTTGGTTATTTACGTCAAGCTCGTAGACAAATTTGCTACCAAACTCCTCAGCGATCGGCTCTACACGCTTTTTAAGAGCGTCATTTAGGTATGTAAATGCCATCTGCGCACCTTGATCGTGACAAGCTTTTGCGATGCCGTAAGCTATTGATTTAGCATTAGCGACGCCTACGATCAGACCTTTTTTACCTTTTAAAATCATCATTTCTCCTTTTATTTTATTTGACTTTTAAGCGATATTTAAATTTTAAACACAAACCAACAAGCGGATATATCGCTAGGTAAATTTAAATGTTTCGCAGTAAATTTCATCCCAAGACTAGGCAAATAGCCTGTCGCAGGGTGAAATTTGCAAGATCGTTTAAATTTATCAGCGAGATGCCGCGCTAATAAGCCCTAGAAAATTATTCGCATCCCAGCTGGCTGTGCCTACCAAAACCCCATCGCAGCTTTTGATACCTGCGATATCAGCGATGTTTGCTGCATTGACGCTTCCGCCGTAAAGTAGTGGCATGTTTGCCTTTGTCTTTAAAAAACTTAGCACCTCATCTATCTGCTCTATGCTAGCGCTCTTGCCGGTTCCTATCGCCCAGATCGGCTCGTAGGCGATGACTAAATTTTTATAATCTAGGTCGATATTTTCAAGCTGGCGGCTTAAAAATTCTTTGGTCGCTTCGCTTTTATTTGTACTTAAGTTTTCGCCGATGCAGTAGATGACATTCCAGCCATTTTTTGCGGCAAAGTCAAATTTCGCTCGCAAAAACTCCTCGCTTTCGTTTAAAATTTCACGCCTCTCAGAGTGGCCGATCAGCACGTCTTTGATCTCAAATTCATCAAGCATCGCCTTGCCGATCTCTCCAGTAAATGCCCCACTCTCGCATGGGTAGAAATTCTGCGCCCCAAGCCTAAAAAGATGCCTTTTTTCATCAAAGGCACTAGCTGGAGCAAACACGCTCACGTCGTCGTTTGCACTTAAATTTTCGTCTAAAATTTTCGCGTACTCTCTAAAGCTTGCTCTTGTGTGGTTGCACTTTAAATTCGCTAGAAATTTCAAGGCCTACTCCTCTTTTCTAAGCGGCTTTATGCCAGGCAGCTCTTTACCCTCGATGAGCTCCAAGCTAGCACCACCGCCAGTTGAGATAAATGTCATCTCATCAGCGTCTCCTGCGCGCTCGACCACATCAGCCGTATCGCCACCGCCAACAACGGTAGTTGCGTGAGTGTCGATGATAGCGTGGCTCATTTTGATGCTACCTTTGCTAAATTTATCCATCTCAAAAACGCCCATAGGTCCGTTCCACCAGATGGTTTGCGCATCGGCGATGACCTCTTTAAATAGCCTAATCGACGCAGGCCCAATGTCAAGCCCCATCCAGCCGTTTGGGATCTCTTGTGCGGGGACGTATTTTACGGCACTTTCAGCTGAAAATGTCTGAGCAGCGACGACATCCACTGGTAGGTAGATTTTCACTCCTAGCTCTTTACCTTTTTGTAAAATTTGCCTTGCATCTTCGATGAGCTCTTCTTCAAGGAGCGAATTTCCTATGTTTTCGCCAAGTGATTTTAAAAATGTAAATGCCATGCCACCGCCAATTATCAGCTTATCTACGCGTGGAAGCAGGTTATGTAGGGCTTGAAGCTTGCCACTAACCTTTGAGCCACCCACGACTGCGACAAATGGACGTGATGGATGTTTTATCAAATTTTGAGCGAAATTTATCTCTTTTTGTAGTAAAAATCCCGCTGCCTTGTGCTTTTCATCGTAAAATTTAGTGATCGCCTCAACAGATGCGTGAGCTCTGTGGCAAACGCCAAATGCGTCATTTATGTAAAATTCGCCAAAGCCTGAAAGCTCTTTTGCCAAAGCCTCGTCATTTTTGGTCTCGCCCTTTTCAAAGCGTAAATTTTCTATCATTAAAATTTCGCCTGGCTTTAGAGCCGCAGCCTTTGTTTTAGCGTCATTTCCGATCACATCTTCAGCAAATATCACCTCTCTATCAAGCAGCCTTGATAGCCTCTTAGCCACGCCTTGAAGTGAAAATTTCTCTTCATAGCCGTTTTTTGGACGCCCTAAGTGACTAGCTAAAACCACGCTGCAGCCATTATCCAAGCAGTAGCGGATAGTTGGTATCGCTGAGCGGATCCTGCGGTCATCAGTGATGTTTAAAAATTCGTCCATAGGCACGTTAAAATCGCACCTTATAAAGACTTTTGCACCATTAAGCTCAAGGTCGTTGATCGATAAAATATCACTCATTTTTCACCCTTTAAATTTACTTTGTAGCCACGATCTTAGCAAGATCAACAAGCCTTGTTGAGTAGCCCCACTCGTTGTCGTACCACGCAAAGACCTTCACCATATCATCAGCGATAACCTGCGTAGTGTCGCTCGCTACGATGCTGCTAAAGGTGCTTGTGCAAAAGTCGCTACTAACTCTGTAGTCGTCATCGACGAATAAAATTCCCTTTAAATTTGACTCTGCAGCCGCTCTAAATGCCTCGTTTATCTCATCTTTACTAGCTGGTCTTTTTAAAACCGCCGTTAGATCGACCATTGAGACGTTTGCCACTGGCACGCGCACCGCTTGACCGTGCAATTTGCCACTTAGCTCTGGAAGCACTTTAGCGATCGCTTTTGCAGCTCCGGTTGTTGTTGGTCCGATATTTAGCGCTGCTGCGCGAGAACGGCGGAAGTCTTTTGCTTTTACATCAACCAGGCTCTGGCCATTTGTATATGCGTGGATCGTGGTCATAAGCCCTTTTACGATGCCAAATTTATCGTTTAGCACCTTTGCAACTGGAGCTAGGCCATTTGTGGTGCAGCTTGCGTTTGAGACGATCGCTTCGCCTGCGTATTTATCGTCATTTACGCCAACTACAAATGTCGCCGTGTCGTCTTTTGCAGGAGCACTCATGACGACTTTTTTTACACCACGAGCAAGATATGGTTCACATTTTTCAGTGGTTAAAAACTTGCCAGTGCACTCTAAAACCACGTCTACGCCGTAGTCTGCGTAGCTAAGCTCGTTTAGATCTCTTGTAGAAAAAACTCTTATCTTTTTGCCATTTACTTCTATAAATTCGTCGCTTATCACCTTAACGTCTTGCTTAAATTCGCCATGCACGCTGTCGTATTTGAGCAAATACCTCGTCATATCCCTTGTTGCGGTGTCGTTAATAGCGACAAGCTCAACATCATCACGCTCTAAAATAATACGAGCAGCACACCTACCGATACGCCCAAAGCCGTTTATTGCTACTTTAACTGACATCTTAGCTCCTTTTGATATAATTACGCCTAATTCTACAAAAAAGAATTTTAAAACAAATATAAACAAGGCACTTTAATAGATGAAGTTAGCACTTTTTGGCGGGAGCTTTGATCCGGTTCATTTAGGACACGATAGCATTGTGAAAATGGCACTAAGCGGCCTTGATATCGACAAGCTCATCATCATGCCAACTTTTATAAGTCCCTTTAAGAGTGAATTTTCAGCTCCGCCGGAACTTCGCCTAAAGTGGATAAGAGAAATTTGGGGCGGCCTAGAGAAGGTCGAGATCTCAGACTATGAGATAAATTTAGCCCGCCCAGTGCCTACCATAGAGACGGTTAAGTATTTGTATGAGAAATTCAAGATAGAGAAATTTTATCTCATAATAGGCGCAGACCACCTAGCTACGCTTGATAAGTGGCACGGCTATGAGGAGTTAAAAAATTTAGTGCAGTTTGTGATCGCTAAGCGCAATCACATAGAAATTCCGCAAAATTTACAAAAAATGGACGTGCACGTGGATGTTAGCTCGTCGCAGATCAGGCACCAAAAGGGGCTTGATGAGCTGCCTAGCGAGATAAAAGATGAGATTATAAATTTTTACCAAGGATTAAAGATGCAAGAGAGATCGATGCAAGAGCGCACCGAAAGTATAGTTAAGGTTTTAGACGCAAAAAAGGCTGAAGAGATACAAGTGTTTGATATGAGTGGGGATGATTATTTCGTAAAGGCCGTAGTTATCGCTACTACGCTTGGCGAGAGGCACGCTTACTCGCTGGCTGAGGATCTAAAAGAGGAGCTTAAGCCTCTTGGTGAGAAATTTATAGGCACTGAGAGCTCGCCTGATTGGATCGTGATGGACCTTGGCGACATTTTGATACACCTTTTGAGCCCAGCTTACAGAGCAAAATACAACATCGAAGAGTTTTTGCAAAAGCTAAAAACTAGCAAAGAGTCTTAACAAAGATAAGCGATGAGCAAATAAGCCATAAAAATATAAAAAATGCTAGCAAAAATGGCTTTTTGCCCGTCGCTTTAAAAATGCTTCTATCTATCCCAAACCCTAAAGCACACATCGCAACGCAAAGGCAGATACTGGCGGCTAGCTTTAAAATTTGCACTAAATTTTCAGGGAAAAACGGCAAAGATCTAACGCAGATCGCCACTAAGAAAAATAGCGCAAACCAAGGTATGCTCTTTAGCTTTGAACCACCGCTATTTTGACTTAAATTTAAGAAATTTAACAAAAACAAAAATGGCACAAGCATGATGACGCGAAGCATTTTTATGATGACGGCGGTGCTGCTAGCTGTGCTATCAAATGCCGCTGAGGCTGCCACTACATGGGCTACCTCGTGAAGTGAGCCGCCGATAAAAAAGCCAGTTTGGTGCGGTGTGAGAGCTAGAAATTTAGCGATAAATGGATAGATAAACATGCCAATCGTCCCAAAGAGCACCACTGTGCAAATGGCGATAGCAAGCTTGTTCGCGTCTGCTTTTATCTCATTTTGAGTAGCCATAACAGCAGCTGCACCGCATATACTAGCCCCTGAACCAATAAGCACAGCACTATCCTTGCTAAGTCCCAAGGCTTTGGCGGTAAAAAGCGCAAAGCAAAAGGTTGCAAAGACCATAAATGCTGCGTATATCACGCCTAGAGTGCCGACACTTGCGATCTCGCCAAGGCTTATGTTAAAGCCAAAAAGTATGATACCTAACCTTAAAATTTGCTTCCCAGCGATCGCTACAACGCCACTACTTTTTAAAATTTGAGTTTGTTTTGTAAAAAGATTTGCAAAAATGGCGCCTAAAATGATAGAGATGATGAGCGGGCTTGTGTGAAATTTAGCCAAAAGTGTGTTTGAGAGCGAAAAAGAAATGGCGCAGATCAGCGCTAAAACAAGCACGGCAAGAAATTTATGAGACATATTTTAACCTTAACTCTTTTTTTAAAAATGCAATTAGCACGTTTGGGTATAATTAGACGAATTTTATAATGCAAATTTAAAATAAAGATAAAGGGATAGGCCTATGATCATCCTTGGCGAAAAATATACTTTCACCAAACTCGAGCTAGAGAAGCTTAGGAAGAAATTTGGCCAGGTGAATTTTTTATCCCCTGAAAATAGCGACGCTAAAGCTTTGCGAAGTGCGCTAGAAAATCTCATAAAATCAGGCGATCAAAGACTAATAGTGCTAAATACCCAAAAGCCTGTTGATAGCAAACTGGTGAGATTTCTCACGCTTTTGCAGTTTAAGACGAAGTATAAAAAGATCAAATTTCTAAACGTGGAGAGCTTTTTAGAAATTTACTTGCAAAAGTGCTACATCCCAGAAAATGGCGAAAATTTAAACTTTTTAAACGATATCAAACCTTACAATGCCCTTGAATACGCCTTAAAACGCATGATCGACTATGTAAGCTGTTCACTGCTTCTTGTGATACTTTTTGTGCTTAAATTTTACGTAAAGAAAAAGATAGACGAGCAGTCCCCTGGCAGCCTTTACTTCTTGCAAAAGAGGGTCGGGCTGGGCAATAGAGAATTTGAATGTATCAAATTTCGCTCGATGGTGGTTGATGCTGAAAAAGACGGGGCTAAATTTGCTAGCAAAAACGATGAGAGAGTCTTTGAATTTGGCGAATTTATGCGAAAAACTCGTATAGACGAGGTGCCGCAGTGCATAAACGTGCTTCGAGGGCAAATGCACCTGATAGGTCCAAGGCCTGAGCGAAGATATTGGATAAATTTCTTTGAAAAAGAGATACCTTACTACAACGAACGCCATATCGTCCGCCCAGGGATTGCCGGCTGGGCGCAGGTAAACTACCCTTACGGCGCAAACACACATGACGCCAAACAAAAGCTAATGTATGATCTTTACTACATCAAGCACTGGTCACTTTGGCTGGAGATAAAAACTATATTTAAAACATTTGAGATAATACTAGGCAAAAAAGGTATTTAGCTGTTTAGTCCATAATAGCTTTCGTATATTTTTCTAGGACAATATTCTCATCAAAAGATAAAATCATCTTTTCTCTACCGTTTTTACCTATTTGTTCAAGAAGGCTTTTGTCAAGATTTAAAATTTTTTCCATTTTTTCAGCGAGGTCTATAGAGCTTTTTGGCTCACACAAAAAACCATTTACTCCATCGTCTACTATTTCTTTACAGCCACTAACATTTGTAGCTATTAATGGCTTTGCCATGGACGCGGCCTCTAATAAACTTTTTGACATTCCCTCTTTGTACGATGCCAGCACGACGCACTCAGCACTAGCTACAACCTTACTTACATCATCGCTCATACCAAGATAGTCCAAAAAGTCGTTTTTAAGCCACAAATTTAACTCTTCGTCGCTAATGGCAGTATTATTTTTGACATTTTTTTCTCCAAGCAGCAAAATCTTAAAATCATCTCTTTTTTTTCTTAAAATTTTACCAGCCTCAACTAACTCAACAATACCTTTATCTTTTATAAGTCTTGCTACACATAAAAATTTAAATTTTTCGTCTCTTTTGCTCTCTTGTCTTGGAGCAAATTTATTTATATCTACACCACTTCCTGGTAGGAGATCACATTTTTCTTTTGAAATAATACCCAAATTTACAAATAGATCTTGATCATCTAAATTTTGAAAGAAGACAACCTTGTTTGCATTTAGAGATATCTTATAAAGAAATTTAACTATGCTTGTGACAAAACTTTGTTTTATAAAAACTGTTCCAAGCCCCGTGATATTGCTAATACAACAAATACCTAAAATTTTACAAGCAAGTGAGCTATAAATATTTGGCTTAATAGTAAAATTTAAGACACAAGCTGGCTTCTCCTTTTTATAAAGGGCTAGCAAGCTAAAAAAAGTTTTTAGATCAACTAACGGATTTATCCCTTTTGCATCAAAATTTATATGAAAAACTTCAAATTTTTCTTCCAACAAAGCTGAGTATTTTTCATCAAATGGAACAACAAACGACACTTTAAAACCATTTTTCTTTAGGTGATTTGCAAGGCTCAGTCTAAAGTTGTACCCACTCCAAGCGCTATTTGTCACTATAAAGACGCTTTTACTCAAGCCATCTCCTTTTCCACATTTGATAAACCACTATAAACCAAATAAGACTTTGAAGCTCTTCTCCAGCATAAAATCTATCTTTTAAATTTTGTATTTGTTTTATATCAAATATCTCACCAGTTAAAGTCTTAGAGTCCAAATTCTCTTCAACGAGCCATCTTAGATCACCTCTTAGCCACTTTGCAAGCGGGATCTGAAAGCCTGATTTTGGCTTGTCTATTATATCTTTTGGGATATATTTGTACAGAATTTGTCTTAGCAAATATTTTGGCTGATTATTCTTATATTTTATACTTACTGGAACGCGTGCCAAATACTCTATCAAACGGTGATCTAGTAGTGGCTCACGTCCCTCTAAGCTAACACTCATGGTAGCGCGGTCAACTTTTGTAAGAACATCATCACACATAAAAAATTTATAATCACACATCATCATATGATCTAAAAAATCAAGCTTGAGCTCATTTTTCCACACATTCATATACTCTTGTTTTAGCCCTATTTTTAGAAATTTAGTTACGTCCGACCTATCTACATAACTACTTGCATTTATAAACATTTCGTCTAAATTTTTACTATTTATAGCTCTTTTTAACTTTAGAAATTTATCTCTGAAATTTGTCTGGCGGATATTATTTGGCAGAGTTTGATTTGCCATGTCAGCAATTTTTTCATTTATTAAATTTAGTCCAAATTTAAACAAATTTTTCTTGAATGAGGTAGAAAAAATACCCTGAAATTTATGTAAAAAGAAATACTTGCTATATCCACAAAAATGTTCATCTCCACCATCTGCGCTAAGTGCAACTGTTACATCTTGTTTTGCCATTTTTGAAACTGCCATGGTTGCTACCGCAGAGCTATCCCCAAAAGGCTCATCATAAAAAAAAGAAAGAGTGTCGATATATGAAAGCATGTCGGCTTCATTTATATAATACTCATGATGATTTGTACCAAAGTGCGCGGCCACTTGCTTTGCATGGGCAGCCTCGTTAAATCTAGCGTCATCAAAACCTATGGTAAATGTATTAATCTTTTGCGTTTTGCTTAGTAAAGCAGCCACCAGTGAGCTATCATATCCACCACTTAAAAAGACACCAACTGATACATCAGCAATAGTACGTAAATTTATTGCACTATCTAAAAGACCTTCAAGTTCTTTTAAAATTTCACTCTCATTTTTATTAAATTTTGGCTGTGCATAAAAATATCCTACATCCCAATATTTTGTTATTTTAAATGTTGTTTTGACAATGTCAAATTTTAAATAACAACCAGCAGGAAGTTTAAAACAATCCTTAAAAATACTATAAGGCGCAGGAATATAACCAAACTGAAAAAAATAAGCTAGCGCATCTAAATTTTGCTCTTTCTTAAATTTTGGATGCTTGTGAAAAGATTTGATCTCAGAAGAAAAAATAAAATTTATACCATCAAAATAGTAATAAAGTGGTTTTACACCAGCTCTATCACGGCATAAGAATAGCTCATTTTTATTTTTATCCAAAATAGCAAATGCAAACATTCCTATAAATTTAGCAAGACACTCATCACCCCACTCTTTATAAGAGTATAAAATAACCTCAGTATCAGAATTTGATACAAATTTATAGCCAAGAGCTAATAGCTCTCCCTTTATAGCTTTAAAGTTATAAACCTCTCCATTAAAAACTATCACATATCCACCGCAATCGCTCACAAAAGGCTGGTGTCCATTTGAGCTTAGATCCATTATAGATAGGCGGTTGTGTCCAAGGTGAACGCCACTTTTTTCATCAAAAAAAACACCTCTATCATCTGGGCCGCGATACGCCTGTATCTCTAGCATATCTACTAAAATTTGCTCATTTTTATTTTTATCTATAAAACCAACTAACCCGCACATATCACTTCCTTGTATTGTTTTATAATATCATCAATGTTAAAGTCATTAGCCCTTTCTTTAGCAACTTGTCGGTACTTCTCTCTTAACTCATTATCACCTATTACAACTTCTATCGCTTTTGTTAAATTTACTTCATCTTGCACCGGCACCAACACTCCAAATTCTGCAAGCTCAATATCATCTCTTAATTCAAATTTAATATCGCTTTTTGGTGCTAAAATCTCCCTTGGACCACTAAGACAATCCGTACTTATAACTGCACATCCACAAGCCATTGCCTCTGCCAGCACATTTGGAAAGCCTTCAGCATTTGACCCGAGTATAAATATGCTGCATTTTGAAAGATATTTGTATGGATTATTATCAAAACCCAAAAAAACCACCCTCGTGGCGATACCAAGCTCTCTTGCAAGAACTTTTAGTTTACCCTCATTTTCGCCTTTTCCCAGTAGATATAATACATAGTCGTTATCAGCTATTCTTGCAAATGATCTTAATATCAACTGCTGATTTTTCCTATCGCATAATGTTCCAACTGCGATTATACTTTTCTTGTCAATATCAACGCCAACTTTTTCGTTGGTCTTATTGTTTATACTCTCTATATCATATGGGTTGTAAATTACCACCTGTTTAACACCAATATTAAAATTTTCAATCAAGTCAAATTCTATTGCTTTTGAAACTGATATTATCAAGTCTACCTTTTTATATAGAGTTTTTAATAAAATTTTGCTAATCATATCTTCGAGAGAATTATTACGATACATCGCACTAGGCGCTATTCTCTCGCTAATAACAACTCTATGTTTTGCAAAAAAACTAGATAATATATTTATATAATTTGCCCTATACAAAAAGCTTGTTACCTGATTAAAGCCAAATTTTTTAATGATTTTAGCTAGCTTAAAGGCCAAAAACGGAAGCCTGATTAGTTTTTTTACGCCACTTAAATTTGCATCTTCGTTTAAACAAATAACATTTATTCTATCATCAAGAGGATAGTCTATGTTATTTTCTAATAAGATCAGATAACATTCATATTCAAAGCACAACTCGTTCAATAAGGTACTAACGACCCTCTCTGAACCACCACCACCAAGAGAGTTGATCAATATAGCTATTTTTTGCATGATTTAAGAATTTATATTTTTGTATATTTTTTCTAATTCTGAAAAATATTTTTCGATATTAAATTTATCGACTACACTATCATATAAAGCATTTCCGTATTTTTGCCTTAGCGCGTAGTCCTGCTCCAAGTTAATTATATGATTTGCCAATTCATCAGGTTCTATCTCTTTTGGTTGTTGTAGCTTTTTTGTTTTTGGATTGACCACATATTCTGGCATAGGAACAGAATTGATAGGTATCTGACTAATACTAATTTCCTTTTTGGGGTCTATAAGCACACCGCTAATCCCATCGTCTATAATTTCTGAAATTCCATCTACACATGAAGCAATTACAGGTTTTTTACAAAACCCAGCCTCAATTATGGTATTGCCAAGTGGTTCTCTAATGGATGGCACAATGATTAGATCCATGCTATTTATAAAATCAAGTGGATTCTTCACTCTACCAACGAAAAATATATTGTCTCTTTTGTCCGCCATATCTTTTAGTAGTAGCTCCCATGGGCCATTCCCAGCTATAAAAAACTCATATTGTGGCAACTTTTTTGCAACCTCTATAAAAGTATGAACTCCTTTTGGAGTATCAAGCCTGCCTATATATCCAACTTTAAATTTATTAATATTATTAGTAGCAAATGAGCTATTGTTTAAAACCATATCACCACTTAAAAAACCATTATACAAAACATGAATTTTACTTGAATCTACGCCAAATCTTTCAATCATAATAGTTTTTGATGCATTAGAATTTGCAAGCAGTAAATTTGCTTTATTGGCATTATCTCTATACACGTAAATATCTTCATCTTTTAAATTCCAAGCAACACCCCTTTCGTGTAATATGATATTTGACAAGGGCAGTGAATTTAAAATTCTATGCAAAGAGCGGCTTCCTATATTATTATAAAAGTGAACTATATAGTCTTTGGAGTATAAAAAATAGATAAATTTTAGTTTGTTAAATATAGAACTGCTTATATTTTTATAATAACACCCTATTTCCTCAAAATAGTCATCTAATGGATAAGTGCCATAGATCTGATGGTTAAACTCACTTTTTTGCAGCGCCATATTAAAATATGGAACAAAAGACTGCTGAACTCCTCCTATGCCAACAAGTGATAATTGATGAATAACTGTTTTTTTATGCATTTACTAATCCACATATTATTTTATAATACGCCTCGTCTATAACTTTTGTAGATGCCCTATTTATAATGTTTTCTGCATTTTTAGTAAGCTTTTCTTTTGGAATTTTTAATGACATTATTATTTTATCAGCAAATTCTTTCGGGTCCAAGCTAGAGCAATACCCACCCTCTCCATCAACTATCTCAACATCAGTTATATTTTCTATAATATTTGCCACTATAGGCACCCCACAAGCTTGGGCTTCTAAGATAGGAGTCCCCAACCCTTCAGCTTTTGATGGAAATGCAAAAACGTCACTTAGTTTTATGTATTCATCCATATTATCAACAAAACCGACTTTAAACTGAATCCTATCCTCCAGATCAAGCTCTTTTATTCTGCTACATATTTTTTCAGACATATTTGGATCTCTTTGATTTTCAGGACCACCTATTACTAACTTAAAGTGATCTGGCAATAACTTTAAGACATCAAGTAAAAAAATATGATTTTTTCTATCACACAAACTAGCAATGTGACACAATACCGTATCTTGATCAGAAAATTTAGTATATTTTTTTCTAAGTATTTTTTTTATCTCTTCACTACACAGATTAAATTTATCTTCATTTACAGGATTGGGTCTTGACCATATATTTTTAATAGCAAATTTTCTTGATAGGATTTCAAGCCGTTTAGATATAGCAACAACCACAGTATTTTCTTTTGAAAAAATCTTTTGCATAATTCTTGAAAACTGTATGGGGTAAAATGGATTTGACATATCATTACAGAGCTCTCTTATGATGGGTTTATTTTTTTTAGAAAAATACCATGTCAAAAACCCTATGGTAAATGTATTGCCAAAAGTATGTAACAAGTCATATTCTTTTATGTTTTTTCGTATATATAGCCAGCTATAAAAAAACTCCCAAAGCATATCAGCTAAAACTATAACGCTTCTTTTTAGTGATCTTTCTTTAGGAACATTAAATGGGGATGAAATTCTATACACATCCACATCATTATATTTAAATTTTAGATTATTATGATATGTTACAGAATTTGATACAACATCAAATTTGATACCATACTTATCGGAAAATCTTTTGTATGTATTATAGGCCCGTAATCCAGATCCAGAATATTCATCTGCAAATTTACTTGAAACTAACAATATCTTTATATTCTTAACATTATACAATATATTCTTTTCCCTTCATTATCAATATTCTACTGTTTTTTGCACACAATACCTATACTTCTATATGTTAGGCAAAAACTAAATTTAAAATACTCTATAATTTTTATTCATATACGATTATAGATATAACTCAAACAATCAAATTTATGTCTTTTTCATTTTATAAACCTTGACAAATAATCTTCAGTCTGCCATGAAACATGACTTCTTGGCTTCTTAAATATATCTTTCATAGCTCTTGTATACTTTACAGTATCCATCATATGAGTAACATCCATCCAATAATAAAAAAAACTTATCTCAAAATTTCTCCAATATTTCTTTGCATTTTTACCAAAAAAAACAAAAGGAATTTTAAAAATAAACCTTAATGGGATAATCCAGCTTGGGACAATACTTTTTTTATTAACAGGGATATCATCACCCCATACATTACACATATTTTTATCTTTTAACATACTAACATATAGATTTTGCTCATCTTTAAATTCTGCTGGAACCTTTTGCCAAAAAAATAAATATTCATCATCCCATAATGGCATTCTCCACTCATGTCCATAATACTCGTAAATTCTTTGACCAGATATTACGTACTTAGTTTGTCTATCTATAAACTCAGAATACTCATAAAACAAATGATCCTGAGAACTATCACTCTTTAAATCACCACAGGCTAAGACGATTTCATCCCACAACTTTTTCTTGATCAATGATATATTTTTCTCTGTTTTTAGATACCCCCAAAGAGAAAAATGCTTATTAATAAGGTTATTTAAAATATTTTCTTTTCTATCTTCATATGAGGTTAAATTTTTTCCACTCTCCATCATCTTGCTAATATGTGCACCTGAAATAAAATCGCCACTATTTCCATTTATAAAAATAGCATCACTATCTACATAACCAATATCTTTTAGATATTTAAGTGCAGATAATCCTTGTATATACGGCACTGATGCAAAACTTTCACTATATTTTAAGTATTCAGAATAATCACTTGAGCTATAATAATGTTTCTCAGTACAATGAGTTAAAGGAATAAAAATCCACTCATAGCCCAACTTCTCAGCCACAATCTTAGCAACTTTTGCTTCAGAATTATCTTGTGTACCGTAAGAGAAGCATTTAACATTTTTAGCAGACAGATACTTTAGAGCAGACACCACTAGCCTAGAGTCATTTCCAGCACTCAAAGGCACTACTATCTGTCTATTACCTATGTTTTTTAACATTTTTCTAAAAATTTTTAATGTTACACTAAATAACTCTTCTTGATAGCTTTTATAATCTTTTTTTTCTATTTTTCCAAAATATTTATAGTACTGTATATACTTAAAATTATCATCTTTAAAAACTACTAACTCTCCAGCTTTTAAAGCATATAACCCTTTGTAAAAAGTTTTATTGCCTATCGTATATCCAGACATAGAAGCTTCTAAAAGCAATGTTGTATCAACACTTGCTTTTGAGTCATTTTGATTAATTATATTCTGTGGGTTATTACTAATGTAAAAATTTTTATCAAATTTATAAAAAAACAACGGTGTACTTCTTATTTTATCTACCAGTATAAAAGATAGATCATTTTTTTGTACAGCAATGGCAAAGTGCCCATCGATACTATGTGATAGTTCTGCTATGCTACTTTCATCCTCTACACTATAAAATAGTTCTGTTAATTCATCTATAGAGTAAGAATATATATACCCTTTTAAATAGATACTCATCCTGTCTTTTTCAAATTTGTTCCAAAATTGATCTTGTTTTATATCTATAACTACCATATCACCCCTATCTAATCCATAAAAATACTCTGCTCATTGCACATAGATCTAAATTTAGAACTTTGATCATATAAATTTTTAAAAGTGCCACGGCTTAAAATTTCCCCATTTTCCATTAACAGTATTAAGTCGCTGCCCATTACAGAAGATAGCCTATGTGCTACGGTTATAATTATCTTATCTTTTTTTATGTCATTTATAATACTTATTATACGTTTTTCTGTAATCGAGTCCAAAGCACTAGTAAATTCATCCAATATCAAAAGATCTGGCTCCCTATATAACTCTCTAGCTAAAGCAATAAGTTGTCTTTGTCCACCAGAGATATTTGATCCATTCATATTTAGTTTTTCAACCCTTATCTTATCTATTCCGAGTAAATTTACTATGCCATCATACTTTTCTTTTTCAAACAATTCACCAAAAACAATATTATCTATAATACTTCCATCAAAAATAATAACCTCTTGCGATACATATCCGATCTTATTTCTAAAACTTAGATGATCGATACTATTTTTATTAATAGCTAGTTGACCAGATAATGGCCTATATAAAAAAGTAAGTGTGTTCAAAAGAGTACTTTTACCAGATCCAGATTGTCCAACTAAAGCGTAGTTGTTACCCTTTTTAAATTCAACATTTATATCCTTTAGTATAACCTTGCTATCTACAGAAACATAGACATTCTCCATTTTGGCAGAGCCTATGGTTGAAATATGTTGTAAAGTATCGTTTTGGCTTTGTTTTTCTGCATTTTTTAAAATATGATTATATACATTCATAACAACTTCCACTGAGCCTATATTTATTAAAAAGTCTTGATACGAGTGCTGTATACTAAGTATCTTAACCAAGGTTCTATATAGTAGCAATCCTAAAAACACAACCGTCACGGTACTTTCATGAAACATGATTTCGTTGATAATAATTGTTGCCGAAATAGCCATTACACCAATAAATTCGGACATATTCTTTGGTATGGAATTTAAAAAAGACATTTTTTCCATATTATTACTATAGTCTTGTGAAATTTTATTAAAATTTATATTGTTATATTCACACCTATTGGTAGCTTTAATATATTTCATGCTATTTAATATTTGCAGTACTACAAGATTTGTCTTGGCACTATAATCAACAACCGTTTTAGAATACCCAATAATGGCTTTTGTAATTTTTCTTTGAAGCACAACCACGACTAATCCAACCCCCAAAGACACTAAAACAAGAGTAAAACTAATATACATGGCGAAGAACAAATATGCCAAAGAATAAATAGCATTAACCCAAATTTGGAGAAAGTAGCGTATAGACAATGCACTCTTTTCTATCTCTTTTACAAAAATATTATTTAATACATCAATGCCCATTTTGTTATATTCTATAAAATCCATACTATATAAATTTGTCATAATACTTTTTTTTACATTAAACATAAACTGATAACTAGAC
>NZ_PPBR01000132.1:0-67560 GCF_002913545.1 Campylobacter concisus | reverse complement strand
TGGAGTATGCTATTTTTGGTCTTGGACGTGATGCTGACGTTAAAAAGAGTGTGTTTAAAGCACCGAGCGTTAGAACTGACGCAGCAGCTGGCGAAATGGCAGGGCTATTTTATTTATTGGCTAAAGGTGCGGAGTCGTATACTGCTAAAGATGCTAAAAGAGAAATATATAATATAATTGTTGTGAAGCTAAACGAAGATATTTTTAAAATAACAGCAAAAAAATTAGAAATAAAAAGAATTTTATAATGATGCAGCAATTTCTAGCAAAATAGCAAAACTATTATTTCATGATATATAGGTTTATATATGCATTAAACTACTAGCCTACCTTTATAAAATTCTCTTGGTTTTTAAAGAACGGTTTTAGCCCCTCGTAGGCTGTTTGGATCTTTTTAAATTTAGCGTTATACTCGTTTTTGATGCTTTCGCTCTTGCTTGAGTGCCTGTCTGGGTGATAAATTTTAGCAAGGGCTAGGTAGCTATCTCTTACAGCTTCGAAGCTATCGCTATTTGAGCAGCCTAAAATTTCAAAATTTTCTTCTAGTAAATTTGCCAAAGCGCTGAAGCGACTTTTAAATTTGGCTGAGTTTTGGATCTTGTAATTTCTTTTGAACTCTTTAAATTTGACTTCATTGTAGTTAAAATTTACTATAAATTTTAGATGTTCGCGTTTTGAAATGATCTCTTCAATCAAGTCAAAGTCGCTATCTTTTTTTATCTTTAGGCTAAATTTATGATTTTTCTCATCAAATTTAGACTCATTGCCTTTGAAATTTTGCAAAATGTAGCTAGCAAAAGCTCTTGGAGTGTTATTTAGCGTAAAGATCATCTCGTTATTAAAAAAATCGATGTCGATATTGTAGATGTTTGTCAGAGCATTTCTTTGCACTAAAGATAGTTTTATGGTTTTGTATTTTGCAAAGGTCACGTCAAGCTCGTTGCCCTGTTTTTCATAGAGTTTTTTTATAAATTTTAAAAAGCATTTTCGCTGCGGGATCTCGCTCTCTTCGTAAAAAGAGATGATCTTATCTTTGTTTGCTAGGGTTTTTGTGAAATTTTTACTTATCAGTGCGCGAAGCTCGCAAAAAAGAGCGTCGCTATCGGTTAAAATGCTTAAAGATTCTAAAGTTTGGGTTATATTCATGGGTTTCTCCATTCAAAATATCCCTATTTAAAGCAACTAGCGTTCCAAAGTTAAATTTTCCTGATATTGCTATCTTTTGTATATGCCAAAAATTCATCTCTTAGCTTTTGCTCTTTGTGTAAGATCGCTTCCTCTTTTGTATGAGAAATGGCCTCTTTTTGAGGCTTTTTCGCCACGCCTTGCTCTTTTGTAAGCTCTTTTTTGATCTCTTTTAGACTATCGAAAAAATCATTCATTTTTGCTCCTTTTGCTCAAAGGATTTTACTAAAAAGGTTATAAATTTAAAATGAATACAATCTCTTTTTAAGGAAAGTTTGGTTAATATCACAACTTAATTTTTCATGTGCGCTCGTAGCTCAGCTGGATAGAGCATTTGATTGCGGTTCAAAAGGTCAGAGATTCGAATTCTCTCGGGCGCACCATCCTTTTCTCCCCAAATTTTATTTTCAGACCACTTTTTAGATTAGTTAAATTTATAAAAAACTCTATTTAGATATAGCCCTTCAGCAGGTGCTGGTATGCGAGTTAGAACAGGACGTCCGTTTAGCGAAGCTTTTATGAGCTCGCTGCCGTCTTTTTGCTTTAGCGCCTTTAGTAAATTTGCAACCATGAGCCGCACCTGACCGCGCAAAAAGCCACTTGCTTTAAAAACGATGATAGTTTGTTCTTTGTATGCGTAGCAAAATGCTTTATAAATTTCTCGCACCGGGCTTTTCGTATCGCTTCCAGTTTTCATATATGCGCTAAAATCATGCTCACCAATAAAATTTCGCAAAATTTCATTTGCTTTTCTGGTATCAAATTTAGGCAAAAATACCTTGTAGTTTGAGCCAAAAACATCAAATTTACCGTGATCTATCACATATCTATAAGACCTTGCGACCGCGTCAAATCTTGCTTGAAAGCTATCATCCACCAAATTTATGCGTTTTATGTGAATGCTTGGATGTGCGTGGCGGTTTATAAGATCTTTTAGGCGATTTAAATCTTTAAAGTGATCGCCGCAAACGACGCTTGAGCTTTGGTTGTTTGCATGCACGCTTTTATCGGTGCGCGAGCTAGAGATCACTCTTTCAAAAATACCAACGTGAGCTAGGGCGCGCTCTAACTCATCTTCTACGCCGTTTTCATGTGGCTGGGTCTGCGAGCCTTGAAATTTCGAGCCATCGTAGCTGTAGATTAGCTGAATTTTCATCAGTATCTTCGTGTGATCTTGGCTTTATAAAGCAAGACGCCAGCTAGCAAAAATACGAAAAATATGAGCGGTATCGCAAGTGCTGGCTTTGATGAAAAGAGCATTATGAGCGTAAAATATCCAAACAAAACGCCAAAAGTGCCAACATAGACCATGCCCTTTTCATATCTATACGTGACGATGCCAAGGCTGATCGCAAAGAGCGTGCTAGCAAGCGGGAAGAGGGCCACTAGGACGTAGGTGCTAAGGTCTTTTCGGCGTTTATCGCTGCTAGCTGCATCCATCCAATACTCTTTGATGCTGCCAACGTCGCTTATCTCCTCGCTTTGGGCAGTTCTTATCTTCATTGATTTGAAGTTGCTTTGGTGATAAATTTCATCTCTGATGTCATACATTTTGCCCTCGTTTAAAGAGAGCTCTACACTTTGACCCACGTTTATGATCTTTGCGTTTTTGGCGGTTATTAGGCGCTGTGAGTCTTTGACAAAGGGGTTAAACATCACGATATCTTTGTAGGTTGTGCCATTTTTGTCTTCACTTTCACTGCCCACATAGACCATCCAGTCGGAGAATTTTTGTCCAAACTGGGTTGGCTTTAAATTTAGCTTAGCAACCGTCTTTTTATAGTCGATGAAATTTGCATTTAGCTGGGCGGCTATTGGTATCATGACGATGGCAACTACCAGCAAGGCAGCGCTTAAAAGGGCTGAAAAAGCTAAGAAAAATCTTGCGATCTTATTTGGCGAGCCACCAAGCGTAAAGATAACGATACTTTCATTCTCTTTTGATAGCCTAAAAAGTGTCATCGCAAGTGATACGAAAAACGCGATAGGCACGACAAAGAGTAGCACGCGTGGGAGCATAAATGAGTAGAGTTTAAAGAGCTCGCCAAAGCTGATCTCAATGTATGAGGTGATGCGCGCGACCTGGATAAAAAAGACGATCGACATGATCAAAAAAAGCGTACTAAATAGCGATGCGAACGTGCCTAAAAAGTTAAACAAAAGATATTTATTTACTCTACTCATAAATTAACCTTAAAATTTCTAAAATTTGCCCGTCAAAAGCGTAGGTGACAAGCAGTCCCAGGCTTAAAAATGGCACAAAGGCTAGCTCGTAACCCTTTTTACGAACGAGCGCATAGACTGGAAGCGTAAGAAGTGCGGCCAGATAGATCGCCACAAGGGCTAGTTTGGCTGGTAAAACAGCTCCGATGATCGCTGCGATAAAGATATCGGCACTTCCCATGGCTTCGCGCTTCATTGCAAAGCTCACGACAAATCTTAGCGCCCAAAATATAAATCCAAAAAGGAGTAAATTTAAAATTTGAGCAAAATTTCCTTTAAAGATAAAAAGTAGCAGGGCGTAGCCAAATGCAAAAAATAGCGCTGTAAAAAGAAGCGCATCTGGCACTGCTTTATACCTTATGTCTATGACGCTAAGGGCTAGTAGCATGATAAAGCAAAGCCCTAAAAATAGTGCATAAAACAAGGTTTCTACGCTTAAAATTTCGCCGCACTCTTTAAAAAAGCAGATCAGGAAAAGTAGTCCAGAGGCTAGCTCAACCAGCGGATAGACAAGGCTTATCTTTTGCTTGCAAAAGGCGCATTTGCCGCCTAAAAATAGCCATGAAAAAAGCGGGATATTGTGATAAAAATTTAGCTTGTGAGAGCATTTTGGACAGTGTGAGGCTGGGAAATTTATGCTTTCATTTCGTGGCAAGCGGTATATCAGCACATTTGAAAATGACCCCACGCAGATGCCAAAAACAAAAGCAAAAACAGCAAAAAATATGACCAAAATATCCATTATCTCACTAAACCCCGCCAAATCTTCGCTCTATATCTTTAAATTTAGCCACGATGCTTGCAAGCTCATCCTTGCTAAAGTCAGGCCAAAGTGTCGGCGTGAAAAATAGCTCCGCGTAGCTTGCCTGCCAGAGCATGAAATTTGAAAGCCTGCTCTCGCCTCCGGTTCTAATGAGAAGATCCACCGGCTCACTCTCATCAAGTGCCGCATTTAGGCTCGCTTCATTTATCTCGCAGCCTTTTAAATTTAGTTTTCGCACAGCTCTTATGATCTCATCTTTTGAGCCGTAGTTTATCGCTAAATTTAAAAGCAAATTTGTATTTTCTCTTGTCGCACTTTTGGTGATCTCTATCTCATTTTTTAGCTCATCGCTAAATGGCGAGATGTCGCCGATCGTGTTAAATTTGATCCCATTTTTTATAAAATCATCACGCTTTAAAAGAAGAAATTTCTTAAGCAAATTCATCAAAAAATCAACCTCTTTTTGCGGTCTTTTCCAGTTTTCGGTGCTAAATGCGTAAAGGCTTAAAATTTTCACCCCATTATCGATACAAAATTCGCACATATCGCTCACCACATTTGCCCCGGCCTCGTGCCCATTTGTCCGCAAAAATCCACGCTTTTTCGCCCAGCGTCCGTTGCCGTCCATGATGATAGCGAGGTGGTTAAGTTTGTTCAATGTCTAGCCTTTAAAGTCAATTATCTGCTCTTTTTTACTCCAAAGAGCGCTTACGTTTTGCACCACAACTGCGGCGCTGAATTCGCTTTTTAGCAAGCTTGCGACGTTGCTAAATGGAGTTGCGATCTCATATAAAATTTCATCTTTAAATTTAAAAATAAGCGGTGCAAAATTTGAAAAAACAAGAAAAACTCTCATCTCACTTGCCTCTTTTTTAAGCTGGAAAATGCCGTTTGTACCGCTATACGCAAATGGTATATGCACGACATTTTCTTGCAGAGCAAAGAGCATTTTTGCTAGTACTCTCATCTCATCTTTTGTTTTAACTTCGCTTAAGTTTTTAAATAAATAGCTGTAAAGACACGATAAATTCTCGTTTTTTACCAAATTTTCTATCAAATTTAGCCCGTCAGTCAAAACGTCCTCATCTAAAATTTTTGGTTTTTCGTATAAATTTTTTATGACGATGTTTTCGCCCTGACTATGCACCTCGCCCCAGTATCTAGAGCCTACGTTTAGCTCTTTTACGCTTTTTGTGTTTAAATTTCTATTTGCGAAATTTAAGATGTATCTGTTAAAGCCGACCTTTTGGCTCACCAAAATGCTAAGTGGCAGGGACGAATTTATCGCTACTAGCGGAGCTTGGCTGTTGTTTGCTATCTTTTGGACGCGCGAGATTTGCTCTATCATAAATTTGCCGCTAGCTCCACGATGCGCCCTGCGATCTCGTCTTTTGAGGCAAGCGGCAGCATGGTTTCGCCGCCCTTTGTAATGAAATTTACCTCGTTTTGCTCGCTTGCAAAGCCATTTTTCTCGCCCAAAATATTTAGACAAACTGCGTCAAGCGCTTTTTTCTCTAGCATCGATCTGGCGCTTTTAAGAGCGCTTTCGTTTGAAATTTCAAGCTTAAAGCCGATCTTTTTGCATTTAAACTCTTTTAAGCTCTGCAAAATATCGACATTTCTCTTTAGGCTTAAATTTAAGCTCTCCCCAACGTCCTCTTTTTTTATCTTGCCATCTATCTTTGTTGGTACAAAATCACTCACTGCAGCGCACATTACAAGTAAATTTGCACCCTCACACTCGCTCTTGCAAAGCTCTAAAAGCTCGCTACTTGAGCTAAATTTAAGGCACTTAAACGGCTCATTTGCGGTTTCAAAACTAGCAAGCAGTTTTACCTCCGCACCTGCGTAGTAAAAGGCTCTAGCCAAGGCTCTTGCCATCTTTCCGCTTGAGAAATTTGTAATGGCTCTAACATCATCTATCTTTTCGGTTGTCGCGCCGCCAGTTATCACCACCTTTTTGCCTGCAAAAAGTGGCTTGCTAAGCCTTTTAATAGCAGCTTCTACTATCACTTCAGGGCTTGCAAGACCGCCCTTGCCAACGTCGCCGCAAGCTAGAGTTTTAAGCACTGGCTCAACTACTAAAGCGCCGTTTTTCTTTAAAATTTCAAGCGAATTTTGCGTCGCGTAATGCTCGATCATATTGTTATTTGCAGCAGGGGCAACGACTAAAGGCACGTGTGAGGCGGCGATTAGCGTTTGCATAAAGACATTATCGCAGATGCCAGCTGTTAGCTTATTTATCGTATTTACCGAGGCAGGTGCGATGAGGACTAGATCCATTTTAGAGTAGGCTATGTGATTTACACCGTCTTGCCAGTTTTGCGTTTGTGAGCTTAAAATTTTATGCTCGCTTAACGCCTCAAAGCCGCTTACACTGCAAAATTCAAGCGCTCCGTCACTTAAAGCCACATAGACATCAGCGCTTTGCTTTTTAAGCAGTGATAAAATTTCGAATGCCTTGTAAAAGGCGATACTGCCGCAAACGGCAAGTAAAATTTTCTTATTTTTTAACATCGTCTTTGCCAAAGAATTTCTCAAAAAAGCCGCTTTTGTTCTCTTGGCGACCTCTGCTGATGGCTAATGCACCGCTCTCAACGTCTTTTGTGATGGTGCTGCCAGCTGCGATGATGACGTTATCAGCGATATTTACAGGGGCAACTAGCTGCGTATCTGAGCCAACAAAGACGTTTTTGCCGATCTTTGTTTTGTATTTTGCTTTGCCGTCGTAGTTGCATGTGATCGTACCACAACCGATATTTGTGCCACTTTCTATCTCGCAGTCGCCAAGATAGCTCAAGTGTCCAGCTTTTACGCCGTTAAGAACGCCTTTTTTAACTTCGACGAAATTTCCTATGTGCGTGTCAGAAATTTCAGAATTTGGCCTTATGTGAGCTAGTGGGCCGATGTCTGAGTTTTTGATGACGCTGCTTTCGATAACCGATGAGCTTTTGATGATGCTCTCTGTGATGACGCACTCGCCAAGGATACTGACATTTTCTTCGAGCACGCACTCGCCTTCAAATTTAGCCCTGCTGTCTATGAAAATGCTCTCAGGCATGCGCATCAAAACGCCAGCTTTCATCAAATTTTGCTTGATCTCATCTTGCATTATTTTTTCAGCGATGCTAAGCTGAAATTTATCATTTATGCCCATGAAATTTTGCTCATTAACATTTACTGCAACGCACTTTAAGCCCTTTTCGTTTGCTATTTTTATTGCATCAGTTAAGTAGTACTCTTTTTGCGCGTTTTGGTTGCTTATGAGCGGTAAAATTTGCTCTAGCGCCTCGCGTTTAAAGCAGTAGCAACCAGCATTTACGCTTTTTATGGCAAGCTGCGCTTCGCTCGCATCTTTTTGCTCGACGATGGCCTCAACTTTGCCGTTTTTTATGATAACTCTGCCATAGCCAAAAGGATTTGCCGCTTCAAATGAGCTCATAACCACGTCTGCTTCAGCGTTTGCTAGGCGCATAAGATCAGTTGATCTAACAAGTGGCATGTCGCCGCAAGTGACAAGCACCTTTTCACCGCTTAAATTTACGCCTTTTATCGCGCCAGCAGTGCCTGGGAAATTTGCTAGATCTTGCTCGAAAATTTTAGTTTGAGGGAAAATTTCTTTTATCTTTTTGCTAATTAACTCTTTTTCGTAGTGAAGCACGACGCTAACGTCATTTGTGATCGCATAAGCTTGCTTTAAGATATGAATGATCATTGGCTCGCCACATAGCTCAAATAGCACCTTTGGGCGTTTTGATTTCATCCTGGTACCAAGACCAGCAGCTAGGATTATGATTGAAGTATTATTGTTCATTTTTAAGCCTTTTAACGTTAAAAATTTCGCAGATTGTAGCAAAAAATGGCAAACATTTTTTTTAATTTAACGATTGTTTCAACAAAAAGCTAATAAAATAGCAATTCTTAAGAATTTATAAATAAAGCGAGTTTAAATGGATTTAGGAACCGTCGTCGGCTGGGTTTTGACCCTTGTGCTTTTGTTTGGATCAATGGCGATAGGCGTTGGTATAGGACCATACATCGATATCCCTTCTGTGATGATCGTTTTTGGTGGTACTATCGGCGTTATGATGGTTGGCTTCAAGATGGAGACGCTTAAAGGTATCGGTAAATTTTATGGTGTTGCTGTTAAGCCATCAGTTGTTGTAAATTTACCTGAGACTATAAAAAAGGTAGTTGATTACTCAACCAAAGCTAGGCGAGATGGCATTTTGGCACTTGAGAGCGAAGTAAATAATGAGACAAATCAGTTTTTAAAAAAAGGGCTTTCAATGGCGGTCGATGGCAATGAGCCAGATGCGATCAGGGCGCTTTTGGAGATCGATATAGATCAAACTAGCACAAGGCATGCAAATAACATCAAAATTTTCGAGCAAGTAGGCGGTTTTGCAGGTGCGATGGGTATGATCGGAACGCTCATTGGCCTTGTTGCGATGCTTCTAAATATGTCAGATCCTAGTGCGATCGGTCCATCTATGGCGGTTGCCTTGCTTACGACACTTTATGGTGCGATGATAGGTAACATCATCGGCTCGCCTGTTGCAAACATTCTCTCGATCCGCGATGCTGATGAGGCACTTGAGAAGCAAGTCATTTTAGAGGGTATCATGGCGATACAAGCAGGGGACAACCCAAGAACGCTTGAAGCTAAGCTTTTAGCATTTTTACCTCCAAAAGATAGAAAAAGTCAGTTTGAATAATGGGTAAATTAATAAAACCAGAAGAGTGCCCAAAGTGTATGCCTGAGTGGCTGGCTGCCTTTGGTGACCTTATGTCGCTCCTACTTTGCTTTTTCGTTTTGCTCCTTTCTATGGCGACGATGGATGCTAAAAAGATGGAGGCTGCTGTTGGCTCACTAGCTGGTGCGCTAAGCGTGCTAGAGGGTGGCGCAAGACCAGATAGTCAGGTAGAAAAAGAGACAGACCCTGAAAGCAGACGCACTCCAAAGCCAAAAGCTCAAAAAGGCGCTCAAAACGAGGTCACTTCAACTGTTAAAAAGATAAATGAGCTACTAACGGCTAGCGGGGCACCTGAGATCACGATGGAGGAGAGCGAGGATGGCTTTATCGTTAGGCTTCCAGCTGCGATGCTCTTTGACAAAGATAGTGCTGAAATTTCTGGCGAGGATGCAAAGCTCTTTTTAAAGCGAATAGGCATGATCATAGCCAAAATGCCAAATGAGGTAAAAACAGATATCATCGGATACACTGATAATACAAATCCAAGCAAAGACTCTATATACAAAAACAACTGGCAGCTCTCTACCGCAAGAGCGCTAAGTGTGCTTGAAGAGCTAGTTAGCGATGGCGTACCACAAGAGAGGCTTATCACTTCTGGCAGGGCCTCTTTTGATCCGATCGCTAGCAACAGCACAGACGAGGGCAGAGCTAAAAACAATAGAGTGGAAATTCACTTCGTCTCACTCGAGCCAAAAAATAAAGAGGCTACTAAGAAAAGTATCCTTGATACGAGGAATTAGTCGTGAAAGCACTGCTTAGTTTAGCGGTTTTGTTTTGTGTGGTTTTTGGCGCTGATCCTGCGCTACCAACTATAAATTTAAGCCTAAATTCACCGCAAAATGCCGAGCAGCTTGTAAATTCACTAAATGTTTTACTAATCCTCACCGCACTAGCACTCGCTCCTTCGCTCATCTTTATGATGACGAGCTTTTTGCGCCTTGTCATTGTATTTTCATTTTTGCGTCAAGCGATGGGCACGCAACAAGTGCCGCCTTCAACGGTGCTCATCTCGCTTGCGATGGTGCTTACATTTTTTATCATGGAGCCAGTTGGTCAAAGAAGCTACGACGAGGGCATAAAGCCTTATATAGCCGATCAGATAGGCTATGAGGAGATGCTTGATAAGAGTTTAAAGCCCTTTAAAGAATTTATGGTCAAAAACACTAGAGAGAAGGATCTTGCGCTATTTTTTAGGATAAGAAATTTGCAAAATCCAGCAAATATCGAGGATATCCCGCTAAGTATCGCGATGTCAGCCTTTATGATAAGCGAGCTAAAAACATCTTTTGAGATAGCATTTCTGCTCTATCTGCCATTTTTAGTTATCGACATGGTCGTAAGCTCCGTTTTGATGGCGATGGGTATGATGATGCTACCTCCTGTCATGATATCGCTGCCATTTAAGCTGCTCATCTTCGTGCTGGTAGACGGCTGGAATTTACTAATAGGAAACCTCGTAAAGAGCTTTCACTGATGAAGAAAATTTTATTAGCACTTTTGCCTTTGGCGCTATTTGGATCAAATTTAAGCGAGATAGCAAACAAGGCCACTCAAAACGAAATTTCAAAGATCAAAGAGCTTGAACTAAAAAGAGCAAATTTAAGTGACGAAGCGACATCAAGTGCTTACTTGCCAAGCCTTAGCCTAGAGGGCTCATATGGCAAAAACGCAAGCACCTTCCCAAGCATAGTCGCCAAAGAGTCAGCTGGCGTGCTAGCAAGGATTGATTTTTTACTATATGATGGTGGAGCTAGAGAGGCTAGGCTAAAGATGAGCCAGCTTTTAAAAAATAAAGCCGCTATTGCAAGCGATGAAGCCAAAAACTACTTTGCATTTAAGGCTGTAAATTTATACTTTAACGCCTGCGCACTTGAAAATATAATAGCCGCCAAAAACGCTCAGGCAAATTTCTTAAAAGGCGTTTTAGACAAGCTTGAAAAGGCAAACAAAGCAGGGCTTGCCCCAAAAGATGAGCTAGAAAATGTGCGGGCAAAATACCACCTAGCAAACAGCACGCAGCTTGAATACAAAAATAAAATGGAGCAAATTTTAAATGAGATAAATTTGCTAACAGGCGAGCAAATTTCTCCACTTAGTGGGGCAAAAATGGCTGAGATTAGCTCAAATTTAGCTTCAAAAAATGCCGAGCTTGATAGGCTAAGTCAAGATATATCTTTAAGTGAGGCTAAGCTTAGCGAGACAAGAGCTGGCTTTTTGCCTCAAATCATGCTTTATGACACCTATGGATTTTACAAAAATAACTACGACATTGACCTTGGCAAATATAGCGCTTACCGCCCATATCTGGATAAATATCTAAAAGAGGACACACACGGCAATAAATTTGGCGTTAGCTTTAGGTGGAAAATTTTTGACTTTTTTGCCACTAGCAAGATGAGCCAAGCTAGCAAGATCGCGCTTGATGAGGCGAGGCTAAATTTAGAGTATAAAAAGCGTGAAAATGAGACTAAACTTAAAAATTTACAAAACGAGATCGCAACTCTTAGCTCAAAGATCGCCTCGTTAAACGAGTATGTAAAAGCAAGCGATCTTGCGCTTAGAGCGAGCTTTGAGAAGTATAACTCTGGGCTTTTAGGATATAGCGACCTGCTTGAAGCACTCTCGCAAAAATTTGATGCCATTAGCCTTTTTGAAGGGGCGAAAGATGAGCTAGAGATAAAAAAGGCGGAGTATTTTTTTGAGAGCGGGGAGAGCATTTTAGAGAGGATTAGGGATTGAAAAAGCTGATAATTTTAATGATATTTTGCATTTTTTCATTTGCGGGGGAGGAGATTTTTGCTGATTTTGAAGTCTATGCTAAGCAAAGCTCAAAGCTTGCATTTGAGGGCAGTGGCAAGGTGGATAAAATTTTTGTAGATGTCTCAAGCCACGTTAAAAAGGGCGACGCTTTAGCTAGCCTTGATCAAACAAGCCTTGAGATCGCTCTAAAAAAAGCAAAAAACGACCTAGCGCTTGCCAAAAATGCCAAAGAATTTGCTAAAAGCACCTTTAATAAATTTAGCCAGGTAAAGGACGTCACTTCAAAGCAAGAATTTGATGAAGTAAAGTATAAATTTGACGAGGCAGCCCTTAGGGTGCAAGCAGCTGAGATCGCCATTTTAAACGCAGATGATCATCTTAAAAAGGCCCTTTTAAAAGCTCCGTTTGATGGCGTCATAGCTAGTAAAAATGTCGAGCTTGGCGAGAGTGCTTCGCCGCTTCAGCCAGCCTTTGTCTTAAACTCTGAGGAGGCTAAAATTTTAATAGCGATTGACGAAAAATATGCAAATTTAGTAAAAGTTGGCGACATTTTTAAATTTAAGCTTGACGCAACAAACGAGGAAAAAGAGGTTAAAATCGCGCTAATTTACCCAGAGATAAAAAGAGAGACCAGGAAATTTTACGCCGAAGCTTACGATGTGGGGATGAAGCCAGGCATGTTTGGTCAAGGAAAAGTGATAATCGGCGAAAATAAATGATAAAAACAGCCATCAACCGCCCCATAACTACGCTTATGATATTTTTAAGCCTCGTTGTCTTTGGCATATACTCGCTAAAGACGATGAACGTAAATTTATACCCGCAAGTAAATATCCCAATCGTCAAGATCACGACCTACGCAAATGGCGATATGAACTACATCAAGACAAAGATCACGCAAAAGATAGAGGATGAGGTCTCAAGCATCGAGGGGATAAAAAAGCTCTACTCAACCAGCTTTGACAACCTAAGCGTGGTAAGCATCGAATTTGAGCTAAACAAAGACCTAGAGAGCGCTACAAACGACGTCCGTGACAAGATGCAAAAGGCAAGGTTAAACGCAAACTACGAGATAGAAAAGCTAAATGGCCTCTCTTCAGCCGTCTTTAGCCTCTTTATCACAAGGCTTGATGGTAATGAAACCAAGCTCATGCAAGAGATAGATGACGTGGCAAAGCCATTTTTGGAGCGCATTAGCGGCGTTTCAAAGGTCAAGACAAATGGCTTTTTAGAGCCAGCGGTGAAAATTTTGCTAGATAGATTTAAGCTTGATAAAAATGCCCTTAGCGCAAACGAAGTGGCAAATTTGATAAAGGTTGAAAATTTAAAAGCGCCACTGGGCAAGATAGAAAATGAGCAGATCCAAATGGCGATCAAGTCAAATTTCAGTGCCAAAAGTATAGATGAGATAAGAAATTTAACGATCAAACAAGGGGTCTTTTTAAAAGATATCGCAAGTGTTGATCTCGCTTACAAAGACGCAAACGAAGCAGCGATAATGGATAAAAAAAGTGGCGTCTTGCTTGGTCTTGAGCTAGCTCCAGACGCAAACGCTCTAACTGTGATCGCTCTAGCAAAATCAAAGCTAGATCAGTTTAAAAGCCTGCTTGGCAGCGAATACGACGTAAAAATAGCCTACGATAAGAGCGAAGTGATACAAAAGCACATCGATCAAACCGCCTTTGATATGATCCTTGGCGTCTTGCTAACCATCGTGATCGTCTATCTGTTTTTAAGAAATTTCTCGATCACCATCATCTCAGTCGTAGCGATACCAACTAGCATCGTGGCGACATTTTTCATTATAAATGCCCTAGGCTACGACATAAACCGCTTAAGCCTCATAGCGCTCACACTTGGCATTGGAATTTTCATCGATGATGCGATAGTCGTCACTGAAAATATCGCTAGCAAGCTAAAAGATGAGCCAAATGCCCTAAAAGCAAGCTTTGCAGGCATAAAAGAGATAGCATTTAGCGTCTTTGCGATCTCGCTCGTGCTACTTTGCGTCTTTGTGCCAATAGCCTTTATGAGCGGCATCGTAGGCAAGTACTTTAACTCCTTTGCGATGAGCGTGGCAGCTGGCATCGTCATCTCGTTTTTTGTGAGCATCTTTCTTGTGCCAACGCTAAGTGCTAGGTTTGTAAATGCCAAAGAAAGCAGCTTTTTTCTAAAGAGTGAGCCCTTTTTTGAGGCTCTTGAAAATGGCTATGAGAAGCTTTTAGCCTTGGCGCTTAAATTTAAACTCATATTTTTAGCCATAACGATTGTGGTCGTTGTTTGCTCGTTTGGACTGGCTAAATTTGTAGGCGGTGACTTCATGCCAAGCGAGGATAACTCTGAGTTTAACATCTACTTTAAGCTTGATCCATCACTTAGCCTGCAAGCTAGCAAAGAGAGGCTAAAAGATAAAATTTCACTCATAAATGCCGATCCTCAGGTAGCTTACGCTTACTTCATCCTTGGCTACACAGACGCCAAACAGCCATATCTCGTAAAGGCCTATGTTAAGCTAAAAGAGCTAAAAGATAGAGCTAATCACGAGCGGCAAAACGCTATCATGCAGAGGTTTCGCGACAAGCTAAAAAGTGATGATATGAGCGTCATCGTGGCTGATCTTCCGGTGGTTGAAGGTGGCGATGTGCAGCCAGTTAAGCTTACTATCACATCTGAAAATGGCAAAGAGCTAGAGAAATTTGTGCCAAAGATCAGCAAGATGCTAAAAGAGATAAATGACGCAACGGACGTAAATTCGCCCGAAGAAGATCTGCTAAAACGCGTGCAAATTTCTATCGATGAAGATAAGGCTAAGAGGCTAAATTTAGACAAAGCCAGCGTTGCAAGCGCCGTTTATAGTGCATTTAGCCAGAACGAGGTCTCTGTTTTTGAAAACGAAAATGGCAAAGAGTATGAGCTTTATATGCGTCTTGATGATAAATTTAGAAGCGATACAGATGATATCTTAAAGACCAAGATAAGAAGCAATGAGGGCTTTTTTGTCACACTTGGCGATGTGGCGACGATTAGTTTTGAGCAAAAGCCAGCTAGTATTTCAAGGTTTAATAGAGCCGATGAGATCAAATTTTTAGCAAATACCAAAAACAACGCTCCGCTAAATAGCGTGGCAAATGAAATTTCAAAGAAGCTTGATGAAATTTTGCCAGCAAATTTCAAGTATAAATTCCTTGGATTTGTGGAGCTCATGGACGATACAAACGCTTCTTTTATCTTTACGGTGAGTGCTAGCGCAGTGCTTATTTACATGGTGCTAGCCGCACTTTATGAGAGCTTTTTGCTGCCATTTCTCATCATGCTTGCCATGCCGCTTGCCTTTTGTGGCGTCGTGATAGGGCTTTTTATAAGTGGCAATCCATTTAGCCTATTTGTCATGGTTGGCGTCATCTTGCTCTTTGGCATGGTTGGCAAAAACGCCATTTTGGTGGTTGATTTTGCAAACCACTTTGCAAATAGTGGCATGGAGGCGAACGAAGCTGTGAAAATGGCTGCTAAGAAGCGTCTAAGGGCTGTTTTGATGACCACTTTTGCCATGATATTTGCCATGCTGCCTCTTGCACTTAGCAGGGGTGCTGGCTTTGAGGCCAACTCGCCTATGGCTATAAGCATCATCTTTGGGCTCATTAGCTCGACTTTGCTAAGCTTGCTTGTCGTGCCAGTGCTTTTTGCTTGGGTCTATAATCTTGATAAATTTATAAGAAAATTTTATGAAAGGGAGAGAATTTGAAGAAGATTTTGGCTGTTTTGCTCTTTGCTTTGCCTCTTTGGGCTGGAAATTTACTAGAGATCATCGCTCTGGCGCAAAGTGCAAAGCTTGAGAGTTTGAAAGAATTTAATAAAAATGAATATATAAATAAAAACAAGAGTAATAAGCTAAATTTATCCCTTGATGGCAGATATACCTTTGTGCCTGATGAGCTAAAGGGCGGATATATGACAAAGGCGGGATCGATCACGGCAAAGGTCGAGTATCTCATTTTTGACGGCGGAGCGAGTGAGGCTGCTGATAAAATTTTAGACCACAAGGGCGTGGAGAAAATTTACAAAGATGAAGAGCTGATGAACCTCACTGCTTTTCAGGTCGCAAAGGTCTATTTCAACGCCATTGCACTAAATTCGCTTATAAATTTGGAGACAAAATTTGTAGATAGCTTTGCCAAGGCTGCGGCTGAAAATGAGTTTTGGTTTGAGTATGGCGAGATAAATAAAGCTGAGTTTGATGCGATAAATTTCACTCTTGATAAAAAAAGAGCCGAGCTAGACGAGCTTGGACTTAAGCTAGCTGAGCTAAACTCAAGGATAAATTTACTCTCAAACGGCGAGATCGGCTTTAACGCTGGCTCAAAGATAATGATGCCTGATTTTAGCAAAGATGATATAAGTGCCAAGCTTGGGGCGATGGAGCAAGAAAAATATATAAAAGAGCAAGAAAATGAGAAGCAAAAGAGCAAATTTGCTCCAAAAATTTACTTAAAAGATACGCAAAGTGTGAATAATAACAGCTTTAAAAAAGGTGAGAGGACGACTTCGCAGATGGCTGAGGCATACGCTGATGCGAACAAGCCTAGAGTGGAGTTTGAGTGGAAGCTGCCAGATAGCCTAAGCCTCAGCAAGCAAAGCCAAACTAAGCGCATAGAGGAGCAAAAGGCCGCGCTTGATCTAAGCGACGAAGAAAATAGGATAATAGCTAGGCTAAAGGATCTAAGAGGCGTGATAGAGGGCCTAGGCGCTAGGCTAAATTTAGACTCACTAAAGCAAGATAGCCTTGATAGCGACTTTAATGACCTGCTAAATGGCTATCTTAGCGGCAAGGTAAAATTTGAGCAGTTTTTGTTTGTGAGTGAGAAAAATTTTAGCGACAGGGCAAATTTTATCCTAAATGGCGATTTGCTCGAGCTAAACAAGCTTGAATACTTTTTTGAATGCGCAAGAAACATAAATGAGGTGGTGATAGAATGAATAAACTGATCTTTGTGACCATTTTGTGGGCGTTTAGCTTTAGTTTGATAGGGGAATTTTTAGCTGGCAAGGTCGATAGCTATTTGGCTGTTTTTGTGCGTGTGACGCTTGCAAGCCTAGTTTTTTTGCCATTTACGAAATTTCGAGGCGTTAGTCCAAAGCTAGCCCTTGGCATAATGGGCATAGGAGCGGTGCAAATAGGACTAATGTATCTTTGCTACTACAACTCGTTTTTGTATCTAAGCGTGCCTGAAGTCGCGCTTTTTACCATTTTTACGCCGTTTTATGTGACGCTTATATACGATGCGTTTAGCTTTAAATTTAGACCGCTTTATCTCTTTAGCGTTGGCGTTGCGGTATTTGGCGCGCTTATCATCAAGTATGGCGCGATAAACGAAGGGGCGATAAAGGGCTTTTTGCTGGTGCAAGGGGCAAATATCTGCTTTGGAGCAGGGCAGAGTGCGTATAAGGCGCTTTTGGAGAGATTTGACGTGGATCAAAAAAAAGTCTTTGGCTACTTTCACTTTGGAGCGTTTTTTGTAGCAGTGATCGCACTCATAACCCTTGGCAATCCAGCTAAATTTCACGTAGATCTAACCCAAACTTTGGTACTTTTGTGGCTTGGAGCGGTCGCTAGCGGGCTGGGATATTTTATGTGGAACAAAGGGGCTTGCGAGGTCGATAGCGGCGTGCTTGCCATCATGAACAACGCCCTCATACCAGCTGCCATCATCGTAAATTTAGTCTTTTGGCAAAAGGACGCCAACCTAACAAGGCTCATTTTGGGCGCTGTGATAATGTATATCTCGCTATTAATTCACAATAGAGTGATGAAATTTTACGGCGTAAAGGCCGCGTGAGGTTAAATTTAGGGTTAAATTTGAGCTATTTAAGCGCCTTGCATCTTTACAAGCTGGGTGTTTAGTTGCATTATCTGAGCAAAGATAGCTCCCTTTTTGCTCTGGAGAGAAGCAACTAGCTCTTTTGCGTATGGATTTTTGCTCGCACTTGCTTGTTTTATCGCAGCTTCAATCTCTTTTAGCTGTTTTTGCAGTTTTTCTAACTGCTTTTTTATGATATCGGCGCTACTCTCGCTCTCGTTATTTGTCTCGCTAACTAAATTTGAAGCGTCATGCAAGATAGCGCTTTTGTCATTTTGTAAATTTTCGCTCTTTGAATTTGTTTCATCTGTTTTTAAATTTGCGCTATTTGAAGAGCTATTTTTGTTTAAATTTATAAAATTTGAGTTTATCTGCATCGCCTCGCCTTTAAATTTAAAAGCATATCGGCAAATTTAAATAAAACTTTGACTACGAAAAATTTAGCAAGAAAATCAAAAACGATGCCACGCCAAAGAGTGGCAGCAAAAGTGCTGCTGGCTTAAATTTAACGCATAAAAGCGTGATGGCGTTATAAAGTAAAAAGACAAATGTGCTTATGTGAAGATTGTTTGAGCTTAGTTTAAAGGCTAGCATCTTGCTTAAAATTTCATCAAAAATGCTGCCATATCCAAAGAGATGAAGCAAGAAGCTTAGCGGATAAAATACGCCAAATATGTAGTTTAGGGCTAGCACGCTAAACTGTAAGAGGCTAATGAGCGGGAAAAAGTAAAGCACCGCAACCTCCATAGCAAAAAAGACATATAAATTTAAAAGTAGCGAGTTTGCTAGCAGGCCAAATCTGGGCGCAAAGTAGAAAAGATAGACGAAGATATAAAAGACACCAAGGCATGAAAAATAAAATCCAACGCTAAAAAGAAGCTGCGGAAATAGGGCGATGCTAAATAAAATAACGCCAAAGAGCGTGTAGAAATTTAAGATCTTTATCTTTTTGCAGATCATGTAAAATCCAGCCACGCTCATCAAAAATGCCCGCAAAAAGCTTGCTATAAAGCCGATCATGTAAAAGTAAAAGCAAAGCACCAAAAAGATGACGATAGTAAAGTCAAAAATGTATGAGCGGTAAGGCAGATATCTTGCGTAGATGGGCTTAAAAACGAGCTTTAAAAGAAAAAAGCAAACCGCGCTTATGACGCCAAGGTGATAGCCGCTAATGGCAATGAGGTGCGCCACGCCCCAGTTTGAGACGTCATCTCTTAGCTCGCCAAAGACATTTGTACCAAGAAAGAGTGCTGAGAAAAGCTGCGAAATTTTAGCGTTTTCGTGCTGGGCGGAGATGAAATTTATAGCTCTTTGCCTTAGGCTATCGTCTCTTTTGATAACGGCTCTATCGTAGCTTGGCATGTAAAATGTGCCAGACAGATAGTCTTTAAAACTAACGTCTATTGGCTGAACGCTAAGCGCCACGACGTCATAAAGAGCGATCTCGTCTTTTTTAGAAGCAGTTGTGTAAAAGCTAAAATTTGAGGTGTCGATCCTTATGATTTGGCGCTTTTTGCCGTTTTTCTCTTTGGTAAAATTTACGCTTACTTTGCCAACGATGTCTTGCTCGCCAAGCTCCATAAATGCGTTATATTCATGAAATTTAAGTGCTAAATTTAGACAAAAAAGCAAAAGGCAAAGCAGGATAAAATAAAATATACGCCTGCTTTTTGGCAAATTTACTCTTTAAATTCAGTTGATTGCACTGGTGTGGTGGCGATATCGCAAAAGCGTGAGTACTGCTTTTGAAAGAGCACATCGATAGATCCGACCTCGCCGTTTCTGTTTTTGCCAACGATGATCTCGGCATTTTCTTGAAGCTTGTTAAAAACATGCTCGCTTTTATACTCTTTGCCCTCGGCTGCTGCCTTGCTCTTTTTCTCGTTCTCCTCTTGCTCCAGATAGACCTCGTGCCTATAGACAAAAAGGATGATATCAGCGTCTTGCTCGATCGCGCCTGACTCTCTTAGGTCACTTAGCATAGGGCGCTTGTTCGCACGTGCTTCAAGGCCGCGGTTTAGCTGCGAAAGTGCGATGATAGGCATATCCAGCTCGCGCGCTAGAAGTTTTAGGCCACGAGAAATTTCAGCTATTTGTATGTGGCGATCTGCGTAGTTGTTTGTGCTCATCATAAGACCGATGTAGTCGATGACGCAGAGTGAAATTTCAGGATGAGCCGACTTTAGCTTGCGAAGCTGCGTCCTTACTTGGTGGATATTTACGTAGCCACTATCGTGCACGAAGAGCTTGGCATGCGAAAATTCGCTGCATGCGTGGCTAAAGTGAGCGAGTTTTTCGTCGTCCAAGGTCGCTGTCATTATCTCTTGAAGTGGGATCGAGGTCTTGTCTGCTAGCATCCTCATCATGATCTGCTCTGCTGGCATCTCAAGTGAGAAAAAGACGACGCCAGCGCCACTTTTTAAAACGTGCCCCATGAAATTTAGACAAAGAGTCGTTTTGCCCATGCCAGGGCGCGCTGCGATGATGATGAGGTCGCCATTTTTAAAGCCTTTTATCATCTCATTTAGCTTTTTAAAGCCAGTGTTTAGTCCGATGATATCGCGCTCATTTAGGGCTGCTTGCTTTTGCATGTGCACGATCAAGCTTTTTATGATATCTTCGCTATCTCTGATGCTGCCAGTGCCGCTGCCATCGACAAGAGAGTAAAACTCCTGACTTAGCTCATCGACCATATCGCGGCTAGCTTTGTCCTCATTTACCTTGCTTGGGATGTCGTGGGCGATCTTTACTAGACTGCGTTTGATTGATTTTTCTTTTAGCTCGTTTGCGTATCTTTGGATGTCGATGATCGAGTTTGTGGCCAAAATGCTAGCCATGACGTTGTCATCGTAGTTTTCGCCAAGCTTGTTTTTGATAAATGTCGATGCGATAGGCACGTCGCCGTTTAGACAATCAACCATCGCTTTGTAAATTTGCGCGTGAGCTTTTAGGTAAAAGTCGCCAGCCTTGATCGTGTCAAAAATTTCGCCCAAAGCGTCGTTGTTTGCGATGATCGAGCTTAGTATGGCTCGCTCCATATCAAGGTCGTAAAGGTTGCTAAATTCTATCTCGTTAAGTCTCTCTTTTGCCACTGCTTTATCCTCTGCTCTTTATCTCGTCGTCGATCTCTTGTAAAAATCTATCCACAAGCTCGCTCTCAGGCAACCTTGCGACCACTTCGCCGTGTCGCATGATCATGCCATTTCCCTTGCCAAATGCTATGGCAACGTCCGCGCCTTTTGCCTCGCCGATAGCATTTACCACGCAGCCCATCACTGAGACATTTAGCGGCTCTTTTATCCCTTTTGTCTTTTCTTCCACGAGCTTTACTGCTGCCATGAGATCAGCTTGCAAACGCCCACAAGTTGGGCATGAGATGATGTTTAGCCCCTCTTTTTGGCGGCCGCTATCTTTTAAGATCGCCTTTGCGACTTTGATCTCCTCTTCAAGCTCGCCTGTGATGCTAACTCTCATCGTATCGCCGATACCCTCAAGTAGTAATCCGCCAAGTGCGATCGCGGACTTGATAGTCGCGTGAAAATTAGTGCCTGCCTCTGTTACGCCTAGATGAAATGGGTAGTTTGTCTTTGGACGAAGCGCTCTATAAGCTTGCATAGTGCGCTCGACGTCACTTGATTTAAGTGAAATTTTAATGTCAGTAAAGTCAAAATCCTCAAGAAGCTTGATGTTGTATAAGGCACTCTCTACCATCGCCTCAACCGTGCGGCCGTAACGGTCCTCAAACTGCTTTTCAAGCGAGCCAGAATTTACGCCTATGCGGATAGGCAGATTTCGCTGCTTGCAGGCATCAACGACTGCTTTTATGTTTTTGGCTGATCCTATGTTGCCTGGATTTATGCGGATAGCATCGACAAATTCGCTAACGATGAGCGCGTAGGTGTGGTTAAAATGTATGTCTGCAACGACTGGGATGGGTGAGCCTGCGACGATTTGCTTTAGCGCGCTGGCGTCCTCTTTGTCAAAAACTGCGCAGCGCACGATGTCACAGCCTGCAAAATATAGCCTTTGCATCTGCTCAAGCGTGCCTTTTACGTCCTTTGTCTTTGAAAATGTCATCGACTGCACGGAGATCGGTGCGTCACCGCCTATTAAAACATCACGAATTTTTATCTGTTTTGTCGGGTATCGTTGCAAAATTTTGCCTTTAAATTTTATTGGGGATTATATAAAATCTTGGCTTTTAAATAAATTTGTTTAACCCTAATCTCCAAAAACTTCACGCCTATATTCTTGCGTGTTTATAAATTTACTTCTAAGGCTCTTTTGCTTTTCTATGTGAGCATCAATATTTTTACTGGTTATTTCTACGCCAAAATCGCTATCTATATTTTGTTGCATTAAGGTATCTAACATCATATCTGCAAGTTTTGTTTTGTAGTGGCTTGCTTCCCAATAGTATTTAGAGGTTTGATTTATATCTTTTGGTAGTTCTTGTGCTGTTATGTCGTTATATAAACCAAAATCTATTATTCTAAATAGCTTTTTACCTAGCTTTAAAGCAACCTCTTCATTTATTGCTACTATTTGTTTTTTCCATTCATACCAAACCACATCAAGTCCAACTCTATAGTCCATAGCTTCAAGCAACCTAACATTCAATGGGCTTATTGCAATATCTAGTTTGATATTGTTGTCATGGCATTCTTTTAAGATATCTATAAAAACTTTATAAGATAATTTTGACACCTCATTCTTATTATATTTAGCCATGTATCCGTTTTCTAGTGTATTTATGGAGTATTTGTAATATCCCCCATTTTTTTGTACTTCTTCTAGCAGAGAAGCCTCTGTGCGCCTGCCATCAGGCTCAAAAAGTGGAGTTTGTTTTCGTTTTTTAACTGTAGCTATAGAGTCTCTAAGCATTTGAAGACTAAATAAAATTTTATATTTATACACTTTTGGATTTTTAAAATACTCCTCAAAATCATCCGTCTTATTGCGCATGCCCAGCATAGTTTTATCGTCGAAAACAAGTAGTGCTTGTTTTAAATTTCCTTGTCTTATTGCCCATTTTAGATATTCTTTAGCCTCATTAAGATTGCTTCCAGATATGGCTGCATTAAAGGCCGGTTGTGTAAAATATTTATGTGCAGAATCAAATGATCTTTGTGGGCGAGAATTTCCTAAAAAAATAGATGTAGGCTTTAGTTGTTGAATTCTTAAAACCTTTGCAAAACGCGCTTGTAGATCTTCTTTTGGCTTATTTTTAAATATGTTTGTATCATAAATTCTATATGGGTCAACTATATAGTTAAAAGTTGCTACAAATAGAATTATAAAAATTGTGGCGAATAAAAAACTAAACGTCCATTTTTTAAACCCCATGCGATCTTCCTAAAAATTAAAATATAAAAATTGAGACATCTTGTACATATTTAAAATAGCTAGCACAAAACAAAAAACAGCAATAGTTAAATTTTGCCAGCAAAGTTTAAAATATTGTATCTTTTGGGCAAAGTTTTTGCAAAATAGTGCAAGTATAAAGCTGAAAACCATAAAATAAATCAAAGTATTTGTTCCATCTACTTGCAAATTTATATCCCATTTATCAAAACTTACACCATATTCTTTTAAAAATCCTACTCTTTTTTCTAATCTAGAGTTTAAAACTATGCCGCCACTTAACCCAAACATTCCTTTTAAAACTTTTAAAGCATCGTCCCAATCTTTTGCTCTAAAAAATACCCAAGTAATATTTATGAAGTTAAATGTTATGAACCAAGCCAAAAATTTATTCATCTTAAAGCCAAGTTCGCTCCAAATTCTGTGAATAACCAAGGCAACGCCATGCAAAAATCCCCAAAATACAAATGTCCAGCCAGCCCCATGCCATATACCACCTATTATAAAGGTTGCCATTAAATTTGCGTATGTTCGTAGCCTGCCTTTGCGGTTACCACCTAGCGAGATATAGATATAGTCTCTTAAAAACCTGCTTAGTGTTATATGCCATCTGCGCCAAAAATCTTGAATGTTTAAGGCTTTATAAGGTGAGTTAAAGTTTATTGGAAGCTTGATATTAAAAAGAAGTGCCGCACCGATAGCCATATCGCAGTATCCGCTAAAGTCAAAATATAGCTGAAATGTATAGCTTAGGCTGGTTGCCCATGCTTCAAATAAATTTAAGACAGTCGCCTTGTCAAAACCATTTGTTGCCCAAACAGCAAAACTATCAGCGATAACTACCTTTTTAAAAAGACCTATCGAGAAGATAAATAGCCCAAGTGCTATATTTTTATAGTTGATTACTCTATTTTTTAAATTTGCAAACTGCGGCATCATCTCTTTGTGATGAACGATCGGACCAGCGATTAGTTGCGGAAAAAAGGTAACAAATAAGCAGTAGTTTAAAAAATCATACTGCTTCGTACCCCCCCCCGTAGCACTATCGACCAAATAGGCTATTTGCTGAAAAGTAAAAAATGATATCGCAAGGGGCAATAGTAAATTTAAATGAGGTATATGAGTGTTAAAGATAAAATTTACATTGCTTATAAAGAAGTCTGAATATTTAAAATATCCAAGTAGCATTAAATTTGCCACAATGCCTAGTATAAGAATAAATTTTTTAGAAATTTTACTATTTTCTTTGTTTAGCTCCACTCCAAAGCAGTAGTTAAACACCATTGAGCCTAAGATTAGCGGCAGATAAATGACATTCCACCAGCTGTAAAAAAATAGAGACGATAGAACCAAAAAGCCCTTTGCCACTTCTGTGAGGCGCTTTTTATTTAGATAAAAGTATGTAAAAAATGTAAATGGCAAGAATAAAAATATAAATTCGTAAGAGTTAAAAAGCATTGATGTATCCGTTAAATTTTTGGTGAAATTATAATCAACATTAGCTAATCACTAGCTAAAATTTACCGGATCTATATCGATATCGCTAAGTTCGCTTTTGCAGAGGTTTGCCGCTTTTAAAAGCATGGTGTGCGAGTTTGAGCGAAGCAGAATTTCATATCTAAATTTACCCACAAGATACTCAGCCTGACACTTGCCATATCCAACGATCTCGAGCTCATCGCCTTTTAGTGGCTCCAGCCTTTGCACAAATTCGTTCATTGCGCCCTTTGTCATGCTCTCATCTTTGTGCGAAACGACCACGCGAAGCAGCCTAGTAAATGGCGGATAAAGAGCTTCTCTAAAAGGTATCTCATCCTTTAAAAATGCGTCGTAGTCGCTGATGTAGCTCTCAAAAAACTCTCTTTGTTTGCTTTGGATGATGACCCTGCCAGCTCCGTTTCTGCCGGCTCTGCCAGCTACTTGCATGGCAAGGGCTAGTGTCCGCTCTCTAGCTCTAAAATCAGGAAAATTTAAAAGCTCGTCAAAGCCCATGATGACGGCTAGCTCGACGTTGTGATAGTCATGCCCCTTGCTTAGCATCTGCGTGCCAAGCAAGATATCTATCTTGCCATCGTTAAATTCCTTCAAAGCCTTTACGAGCTTATTTTGCGTCGTGATCTCGTCTCTATCAAATTTAGCGATCCTAGCGTTTGCAAACTCAGCTTGCAGCCTCTCAAGAAGCTCGCTCGTACCGATCTTTTTAGCCTCTATCATCTCGCTGCCGCACTGGTGGCAGGTCTTTGGCACAGCCATTTTATGCTCGCAGTATTGGCACTTTAGCACGTTTTGCTTTTTATAGTAGCTCATGCCGATGCTACAAAACGGACACTTCACCGTCTCGCCGCAGTTTTTACAGACAAGATATTTGAAATTTGCCCTTGTTGGCAGGCAGATGACGGCTTGTTTTTTGTTTTCGAGCGTCTTTGCGATCTGCTCTTTTAAAATTTCGCTTATGCCAGTCTCGCTCTCGTCAAATATATAGCTCTTTTGCGACGCAAAATATGTCCCTTTTAGGCGAAAACATTCTTGCTTGTAAAAGCTAGTGAGGCTTGGCGTGGCACTACCCAGAACTACTTGCAGGTCAAATTTGCTAGTTAAAAAGAGTGCTAGGTCTCTTGCGTTGTAGTGGGGCTTTGAGCCTGTGTTTTTATAGCTATCGTCGTGCTCTTCGTCGATGATGATTAGTTTTAGCTTCTCAAGTGGCAAAAATAGGGCAGACCTTGCACCTGCAACAAGCCTAGCCTTGCCGCTTTTAATGTCTTTTAAAATTTGCTCTTTTTTCTTTGGCGTGATCTTTGAGTGCCACACAGCCACAGCCTCGCCAAAGAAGCTCTCTAAGCGCTTTTGCATCTGCGGGGTTAGTGAAATTTCAGGCATCAAAAATAGCGCCTGACCGCCTGCGTTTAAAATCTCTCTGATTTTAGCGATGTAAATTTCACTTTTGCCGCTTCCCGTGTCGCCAAAGATGAGCGAGCTTTTTCGCTCATTTATAAAATTTAGCGCTTCAAGCTGCTTTGGGCTTAAATTTGGCGATTTAAAGTCGCTTTCGCCTTTGTAAATTTCATCATCAGTAAGGCTTTGTGGCTCAAATAAATTTATAGCAACGCCAAGCTCGCAGGTGTAGTAGTAGGCAATAAATTTAGCTAAAGTTGCTTGGATATCGTTTAGTTTAATGGGTAAAATTTCATCAATGAGAGTTGTTTTAAAGCTTGGCTCATCCACTTCACGCAGGATGAAGCCAGTTAGACTTTTGCCCCTAAGCTTTGCGGTGACGGCGCGAAATGGCGCAATATCTAGCTCGCTTTTATATGTGAGCGCAGCTAAATTTACCCCGCTAAATACGACCTCGTAGTATCTCATCACTCAAGGGCACTGCAAAGTCCGTCGCTGCTTTGGCAGTCAAATTCGCCAGTTGCGTTTTTGTAAGTGAAATTTGCTGTTTGTCCGTCTAGTTTGAAGGTATAAGTTGTTGCTCCAGTTTTATGCCAGCCGTTTTTTGTGCCGCTGTCTGCGATATTTACGCTTATTACTTTGTTGAAAAGTTTATTCCCATCATCAAGCGCGTCTGGATATGCTGGAGTGCCTTTGAGGACGCTATCGTTGTATTTTAGTGAGATGCCGCTTTTTATGGCAGCGATTTGCGTTTTTGCATTTGTGACTATGGCGTCGCTTCTAGTAAAGAAAAGCTTTGGTATAGCAATAGCGCTTAAGACGCCAAGTATGACGATGACAAATATAATTTCTATTAGGGTAAAAGCTCTTTTTTTCATTTATTTTCCAGTTTTAGTATCTCTTCTATCTCTTTTGTGACATCCTTTACGACGCGCAAATTTGTGTAGCTCTCGTAGCTCTTTTCGACAAAGGCGTTTATAAGCTCACGAGGCTCTATAAATTTCTTTCCCCCCATAAATTTCTGCCAGTCACGCTCAAAAACTTCAGCAAAATCATCATCAAGCGTTATCGTATAGTCGCGAGATGATACGGTGAGCGTGATCTGTTTCATCTTTTATGCCAAAAATGCCTAGCTTATCTACCAAGGACTGCTTCGATCTTTTTCATTACATCATCAGCTTCGCTATTTTTCTTGTCAAGGTCTTCTTCTAAGCGCATGATCTGATTAGTTTTTGCCTCATTTTGTGCTTTTAATGTTACGATCTCATTACGTAGCTCTTCATTTACTCTGCAGACTTCATCGTATTTTGTGATGAGGTCATTTACTTTATCGCTTAGTGTGGTTAAGATCGCATTATCTTCAAACATAAAGGTTCCTTTAAAATAATAATTAATGCCGTATTCTAACACGCAGAGGCTAAATTCTTTTTAAAATTCTCATTTGACAAAGCACTATCTTTGCTATAAAATTCGCCCAAATTTAAAGGCGATCAATGAGTAAATTTGAAATTTCATCTAAATTTAGCCCAAGCAGCGACCAAGCAAGAGCGATAAAAGAGATAGTAAAAAGTATAAAATCAGGCAATAAATACCAAACTCTTCTAGGCGTGACAGGGTCTGGTAAGACTTTTACCATGGCAAATGTCATACGCGAGCTAAATATGCCAACGCTTATAATGACGCATAACAAATCCCTTGCCGCTCAGCTTTACAGCGAATTTAAGGGCTTTTTCCCAAAAAATCATGTCGAGTACTTCATAAGCTACTACGACTACTACCAGCCAGAGGCCTACATCCCAAGAAGCGATCTATATATAGAAAAGGATAGCTCGGTAAATGAGGAGCTTGAGCGTCTGCGTCTCTCTGCGACTGCTAGCTTGCTAAGCTTTGATGATGTCGTCTGCGTGGCCTCAGTCTCTGCAAACTACGGCCTCGGTAATCCAAGCGAGTATAAAGGCATGGTCGCATACCTAAACGTCGGCGATAAAATCAACCAGCGCACGCTACTGCAAAAGCTAGTGGACATGGGATACAAGCGAAACGACGTTTATTTCGACCGAGGCGACTTTCGCGTAAACGGCGACGTGGTGGACGTATATCCCGCATATTTTAACGACGAGGCGTTTAGGATCGAGTTTTTCGGCGACGAGATCGAGACGATGTATAGCCTGGACGTGCTGGAAAACAAAAAAAGACACGACCTGAAAAAATTTATCCTCTACCCGACCAGCCAGTTTATCGTGGGCGCTGATAGGCTAAAGATCGCTATGAAAGAGATCGAAGAGGAGCTTGATGTGCGCTTGAAAGAATTTAACGAGCAGGGCAAGCTAGTTGAGGCGCAGAGACTAAAGCAGAGAGTGGAGTTTGACCTTGAGATGATGGCGAGTACGGGCATGTGTAAAGGTATCGAAAACTATGCGCGCCACCTAACTGGTCAAAAGGCTGGAGAGACGCCGTACTCGATGTTTGACTACTTTGAGATAAGTGGCGAGGACTATCTGGTTATCGTCGATGAGAGCCACGTGAGTTTACCGCAGTTTAGGGGCATGTATGCAGGCGATAGGAGCCGTAAAGAGGTGCTTGTGGAGTATGGATTTCGCTTGCCATCAGCGCTTGATAACAGGCCGCTTAAATTTGACGAATTTATAAGCAAAAAGGCGAAATTTCTCTTTGTCTCAGCAACGCCAAACGAGTATGAGCTTGGTATCAGCCAAGGGCATGTCTATGAGCAAATTTTGCGACCTACGGGGCTACTTGATCCGATCATCGAGATAAAAGATAGTGACAATCAAGTAGAAGCGCTATTTGACGAGGCAAAGGCGGTCATCGCAAGAGGTGAGCGTGTGTTAGTTACGGTACTAACTAAAAAGATGGCTGAGGAGCTAAGCCGCTACTACATCGAGCTTGGCATAAAGGTCAAGTATATGCACTCAGACATCGACGCGATCGAGCGAAATGAGATCATTAGAGGGCTTAGAAGTGGCGAGTTTGATATGCTAATAGGCATAAATTTGCTCCGTGAGGGGCTTGACCTGCCTGAAGTGAGCCTAATAGCCATAATGGACGCTGATAAAGAGGGCTTTTTGCGCTCGACCACGAGCCTTATACAGACGATGGGGCGTGCGGCTAGAAACGTAAATGGCAAGGTGTTAATGTTTGCCAAAAAGATAACAAAATCTATGAAAGAGGCGATCGATACGACGACTGCTAGGCGTAAATTTCAAGATGAATACAACAAAGCTCACGGCATAACGCCACACTCTGCCAGCAGAAATATCGAAGAGAGCCTGCACGTCGAGGACGGTACGGAGATTTTAAGAAAAGGCGCAAATCTGGAAAAAATGCCTGCGAGCGAGCGAGCCGCGATAGTAAAAGAGCTAAGAAAGCAGATGCTTGAAGCGGCGGCGCAGCTGGAGTTTGAGAAGGCGGCGGCATTACGTGACGAGATAGCAAAGATGAGAAAGTTATAAAAAAGACAAGCCCTTTTTGTTTTATACTGCGTTAGATATCGCTTCAAACTTCGGTCACGTATCGTATATACGCTCCCTCGTTTTTGCTCATCCGCCTTGTCTGAAACAAAAATTTTCTTGTCTTAATTGCTTAAATTTATTTGTTCTATCTTCGGTCGAAAATTTCTTTGTTTCTGCTTGCAGTTGCGAGCTTGCGAAGCAAAACATTTAAAATCATCACAAGATACTTTGCCTTGATGCTTTGGTAGCTAAAATTTAAATTTCTACGTGTCTAGTCTGTGCAAATTTTAACCGCGAAACATTTAAATCTATCACAAAATACTGTCGCCCAAGCACCATGTTTTGGTTCTTTTATATCTTTAAATTTGACTTACTGCCTCCTCACAGATAAACAAAAATTTTCTTGTCTTGGTGGCTTAAAATTATTTGTTTTATCTTCTGTCAAAATTTCTTCGTTTCTGCTTGCAGTTGCGAGCTTGCGAAGCAAAACATTTAAAATCATCGCAAGATACTTTGCCTTGATGCTTTGGTAGCTAAAATTTAAATTTCTACGTGTCTCTGGTCTGCGCAAATTTTAACTGCGCAACATTTAAATCTATCACAAAATACTGCCGCCCAAAATCCATGGCTCAGCTTCTTGTAGTGAAATCTCGTTGCAAGCAAGGCGAAGCAAGCAAAAAAATACTGCATCTTAGGGTTTAAAAACTACTAAACAAAACAAAAAATTCTTGTCTTGGTGGCTTAAATTTATTTGTTCTATCTTCGGTCGAAAATTTCTTCGTAACATTTAAAATCATCACAAGACACTTTGCCTTTTAAATTTTAAAATAAAAACTACTGCAAAATACCGCCACTCTAAGCGCCATGGCTTGGCTCTTTTATATCTTTAAATTTAGTCTTGTCGCCTTGTATCGAAGCAAAAATTTCCTCTCTTTGACAAGCTTTGTTTAAATTTCAGTTCGTATCAAATTTTATCTACCAAGCAAATTTAAAGCCCAAAAAATAAAATTTACAAAATCAGCTCAAGGGGCGAGAAATTTAACCGTGTCTCTTTAGCTTTGCGCCAAAGTTGGGCGTGCAAAGGATATAGTCTGTGGCTCAAGGCATTGTCATTTGGCACTATTTTGAACGAAAGAGCTTGGTAAAAGCCGCAGTATTTGAGGTGTCAAAAAGAGGTGGTGAGATCGCTTGTAGGATGAGAGATGACGGCAGGGTGATGCTTGGTGGCAAGGCTGTGCTCTACGCTGTTAGCGAGCTATTTGTATAGAATTAAGTTCTGCTAACCGGCTTTAAAAAGTAGCTAGAAACTGCGCAGATGAGCGATACTGCGGCGATAAAGTAAAACGAGTGCGTTAAGCTAAAGATGTCAGCGATCTTGCCGATGACCGTTGCGAATATACCGCCGATTGTTATACTAAGTCCAAGCGTTACGCCAGAGGCTAGGCCGATTTGATTTGGCAGATAAAGCTGTGCAAGGGCGATTGAGGGGCTAAAAGATAGGCTGATGCAGGCGCTTACGCACATGGAGGCCACGAGAAATAGCGCGTAGCTGTCGATAAAGAGCATTAGCACGACTAGCGGCGCGGCGATGCTTAGGCTTATTTTGATGAGCCTAACTAAGCCGTATCTATCAGCTAGTGCTCCGCCAAATAGCGTAGAGATCGCACCTGCAGCAAAAAACATACTTAAATTTACATTTGCAGCTTCTTTGCTAAGACCAAAAATTTTGATGAGGTAGATGCTAAAAAATGCTGAAAAGCCAAAAGCGACGATAGAGCGTGAAAATATGCACAGACAAAGCCTTAAAAATGCGCCCAGATCGTCTTTTAGAGCGCTTGTTTTTTGGGAAATTTGCTTTTTGTGATTGTCTTCTAGCGCTTTTATAAATTTGCCCTTTTTAAGGTATAAAAGTGTCAGAAAAATTTGGGGAATTATAAAGATCAGCGTTCCTTTTAGGCCAAAATTTCCCACAAAAACGGCGACTAAAATGGGCCCAACCGCAAAGCCGACATTACCACCAAATGAAAATATACTTATGCTTTTGGCTCTATTTTTGGCGTTTGAGGTGTAGTTTACGATCCTTGCGGCGCTTGGGTGAAAGAGCGCGGCGCCGATACCGCTTATCATCACGCAAACTAGGATGATGTAGTAGTTTGTCACAAAGCCAGTTAGGCTCATGCCACCGCCCGCAAGCAGCAGCCCAAGCGGGATGACGTATGGTAGCTCTTTTTTGTCGCTTAGGCGACCGATAAGTGGCTGGATGAGCGAGCTTGCTAAATTTGTGGCGGTCACGAGCGAGGCGGCTGTGGCATAGTCGTAGTGGTAGCTCGCGATGAAAAAGGGCAGCATCGCACCAAGCGCGCTTTGGTTTATGTCGCTACAAAAGTGCCCAAGCCCCATTAGATACTTTAAATTTTCCGCCTTTTTCATCTAAAATAGCCCTTTTAAAAGCCCCTTTAAATTTTGTTTTTCGCCGCTTGCGTCATCATCTTTGCCAAGCTTTTTATCTAAAAATCTACCTATCTCTTTTTTGACCTTATTTTCGAGATATTGCGATCTGACATCGTATTTTAGCTTGTCTGTAGTGCCTGAGATTTGCACGTTTAGGTCGGTCTTTTCTAGCCTGCAAACAAGCGGCGCGTTAAGCATTTTCGTGGCGGTATTGTAAGTGCCGTTTGAAACCTTTATGTCGCTCTTTGGTGAGCTTAAATTTACGTTAAAGATGACGTTGTCGCCCTTTATATCGCCATAAATTTTGCCGTCTTTGTAAATTTCTTTTGTGATGTCTTTGCCGGTGAAGGTTTTGATGTTGTTTGTGAGATTTGTACTGGCTAGGTGGCCCTCTTTTAGCAAGATGTCAAATTTGCCGAGCTTTTGCTTCGTCTCGTAGTCAAATTTAGCATCGCCGTTGCCATCATAAAGGTGCTCTAGCCCCAAAGTCTGCGTTAGCCCTTTGACCTCAAAGTTTTTTAGCACTGCATCAAGCGCGCCACCTTTGTAGTTTGCCTCTAGTTTGCCCTTAAATAGATCATCAGAGGTGGCTTTTACGCCTAGATCATCCACTTTGCCGTTCGCCGTTACTAAGGCTGCAAATTTACCGTGAAGCTCGCGACCAGCTAAAAATGCAAGCTTATTTAGCTCTGAAACCACCGCTTGAAGCTTTAGGCTTAGCGTGCTTTTGCCCACATCAAAGCTGCCATCTATGCCCTTTATATCAGCTAGCGAGCTAAGAAAGTCGCCACTAAATTTTGCCATGTCGCCTTTATAGTCTAGGCTTAAATTTGAGCTAAATTTCTCGTTTTCTGGGAATTTTTTATCAAGCATTTTGCTAAGTGCTGCGGCGTTAAATTTGCCATCATTTAAAGCAATCGTTGCGGTGACGCTTGGGCTTTTACTAAAGATATTTTGCCCCTTTGCTTGGACATTTGTCTTGGCATTTACCAGTCTGTCGTTGCCACTAAGTGCTAAGATCTCTCCTAGCTGCGCCTCTTTTAGGTTAAGATCAAGATTTTCATTTTTTATGGTGGCGTTTAGCTTGCCAGCAAAGGCATCGCCGCCTAAATTTAGCTCATCTATCTTGCTTGCTTTAACCTTCACATCGCCCGCAAGCGCCATCTTTGAGCCAACCTCAAAGCCACTAACCGCTTTAAATTTCTCAGGGTTGCTAATGAGCAGGGCAAATTTGCTAAAAATTTGGCTGTTTTTTAGGTCATAAACGCCCTTTACATCCTTTAGCTCGCCAAGGTCGCTAAGCACATTTGCGTCAAAATTTACAAGTTCACCTTTTGCTGTGGCGCCACCTTTTAGCTCAAATTTCGCCGCATTTTTAAGCTTTGTAAGCCCTTTATCTATAAGACCGTTTTTTATCTCAAATTTAGCCTCGCCTGCAAGCTTTTTTAGCTCGTCAAATCCGCTAAAATTTGCGTTTAAATTTATTTGCCCGTCTGCGTAGCTAGGCTGCAAAGCAAGCGCTAGAAGCTCTTTTAGTTTGATGCTAGTTGCATTTAGGGCTAAGTTTTTGCTATCAAAATTTGCATTTATCTTGCCACCAAGCCCGTTTATCTCAGCTTTTAGGTTTTGAAGGGCATTTTCTTGCATTGTAATTTCGCCGTTTGCATCCACAGCGCCACTTAGCTGTTGATTTAAGAACTTGCCAAAAAGGGCAAGATCAGGCACATTTAGCGAAAAGTCACTCTTTAAATTTTTACTAGCTAGATCATAAGTCGTCTCGTTTGCTTTTAAAGTGGCTTCAGGTGCGATGATAAGGGTTTTTGCACTCACTTTTTCATTTGCAAATTTAGCATTTACGCCGCCTTTAAAGTTTATATCTTTTGCTAAATTTAGCCCAAACTCATTTTTAAGAATTTCTTTGTTTATCGCCGCATCACTTGCTAGAATTTGAGCGTTTATAATGGGTTCATTTTTCTCATCGACCCCTTGCATATTGCTCGTTAGATCAAACTTACCACTAGCTAAATTTGGCTTTTGCGCAAGAGCTGAGATCTCAGAAAGTTCGATGTTTTTAGCGTCAAGATTTAGAGCTTTTGGCAGGTAGTCTTTTAAATTTGCGTTTAAATTTATGTTTGAGCCAAGCGCCGTGCCAGTTGCCGTTAGCTTGAAGTCGCTAAATTTACCAGCCACGTTTGCTTTAAGAGCGACGTCCTTTTTTAGTCCAAGCTCGCTAGCCTTTACCTTGTCGGCGTTTATATCTATGTTTAAGCTCATACTTTGAGCAAGCAAGGAGAGCTCGCCATTTGCCTTTAAATTTATGGCGTTCATCACGGTCGCCTCTAAATTTAAGGTGCTAAGACCAAGGTTAAAATCTTTAAATTTGACATCGATACCACGAGCTAGTGCCTCTTTTTCTATTTTGCTGGCTATAAATTTATTGCCAAAAGAGCTAAAGATAAAGCCAAAAATGCAAGCTACTATGAACACAAGCGCGCCAACTATGTAAGCTACTTTTTTCATAAAATTCCTTTATATTAGTTTTACATATCATAAAACTTTAGTCACTTAGACTAAAGTTTTTAATAAAATTCACTATAAATTATTGACTTTTTCAGAAAAAAATGCTAGCATTTCATCACTCAAAAATAAAGAGTGCTAAAAAAGACAATTAAACTAAAAGGATGAACAATGAACTTTCAACCATTAGGCAAGCGTGTCCTAGTCGAACGCGTAGAAGAGACAAAGACGACAGCTTCGGGCATAATTATACCTGATAACGCAAAAGAAAAACCTTTAAGCGGTGAGGTAAAAGCAATTGGTGCTGAAGCTGAGGGCGTAAAAGTTGGCGAAAAAGTAGTATTTGCTAAATACGCTGGCACTGAGGTGAATTTAGATGATAAAACATATCTTGTTTTAAACATCGACGATATTTTAGGCGTGATTAAATAATTTAAAAAGGAAAGACAATGGCAAAAGAAATTTTTTACTCTGATGATGCAAGAAATCGCCTATATGAGGGCGTAAAAAAACTAAATGACGCTGTAAAAGTGACAATGGGACCAAGAGGCAGAAATGTCCTTATCCAAAAGAGCTTTGGCGCTCCAAACATCACAAAAGACGGCGTTAGCGTGGCTAAAGAGGTTGAGCTAAAAGATACTATCGAAAACATGGGTGCAAGCCTAGTTAGAGAAGTAGCAAGCAAGACAAATGACCAAGCAGGTGACGGCACTACAACAGCAACTGTGCTAGCTCACGCGATATTTAAAGAGGGTCTTAGAAACGTAACTGCTGGCGCAAATCCTATCGAAGTAAAACGTGGTATGGATAAAGAAGTAGCAGCTCTTATAGATGCACTAAAAAACATCTCTAAAAAAGTTTCTGGCTCAAAAGAGATCGCTCAGATCGCTACTATCTCTGCAAACTCAGATGAGAGCATCGGTAAGCTTATCGCTGATGCGATGGAGAAAGTCGGCAAAGACGGCGTCATAACAGTAGAAGAGGCAAAGTCTATCCAAGACGAGCTAAGCGTTGTTGAGGGTATGCAGTTTGACCGCGGATATCTAAGCCCATACTTCATCACAAACCCTGAAAAGATGCAAGTTGAGCTAAGCAATCCATTTATATTGCTATTTGACAAGAAGATCACAAATTTAAAAGACCTGCTTCCAGTGCTTGAGCAAGTACAAAAGAGTGGCAAACCACTCCTAATCATCGCTGAAGATATCGAGGGTGAGGCACTTGCAACGCTTGTTGTAAATAAACTTCGCGGCGTGCTAAACATCTCAGCTGTAAAAGCTCCTGGCTTTGGCGATAGAAGAAAAGCGATGCTTGAAGATATCGCTATCTTAACAGGTGGCGAAGTTATCAGCGAAGAGCTAGGCAGAACACTTGAGAGTGCCACTATAAACGACCTTGGACAAGCTTCAAGTGTAGTTATCGACAAAGACAACACAACTATCGTAAATGGCGCAGGCGAGAAGTCAGCGATCGACGCTAGAATAACTCAGATCAAAGCGCAAATCGCCGAGACTACAAGCGACTATGACAAAGAAAAACTTCAAGAGCGCCTTGCAAAACTAAGTGGCGGCGTGGCAGTTATCAAAGTAGGTGCTGCGACTGAGACTGAGATGAAAGAGAAAAAAGACCGCGTAGATGACGCTCTAAGCGCTACTCGTGCAGCTGTTGAAGAGGGCATCGTAGTAGGTGGCGGTTCAGCTCTTATCCTTGCTTCAAAGAGCGTAAATTTAAATTTACAAGGCGATGAGGCAATCGGCGCTGAGATCGTTAGAAGAGCGCTTCGTGCTCCACTTCGCCAAATCGCTGAGAACGCTGGCTTTGACGCTGGCGTAGTAGCAAACGCAGTTGAGACAAGCAAAGATGCAAATTTTGGCTTTAACGCTGCAACTGGCGAATATGTAAATATGTTTGAAGCTGGCATCATCGACCCAGTAAAAGTTGAGAGAGTTGCGCTACAAAACGCTGTTAGCGTAGCTAGCTTGCTACTAACAACTGAAGCAACTATCAGCGAGATAAAAGAAGAAAAAGCAATGCCTGCAATGCCTGACATGGGCGGCATGGGTGGTATGGGCGGCATGATGTAGCAGCCCTTTTCGAGCTAGAGTCTTTTCTAGCTCGAATTTATATTTTAACCTCACTAAATTTATAAAATTATTTACTCCTTTTTAAATTTATTCTTGTATTATTTTTGCATTCTTTTAGGGAGAATTTACAATGAAATATGATGAAATTTTTAGAGAATACGACATCCGCGGCATTTTTGAAAAAGACTTGACAGAAGACAGCGTCAAGGCTATAGGGCTTGCTTTGGGTAAGAAATTTAACGAATTTGGCGTGAAAACTTTAAGCGTTGGTTTTGACGCAAGGCTAAGTGCTAGCACGCTTTTTAGGTATCTGCTAAGCGGTCTAAACAAGGCTGGTGGCTTTAAAATTTACAATATCGGCTTGCTACCAACTCCTGTTGGCTACTTTAGCGTTTATGCTGATTATTTCGACGCAAACATTATGATCACAGGCTCTCACAATCCAAAATATTATAACGGCTTTAAGATCACCATTAAAAAAGATAGTTTTTTTGGCAAAGATCTGCAAATTTTAAAAGATAAGGTGAATGAGATAATCGCCTCTGGTGAGCAAATAGCAGACGATGAGAGCTGTGAGAAATTTAATATTTTAGAAAAATACGTTGAGTTTTTTGTAAAAGAATTTAGCGAGCTTAAAAATTTCAAAAAGCCTTTTGTTATCGACTGTGCAAATGGCGCTGTTGGCGTGAGCTTGGTGCCTATCGTCAAGGCACTTGGGCTAAATGCGAAAATTTTATATGAAGATCCAGACGGAAATTTCCCAAATCACCACCCAGACCCAAGCGAAAAAGAGAATTTAAAAGAGCTATTTTCGCTCATTGAAAAGAAAGAATTTGACCTTGGATTTGGCTTTGACGGAGATGGCGATAGGATCGCCGTGATAACGCCAAAAAGAGATATAAAAGGCGATGAGCTAGCATATCTTTATGCGCTAAATATGAAACATCCAAAGGTGCTTGGCGAGGTAAAATGCTCACAAAATATGTATGATGAGATCGCAAAAATCGGCGAAGTTTTTATGGGTAAGACCGGACACAGCAACATCAAAAAGATGATGAAAGAGCTAAACGTAGATCTTGCGGCTGAAGTGAGCGGACATATTTTCTTTAAAGAGCGCTATTTTGGCTTTGATGACGCGCTTTATGCGATGATGAGGGTGCTTGAGCTAGTTCATAAGGGCTTTGACCTTGACGGCGAGCTTGATAAAATGCCGCTTGTCTTTAGCACCGATGAGATCAAGATAAAGACGACTGACGAGGCTAAATTTAAGATAGTTGCTAAGCTAAAAGAGTGCGTGAAAAATGAAGGCTGCGACCTGCCAAAGATAAAAAATATTATCGACATTGATGGCATTAGGATTCAGTTTGAAAATGGCTGGGCGCTGGTGCGTGCGTCAAATACAACGCCAGTTATCGTTACTAGATTTGAAGCTAAGAGTAAGGAATTTTTAGAAGAGATCGAGCAAAAAGTGACAAATTTACTAAAGAGCTTAATGTAACCAATAAATGCATTTTGGGCTAAATTTACTCCAAAATGCTTTTTAAAATTTTATTTAAATATTCAAAAACTAAGGTTTTCTCTCTCATTTGACTTTCGCAGTTTTCTAAATTTATCAAATATATAGAATTTAAAATCAACAAATAGCCTATCGATGCCAGTGTTTTTTAAAAAGAGTTCATTTCGCTATAAGCTTATTTTGCTAGTTTAGCGCTCAGGTGTGCAAAATATCTGCTCATTATAGATTTTAAAACAGTCCCACTTGCTGACAAAAACTTTAGAAACATTATCGTAAATTTACATGCTAGCTTGCTACCAAGAATTACAAAACTGCCGTCATGGATTTTAAAGTGATGTCGCCTGCTGTAAAACTTGCAAATATATTTGTTAAATTTAAAAAGAGAGATGGCGTAAAGATTACGCCATTAAATTTAGAGTTTGCCGCCTTCAACAACTAGAGATTCAGGATTGACACTATCACCATATATTGGTTTTAGCGTTGCGTCATAGTCTTTGTGAAAGAAATTTTCTTTTCCAAGCTCGATGATCTCGTTATTTAGCCACTCAAGCAAGGCTTTGTTGCCTTTTTTGACAGCTGGAGCTATCACATCCACGTCGCCAAGTGCTTCAACGCCTACGACAAAGCCAGGAGTCTCTTTCGCCCAGGCAAAAAGTAGGGCATTATCATGTGCTAGAGCTGCACCCCTTTTATCAACCAAAGCTGCGAAAGTTTCGGTGTTTTGATCATACTTTAAAAGCTTGATATCAGGATAATTTTTTGTAAAAAATGCGTCTGCTGTTGTGCCTTTATTGACGATCAAGGTTTTATCTTTTAGCTCATCAACGCTCTTTATCACAGCGCCTTCTGGGCTAACGATGCCAAGTGAGACCTTCATATATGGAAGCGCAAAATCAACAACTTGCGCGCGCTCAGGCGTCTTCGTGAAATTTGCAAGCGTGATATCGACCTTGTCAGCTGTGAGTACTTCGACCCTGCCAGCAGCCTCGACTAGCTCAAATTTAACCTTGCTCTCATCGCCAAGTAAGTCTTTTGCGATGCGTTTTGCAAAGTAGATGTCATAGCCTTGGTTTTTGCCGTCTTTATCGACGTAGCCAAATGGCGGTTTGTCGCTAAAAACGCCTATCCTTATATATCCACGCTCTTTGATCTTTGCGATCGTATCAGCTTGGTTTGAAGCGGCTGCTTTGTCCGCACCTTTGTCATCACCACAACCCGTTAGAAAGACGGTAGCGACTAATGCTAATAAGAAAAATTTAAATTTTCTCACTCTTTCTCCTTTGAAAAATTTAGTAAATAAGAGCGATCAAATCTCGCTCTAAACGCATTTTGAAAAAACGGCAAATTATCTCTTATTTTTTCTAAAACGAGAATAAATTTAGAAATTTCTTCGCTCGCTCGCTCTTTGGATTAGTAAAAAACTCCTCTGGCTCGCTGATCTCCACGATCGCTCCAGCGTCCATAAATACGATCTTATTTGCAACCGCTCTTGCAAAGCTCATCTCGTGGGTGACTATTAGCATCGTCATGCCATCTTTGGCTAAATTTAGTATCACATCAAGCACTTCTCTAACAATCTCTGGATCAAGCGCAGCCGTAACCTCGTCAAATAGCATGATCTCAGGGTTTAAGCAAAGGCTTCTAACGATTGCTATGCGCTGCTTTTGACCGCCGCTTAGCTCCTTTGGATAGGCAAATTTCTTATCAAGTAGCCCAACCTTGCTTAGCCACATATCAGCCGTTTTTTCGGCCTCGGCCCTATCTCTTTTTTGCACCTTCAAAGGCCCAAGAAGGACGTTATCTATGACGTTCATGTGATCAAAGAGCTCGTAGCTTTGAAAGACCATGCCGACTTTTTGGCGGATCCTTTGCCACTCTTTAAATTTAGCATCTATCACTTCGCCGTCTATGATGATCTCGCCGCTTGCTATGCTTTCAAGGCCGTTTATGCATCTAAGTGTTGTGCTCTTGCCACAGCCTGATGGTCCAAGAAGCACGACCACTTCGCCACTTTTAACCTCTAAGCTTATATCCTTTAAGGCGTGAAGCTCTCCATAAAATTTGTTTATTTTTTTAAGTTCTAAGATATTTTCGCTCATTTTAGCTCCATTTTTCTTCTAGTTTTTTCGATAGTTTTGAGACTGGATAGCAGATCGCAAAATATAAAAAGAATATGAGCGTGTATATCCAAAATGGCGCCATAGGATTTGTAAATACATTTCGCTCGATGATCTGCTGGCCTACTTTTACCACCTCTACAACGCCGATTAGCACGACGATAGAGGTCGTTTTTATCATACGGCTTAGTAAATTTACAGCTCCAGGCACCAGCCTTCTAGTAGCAAGCGGGATGATGACATAAAAGTAAATTTGAAATTTGCTAAGTCCTAGTGAGGCGGCTGACTCAAACTGGTGCTTTGGTATCGAGGTGATCGCTCCTCGCACGATATCCATCATCTCAAAAACACCCCAAAGGCTAAAGACGATGAGCGAGGCGGTAAATGCCGATATATGCAGCCCAAAAGCCTTGCTAACGCCAAAGTAAAATAAAAATAGCCAGACGATCTGAGGCATGATACGAACGATCTCGAGGCAAATTTTTAAAACAAGATATATAAATTTGTTTTTCATACTCATTAAAACACCAAGTATGAGTCCGCCGATGACGGAGATGATGATCGAGATGAGTGAAATTTCAGTGCTTACTACAAGACCTTCAAGCAGCCTTAGTAAATTTTGCGTGTCAAATAATATACTAACTCCTTGCATTTCTCACCCTTTTTTCGACGTAGCCAAGCGCCAGCGAGACTGGCAAGATGATGACAAGATAGCTAATAACCAGCATAAAAAGCGCCTCATCTGTCTTGTAGTAAAGCCCGATGAGATCTTTTGCAACGTAGACTAGATCAGCAAGCGCTACGATACTAACGATGCTTGTCTCTTTTAGTAAAAATATGACGTTTGCACTGATACTTGGAAGTGCCACGCTAAAGGCTTGTGGCAAGATGACATATCTTAGGAGTTGGTTTTTACTAAGTGCGATGCTAAGTCCTGCTTCTATCTGCGACCTTCTCACTGCCTCAAAGCCAAGCCTAAAGCTCTCGCTCATGTAGCTGCCACCAAGAAAGCTAAGCCCCGCGACCGCACAGGTAAAGCCACTCATCGACACTCCAAGCTTTGGCAAGCCGTAGTATAAAAAGAAGAGCTGGATAAGAAGCGGTGTGTTTCTTGAAAGCTCAACGTAGCAATCAACTAGTTTTGAGAGAAATTTTAGCTTGTAAAATTTCACAGCCATGCAAAAAATGCCTATCAAAATAGAAAAAACGATCCCTAAAAAGGCGATCTGGCAGGTGAGAATACCAGCCTTTACAAAAAGGGGGTAAAATTTCTCAATAAACTCAAAATCCATAAACTTTAATCCAATCTGAAAAATGGAGTTATTTTATCCCATAATCATAAATTTAAAACTAATTAGATATGATCACGCTTTAAATTTAAGCTTACAAAAAGGATAAAATTTGATCGATCTTTTTCAGATCATGGGCTTTTTAGGGATGATCTGCATCGTGATGGGCTACTTTTTACTTCAGATCGGCCGCCTAAATAGCCACAATCTAGCCTACCAGATAATAAATTTAGTAGGTGCGGTGCTGCTTATAATCTCGCTTTTTGTGCACTTTAACCTCGGTTCATTTTTGATAGAGGCCTTTTGGATAATCATTACGATTTATGGAATTTATAAAATTTACAAGGAGAGAGCGTGAGAGCGTATGCAGAGTGGGAAGAGCAGGAGCTTTTGTTTTTATCGCTGCCACATAGTAAGAGCGACTGGGAGCCTTATTTAGAGGAGATTTTGGCGGGCTATGAGGAGCTTGTGGCTGCTGTTACGCCTTTTGAAAAGGTGGTGCTCATCTGCCCTGATGAGGCAAATTTCGCTAGGTTTAAGAAATTTAAAAATGTAGAGTTTGTTAAGCTTGATACTGACGATACTTGGATCAGAGACTACGGTATGATCGACGTTTGCACCAAGGACGGCGTAAAGAGCTATGACTTTAAATTTAACGCTTGGGGTGGTAAATTTAAGAGTTCAAAAGATGATGCGATAAATTTGGAGCTAGCTAAAATTTATAAAACTAAGCTTGAGCCGGTTGATATGATACTAGAGGGTGGGAGTGTCGAGTTTAACGGAGATGGCGTGCTTTTAACTACCACAAAATGCCTGCTAAATGAAAATAGAAACAAAGCACTTAGCAAAGAGCAGATCGAGGAGAAGCTAAAGAATTTGTTTGGCTTAAAGCGTATCATTTGGCTTGAAAATGGCTTTATAAGAGGCGATGACACAGATAGCCATATCGACACTTTAGCGCGTTTTATCACGCCTGACACTATTGCTTACGCAGCTTGCGATGATAGGAGCGATGAGCACTATGATGAGCTAAAAAAAATGGAAGATGAGCTTAAAAAAACTGGCTTTAAGCTACTTGCCTTGCCACTACCAAAACCTAAATTTTATGATGGCAAAAGGCTTGGCTGCACCTATGCAAATTTTATCTTTATAAATGGTGCGCTAATCGTGCCAACATATAACGATGAAAACGATGAAAAGGTGCTAAATTTACTAGCCAAGGCGCTTCCAGATAGAAAGATCATCGGTGTAAATTCGCTAGTTTTTGTTCGTCAAAATGGCTCGCTTCACTGCTCAAGTCAAAATAGATACAAGAGGGCTTAGTCTTGTCAAGTCCGTTTGATTATGAGTTTAACAGTATAAATAAGCAGGAGTGCACGCAGGGCGAAAATAAAGCCGTTATCGCAGCTGGAGCTTGCGCCTTTTTACTTGCACTTGTGAAATTTGCAGCTGGGCTTTTTAGCGGCTCAGTCGCTGTGCTTGGCTCGGCGATTGACTCGATGCTTGATTTTATCGTTTCGCTTTTAAATTTATTTGCGCTTAGAAAGTCAAGAAAGCAAGCTGATGAGAGATTTAACTTTGGCTACACAAAGCTGGAGGCGTTAGCAGCGCTATTTGAGTGTGTCATCATCGTCGTGGCTGCTGGATATATATTTTATGAGAGTGTTAAGAAATTTAGCGAGCCAAATTTAGAGATAGACCTTGGCTTAAGCCTTGGTGTGATGGTGTTTTCAGTCGTAGTGACGCTATGTTTGGTGCTATTTTTAAACCAAATTTCTAAAAAAAGTGGCAATCTTATCATAAAAGCAGACGCACTGCACTATAAGATCGACCTTTTTAGCAACCTTGCAGTCATCATATCGCTGCTTATCATTAAATTTAGCGGATTTGTGATGATAGATGCGATCTTTGGTATCGTGATAAGTGGCTACATCGCTCAAAGCGCCATAAGTCTTGGCAAAGATGCCTTTGGTATCTTGCTAGATCACGCAGCAAGCCCTGAGATCACAGCTGAGATCATTAAGATGATAAAGGCAAAGCAGAGGATTTCAGACTTTCACTACCTAAATACAAGGCAGAGCGCAAATACCATATTTTTAACGCTGCATTTAGTTTTTGACAAAGATATCTCGCTTTACGACGCGCACGAGGTGGCCGACTCGCTTGAAGCCGAGATAAGAGAGAAATTTAAGGAATTTTCGTGGCAGATAACCACGCATTTAGACCCATACAACGACAAAGAAGGGAGATGAGATGAAAGTAGCACTACTTCAACAAGAATTTAAAGGGACAAAAGAGGCAACTATCGCAAAGACGCTTGAGCTAATCGCCGAGGCAAAAAAAGGAGGTGCCGATCTAGTTGTCTGCCAAGAGCTACACCAGACGCAATACTTTTGCCAAAGCGAGGATACAAATTTCTTTGATCACGCAAATGAGTGGCAAGAGGACGTCGCTTTTTGGGGCAGGGTAGCAAAAGAAAATGGCGTAGTTTTAGTCACTTCGCTCTTTGAAAAGAGAGCTGACGGACTTTATCACAACACCGCCTTTGTCTTCGAGCGTGACGGCAGTGTGGCTGGCAAATACAGAAAAATGCACATCCCTGATGACCCTGGTTTTTACGAGAAATTTTACTTTACGCCTGGCGATATTGGCTTTGAGCCTATTGAAACTAGCCTTGGCAAGCTTGGCGTTTTGGTCTGTTGGGATCAGTGGTATCCAGAGGCAGCAAGGCTAATGGCACTAAAAGGGGCGAAAATTCTCATCTACCCAACGGCTATTGGCTGGTTTGAGGGTGACAACGACGATGAAAAGTCAAGACAGCTTGAAGCGTGGGTGGCGGTGCAAAGAGGCCACAGCGTGGCAAATGGCCTGCCAGTGGTTGCAGTAAATCGCGTGGGCTTTGAAAAAGATGATAGCGGTGTGATGGATGGGATTAAGTTTTGGGGAAATAGCTTTGTTTACGGGCCACAAGGCGAGCAGCTTTTCCGCGCAAATAGCACAGACGAGCTTTGCAAGATCGTTGAGATAGATATGAAAAGAAGCGAAGAAGTGCGCAGAATTTGGCCATTTTTAAGAGACCGCAGGATCGATGCCTACGCAAATATCACAAAGAGATTTATCGACTAAATTTAGAGCTAGGATTTCTAGCTCATAAAATTTAGAATGCTCGTAAAAGAAATATAAATTTATTCTTAAGAAAATATTTTTTTAAGCCTTGATTGTGTAGAATAGTTGCAACTTTACCAAAATGGCATAAAAATATCATATCAAAAAGATACAAAGCTAAATTTATAGAATAAAATAGCCTTAAATTTTTTGAAAGGATTTTAGATGAAAACTACTTCTTTGGCACTTGCTGGATTGCTTTTGGCAACAACACTTTCAGCAAAAGAATTTATCAGTATCGGCACTGGTGGCATGACAGGCACATACTATCCGATAGGTGGAGCGATCTGCCGCTTGGCAAATAAAAATACAGACGTAAAATGCTCTGTTCAATCAACTGGCGGCTCAGTTTATAACGTAAATAACGTCCTTAAAAAAGAGCTTACTTTTGGCTTTGTTCAAAGTGACGTCGTCTATGACAAATATAACGGCACTGGCAAATTTGACGGAGCAAAAGATGAAAATTTACGCTCAGTAGTAGCGATATATCCAGAGCTTCTTGCATTTGTTGTAGCAAAAGATAGCGGTCTAACAAGCGATCTCTCTTCATTTGCTGGTAAAAAATACAACGTAGGCAACCCAGGTAGCGGCAACGAAGTGAGCACGCTTGAAGTCTTTAAAGCAAAGGGCTTTGATGTTTCAAAACTAGGATATCGCGGCGTTTTAACAGTTGGCGAATGCCCACACGCACTAAAAGATAAAAAGATAGACGGATATAGCTTTGTCGTTGGTCACCCAACTGCAAACATCACTGATGCTGCGACATCTTTGCCTATTGATATCCTAAACATCGAAGGCAGCGAGATCGACAACCTTCTTAAAGAAAAACCATACTTTGCAAAAGGCGTGATCCCAAAAGGCTCTTATGATGGTGTCGACCACGACGTAAATACTATCGGCGTAAAAGCTGTTTTAGTAACTAGCAAAGATACAAAAGATGAGGCTGTAAAAGCTGTGATAAAAGCTATCTTAGACAACTTTGATGAGTATAAAACTCTTCACCCAGCGCTAAAATCAGTTAAAAAAGAGGATCTTGTTCAAGGTCTTTCAGCTCCGCTTCACCCAGCTGCAGAGGCTGCATTTAAAGAGGCTGGTATCTTAAAATAATCCATCTCCAGGGGCTTTTGCCTCTGGATAAAATTTAAATATGCAAATTTCTTCTAAATTTATATATTTAAATTTTAAAGGAGAAAGATGAACGAAGTTAATGACAACGAAGAACAATTTGTCGAGGTAAAGACAAGAGAGATAAATAGCAATATTTACAACTATTTCATTGCATTTGCGTGTTTCTCTTGGTCGGTTTTTCAGCTTTATATAGCGTATTTCCCACTAAATACTAACATTTCGCGCTCAGTGCACCTAGCCTTTGCGGTTGGGCTTGTATTTTTGCTATATCCAGTCACTTTTCATAAAAAGGCTCACTCAAGTTTGCCGTTTTACGACCTAGTTTTTTGTGTGGTAGGCGTTGTTGCCGTGCTTTATCCAGCGGTTTATTTTTACGAGCTAGCTGATAGGACAGGGGATTATATCACTCAAGATATCGTCATATCGTTTTTAGCGATCATTGTCTTGCTTGAAGCTGGCAGGCGTGTCATGGGACCAGCGCTTCCTATCATTTGTATATTATTTTTGATATATGATCACTTTGGCCCTTATATGCCAGATATCATCGCTCACCAAGGCGCTAGCTTTGAAAAGATCGCAGGACACATGTTTTTAACGACTGAGGGCGTCTTTGGCGTGCCTATCGGTGTTAGCGTTAGTTTTATCTACCTTTTTGTTCTTTTTGGTTCATTGCTCGAGCGAGCAGGCGCTGGACAATACTTCATAAATTTAGCCTTCTCACTTCTTGGCAAATATAGAGGTGGCCCAGCTAAGGCTTCAGTCATCGCAAGTGGCCTAACTGGCATGGTATCAGGCAGCTCTACAGCAAACGTCGTAACCGTTGGTACATTTACCATACCGCTTATGAAAAAAGCTGGTCTTTCTCGCACAAAAGCTGGAGCTATCGAGGTTGCTGCTGGTGTAAATGGACAGCTCATGCCTCCGATCATGGGTGCGGCTGCTTTTATCATCGCTGAGTTTTTAGGTATGACATATACAAATGTTATGATGGCAGCGGTTATTCCAGCATTTGCTTGTTATTTGTCACTATTTTTCATCGTGCATTTAGAGAGCGTCAAGCTTGGACTAAAAGGCATAAATCAGAGCGAATTTCACTCAAGATTTAAAATTTTTGTAAGTGGTCTTCACTATATAACGCCTATTTTGATCTTGCTTTACACGCTTTTAATCGCAAAAGAGTCAGCCATAGCTGCAGCATTTAATGCGATTGGATTTTTATTTTTGATAATGATCTTTCAAGAGCCAACTAAAAAGCTAGCTTCAGGCGAAAAAGTAGGGCTAAGCGACGTGCTTCTTGGCTTTGAGGATATATTTTGGGCGATGGTCGCAGCTGCAAAAAGCATGACCACAATAGCCATTGCAACAGCACTTGCTGGCATCATCGTGGGCTCTATCTCGCTTACTGGCCTTGGTCAGGTGCTCTCTGATCTAGTCGAGCTTCTAGCAGGCGATAACATCATGATGATCCTAGTTTTAACAGCTCTTATGTCGCTCATCCTTGGCATGGGGCTTCCAACGACAGCAAACTACATCGTCGTCTCAAGCCTTGTTGCGCCAGTTATCTTGTTTTTGGCACATAAAAATGGCTTCTTGATCCCTGCTATCGCTGTGCATCTTTTTGTCTTTTACTTTGGAATTTTGGCCGATGATACGCCACCAGTTGGCATCGCAGCCTACGCAGCAGCAGGCATCGCTAAAGCAAATCCAATAACCGTTGGCGTGCAAGGGTTCTTTTACGATCTAAGAACGGCGATCTTGCCATTTGCCTTTTTCTTTAACAACAAACTTATGCTAATTGAAAGCATAAACACGAGCGATCCGCTTGATTCAAAAGGTATCGTTTGGATGAGCAACCCGCTTGAAATTTTGCTCGTCTTTGGCATGGCGATCGTGGGGATGTTTGCCTTTTCAAGCTTGCTTCAAGGATACTACGTCACAAAGCTTAGGATTTGGGAGAGGGCGCTACTTATCCCAGTCGTGCCTCTAGCTCTTGTGCCAAATATCTGCGTGAAATTTGGGCTAATGCCAAACGAATACACAGCCTACATCGTAGCAGCAGCCCTTTATGGCTTTGTCTTTATGACTCAGTGGGGCATAAAAGATAAACCACTTGATCAAATAAGAGCGATTTAACATTAGGCAAGAGCTCTCTTGCCTAAACTTTTTTAAATTTATTTCTATTGATTTTGTAAAAAGTGAGAATTTAGGCTTTTAAAGCCTAAAGATCAAAGTTGTTTTGAGCGTTTTAGATCGCCTGCAAATTCGCAAGCAAGCTTATCGCCTAGTTTGCAACCTTTTTCTAAAACCGCGTAGGCCTCTTTAAATTTATGATCATCTATTAGTATTGATCCCATCATCGCGCAAGAGTAGCCGTCATTTAGCTCGCATGCTTTGTTAAAAAGCTCTCTTGCCTTTTGTGGATCGTTATCTAGATAAATTCCACCAGCTGCTGAGCAACCCTCTTTTTCACCGCCTTGGCAAGCTTTATTGTAAAACTCTAGCGCTTTGTTGCTATCTGGCACGTCAGTTTTGCCAAGCTGGTAGATCGCACCTGCTTTTGCGCATGATCTTGCGTCATTTGCCGCGCAACCTGCTTCAAATTTAGACAAAGCCTCAGTGAAATTTGAGTCAGCATAAGCTTTCAAGCCATCTTCAAAGTTGCCTGCTAGAGCGCAAGCTGCAAGAAGCGAGATAAAAATCATTTTTTTCATAAAATTTTTCCTTTTGTAAAGTAATGTGCAATTTTAACATATTAAATTTACACTTACTTGATGAAAAATAATTATGATTTTAAAATTTGCTCTTGCTCTTTATAATCAGGCATGATGGCTTCTATAAATTTATAAAAGCTGCTTTGATGATGCGGATAGAGTAGGTGAGTAAGCTCGTGAAGCACGACGTATCGCACGGCTGAGAGCGGTTTTTCGATGAGCCTTAGGCTTAAGTTTATATAGCCTTTTTTGTGGTTGCAGCTGCCCCAGCGAGTTTTGCTATCTCTTATGACGATGCGACTAACTGGCTTATTGATATGAGGCTGATAGTAGCTTACAAGCTCTAAAAATAGCTCTTTTGCTCTTGCTTTTTTAAGGCGCTCAAGTGCCTTTAAATTTGGCGTTATGATAAATTTATCTTCAAAAAATGGCAGTTTTATGCTCTCATTAAATTTGATCTTATAAATTTGACCAAGAAATTTCATCTCATCATCTTTTGGTAAATTTAAAAGAGCTTTTTTATATGAGTTTTCAAGCCAAATTCTGTGCGTCTCAAGAAAGCTAAGAGCCATCTTTTGCGTGCTGTAAAATGGCATAGAAAGCGTGATCTTAGCATCCTTGCCAACTCTTAGACGCATAGATTTTACATTTGTTTTGAAATTTATTAAAACGCTTAGGCCATAAAAGTCTAAATTTACGCTCTTTTGCCTCAAACTAGGCGTTTTTCTTGCCACTTTTTGCTTCTCCAGCGCCATGTATTTGCAAGGCCTCTTAGCCACTCATCAGCGCAAAATCCTATCCAAACGCCAACGATGCCCCAGCCAAGGTGTATGCCTAAGAAATATCCAAGCGGCAGCGAAAGCCCCCACATAAAGATAAGCCCAGTCGCAAGCGGAAATTTCGCGTCGCCACTTGCACGAAGGGCATTTACGATGACGATGTTAAAGGTTCTGCCAGCTTCTAGCACGATCGAGAGGGTAAAGAGCGGTAGCATTATCTTGCGCAAGCTCTCATCTAAATTTAGTGCGTCCATGATCTTATACTTTAAGGCGTAGGCGATCAAAACGACGACTAAGGTTATAAAAATGCCAAGCCACAAGGCTTTAAAAGTCCTTGTATAGGCCTCGTTAAACTCGCTTGCCCCAACCAAATGCCCCACGATGACCTCGTTTGCCACGCTGATACTCGCTCCACAAAGCAGGATGAGAAGCGTGATCTGAAAGTAGATAGTCTGCACGCTAAGAGTTGCCTCGCCCATGCTCGCGATAAAGCCAAATGCGACCATGTATTGCGCCATCCAGAGTAAATTTTCGCCAGCACTTGGCAAGCCAACTGAGAGTATTTTCTTTAAAATTCCAAACGGCACGACAAGCAGTTTGCTAAGATAAATTCTAACTTTTGCCACGCGTATGAGCATGTAAAGTAGGACAAAAACGCCTATTAGCCTACCCACAAATGTCGAGATAGCAACACCTTGCAGGCCTAAATTTGGCAGATCAAACCAGCCAAAAAGGGCGATGGCGTTGCCAAAGATGGTGATGATGTTCATCAAAACTGAAGTTAGCATGACTGCGGTTGCTAGGTTATAGACGCGAAGCACCGCAGCTAGCACCATACCGATGCCATCAAAGAGCAATGCAAAGCCAAGGATGTGAAGGTATGAGAAGCTATCGTTTATGAGATCATTTGGCACGTTTAGTAAATTTAAGATGTTGTAGCCAAAGACGTAGATGATGATGGCTGAAAAGATACCAAAGATCGTATTTGACGTGATGCTTGCGTGTATGACGCTTGAGGCTAGCTCGTTTTGCTTTGCGCCAAGAGCTTGTGCGACGACGACTGAGCAGCCCATGCTTAAAAAGTTAAAAATGGTCATAAAAAGATCCATCACTTGATTGCCCGCACCCATGGCGCCAACTAGATGCACGCTCACTTTTGTCACCATGTAGGTGTTTATGATGAGCGTTATAAAGTGCAAAAACATATCTAAAAATATAGGGACGACCAGTTTTTTCATAGAAAGATTCATAAATTTCTCCCTTTTTAAATTTAGGGGCGATTATAGCCAAATTAGGTTTTAGCTCCCTTTTGATATAATCCAAAAAATTTAAAATTTGAGAGAAAAATGGCATTAATTGACCTAATAGACGTAAGTAAAAAATTTGGCGCAAATGAAATTTTAAACAGCGTAAGCCTTAGCGTAAATGAAAATGAAAAGATAGCGATCATCGGTAAAAACGGCAGCGGCAAGAGCACGCTTATGAAGATCATCTCTGGCGAGGTGGCAGCAGATAGCGGCAGACGCATAGTGCAGAGCTTGATAAGCGTCGAGATGCTAGCACAAAATCCAAATTTTAACGCCACATTTAGCGTAAGAGATGCGCTAAATAACGAGCTAAAAGAGATATTTGATGCGATAAGCGAGTATGAAAAAAGTGGCGTCTTGCTAGCAAATGACCCAGAAAACAAAGAAATTTTAAAAGAGCAAGAGAGGCTTTTAAAATTTATAGAGGCAAAGGACGGCTGGAATATCGAGCACAAGATCGAGCGAATTTTGCAAGAATTTAAGCTAAAAGAGTATGAAAACAGACCCATTTGCTCGCTAAGTGGTGGCGAGATCAGGCGCGTGGCACTAGGTGCTCTCATCCTTAAAAAGCCAGATGTGCTGCTGCTTGATGAGCCTACAAACCACCTTGATGTCTATATGGTCAAATTTCTTGAAGATATGCTTAAAAGCTCAAATCAAAGCATAGTTTTTATAAGCCACGATAGGTATTTTATCGATGCGCTCGCTACTAGGTGCGTTGAGGTCGAGGATGCAAGCTTAAAAAATTTCGAGGGCGGATATGCAAACTATCTAACCAAAAAAGAGGAGATTTTAGCAAGCCTTGCAAAGTCGCATGAGACGCTGCTAAAACAGCTAAAGGCAGAAGAGGAGTGGCTAAGGCGCGGCGTAAAAGCTAGACTAAAGCGAAACGAGGGCAGAAAAGAGCGGGTGCTTGCTATGCGCGAGGAGGCTAAGAAAAACCCAGGCGTGATAAGGCGCGTGAGGCTAGAGCTGGAGCGTGCGAGTAAAAATTTCAACCAAGTTCAGAGCCAAAACCGCAAAAAAATGCTCTTTGAGTTTAAAAATTTAAGCAAAAGTATAGACGGCAAGGTGCTTTTTGAAAAATTTGACGCAAGGGTCTTGCAGGGCGAGAGGATCGCCATTGTGGGGCGAAATGGCAGTGGCAAAAGCACGCTGCTTAAAATTTTGCTAGGACTTGAAAAGCCAAGTAGCGGCGAGATAAAAAGAGGCGAGGTGAGTATCGGCTACTTTGATCAAGCTAGAAATGTCCTTGATGATGACAAGAGCCTTATAGAGACATTTTGTCCAAATGGCGGCGATCACGTGCTGGTGCGTGGGCGAAATATGCACGTCTATGGCTATCTTAAAAATTTCCTCTTTCCAAAGGAATTTTTAGATAAAAAGATAGGCGTTTTAAGTGGCGGAGAGAAAAACCGCGTCGCGCTTGCAATGCTTTTTACCAAAACTTACGACGTGCTGGTGCTTGACGAGCCGACAAACGACCTTGACATCGCAACTATCAACATCTTAGAAGACTACTTGCAAAGCTTTGAAGGGGCTATCTTGCTAGTTAGCCACGATAGATATTTTGTCGATAAGATGGCAAATAAGCTCTGGGCGTTTGAGGGCACAAAGATAAATGTCTTGCATGAAGAGTATAGCGTCTATTTGGAGCTTGAAGATGAGATGAAAGAGCTTGATAAATTTGAAAAAGAGCTCTCAAATAGCCAAAATGAGGCCAAACAAAAGAGTAAATCTGGCGCAAAGCTAAGCTACAAACAAACGCAAATTTTAAACACATATCCAGATAAAATTTCAGCCCTTGAAGCAAGAGTAGCTGAGCTAAACGAGGGGCTTAGTGATCCAAAAATTTATCAAGAAGTGGGGCTAACCAAGCTTTATGAAGAGCTTGAAAAGGCAAAAGCTGAGCTTGAAAGCCTAGAAAATGACTATTTTGAAGTGCTTGAGATCGCCGAGGAGCTAGAGTAGCTTGAAAAAGATCGGTAGGATAAGCGCGCTAAATACGAGAGTTGTTAGGCAAAATTCTGTTGTAAGCCTTAGCATTATCGTTGATAAGATGAGATTTAGTGAGACATTTTCACCTAAAATATATAAATATGAAGTAGGCGATCTGGTCCAGATAAAATATAAAAAGGTTGGGTTTTTAAATAAGATAGATACTATTATCATCATCGCAAAAAACAGCGAAGAGTCGGGACTTTTTGCAAGGATTAAAAATTTATTCTTTTTGCTTGTTGCCTTGTATCTTTGTTTTATTTCTTTGTGGGTTATTTATTATGGGATTACGTTGGAATTTAGCATTTATAGGCTTTTTGTTACATTAGCAGCCGCTTGTTTTCTATTTTGGATGGGCAAATCTGCATATATTAGGCTTATGATTTTTAGATATTTTATATTTGGATAGAACTTTGAAATTTAAATGTATGAAAGGTTTGCGACTTGATAAGGTCGCTAAATTTGTTTGAAACGAGGCTAAAATGTTAAAAAAACATCCGCTAATCTCTGTAGTGATCGCTATTGTTGTGATATTTTTTGCTGTCTATTTTTTTATCTTTGGGTTAGTTTCTATTTTAGATGACGACATTGGCGATAGTAAAGAGCTAAATAATAGCTTTTTTTACGTCAAAGACGACAAGGTCTATGCCATGGTGCCAAGTGGTGGTAAATTTGAGCTAATAGGCGTGAAAGCCAGCAAATTTAGATACATCGACACTGGCAAATACGACAACAGAAACGTTGGCGCTAGCGATGAGGCGGTATATTGCGGTAATCTCGTGATGAGCGGGCTTGATCCAAATGGCGTTAGAGCGCTTGGCAATGGCTATTTTGGCGATGGCAAGATCACATATTTTTGCGATAGCGTAAGCGAGACAAACTTCGAAATATCCGCACTTAAAGAGTTTTGGGATATCTTCTCACATAAAATGTTTAACACTCCAAAAGCGCAAACTCATATCTATAAATTTAGACAAGTTGATAACGCAAATTTAGCAGCGATCTTGGGCTTTGGCTACGCAAGCGACGGCGTGAAGGTCTATCATGAGGGCAAAGAGCTAGAGGGCGCAAACGCCAGCAAAATGCGTTATATCGAGCAGGTATCTGGCAGAAAGAGCGTGCATTTTACGACTGATGGGGAAAATGTCTATTATGACAGCACAAAACTAGGGATCAAATTTAGCCCGCAAATGCGTGATATCGGCGAAATATGGCGCATTCACTACCTTTATGAGCCAAATTCTGGCATGGTCTATGCAAACGATCATGAATTTGACCCAAAATTTGCCCCATACGAGCCACTTTTTAACCTAAAAGATGAGCACTCCTATCACGCTCTTTTTCGCGGTAAAGGCGGGATCTATCACTGGGAGCGAAAGTGGCAGTGGTATAACAGCATAGATGAGGGCGAGTTTGTAAGGGACGGAGATGATCCATTTAAAGGCGAGATAACGCCGCTATATGGCGATGTGGTGATAAGTGATGGCAAGACATATTTTTTAAAAACCTATGAAATTTGGCACAACACAAAAAGGGACCACAGCCTAAGCTCACGCCACACGTCTATCGTAAGGCTTGATACAAAAGAGCAGTGGCGAAAGATCGGTCTTGTTAGAAACGATGGCTATGGAGCAGTATATGCAAACGGCGATAAGACATATTATTTTGATAATGTCGGCTACGGCTGGCGTTTTAACAGCAGCATTTATGATATAAACGACCTTGGTGTGGTTGAAATTCTCACTCGTCCTTATGGCCCAAATGTTGAGAATTTAAAACTTGATGAGATAGTAAAAATGGTAGATCAAGGCGCTATTGTGCCAGCTGAGGGCGAGGTGGTGATCGATGCGATAAGCGACTTTGATGATTACTCGCAAAAATATGCCTACTGGATATTTTTAGCCATTGCATTTGTGGCCTCGGTAGTTGGCGCTATTTTTAAAAATAAAAAGCAAAAAAGTGAGCTTAAAAAAAGGGTGGATGACTATAGATAATGAGAAAAATTACTATTAGATTTGTTTATTTTTTAGTTATCTTGACGCTATTTTTTGTTTTGGCGATGCTTTATCTACGGCATGAGGGCGAGTATCAAAGAAGCTTTGCAAACATTGATAATAGCGAGTTTTACCGCTCGCCTGAGGGTAAAATTTACGTTCAAATTTCAGGTAGTGGCAAGTATGAGCTAAAAGGCGTCGATGAGGCTAGTTTTAGGGTCTTAAAGCTAAAACATGCATACGACTACTCAAACGTGGCAGCTGATAAAAATCATGTCTATTGCGCTAGGGAAATTTTGCCAGGACTTGATCCAAAAAGCACCAAAGTGCTTGGCAATGGCTACATAAGTGATGGCAAGATAAGCTATTATTGCGGCACTAGAAGCGAGAAAGAGGCGGGATTTAGCGAATTTAGTGCCATTATGAAAAACCTTGTTCACGTTTTTATAAAAAGCTACGATGATAGCCCTTATTTTTACAGGACAAAAAGGGTAGAAAGCGCAAATTTAGAGCCTATCTTTGACGCTGGTTTTGCAAGAGACGGAGCTACGCTTTACTATAAGGGCGAAAAGCTTGACGCAGATCCTAGTGAGCTAAGATACATCACGACAGAAAGCGGCGCTGCTAGTGGGTATTACACAGATGGCAAAAGCTTGTTTATGGGCTTTTATAGGCTTGATGCAAGCTATTCAGATGAGACGCGCCGGATATGCTATGACCCAAAACATGATATAGAATATCTTTTTGAGCCAAAAAGTGGGGCTGTGTTTGCAAATGAGCATAAATTTAGCGCTCAAAATATGCCTTATAGCGCCATTTATAGCGTGGATAATGTGCATTCGTTTTGGCCTCTTTTTGCCAGCAAAGATGGAATTTACTTTTGGGATGGCAGTAAAAACGAGCAGGCTAAAATTTCAGACTACCAGCTAAAAGGCGAGCTAAAAAGGCTCTATGCTGACGTTTTTGTAGATGAAATTTCAGCCTATTTTTTACAGCAAGGCGAAGAGTGGCAGCGCTCAAAGCACGGCAGACACTTGGTGGCACAAACTGTCTCTTTATATAAATTTGCCCCAAGCTCATCTTGGCGCGAGATAGGACTGGTAAAAGATGGAGAGTATGGCGCGGTCTATGCAAACGGCGATAAGGTCTATTTTTTTAGCAACATAAAGCCATTTTATGGCATCAAACATAGCGTTTATGAGGTGGCAGATCTTAGCGTCATAGAAATTTTAACAAGGCCGTCTAAAGAGCTTAGCGCAAAAGATGTTAGCCAGATGATAAAGCGTGGCGAGCTAGTGGAGGCAAGCGGCGAAGAGGTCGCAAGGTCGAGGGTAGAGTTTGACTCGCCAAAGATCATCTTGTATATCACATTTGGCATCGCTTTTGTCGTCATAGTGCTAACAACTCTTGCAAAACCAAAGAGAGATGAAAGAGACTTGAGATAAATTTCAAAGTGGCTATTTTTGGTGGCTAAAGCTTAAAATTTCATAAAAAATTTAAAGATAAAATTTGACCTATTTACTCTTTTTTGTTAGTTTGAAAAGAAGCTGACATTACAAAAAGGAGGAAAAATGATCAAATTTCAAAGGTCAAAATTTAACAATTCAGTATTTATCCCATCGCTTATTGTCATAGTTTTAATAACAGCATTTGCAGCGATATTTCCAAATTTCTCAAATGAATTTTTTAAGGGCATGCAAGATTACATTTCGGCAAAATTTGGCTGGTTTTACATCCTAGCCGTTGCCGTCATACTTCTTAGCGTCATCATCCTTGGCTTTAGCAAGCTTGGCGAGATCAAACTAGGAGCCGATCACGTAAAGCCAGAGCACAAAAATATCTCGTGGTTTTCTATGCTTTTTGCCGCTGGCATGGGCATAGGTCTAGTATTTTTTGGTGTGGCTGAGCCGCTCATGCACTATCTAAACCCACCAGTTGGCGACCCGCAAAGTGTCGCTGCAGCAAAGCTTGCGATGAATATCACGTTCTTTCACTGGGGCATGGGCGCTTGGTCAGTTTATGCTATCGTGGCGTTAATACTTGCTTTTTTCTCGTATAGGCACGGCTTGCCACTCACGCTTAGATCGGCGTTTTATCCGATCATTGGCGATAAAATTTATGGCAAGATTGGCAATGCTATCGATACATTTGCCGTCGTGGCGACGCTTTTTGGCGTGGCGACCTCGCTGGGATATGGCGTACTTCAGGTAAATGCGGGTCTTACGCACGTTTTTGGGCTGCCAACCATGCATATCACGCTTCTTATCGTGCTTTGCTTGGCTGCGACCATCTCAGCGGCAAGTGGCGTGGATAAGGGCATCAAGATCCTATCAAACGCAAATATCGCGCTAGCTATTTGTTTTATGTTTTTGATACTATTTTTAGGCGATACGACGCAGCTTTTAAAGTCGTTTGTGCAAAACAGCGGCGACTACGTCTCTACGCTCATTTCAAACACATTTAATCTCTACGCCTACGAGAAGCAAAATGATAGCTGGCTTGGCGGCTGGACGCTGCTATACTGGTCTTGGTGGCTCTCTTGGTCGCCGTTTGTGGGGCTATTTATCGCTAAAATTTCAAAAGGCAGGACGATAAGAGAATTTGTCGTGGGAGTGCTTTTAGTGCCAACTGGCTTTACATTTGCTTGGATGAGCTTCTTTGGCAACTCAGCGATCTCGCTCGTGCAAAATGGCTTTAGTCAGCTAGCAACCACGGTAAATTCTGACTCAGCCTCAGCGCTATTTATGTTTTTAGAAAAATTTAGCTTCTCAGGCGTGCTAAGCGTGATCGCAGTCTTTATGATCGTCATATTTTTCGTAACTTCTGCTGACTCAGCAGCGATCGTTATGAACATGCTTTGCTCAAACGGCAAAGACGATACACCAGTTTGGCAAAAGGTCTTTTGGGGCGTTGCAGTGGGCATCGTAGCGGCATTTTTGATGCTAGCTGGCGGACTTGCCTCACTTCAAGCGCTTACTATCACCACGGCGCTGCCATTTGCGATCGTGCTACTTGGCGCTATTTACGGGCTATTTAAGGCCTTGCGTGTGGATCTAACTAAAAAAGAGACAAATAACTTTAGCAACATGCCTCTTAGCGATCTTTCAAAGCCATGGCAAGAGCGCCTAAGTGCGATCATAACGCTTCCAGGCAAGAAAGATGGCAAGAAATTTTTAAACGAAGTCGTGCTAAAAGCCTTTAACGAGCTAAAAGAGGAATTTGCTAAAAACGGCCTTGAAGCAAAGGTCACAAATGGCGAAAATTTTGTAAATTTAAACGTTGGGCTTGGCGATGAGATGGACTTTAGATATGGCGTCTATCTCACCAAAAGCCAGAGCCCAGACTACACCAGAGAGCTTGACGGCGATGATCTTTACTATAGAGCTGAGGTCTATCTAAAAGAGGGCGGTCAGGACTACGACGTGCTTGGCTGGAGCGAAGCCACGCTGATAAATGACGTCATCGAGCAATACCGCAAACACATGCAATTTTTACACGTCGTTAGAGAGTAAAATTGAGTGAAATTTGCCTAGATTTTTAAAATTCTGGGCAAATTTGCAAATTTAATCTAGTTGTTTTTATAAATTTTAAAATTCCACTCACTCGCAAGAATTGACTACTAAAATTTGGCTTCGCTTGCAGCTTAGCTCAAATTTTAGAGCCGAAATTACTCGTTCATGAAATTTTAAAATTTGCCTGATGCTTATCTGGCGTGATAAATAAAATTTTGCCGTAGTTTTTTAACCGCATGCAGTGCGAAGCGCTGGAGCATGCACCTCTAACGTGCGAGGGGTTTAGAGGATTTAAAAAAGGGGGATAAAGGGACGGCTTTGCTTCGCAAGCTCGCAACTGCAAGCAGACCGTAATTCAAGTCCCCTTGTCTCCCTTTTTGATAAATTTATATCTCAAAGTAAATTTTAAAATTCCATTCACTCGCAAGAATTGACTACTAAAATTTGGCTTCGCTTACAGCTTAGCTCAAATTTTAGAGCCGAAATTACTCGTTCATTAAATTTTAAAATTTGCTCGCTAACTTCCACGAAAAATTATAAAACCACCATAAATTTTATATAATCCCTCTTTTATAAAGGCGTAGTGACTTTACAAAAAGGAGGCAAATGAGCCAGAAAAGTCCAGTTTTAAATTTTACTTCAGCTGATGATGAGGTGCTTGCTTTTTTGTCAAATTTGGGGCAAAAATGGCACAAAAGCGATGATGTAGCAAATTTTATAGAGCGAAATTTTACCTTTGTTGGTTCAAAACCGCTTTTGCAAAATTTAAAAGATTATAAAACAGCTGATTATAAAAATTTTGCTGATATTAAAAATTTTCTAAGCTCACTCACAAGCATTCAAAGCAAAATTTTAAGTGGCGAGATAGGCTACGTTGGTGATGGTCTAACTAGCATAGAGCTTAAATTTGCACCTGAATACTTTTATGATTTTTTAAAATTTATGGTTGAAAATGTCCCGCAACATCACTATTTTTGCAGCCCAAAAGAGGGCTGGATATTACTCATTGCGATGGAGGGATATGTAGAATTGGGCGTTTTGCATTAATAGATTTAAAATTATCCTGCAAAGATAAAAATTCCGTCTATAAAAGTCCTAAAATTTAGCAAAAAAGCCAAATTTACACGCAAGTATCGCCTTTTGCTAGCAAAATTTAATCATTTTTTTTATATAATCCAACTTTTTCACAAAGGTAGATAATATGGATAGAAAATCGTGGAGTTCAAGACTTACATATATTTTAGCTGTTGCAGGGGCTACGGTCGGCTTTGGCGCGACGTGGCGGTTTCCTTACTTAGTCGGTCAAAACGGCGGTGGGGCCTATGTTTTGGTATTTTGCATAGCGATGATAGTCATTGGTATTCCTATGATTTTGGTTGAAAACGCCATCGGCAGGCGCCTAAAGTGCAACGCTGTTGATGCATTTGGCGGCACGATAAATGGCAAAAAGATCAGCAAAAAGTGGCAGATAGTCGGCTGGATGGGCCTTGTGGGCGCATTTGGCATCATGGCTTATTATATGGTTATCGGCGGCTGGGTCTTAAACTATATCGCTCAAATTTCATTTGGTTTGCTTGATCTCTCGCACATCGTGAGCTTTGAGCAAACTAGCGCATTTTACGAGCAAAATATCGTCAGCAACCCGCTTGCCATAAGCTTTGCAACCCTTGCCTTCGTGCTTGTAAACTACGCTATCTTGGTGCAAGGTGCGGTTGGAGGCATCGAGCGCTCGGCAAAATATCTAATGCCGCTTCTTTTTATCTTGATGCTAGTCATGATCGCTAAAAACATCACGCTTGGGGGTGCGATGAGTGGTGTGAAATTTTATTTAACGCCTGATTTTTCAAAGATAAGCTTAAAGCTTTTTGTCGAGGTTTTGGGACAGGTTTTCTTTGCGCTTTCGCTTGGATTTGGCGTGATGATAACGCTCTCAAGCTTTGTTAAAAAAGACGAAGGCTTAGTTAAAATTTCTATCATCACAGGTATCTTAAACACCGTCATAGCCGTGCTTGCTGGCTTTATGATATTTCCGTCGCTCTTTAGCTACGGAGTCTCGCCAGATAGCGGTCCTAGCCTAGTTTTCAAGTCGCTTCCGATCGTCTTTTCGCACATGCCTTTTGGCGGGTTTTTCGCGGTTGCGTTTTTCGCGCTTCTTATGATCGCCGCGCTTACGACATCGCTACCGATATATGAAGTGATCATTACTACGCTGCAAGAGAAATTTAAGATAAAACGCAAAAAAGCGATATTTTTAGTGCTTAGCGTCATCTTCGTGCTAGGGAATTTACCATCACTTATGGCTACAAATTTGCTAAGTCATGTGATCATTTTTGGTAAAAATATCTTTGACGCATACGACGCGATAAGTGCTACCATATTTTTCGTGCTGACCTCACTTGGATGTGCGATATTTGTGGGCTGGGTGCTAAAAGATGAAGCGAAAAAAGAGATCTTGCAAGGCAGCGAAAAGTACGCAAAGCTTATAAATATTTGGTTTTTCTATATCAAATTTATCGTGCCTTTTGTTATTTTGGTGCTATTTATCAGTAGTTTTTATGACAACTTTTTGAAGTAGAATATGCGTGAGCTTGTAAATTTTGATAGTGGTGAGCGTTTAGAGCTTGGCGTGGAGGATAAAGCTTTAGTGAGCGTGAGCCAAAAAGGCGGCAAAACAAAGCAGAGCAAAAAAGAATTTGCAAGCGAGACGGAGGCTAAAAAAGCCTGCGTCAAAAAAGAGTGGGAGAGCCTAAAAAAGGGCTTTATCCTGCAAGATAGCGAGGCAAAAGCAGGCGCGGCGAGCCTGCACGTTTATATCGGCGGCGGATATACTGGAGCGCTCTCATTTGCAGGCTTAAAAGATGAAATTTACGTTTATAAAAGTAGCGGTCAAAAAGATGGCGGCAACTCTAGCGATCTTTTGGTGAAGCTTGATAGAAGCGGCGCTATAAAAGAGCAGGTCACCTTGCCAAAGCCGCTTGCGTGGGATGCCCAGTGTGCAAGCGAAAATTTACTTTTAGACCTTGATCATGAAATTTATATTTTTGAGCCAAAAGAGGCCAAATTTCGTGAAATTTTAGCCGAGCAAAATGTCAAGAAAAGTAGCGAGATAGCGAGCTTTATCTGTGCTTCAAATGATGTAGCCGTCTTTGGTATGTTTGGGCAGATTTTTACTTTTTGCGAGGGTAAAATTTCAAAGCTTGGCGAGTATAAATGTGCTACAAAAAGCCACGTGCCGATACTTTGCACAGCTCTTAGTGCGGATGCTAGCATGCTTGCACTTTGCACCAAAGAAAATGAGCTGCAAATTTTAAATGCAAAAAATGGCGAAATTTTAAGCGAGCTAAGAGCAGAATTTGGCGCGCTTGATAAAATTTGCTTTTTGGACGAAAACACGCTTTTGCTTAGGCAGTATCTTGAAAACAAGCTATTTTGCCTTGATATAAAGAGCGCAAAGGTGACAAAGCAGCCATGGATAAAGGACGAGTACCTAAGAGCGAGCGAGTTTTGCATGGAGGCTGGCAAACTTGTTGTGATAGATCAAAGCAGGGGCTACGTTACCGATCTAAAAAGTGGCAACGCGATGGCGGAATTTACGCTAGATCACGTTGTGAAAAACTGCGAGGCTAAATTTATAGATGGCAAGCTCGCAGTTAGAACGGACTATGGTTGCTTTAGTCTTTATGAAATTTAAGGAAGGATATGTTTTATACACTTTTATTTATCTATATTTTTTATGTGATTTTTAAACTTTTTTTGGCGAATTTACAGATCGGCTTTGTAAGGGCGCAGGCCAAAAAAGAGCCAGTCGTGCTTGAAGAGAGCGAATACAAAAACGCCGCAGATGCTGCTGTGACAAATCTAAAATTTGAAATTTTTAGCCTCGTCTATCACGCCGTTATCTTCTTTGCATGGATAAGCTTTGGGCTAAAAATGCTCTCAAATGCTTGCCTAAAAGATGGCACTACGTTTGAAAATATCATCTTTGTGATGAGCTTTTTGCTGATCTCGTCACTGCTTGATCTGCCGCTAAATATCTACGAGAGCTTTGTAAAAGACAAAAAGCTTGGCTTTTCAAATATGAGCGCAAAGATATTTTTAATTGATACTATTAAGTCGCTAGCGCTAATGCTCATTTTTGGCTCGGCTTTCGTCTGGCTCGTGCTTTTATGTATAAATTTTCTTGGCGATTTTTGGTGGTTTTGGGCGTTTTTGCTAAGTTTTGGCATCGCTTTAATTATAAATTTGATATACCCAACGCTCATCGCGCCTATCTTTAACAAGATGTCGCCGCTTGAAGACGGCGAGCTAAAGGGCAAGATAGAGGGCTTACTTGCAAAATGCGGCTTTAAAAGTAGTGGCGTTTTTACGATAGATGCTAGCAAGCGTGACAACCGCTTAAACGCCTATTTTGGCGGACTTGGAGCGACAAAGCGAGTGGTGCTTTTTGACACGCTGATAAAAAAGCTAAGCACCGCAGAGATCGTGGCGGTTTTGGGGCACGAGCTTGGGCACTTTAAGCATAAAGATATCCTAAAAATGATAGCGCTAAGTGCGGTAATGCTATTTTGTCTATTTTTTATCTTTGGAAACGTGAGCACAAGCGCATACGAGGTGATAGGACTAGGGCAAAATGGTGCTAGCATCATCATCTTTTTGGTGCTTTTCTCGCCTATTTTTAGCTTTCTTTTCTCGCCGATCATCTCGCACTTTAGCCGCAAAAATGAATTTGGCGCAGATAGATTTTCAAAAGAAATTTCAAACAAAACTGACATGATAAACGCCCTAACCAAGCTTGGCAGCGAAAACAAAGCATTTCCGAAGTCGCACTGGCTTTACTCATTTGTCTATCACTCGCACCCAAGCCTTTTTGAGCGGATAAATGAGCTAGAAAATGAGAGTTGAAGAGGCTCTAAAAGAAGCAAATTTAAGGCTAAGGCCGCTTTGTGAGAACCCAAGCAGGGTTGCTAAAATTTTGCTCATGAGCTACCTTGATGTGAGCATCGAGTGGATATTTTTAAACCAAAAGAGCGAATTTGATGAGAGCGGCTACTTTGATCTTATAAAACGCTTTGAAAACTATGAGCCGCTTGAATACATTACCGGCAAGGCTGGCTTTTATGGGCTGGAGTTTGAGGTAGAAAGTGGCGTTTTGATACCGCGCCCTGAGACTGAAATTTTAGTTGATAAAGTGCTAGAGATAGCAAGCGGCTACAAAGCGCCAAAGATCGCTGAGATCGGCACTGGCAGCGGGATAATAAGCGTCATGTTAGCTTTAAAAACAAACGCTAAAATAGTAGCCACTGATATAAATGAAAAGGCTCTAAAACTAGCCAAAAAAAATGCGCTGAAATTTAATGTAAGCGATAAGATCGACTTTGTAAAGTGCTCTTATATCGATGAAATTTCTGGTGATATCGACATCTTGGTCTCAAACCCACCTTATATCGCACGAGGCTATAAACTTGATAAATTTGTGATAAATGAGCCGCATGAGGCGCTATTTGGCGGCGAGATCGGGGATGAAATTTTAAAAAATATCATCCTTATCGCTAGAAATCGCGGCATAAAAGATATCGCCTGCGAGATGGGATATGATCAAAGAGCGAGCATGGAGATGGCGCTAAAATTTAATGGCTTCAAAAGCACGTTTTACAAGGACTTGGCGGGCTTTGACAGGGGCTTTTGCGCGAGTTTAAAACTATAAAGGAGAGAGATTGAGAAGTATCTATTTTTTACTATTAGCAGCGGTGATTGGCACTGAGCTAACGCTTGGAATTTTGGTCGCACCAGTCATATTTTTCCCACAAAGCATCATAGGCGAGGGCGTGCTCACGCATTTTATGAGCGGACAGATGATGACAAAGATATTTTTAAAATTTAACTATGTTTTGCTATTTGTAAGCGCATTTGTGGCAGTTAGTGAGCTCTTTGATCTAAGAAAAAAGCTTGCATTTTCGCTAAAATTTAGCACTTTTATGCTCTCGTTTTTAAACTTAGCCCTAGCGCTTAGCTTTGTCTTTATCTTTACACCTTTTATCGTGCAGGCTCAGGGTCTAGGTGCTGATGCGACGCAGACAGCGGAGTTTGCCAAGATGCATAGCGCAAGCGAATATGTAATGAAAGTGATGCTTGTTTTGCAGCTCATTTTGTTTTTTGTGAAATTTAAGATCAGTCAAGATGAACGCCAAGCCTGATATCCAAATCTTAACAAATTTTCTCGCCGAATACACGACAGCTATGGTGAGCGCTGGCACATACACTGCGCGCGTAGAAAAGTGCGTCGACCGCATAGCTAAGCACTACGGCTACGACGTTAGCGTGACCATTTTTGTGAAGTATTTTACCATTAGCGTGATGGACTCGCAGGACAACTCCTTGCGCCGAACTTATGTGAGAAAGATCCCTCTAGGGCAGGTTAGCTTTAACAGAATTTCTGAGCTATCCTCACTTAGCTGGCAAATTTTAGATGAGGGTTTGAGCTTAGATGAAGCTAAAGAGAGCTTTGATGGTGTGATGAGTGTCAGTGCAAATAAATTTGCTAGCTCGCTTATCTTGATAAGCCTTGCAAATGCGGCATTTTGCAGACTTTTTGGAGGCGATGCTGGCTCAGTTGTTTGCATATTTTTTGCAACGCTTGTTGGTTACACTCTTAAATTTGCCCTTGCGAAAATGGGCGTAAATTTAAAGGTTCAATACGTCCTGACATCCTTTGTCGTCTCATTTATCGCCTATCTTGGCGTATCTTACGGGCTTACACATACAAGTGACGTGGCAATAGGCTCGTCTGTGCTCTTTATGATGCCTGGCGTTTTTCTCATAAATTCAGTCTTTGACATCCTAAACGATAACACCCTTGTTGGCATCAGTAGAGCCATAAGCACTGGCATCCTCATACTTTGCATGGCTGTTGGCGTCTATATCACGCTAACGCTTAGCAGTGCGGAGATACTAAATGTTTGAGCTTTTTTGTGAAACGCTTGTAGATGCTGGCTTTGCTGCGGTGGCTGGACTTGGCTTTGCCTATGCTAGCTCGCCTCCAAAAAGAACTCTCATCTTTTGCGCTTTGCTCGCTGCATTTGCGCATGCTAGCCGCTTTTGGATCATGCAGATGGGATTTTTTAACATCAGTGTCGCAACGCTCATCGTCTCTTTTATGAGCGGAATTTTAGGCATGCTCTTTGCCAAACGGCTAAAGGTGCCAGCTGAGATCATCGCATTTCCAGCGCTTTTGCCGATGGTGCCAGGAGTTTTTGCGTATAAGGGCATTTTGGCACTTTTTTCATTTTTAAATGAGACAAGCATCGCTAAGAAAAATGAGTATTTGATCATATTTTTTGATAATGCCATCACGACTACGACGGTCTCGCTAGCCCTAGGTGTGGGCGTTTCGGTGGTGCTTATCTTGTTTTATGATCAATCACTTACAATAACTAGAGGCGCTAAAGGCAAGCCTAGTAAGAGCAAATGAAAATTTAAAGGAGCTTTGCAGTGAAGATAAGAATTTATTACGAAGATACCGATGCAGGCGGCATCGTATATCATACAAACTATATTAAATATTGCGAGCGAGCCAGAAGTGAGGCTTTTTTTGAGGCTGGGCTAAATTTTACAAAAGAGGGCGGATACTTTGTCGTTTCAGCTCTTGAGGCTAAATTTCTTGCTTCAGCCGTGCTTGGCGACGAGGTTTTTGTGAGAACAAAGCTCATAGAGCTTAAAAAGGCAAGCCTTGTTTTAGAGCAAGAAATTTATAAATTTGATGAAAAAGATGTCGAAAAAGTGCTCTTTAAAGCAACTATCACGCTAGCTTTTATGAAAGATGGCAGGCTAGCAAAGATAGATGAGAGCATGAAAGCTTACATAAATGAGGTTAAATTTTAGCAAGCAAAACTGCTAAATTCCGCTTGTGCTGTTTTGCTCCTGCGAATTTACCTCATTAAAGTGATCGCTTTTTGTATCATAAATTTTCACATCATATAAAACTTGTGAGCCCTCAACTCTCTCTGTGAAAATTTTGCTGGCATTTTTGTTTATGAAATTTGTATAGATATACTCCACTCCCAAGGCACTTGAATAGCCTATCTGTGAGTATCTAAAATCAACTCCAAAAAGATCCCCAAGCCCTAGAAAACTCTCATCAAGCGAGTTTAGCGAATTTGCCACAAAGAGGTTTTGTCTATCTCTTTGCGTGATGGCACTAAAGATATTTGGCAAGAAATTTATCTGCGTGCTTAAAAGCGCGTAAGGCTTTATCTCAAAACCTCTCATCTGCGTTGCCACAAGGGAAGCCTTGACGATTGGGATGTTTAAAAAGACGCTTGCGTTATCAAATTTAGACTTTTTGCTTAAAGTGTCGTTTAAATTTATATCTTTGCCAGTGATCGAGCTCTCGTAGTAGTCGCTACTTTGCATGCGCACATACTCATTTAGCTTTTGTGCTAGCGCGCTGCCATCGTCAAAGGCGACTATCTTTTCGTTGGCAAAAGCTAACAGGGCTGAAATTTGAGCTTTGTAATCAACTCCGCCAAAGATCAAATTTGGCTTTGGAGCTGTCACAAAAGAGCTATGAACGCTTGTGATGTAGATGAGTTCGTTTGGCAGGATGAGAGAATTTACTGTGTTTGCGCCATTTTGAGTAAGGGCTGCTATGAAGTAGATAAATCCCTCATTTCTAGCGTTTTGAAGCGCATTTTGAAGGCTAGACAAACTCTCGTCGCTGCTATTTATAAATTTCACTTCGACATTTGCATCTTGCTTTAAGATGTAGCTTAGAATCGCGTTTGACACGACATTTGCGTATGATTTTATGACCTTTTGAGGGATGATGACTGCTATCTTATCGCTTTGCGCAAGCTTTAAAACCATCTCTCCACCAAGTGAAGTATAAAGGCCTAAAAGCGCCTTATCATCTATCTTTGCTGGCTCAAATCTAGCCATAAAGCTAGCTAGCATATCGCTCTTTGCTAGCTCATTTAAGCAAGAGCTATCACAAAATTCTGGCTCTAAATTTATGTAAGTGATCTTTGCTGGCGGTATGCTTGAGAGGCTTTGATTTTTAGTAATGTTGCTTTCAAATTTTGCCTCAGTGATCTCGTCTTGCATCTCGCTTATGGCTTCATTTTGCGCTGCAAAAAGGCTTACAAATATAACTAAAAAAAGAAAAATTCTTTTCATATCACTCCCTTGATTTTTTTCAAATCATCTATAAAATTTTCTTCAAAACTTGGATTTTTGCTGATCCACTCTGGTGAAAAGGTTGGCATTATAAACCTATCATCATCTTTTAAAATGCTCCCTCTTATGCTTGAAAATCCGCCCTTTGAGAGCAAATTTGGATAAAGATGCATGAAAGCTTCCTCTCCTAAAGTGATGATAATTTTTGGCTTAATAAGCCTTATCTCTTCTAAAAGATATGGCCTACAAAGCTCAAAAGAGCGCTCTAGCGCTGGATTTTTCGCGTCACTATTTGAAATTTCACAGCGCAAAAGCGAGCTTATATAAACATTATCTTTTTCTAAATTTAAGCCTTCTTTTATAGTATTTTGCAAAATTTTGCCAGCTGTGCTTTCAAAAAGATCAAATTTTATTGAAAATGCTACAAACATTATCTTGCTATTTTTATCGCCAAAGCCAGTAAAAACGCACTTTGAGCTATTTCTCAAAAAGCAAAGAGAGCACTTTTTTATCTCACTATTTAGCTCGTCTATGCTGTTATAATCTTGATAT
>NZ_PPBR01000131.1:0-853 GCF_002913545.1 Campylobacter concisus | reverse complement strand
AGCCCAACTAAACGCGATGAGAGAGGATTTATTAAATGGATAAAAACATCACAAAAGCAAGGGCATATTTTTACGAATTTTTAGCTTATCCGCTATTTTTTCACACGAGCGATGAGAAATTTGCAAGGTGGAGAGAGCAGCTAAGCTACCTAGCGCAAAATCCTTTGAGCGAGCAAAGCGCAGAGGCATTTGCAAATTTAGATAAATTTAGCTTTAAAGAGCTTGTAAATGAGCAAAATGAAGTTCTTTTTGGCTTTACAAATATCCCCTTAAGCGCCTCTTTTTATGAAGAGGGCAGAGATAACGGCGCGGCTAGACTTAGGGTGATACACTGCCTAAACCTTAGCCCATATAGGCGTGATAAGGAGCTTTGCAAAGATAGCGAGGACTATGTTGGCTTTATATTTTTGGCGATGGCTACGTTTTTAAATGACGAATTTAACGGCGCAAAAAATATCAGCGACAAGCTCTTTAGCGAGACTTTAAATTTATTTGTAGATGAGTTTGGCTCGCTACTTTTAGCTCATAAAAATGCAAATTTCTTCCGCTCCTATGCGCTCATCTTAAAAGATTTTATCGAGCTTGAAAGAGCAGTCTTAAACGTAGAAGCACCAGCTAAGCCACAAGGCGATAGCGTCGCTATGGCAGCGCTTAAAAAAGAGCCATTTCAAAGCAAGATGCCAACTATTAAAACCAAGCTTCACTGGGAGGAATTCTCCCCAGTCATCTCACACGAGTTTAAAGACTAGCTTAAATTTACTCTTAGCCTAGCTATGAGTAAATTTAACATCTGCTTAAATCCCGCAACTATTCTTAATATTTTTTAACTATCTTAGCCCTTTAGTAGTAAATT
>NZ_PPBR01000130.1:0-3161 GCF_002913545.1 Campylobacter concisus | reverse complement strand
GAATAAAATAAACTTGTATATTTTGAATTTTTTAGAAATAATAAAATCATATTGTTATCTTAGATTGCAACAATTATATTGTTAAAGTTAGAGTTTATTATGCCTGATATTTATATACTCAAGACAATATTGAGTCAGTATTTTAAGCCCAGCCCTTAATCATAATACTACCAATAAAAAATATTACAAATGTTTCCCTTAATCTATTAGTTTAGTAGAATATGATGAAATTTAAAGGATATCAGTAAAGATTCAAAGCATAACTACAAAATAAATAATCTTGGGTCCTTTAGAAAGAGAGAAGATGAACTATTGAAAAGGTTTTTGTAATAAAATTAATACCAAAACCGAGAGAGAGCCAATTTAATAAAGTAATTTATCCCGATTTTACATCATGGCTTAAAAAAGATTAACTTTTATTCTAATTTCAAAACCAGAGAATAAAATATATTGATAATATCAGTAAACATTTCATATTTTATTAACTTTATTGCAAGATAGTAAAAACTATTTAGAAAATAGTCGCCTTATTCAACAACTTAAATACAAAAAAGATAGGAGTCAAAATAACCTTCTTAAATAAAGTAGAAATAATGATAATTTCATAAAAAGCAGTCAATAAGGCAATCAACGGGCACTTTTTGAAAAATATAAGACCAGAATAAATCATTAACAGATATAATCTCATAGTCATTTTATTTTTAAAATAAGTTTTAGTTAACTTCTCTTACACATACTACATTATACACTATACTCATCGGTTCTATTAAATCGTCTCCACCATATACTTCAAAAGCATATGCGCTATTACCAGTATTGATGGTTGATGACCAGTATCTACCATATTTTATATTACTAAAAATTTTTTTTATCGCCGGATTAAATTTTGAAAAATCAGTGATAGTTAAAAACTCATGTCTAGTAGGTAGTCTCCAGTCACTAAAGCCAGCATACTGTAAATTTTTGCAATACTCTTTTGCTTTGTTCCAGTCTAACATAGGAGAAGTATTATCTTGCCACATTAGTTTATCAAAAATCTTATCTTTACAAGTAATAGTATCATTGTTAGAGTCTCTGTCACATCTTGTGTTTAGTGCTTCTTGCCTACTGACTGCATTTAAATCAAGATGTCCACATCCGACAAATATGAACAAAATAGTTGCAAAAAATAGTATTTTTTTAAAGTACATATTTACTCCCTTTATTTGTTTATATCACGAACACATCTAACTGCCAGCGGAGGTCTTGGATGTGAATCAATATAAGAAACCGCTTTAATAATAGTTCCATTAGGTTTTCTGGCATCTAGAGTGCTTGACCAGTATGCTTTGGTTTCACTTAAATTTTTAAATGTATCAGCTATCATTGGATTTGATTTGCTATTGTCTACTGTGGTTTCCAACTCAATCAAAACAGGCATTCTCCAATCCTTAAAACCTGCATAATTTAATCTTTTGCAATAATTATTTGCTTCTTCTAGATTATTTGCCAAGGCTATACTTTTACCATCCTGCCACATTAAATTTGTAGTAGGATCTATGACTACATCAAGTTTGCCATCTCTGTAAAATTTTGCCTGGTATGCTTTAAACCTCTTACTAATGCCTTCTTCTTTTAGCTTTGCCATTCTCTCCATATCATGACGCTTTTGTATCTCTTTTTGTTTTGTTTTTTCAGCTTCAATGATTTTTCTTTGGCGTGCTTCTTCTGCATTTTTTAGTTCGCGTTGTCTTTTTGCCTCGGCTGCTTTTTCTTTGGCATGTTTTTTTCTTTCATAACCTTCTTTTGTCATTGAAACATTATCTGCATTGACAACAATAGGCTGTCGAACCCCATCTCCAACACTAGCCTTGATCTCACCATAAGATATGTAATCATCATCTTGATAGACCACTAAAACTTTATGCTTGCCAGCCGATACATTAACAATAAGTGCTGAATTCTCTTGGGTCTGACCTTTATAAACATCGTCTATATATACTTTTCCGCAACCTTTTATAACTAGACTAGAAAGTGCTTCAGTAAGAGAACCTTTTGGTTCTTTAATTTTTGGTGCCCCAAGTGAACCAAAAACGCTAATAAGTCCACCCAGAATAGCATAAGTGCCATAAATGGCCATATCTGTACGCATCACTTCATTGCGATACTCCTCATCTCCTATCATCCTAAGAGAGTTATATGTTTTGCCAACAATAGCAAGTTGAGAGTTTGCTAGCATTAAACTAGGTAAAGTTATACACAAAATATAAATAAAAAATGTTTTCATTACAAAATCCTTTAAAATGCTTTAATTAACTAAAAATATATTTTAGAAAGAAACCTACTACTGCAAACGCTATAACACCACAAGCAAATTTATAATATGACTTGTAAAAACTAATAAAATTCACAAATAAAAAACCTAGAATATACAGCAAATCTGCATTAGGGTCTTGACTTTTACGAATATATAGAAATAGCATTGCAAATAATATAATAGAAGCAGTTATAAGTATCTTATGAATTTTACCAAAATCTTTACTAAAGATATTAAATACATGAAGAAAAGAACCGACTATAAGAGCTCCGCTTATGTATCCTAACTCCAACTCTAGTTGATATTTACAAATAGAATATAAAATTAACCCAGATATGAAAAAAATCAAAGGTTTTTCAAATATTATCAAGATAGTGTCAAAAATTCCTTGAGCGGCATCTGGAAGTTTTTTACCAATTTCCAAATCAGTTTGGGTTACTTTACCAGTCCCTCCACATACAGGACAGTTTTTGTCTGCTCTTATAAATCCATATCCTTGACAATACCTACATTTTATCTCTCTAGTTACCATATAGAACCTATCTTTTTAAAATTAGTTATTCTATATAAAATCTTCTTATTCTATTTTTAACTTTATATTTTATGTTTATTTTTAATTAAAAAGCCTCGCAGAGCCGAAAGGTTTAGATATTTCTAGGCCTTTGAGCAATAACTAGACAATCTTTTTATTAAAAATACCTCAAAGTTACATAAAATCATAAAATACTATTTGTATAAAATAGACAAGCTTAATCATGATATATAAACTAAATTAGCAATGTAACAAATAGACCAAATTTTTACTTTTTTAATACTGCTCTTAAAAATGTTAAATTTTGCCTTTTTACAAAAGACTTAGATAAGG
>NZ_PPBR01000129.1:0-492 GCF_002913545.1 Campylobacter concisus | reverse complement strand
CTCTTGATGACGTTGGCAAGCTAGTTGCAAGGGTGCTTGATGATCTAAGAAGCGCTGCAAGTCGTAGCAAAGCAGAGCAAATTTTATCTCAGGCAAAAGATACGAAGATCGCTCCAAATTTAGCAAGTGAGCTCTCAGATCTTGCCAAAAGCTTAGAGGCTGAAGCTGCGCAAAACGAAAGCCCTGAGATAAAGAGCCTTGCACTAAAACTAAAAGAATTTCTAAAACCAATAGCCGATCTTAAAGCTGGCTCGCTAAATGATCAGATCAAAAACTCAGGCGTCATGCTTGAAGCAAATTTAAAAGATGCACTTACTCCAGAGAAGCTACCAAGCTCGATACAAAAGCTACTAAGCGATATAAAAAATCTCTCAAATCAAAATTTACTTAGTCAAATTTTAACTCTAAATGATGAGAGCTTGGACAATCAAGACTCATTTATGAAGCTTACTTCTATGCTTGAAAAAGCGAGCGGTGATGCTAAAAACATCC
>NZ_PPBR01000128.1:0-4378 GCF_002913545.1 Campylobacter concisus | reverse complement strand
CTATATAGTTCATATGAAATACTTCTATAAAATTTAGAAATAGGATATGTATTTATTTTTTAACTTCTTCATGTTTATTAGTTTTCAAAAATATTGTTTGCATCATAGCGCAATATTTATTTATATATTTTTTAGATAATAATTAATTTTAAGACTATAGATAAAATGGATAATGGTTTGTTTTCTGCAACCTTCTAACTATCTCCACCTCATTTATATCCTCAAATTTGATCCTAGTTTTTACGACCATGAGGCTTTTGTCTATGAAATTTATCTCTGAAACCAGCCCGCTAGTACTTGCGTAGCCAAAGCCGTCGTGGTAGCTCACACGCACTTCATCAGCTATCTTTATCTCGCTTAATTTTTTTAAAATTTCATCGATCTTGCTCTCGTCAAGCTCTAGTTTTTCGCATTTTTCTCGCTCTTTTTGACGCAAGGCTCGCTCTAATGTAGAAAGAGGATTAAACGAGCTAAAAATTTTCGCCCTATCTTTACTCACCGCTCTTGTGTCCTCCGATCTTTTTGTTTCTATCTTGCCCAGTCGCTTCTGGTAGCAGGTCGATCGCGCGCAGGATCGAGTTTTTGCCAAATTTCTCTTTTATCAAATTTAGCGACTTTAACACCGCTTTTTCCTTGGCGTCATTTTCAAATAGGCTAAACTCAACCAAATTTTCTTTCACCACATCGTTTGCAGATATGCCTATTTGCCTGATTAGCCCGACATTTTTTATCTTGTTTAAAAGTAGCTCCTCAGCCACGCTCATCAGCACGCTTGAGATATTTGTTGGCGTTTTAAACCTCACGCTTGCACGTTGCTGCGGCTCAAGCTTATCGGCAAATCTCACATTTATCGTTAGCCCACTCGCCCTTACATCTTTGTTTATCATCCTAAGCGCGAGCCTGTCAGCCATCTCTTTTAGCACGATCACCGCCTCGCAGCGCTCGTAGTCTCTAGGCAAAATTTCTGAGCTAAAGTAGGACTTCGTGCTTGGTTTATAGGCCTTTATCTCAGCTATCGTCGTTGGCTCTATGCCGTTTGCGTGATCGATCGTGATGTAGGCATCGACGCCAAAAATTTTTTCAAGCAGGCTTTTTGGCGCATTTGCGATATCTTTCATGCAAAAGATGCCGCATTTTTCAAGCTTTAGCCTAGTTTGCTTACCGATACGCCAAAAGTCACTTAGGGGCTGATGCGTCCAGAGCTGCTTTTTGTAAAGATCTTCGTCAAGATAGGCGATGCCGTCATCTTGGTGCTTTGCTAATATGTCAAGCGCGATCTTTGCGAGGTATAAATTTGTCCCCATGCCACAAGTCGCCGTCACGCCAGTCGTTTTTAATATCTCATCCATCATCATCTTTGCCATCTCTTTTGCGCCAAGAGCGTAAAACTTCAAGTAAGAAGTGAGGTCTATGAAGCACTCATCTATCGAATAGACGTAGATGTCCTCTTTGGAGACATATTTTAGATAAATTTCATAGATCCTTGCGGCGTAGTCGATGTAAAACTGCATCCTAGGCGGTGCGATGATAAATTTGATATCCCTTGGTATCTCAAAGAGCCTGCAGCGGTTTTTCACCCCTTTTGCACGAAGCGCAGGGCTGACAGCTAAGCAGATGCCGCCACTGCCACGACTAGCGTCAGCCACGACCAGATCGGCCTTAAATGGATCAAGCCCGCGCTCTACGCACTCAACCGAGGCGTAAAAGGACTTTAGGTCGATAACGGCGTAAATTTTGCTCTTTGGATTTTCATTTTTCATGAGAGGATTATAGATGAAATTAAGTTATAGAATTTTAATGTCTTTATCTTTTAATATTTTTACATAAATTTATAGTATGATTTTTGTAAAAACTTTTTAATAGGATAAAAGAGATGCAAAAGACTTTTCGTATATTTATCTCATCAACCTTCAACGACTTTAAAACAGAGCGTAATATACTTCATAAAGAAATATTACCTGAAGTAAAGAAGTATTGTAAAGCTAAAGGTTTTACTTTGCAAGCCATAGATCTAAGGTGGGGCATAAATAATGAAGCTCAAAAGGATCAAAAGACACTTCCTATGTGCTTGACAGAAGTTGCAAACTGCAAAGCATACCCACATCCAAATTTTATTATATTTTTGGGGAGTAGATATGGCTGGATACCGCTTCCGTATATGATAGAAAAATTGGAATTTGAAGAAATTTTAAAAAATACAGACAAAGTTAAAGAGCTTAATGAGTGGTATTTTCTAGATGAAAATCAAATTCCAAGCTCGTATATATTGAAATCACGCACTGGTAAATTTGAAGATTTTGAAATTTGGGAAAAAAAGAAAAATGAGTTACGCGAGATCTTACAAAATGCTAGCAAGAATCTGACTTATGATAAAAGTAAAAAGTATATTACATCAGCAACACATTATGAATTTGAGGAGATATTAAAAGGTGATGATAATAATCAATATATAATATCCATCATAAGAGATATTAAAGACAAGGGTATAAATGAAAAAGATGTTATAAATTTTAGAAATGAAGTTAAAAATAAAGTAGCAAAATACAACCAAATAACACATCAAGCAAAAGAGGTTAAACGAAAAGATGGCAGTATTGTATATGAAATAGTAGATAAAGAAAAATTTGTGCAAGATATCAAGACGGCACTTGTAAAAAATATTGATAAAGGAATATCGTATATAAAGCAAGACAACAAAAATATAGATCATGAAAATTTTAAAAATAGTAAGATTGATATATTTTTTGGCAGAAAGAACTCGTTGGATGTAATTAACAACTATATTAACAGTGAAGAACAAACTCCTTTTTATATATATTCTGATTCTGGCATGGGTAAGTCTGCACTTATGGCAATGGCAATAAGCAATCAAGAAAAACAAAACAATCAAGCAAAAATTATTTATAGATTTGTTGGAGCTAGTGCAGATTCATTTTACAAAAGAGATTTATTGGTCGGCATAATAGATGAGGTTACAGAACAAAATCATATTTATGAAAATCAAGAATATGAATTTGATGAGCAGATAAGAAGAATTTTAGAACAAAGTCAGAAACGTGAGACCATTATATTTATAGATGCTTTTGATCAAATAAAAATTCATGACGATCTTAAGTGGTTACCGAAAGTTTTAGGTAAAAATTTAAAGGTTGTTCTTTCTGTATTAAAAGACGAAAATTTTAAAGAGGATAGTATCTATTATGATATATTAAGTGACAGATATGGTACTACAAACAGCCTTGATCTAAGTAGAGATAGTTTAAGAAATAATGCTGATGAAATTTTTGGGGCCATTCTAGCAAAATACAACCGTACTTTAACACAAACACAAATGAACTTAGTTAAAGATAAATTTTATAATGCAAATTGCTCTCCATTATATGCTTATATAATATCACAAGAGTTGCGAAATATAAGATCACAGCAAAGCATAGATATCGCAGATGATATACCTTGTGCCATAAATGAATTTGTCGATAATTTAATAAAGATATACCATCATAATGAGATATTTGTTAGAAAAATTTTAAGCCTTATAGTCTTTAGTAAATATGGAATTAGTGAAAATGAGATATTTGGCATACTTTCAGAAGATTTACAAGATGAAGTAGAATTTCAAAAAGCTATTTTAAATGATTTTCATGAACCTATAAAAGCTCCTAATCCACTGAGAAATGATAGAGATGAGCTTGTTTTGCCGGCATCTTTATGGTCAAGTTTGTCAAATAAACTAGAACCATTTTTTATTAAGACTCAAAAAGATGGTGAAATACTAATCAACTTTTTTCATAGGCAATTTAAACAGTCTATATCAAAACTATATGAAGCATATAAGATAAAAACACATGAGAGAATTTTAAATTATTTTAATGAGTTTGAACAACAAGAAAAGTTGTGGGATGAGAGATATCCTTCTTTAAGAGCTTTAAGTGAAATTTTTTATCATCTTTATTATTCAAAATCAGAAAGACTAGATGAATATTTAAATAATCTAGAATTTATAGGAAGCATATATGACTACGGAAAAGAAAATGACTTTAGAGAAATTCTAGATATATTAGATGAAAAAAAATACTGGGTTATTAAAAGCTTTTACAGGGAAAAAGATTATTTAATAAAAAGCGTTGTTAATGAAAAATTTAAACCACATATGGCTCTTTTTCAAGTTGCATATGAAGATGGAGTAGATTCTCCGCTAAATAAAGGCGCTAATGATTTAATTGACAAAAACAAAATAAATTTTAGGTGGCTCAAAAGAGAGAATATTGACTATAAATTTAGTAGGAGTGGCTTAATTAAAATTTTATTAAACGAAAACAACTCTTCTAATATAATGTTTGTAGATAAAGATGTTTTTATTACTTATAATGTATATATG
>NZ_PPBR01000127.1:0-433 GCF_002913545.1 Campylobacter concisus | reverse complement strand
CTGTTCCGCCATCTGTTGTAGTGCCTGTCTTTGTCCATTTGATACTAATTGTGTGTTTTGAGCCAAGTGAGTCAAAAATTTCTGCCGTTGAGCCGTTGCTTGACATCATCATGTTTCCACTTGCTCTTAGTGCTTGACCAGGGCTTAGTGCATCATCAAGTGCTTTCATAATAGTTGTCAGTTTAACATTTTCATTTACTGCTGAATTATTTGTACCTTGAGCCGGCTTTGTAAGCCCAGTTGTAGTCATATAAAGTGCATGATCTTCTACTTCAATCGATGGAGTTTCTAGTGGAATTTGCCCTATTTTATTCGCAGGAAGCTTTAGATCTTCGTTAGAAACAGCACCTGAAAGTACTTAAAGTGCTTCAACACCTGCGGCTTCTTTTTGATCCTGTGTACCAACAGCTGCGGCGTACGGATTATTAAAAAC
>NZ_PPBR01000126.1:0-468 GCF_002913545.1 Campylobacter concisus | reverse complement strand
AACCTGAAACACCTTTTTAAATTTATGGTTCTCTTTTTTAGAATGGAGTTAAATTATGGCACAAGATGCTAAAAATGTCAAAAAGAGAAACTGGGCTTTTGTTGCATACCCTGAGAGTATGCCAACCAACTGGCTTGAAATATTGCAAGAAACAGGCGCACCTATTGCTATTTCACCGCTACACGATAAAGATTTGAATGCTGATGAACACGAGAAAAAGGCACATTATCACGTAATTTGTTGCTGGGACGGTCCAGTTCGTTTTACTCAAGCCGAAAAATTGGCAAAATCTGTTAATGGCACAATTCCTATTCCTTTAGAGAGCATACGGGGCTATTATCGATATTTTACTCATAAAGACAACCCAGAGAAGCACCAGTATGATGAAAGCGAAATAAAGTGCCTTAATGGCTTTGCAATTACTGATTTTGTTGAGCTTAGTAAAAGTGAAGTAGTAAAACTTAAATA
>NZ_PPBR01000125.1:0-957 GCF_002913545.1 Campylobacter concisus | reverse complement strand
ATTGCGCAGTATTTTGGAGTGGTGCAAATTTTAGGCATAGAAAATAAAATTTTAAAGATAATGATCGGCGGGACGTTTGATCTTACCGATCTACTCTGCTACGCGGCTGGCTGTATTTTAGCGGGCGCGTATGAAAAATTTGAAAAAAGGAGGAGCGATGGATAAACAAAAAGCTGTGCAAAAGATGACTGAGGTCATGGCAAAATTTGTCGGCTACACGGGCAAAGTGTTGCCTGACGACGTGACGGCGAAGCTACTTGAGCTTAGCGAGCGCGAGACGCAGCCGCTGGCAAAGGAGATCTATAAAACGATGTTTGAAAATCAGCGCCTTGCAAAGGAGCTAAACCGCCCGTCCTGTCAGGATACTGGAGTGATTCAGTTTTTCGTAAGATGTGGCGCAAATTTTCCGCTTATCGGCGAGCTTGAAGAGCTGCTACGAGAGGCGGTACTGCAAGCTACTCGCGAGGCTCCGCTTCGTCACAACAGCGTCGAGACATTTGACGAGTATAACACAGGCAAAAATGTCGGCAAGGGCACGCCGAGCGTGTTTTGGGAGATCGTGCCAAATAGTAGCGAGTGCGAGATACACACCTATATGGCTGGTGGCGGCTGTAGCCTGCCTGGTAAAGCAACCGTGCTGATGCCTGGCATGGGCTATGAGGGTGTTGTTAAATTTGTCATGGATATAATGACAAGCTACGGCATAAACGCCTGTCCGCCGCTATTAGTGGGTGTTGGCGTAGGCACTTCGATCGACGTGGCATCTTTGCTATCTAAAAAGGCGCTGATGAGGCCTTTGGGCTCTAAAAATCAAAACGAACGCGCTGCACTAACCGAAAAACTGCTAGAAGATGGCATAAATAAAATCGGTCTTGGACCACAAGGCATGAGCGGTGCAAGCTCTGTGATGGGCGTGCATATAGAAAACTGCGCCCGCCATCCAAGCGTAATCGCAGT
>NZ_PPBR01000124.1:0-139533 GCF_002913545.1 Campylobacter concisus | reverse complement strand
TCGATTAACTTTTTGGTTAGTTTAGGGGCTGTATTTATTATATTTTTATCAGGGTGGATGATGATCTTACCATCTTTATCTGCAACAAAAGCATAGCTATAATCAGTCTTGCTGATACTCATGATCTCTTTGCTTAGCTCTTCGATACTAACATTTGTAGCTGCAACGCCGGCATCTTTTATAGGAGCAACGAAGCTTATTACCATTTGTTTTAAAGAAGAAGATATATACGGATCAGTAAAGGTAATGCCATTTTTTTCTTTAGCTAGTTTATACCAGTCTCTAGCCCTTGGATCATAGCCATCTTTTGGGGTTTCGTTTTTGCCATTTGAGCGGTACATCGCACCGTCATTATAGCCAGCATAAACAAGTCCAACTTCTTTATTTGACATCGATTTGCCTTGAGCTAAGATGGCGTCGATACCGTTGCGGTTTTCATCTAGCTTAGACAGGATAGAAGACATACTATCCACGATATGAAGATTATTGTTAAAAAATATATCCATTGCATTTTTAACATCTTTTAGAATTTGGCGCTGAGCTTGTGTGACTAGCTCGGTTGTCTTGTTCTGAGCGGTGTAGTAACTAGCAGCTGACATAGCCACAAACGAAATACATAGAGCAACTATTAACATTAGCGCTATTTTATTGGTGATTGACTTCACACGAATTCCTTTACATATGATTTTATGTTGTCTATATCGGCTAGTTTAAAAAGAGTTACATAGCTTTTGAGATATTTTTAGCGGAAAAAATGTAATTTTTTGTCTAAATTTAAGGTCTATTTTTTATCAAATTTAAAAGATTTTCTCTGATATTTTCACTAGTTAAATTTGAAATTTCGCTGTAGAAATTCCCCTCTTTATCTAGCAGATAGATAGCAGAGCTGTGAGCGACAGAGTAGCCCATAGCAGAGTTTTTAAGATGCATTTTTTGGTATTTTACGCCGTAGTTTTTAGCAACTTTTGGCAGATCATTCATCTTTAGCCCGTCTGCATCTTTGTAGAAATTTTTTGCCATTAGGGTTAAATTTTCAGGCGTGTCACGCTCAGGATCAAGAGTGATGAAAAGTAGCTCAAAGTCGTCTCTTTTTAGTTTATTTAGCTCATCGCCCACAAGAGAGAGCGTAGTAGGGCAGACATCGGGGCAGTAAAGATAACCAAAATATATCGCTTTATACTTGCCGTTATAGTTTTTAAGGCTCACTTCGCCATGCTCTGAAAGTGCCTTAAAATCATACTTGTTAGGCTTTATAAAAAGCATCGCAAGACCAGCACATATTAAGATTATTATCAAGCCCCAAAGTGTCTTTTTCATCATTTGCCCTTACATTTTTAGATCAAGATCGACAAAAAATCCAGTATCTTTTTCGCCATCAAGCAGCTTAAATCTATACCTCATAAGATCGACCACGCAAGCACTTAGCACGACTTGGGCTATTAGATTATCGCCTCTTTGATCAAGTCTGGCTTTTATCAAGCCCATGTTCATATTTATGCCATCGATTACAAGGTTTGGATCTTTTAGCCCTAAATTTTTGCCATTAATGATCTTAAAGCTAAACGGCCTCATCGCAAAGATCGGTCTTGGCGAGATGTCTATCTTTAGCTTAACGCCATTAAATTTCACCTCGCAAGCATCTTTGTTTAGATCGCATTTTAGAGGATCAAGCGATGTATTTACATCGGCAAATTCAGGCGGATCCTCTTTGCTGACCATAAATTTATGACCTATCCAAAAAGCGCCTGCTACGATAAAGACGAGTGAAAAAATGATTAGAATTTTTTTCATTATTTAAAGTTTTTAGTTACTCCGATATTATCAAGCTTGATGCTCTCGCCGTTGCTAAATTTTAGCTCCAGATCAACCTTGTCGCCATCTTTTATAGGTCTATTTAGATCCATAAGCATGATATGAAGACCGCCAGGCGCTAGCTTTGTCTCGCCATTTTTTGGGATAACGGCGTCTTCAACCTGGACCATAGCCATCATGCCATTTTCCATCTTGTGAGTGTGAATTTCAGTGCTTTTGCAAACACTTGAATGAACGCCAACTAGCTTTACATCGGCATTTGAAGCATTTTTGATATTCATAAAAATAGCGCTGTTGTTTGTGCCAGGCTTTGTGTCTCTTGCTCTGACATTTTCTAGACTGATGTCAGCTGCCATTAGTGTAGATGCCGCAAGCAATGCACCAAAAACAAGTTTTTTCATATTTTTCCTTTATGGTAAATTAATAATGGTTTTCAGATTATACATATAAAGAAACTAAAATTCCCTTTAAAATTTAAAAATTGAAATTTTTTAGGTTATAATTACGCACTAAATTTTACTTTTTGGGACACTTCACTTGAAAAAGATACTATTTTTCTTCATCGCGTTAGCGCCTTGTCTTTTTGCCCAAAATTACGAAGAAATTTACTTAAAAAATGGCCCATCTGCCGTCATAGAAGCCATTGAAAAGAACATTTTAAGTAAGGACTACTGGCTAAACAAGCTCAAAGACAAGGACGTTAGATACGGATATTACGACAACGAGATACTTCTAAGCGTGGTTGATAAGACAGACAAAGAGCTTGAAGTCATCTCTTATAAAGACGGAGTTACAAAAAAACTCTTTAGCTCAAGCGTCATCGTTGGCAAAAATGGCGACAAGCTACTTGAGGGCGACCTAAAAACGCCAGTTGGTGTCTATCAGCTCACGCGTAGATTTACACCAAATGACAGATATCTTGGACCTCTTGCTTTTTCTCTTTCATATCCAAATTTACTTGATAAACTCGCAAAACGTAATGGCAGCGGCATCTGGATACATGGCTATCCGCTCGATGGTCAAAGGACAGATGAGCTAAAGACAAAAGGCTGCGTGGCTATGCAAAATGACATCTTGATGAAATTTGACGAAGTGATAGACCACAAAAAAACGCTCGCTTTTATCTACGAGGACAAGCGCCCAGAAGCAAGCGCGAACGACATAGCGGTGATCATCTCTGGAATTCTTAACTGGAAGAAGACTTGGAGCGAGAGTGACATCGATAGCTATTTGAAATTTTATGATAAAGATTTTGAGCGATATGACGGCATGAGTTTAGAAAATTTTAAAAATATGAAACGAGCGATCTTTTCTAAAAAAGAGAAAAAACATATCGCTTTTTCAAATTTTCTCATCACGCCTTATCCAAACCTTAAAAACGACAAGCTCTTTCGTGTGAGTTTTTATGAGGATTACGCTGCTGATACGCATAAATTTGCAGGTCAAAAGACCCTTTATGTCAAGCTTTATGGCGATGAGATGAAAATTTTTATAGAGGAGTAGAAGTGGAAAAATCTCAAGAAGTAAAAGAGAAGATAGAGAAAATTTTAGAGGCGAGGTCTGCATTTTTTGCTGAGCTAGACCGCCAAGTGCCAAAGAAAAATGGCACTGACGTCTTTGACTTTAGCAAGGTCAAAGAGGCTGATCTAAAAGAAATTTACGCTAAATTTTATGCATTTGACTACAACGTAAGAAAGCTCTTGCCTGACGTTTATAAAGCTTATGATGTGAATTTCAATGTCTGAGATACGCTTAAACAAAGCAGCCTATATCCACAATCTAACTAAAATTTGTGATAAGGCTGGCGGAAAAGAAAAAGTGATCATCGTGCTAAAAGATAACGCTTATGGGCATGGCGCAAGGCTCATAGCTAGCGAGGCTAAGAAATTTGGCATAAAAAACTGCGCCGTAAAGAGCGAATTTGAAGCAAATGAGATCGCTGATATCTTTGAAAATATCTTGATCCTCTCGCACATCCCAACAGGCGATGAAAGCGCTAAATTTACCTACGCCATAAACGACATAGACGCACTTTTAAAGATAAAAGAAAATACAAAAATCAACCTCGCCATCGACACTGGCATGCATAGAAATGGGCTTGATATAAGCGAGCTTGATTATGCATTTGAAATTTTAGCTAGAAGAAATTTAGAGCTTCTTGGCGCTTATACTCACTTTCGCGCAAGCGATGAGCTAAATGCTGATTATTTCGTGCAAAGAGAAAACTTTAACGCCGCAAAAGCGAAAATTTTAGCTCTTTGCGATGAGTTTGGTATAAAAAAACCGATCTTTCACTCTCACAACTCAGCCGCCCTTGAAAGAACTAGCGCGGTTGAAGATGAGATGGTGCGCGTGGGCATCGCTCAGTATGGATATGCTCAGTTTAATGGCTCTTTAAATTTAAAGCCAGTGCTTTCACTTTGGGCAAAGCGCGTTAGCAGGCGGGTTTTAAAAAGTGGTCAAAGCGTGGGATATGGGGCTAAATTTATAGCAAAAGATGATATAAACGTCGCTACTTATGATCTTGGATATGGCGACGGACTGCTAAGATACAATGGGCTAGGCGAGCTAAGACTTGCAAATGGCGAGATGGTGCTTGGTAAAATTTCGATGGATAGTTTTAGCTGCAAAGATAGTGGCGAGTGGGTCTGTGTCTTTGAGGACGCAAATGTTTGGGCTAACTTTTTTGGCACGATAAACTACGACATCTTAGTCAAACTCTCGCCAAATATCACTAGAAAATTTATATAAAGGTAATATGTGAAAAAGATCGTTTTATTAGCTCTTGCAAGCCTTGCTTTTGGTGTGCAAGAGAGTGAGTTTAAAGTCTATGAGCAGATACTAAATCAGCTTGATACAAAGCAGATCCCAGCCTTTGTCGTCCAAACTGCTAAGCCAAATTTGCCAAGCAGGGTCGATGAGATGATCACACTAAAAGATGTGAGCAGCGACGGGCTAAACATACATGGCGAGTTTGTCTTAAATGAGACTAAGACAAAGAAGCTAAAAGGCTACAACAAGTCTCAAATTTTGGCTTTAAAAGATGAATTTTATCAAAACGGAAAAGAGGCGCTTTGCAACTCAGGCATGGCAAGAGCTGCGCTAAATCGCGGCATCACACTAAGTGGCAGCTACGGCTTTGAGGGCAGGCATCTTTTTGATTTGAAGCTGGATAAAAGTAGTTGCGAGTAGCCATTTTTGCTCTGGTTTTTTGCTCGCTAGCTCTGGCTCTGACGCCAGATGTGGCAGCGAAAAATCACGCAACATACTACAAAAAAAAGCTCCCATTTATCTGCACACCGACGCTAACTCTTAATGATATCTTAAACGTGGGCGACACGCTCATCTACAGATACGCCGTTAAACACGCAAGAAAACAAGAGATCAAAAGGCTTGAAGAGAAAGAGCTTTTGGAATTTATCGAGGCTATAAAAAAAGAGAATTTAAGAACCGCCTGCAAGGATAAAGAAATCTTAAATATGCTAAGCATCGGCGTTAGCTTGGATGAAATTTTCTACTCAGAAAACGGCGAACTAATCTTTGAATACACCATAGAAGATCGTGACTGTAAGATATTGCAGTGATATATAATTTCAAATATTTCTAATAATGTATAATTATAATAGCAAGCGTTAAAAATCTTATAATCTGCGCTCATATCAAATTTTCAAACACATTTTAAACCAAATTTCACTCTTATAAACGCCGTCTAAATTTTAAGTGTTATAATTACGGCAAAATAACGATTTTAAGGAGAGTGTATGTCTTCACGCATTATCACTGGCGTTTTGATGTTTGTTGCTATTTTGGTAGTTTTTTTTATAGATAATTATATTTTAAATTTTATTTTGCTTGGCGCTGTGCTTTACTTTGCCTTTAATGAGTCGCTCAAGCTTTATGGCATCGATCACAAACAGCTAGTTTATGCAGCGCTCGCATTTTACGTGCTTACATATTTTACAAATCCGATCTTCATAGCGATCCTTGCGATTATGCTGGTAGCATCTATCCTTGCGCACATAAAAAGCGAAAATTTAAAGCTAGTCGCCCCTTTTGTCTATCCGACAACTCCTATTTTTATGATGTGGATGCTTTATTCAGAGTATGGCATGGGCTATCTTGCGTGGCTTATCTTAAGCGTCGTTGCAAGCGATAGTGGCGCATTTTTCGTTGGCAAAGCCTTTGGCAAGCATCCGTTTAGCCCAAGCTCACCAAACAAAACAATTGAAGGTGCAGCAGGCGGTGTGGTAGTAGGCACCATAGTTGGCTGCGTAGTTGGAAATTTCGTAACAGATGGATTTTTTCAAATTCTATTTTCAAGCTTTTTAGTCTGCGTCTTTGCGGTCTGGGGAGATCTCTTTGAGAGCTATCTAAAGAGACTTTGTGGCGTAAAAGACAGCGGCACGCTTTTCCCAGGTCACGGCGGCATGCTTGATAGGATAGATGGCTATTTATTTGGCGTTGTTGCGCTACTTTGGTCGCTATCGTGGTAATACTTGGCTCAACTGGCTCGATCGGTAAAAATGCTCTAGCGCTTTGCGAGAAATTTGATATTAGCGTCGAGGCATTAAGCTGCGCTAAAAATGTAGCTTTACTAAATGAGCAAATTTTAAAATTTAAGCCAAAATTTGTCTGTGTAGGCGATGAAAAGCTAGCTAAAAATGTAAAAAACATTGAAGCTAAAAACATCTTTTTTGGTGAGGCTGGACTGCTAGAAATGCTTGAAATTTCAAGCTCAAAAAAGGTAATAAACGCCCTTGTGGGCTTTGCTGGACTTGCTCCTAGTCTAAAGACGCAAGCACTTGGCAAAAAACTTGCCCTTGCAAACAAAGAGAGCCTTGTAGTTGGTGGTAAGTTTTTAAAAACAAGAGAAATTTTGCCCATTGATAGCGAGCATTTTGGGCTTAAATTTCTACTAGAAAACAAAACTACCCCAAGCAAGCTCATCATCACAGCAAGCGGTGGGGCATTTTATAAAAAGCCGATCAAATTTCTAAAAGATGCCACGCCAAGCGACGCACTTAAACACCCAAACTGGGATATGGGCGCAAAGATAACGATTGATAGCGCAACGATGACAAACAAGCTTTTTGAGGTGATGGAGGCCTATTGGCTTTACGGCATCAAAGATATCGAGGCCGTGATAGAGCCAACCTCAGCCATCCACGCCGTAGTCGAGTTTATCGACGGCTCAAGCACGATGCATCTCTCACGCACAGATATGAAGCTAGCCATTTCGCATGCTATCTTTGAAAAAGTTGAGCAAAATATCGTCTCACACGCAAATTTACTCGATCTAAAAAATATCAAATTTCAGAGGATCAGCCTTAAAAAATATCCAGTCTTTTCGCTAAAAGATGAAGTCTTAGCTAGTCCTGATCTAGGTGTCGTAATTAATGCTGCAAACGAGGTTGGAGTATTTAGCTTTTTAGAGAAAAAGTGCTCATTTTTGGATATCTCAAGGCTCATTTTGGGCTTGGCTAAGAAATTTAAGGATATAAAAATTTCAAGCGTAGATGAAATTTATGAAGTTGATAAAGAGGTTAGAGAATACGCAAAAAGGATGCTAAATGCAAAGGTATGAGGGGTATAAATTTGATCTTAGGCAAAGCTTGATCGGTATGCAGTTTTTATTTGTCGCCTTTGGCGCGCTCGTGCTCGTGCCTATCCTTACGGGGCTTGATGCAAACGTAGCGCTCTTTACGGCTGGCCTTGGCACGCTGCTTTTTCAGCTAATAACTAGAAAAAACGTCCCACCTATCTTTCTAGCAAGCTCGTTTGCCTTCATCGCTCCGCTTCAGTACGGCATCGAAAAATGGGGCATACCAGTGACGATGGGCGGCGTTATATTTGCTGGATTTTTCTACGTCGCACTAAGTCTTGTGGTTCGCTTTGGTGGAGAGAAAATTTTGCATAAAATTTTGCCTCCAGTTGTCGTTGGACCAGTCATCATGACTATAGGTCTGATACTAGCTCCTAATGCCGTTAAGATGGCTACTTCAGCTACTGAGGCTTACACCCAAAACGTAGCGATGATAGTTGCAGCCACCTCGCTTATCGCTACTATCGTTGTCATGATGCTAGGACGCGGGATGTTTAGGCTTATACCGATCCTACTTGGCATCATCGCTGGCTACATCGTGGCTTACTGCTTTGGCATGATTGATTTTAGCGCCATCGCAAACGCCCCTTGGTTTAGAGTTCCAAGCTTTAGCGCACCAAAATTTGAACTCGAAGCGATCATCTATATGATACCTATCGCCATCGCCCCAGCGATCGAGCACATCGGCGATATGCTCGCCATCTCAAACGTCACAAAAGAGGATTTTTTGAAAAATCCAGGGCTTAAAAACACCCTTTTAGGCGACGGCCTAGCCACCTCGCTAGCTGCTGCCTTTGGTGGTCCGCCAAACACCACCTACTCAGAGGTCACAGGCGCAGTTAGCCTTACAAAAGCGTATAATCCAGCGATCATGACCTTTGCAGCGATCACTGCTATCGTGCTAGCCTTCGTTGGCAAGCTTGGCGCGGTGCTCTCGACCATCCCAGCTCCAGTCATCGGCGGTATCATGCTGCTACTTTTTGGCATCATCGCAAGCGTTGGCATGGAGACACTTATAAAAAACAGAGTCGATCTTGCCGATCCTAGAAATATGATAATCGTAGCCCTCATCTTCATCTTCGCCATCGGCGGCATGGTGCTTGACCTTGGAGCGGTTAAATTTTCAGGTATCGGACTTGGCGCGGTTACTGGTATAGTTTTAAATTTGCTTTTACCAAAAACAAAGCATTACGAAGGATATTAATGCGTAAATTTAGACTTTTTTTAGCAGCTCTTGCGGCTGCAAGCCTTGCAAATGCAAGCGCACTGGACTATGCACTTATCAAAAAAGGTGAGTCAAGTAGCAATACTATGCTCTTAATCGGCGGCATACAAGGCGACGAGCCAGGCGGCTTTTTGGCGGCTTCTATCGTGGCGACTGACTATAACATCACAAAAGGTTCGCTTTGGGTCGTGCCAAATTTAAATTTCCCAAGTATCATCGAGCGAAGTCGCGGCACAAAGGGCGATATGAATAGAAAATTCGCCCATGTCGAAAAGGACGATCCAGACTACAACTCAGTGATGAAGATAAAAGACGTCATCACCGACAAAAACGTCACTCTCATCTTAAATTTGCACGATGGTAGCGGATATTACAGAGATAAATTTATAAGCAAGGACGAAAATCCAGACAAATGGGGCAACACTTGCATCATCGACCAAAGCACACTGCCAGGCTCAAAGTATCCAGAGCTTGAAACTATCGCTTCAAGCGTAAAAGACGTGCTAAATAAGCACCTCATAGACCCAAAACATCAGTATCACGTCAAAAACACGCACACGGCGATGGGCGATAAAGAGATGCTAAAAAGCCTCACCTACTACGCTATCACGCAAAACAAGTCCGCCTTTGCAAACGAAGCTAGCAAAAATTTAAACGCCGAGCAAAGGACATATTATCACCTTATAGCGATCGAAGAGTATATGAAAAAGGCTGGCATTAGCTTTACTAGGCCCTTTGAGCTTGATGTCAAAAGCGTGAAAAAGGCGATCGAAAAGGAGATCAGGCTTGAGCTATTTGACAGCTACGCTCTTAGCCTTAAAAATTTAAAGCCAGTGATAAGCTTCGTGCCATTTAAAAAGAGCGAGCTAAGCTACCACTCGCCAAATCCGCTAATCGCCGTCATAAAGGACAAAGAGACTTACAAAGTGCAGTATGGCAACCGCTCTGTTACTAGACTAAAACCGCAATACTTCGAGTTTGCAAAGCCGCTTGATAAAATTTCTCTCTTGAGCGATGGCAACGAGCAGGTGCTAAAAAGTGGCGATAAATTTAGCGTTAAAAAAAGTTTTAAAGTAAAAACTCTCAAAAATGTGCGCGTAAATGTCATAGGATACGGCACAAAAAGCGTTGATGAGAGCGAGCAAGAGATAGATAAAAACAGCCTAAACAAAAGCTATAGCATAGATAAAGATGGCAAAATTTACCGAGTTGAGTTTTACAAAAGCGAAAATGGCAAAGAGAAATTTGCTGGCATGATACTAGCGGAGTTTAGATGATACTTGGCATAGAAAGTAGCTGTGATGACAGCTCTGTCGCGCTCATAGATGAAGGCACGCTAGAGCAAATTTATTATAAAAAGATCTCACAAGAAGAGGAGCACGCTATCTTTGGTGGTGTGGTCCCAGAGCTTGCAGCGAGACTTCACACAAAGGCGCTGCCAGCACTTTTAAATGATATCTTACCAAATTTAAAAGATATAAACGCTATCGCCGTGACAAACGAGCCAGGTCTAAGCGTGAGCCTGATAGGCGGCGTCAGCATGGCAAAATCGCTAAGCATCGCCCTAAATATCCCGCTAATCGCCGTAAATCACCTAGTTGGTCACATCTACTCGCTATTTTTAGACCGCGAAGCCACCTTCCCACTTGGAGTTTTGCTAGTTAGTGGCGGACATACGATGATTCTTGAGATTGGTGAAAATGGCGAGATTTTAGAGCTTGCAAGCACAAGTGATGATAGCTTTGGTGAGAGCTTTGACAAGGTGGCAAAGATGCTTGATCTTGGCTATCCAGGAGGTGCTGTGGTGCAGCAAAATGCACTTTTGTGTGAGGATAAAGATAGGTTTAAATTTACCGTCCCACTTCTTCACGATAAACGTCTTGAATACAGCTTTTCAGGGCTTAAAAACCAAGTCAGAGTTGAAATTTCAAAGCTTGAAACTATCACACGAAAAGATATCGCAGATATTTGTTGCGCCTTTGAAAACACAGCCTGCGAGCACGTTTTAAATAAGCTTGAAAAGGTTTTTAAGCTAAGAAATTTCAAGCGTTTTGGCGTGGTTGGTGGAGCAAGTGCAAATTTAAATTTACGTAAAAGGCTTGAAGTGCTTTGTCAAAAAAACGAGTGCGAGCTTTTGCTAGCTCCACTTGCGTTTTGCTCTGATAATGCGCTGATGATAGCAAGGGCTGGTCGTGAAAAATATCTAAAAAGAGAATTTATAAGCCACAGCGAACTAGCGATACATCCAAGGGTTAGCTTTAAGAAATTTGAAATTTAAAATTTCATTAGAAAAAACATAAAGTTTTTGTGCTTAAATTTTTTGATAACTTCATAAGTAAAAATTTAATAAAATCCTAAAATATCAACAAAAAGAGTCTTTATGGATGAGTTTTTAAAACAGGCTTGGCGTGCAAATAAAATTTATACAAATGCTGCTGCTAGCGTGCCATTTTACCCAGATCTGCTAGCTCTTCTTTTAGTATGCGACGAGAAAAATTTAGATCAGTTTATGGCGCTTGATGAGTTTAGAGCGGTGCTAAAAAAGCTTAAAATCGAGCTAGATATATTTAGCATACAAAGTGCGCAGCTTGCGACTCTGAAAGCACTAAATGAGGCTAAAATTTCAAGTGATGAGATAGTAAAATACCTAGAAAAATTACGTGATGAAAAGATCATAGATGATGAGAAATTTGCCTTTTTAGAAAAGATCATAAGCAAAAACAAAGGCGCTAATGAGGCTAAAATTTCTCATACCAAGCCAAAAGATCACTTCCATAAAAACCTAGACTTTTTAAATGAGATAAACGAAAAAGCAAGCTTACTTGATAGCGATAAAACATTTTTAGAGGCGCTTGTGGCTGCCAAAAAAAGATCAAACGAAACGCTTTTTAAAATAGCTGCAAGTGGCGTCATAAACTCTGGCAAATCAACCCTTCTAAACGCCCTTTTAAACAAATCCGTCCTTGGCGCTTCAAACGTGCCAGAAACGATAAATTTAACCATTTTAAAATACTCTAAAGATAGCTTTGCAAGGGTAAATTTTTACAGCATTGATGAGCTTTTAGCACTTGGTGTACCAAGTGAAAATTTACCAAGCAAAAGCGTAGATATCGGCATAGACGAGATAAAAAACTACACCTCTTCAAGCTCAAAAACAGCAAATCTCGTAAAAAGCGTCGAGCTTTATGACGATTTGGAGCTTTTAAAAGACAATGTCTGCATCATAGACACGCCAGGTATCGATGATGCGGTGGTTTTAAGGGAGCAGATCACTACAAATTTTATGAGGGAGTGCGACCTTTTAGCCCACCTCATGAATGCCTCGCAAAGTGCCACGCAAAAGGACGCTCTATTTTTAAAAAAATGCCTTGAAAACTCGCACATCGTAAGGCTTGCTGTGGTGTTAACTCACGCTGATGAGTTAAGTGCTAAAGAGCTAAACGAGACGCTAAACTACACTAAAAAAGCGATCGGTGAGCAGATAAATGGCGTGGAGATTGATTATTTTGCACTTAGTGCAAAAAGCTTTTTAGAAGGTGCTGCAAATAGCGGTGTAGAGGAGTTTAAGGACTATCTTTACGAGGTGCTCTTTGGCAAAAACTCTAAAAAATCAGTACTTATCTTAAGCTCGTATCAAAAGGAGCTAAAAAATATCCTAAATAGCAAGCTTGAAGCTACTAAGGCTGAAATTTTGTCGCTCAAAGCTTATGAAGTGGAGCTTAAAAAGCTTCAAAATGAGCAGGCAAACGTCAAAAACGCACTTAGTGAAAATTTCTCTAAACTTGAAAGCCTAACCAAAAACGAGCTTGCAAAGCTTGAAAGCAGCAACACCAAAAACATCTATAAAATGGGGCTTGAGACGCTTTTGCAAAACTTAAACGATAAGGTAAAAAGCGAGATAGCCTACTGCAAAAGTAAAAAGCAAAGCTTAAATTTTGAGCGCCTAGAGCAAATAGCAAAAACAACGCTTCGTGACGGTGTGATGGCACTTATGAGAGAGGCTAGAAACGAGACTTTGGTGCAAACAAGATCGTGCGAGCAAAACATCGCTTTAAATTTTGATGATTATGTGATGAGCAAAGATGAGGTTTTTAACATCAATGACTTTTTAGAGCAAATGGGCGTAAAGCTTGAATTTAAGGAGCTTTTAGCTACATTTAGAGCGAAAATTTCAAGTGACGCAAGTGAAGCACTTTTAGGCTTAAAAGAGGGCTTGCTAAAAGATAAAAATATCTCTCAATTTTGTGAAATTTTAACTGACCACGAAAAAAATCGCCTTTTAAACCTCATAAAAACCTACCAAACCGCACAAAAAGCCACGCTTGATAAGAGGCTAAAAGAGTTAGATCGTGAGCTAGAAAAGCTTAACTCGCAAAATCAAAACTCACTTTTAAAACTAAAAGAGCAAAACGCCTTGCAAGATGAAATTTGCTCGCTTTTAGGGGAGCTAGAAAATGTTTAATGAGTTCATAAATGCCTATAAGGCGAGATATTTTAAGGTTTTTACAAACGACTTTAAGGGCGAGCTAGCAAGGCTGGTAAATGAGTTAAACGATCCAAGCCTGCACGCAAGCGATGAGATAAAAGAGAGCCTAAATTTACTAATCGACACTCTAAATGAGCCGCCTCTAATCGCCGTCATCGGGCAGTTTTCAAGTGGCAAATCAACATTTTTAAACGCTCTGCTTGGGCAAAACATCTTGCCATCAGGTCTAACGCCTGTCACGGCAAAGGCTGTGCGGCTAAAATTTGCAAAGATGCCGCTTCTTAGCGTGAAATTTACAAATGGCAGCGAGAGCTTGCTAGCTAGCAGCGAGCTTGCAGAGCTAAACGCCATGAGCGAGCAGATAAAAAGCATGACACTTTATGCGCCAAGTGAAATTTTAAAAGAGGTAAATTTCATCGACACGCCAGGTCTAAACTCGCTACGAGATGCCGATACAAAAGAGACCAAAAACACGCTCAAAAAAGTCTGTGGCGCGATCTGGCTAAGCCTCGCAAATAACGCTGCAAAGGCTAGCGAGCTTGAAAGTGTAGAAGAAATTTTAAGGACAAACGATCTAAAGGCGCTTTGCTTCATCAACCAAAAGGATAAGCTAAGCGAGGATGAGCTTGAAAGTTTGCTAAAACACGCTAGGCAAACTTACGGCGAGCTTTTTGAAGATATCATCGCCATCTCGTCAAAGCAAGCACTCCATGGCATCACAAATAAAAACAAGAGCGAGCTAGAAAGCTCAAATTTCGCTAAAGCGCTAAGCGCGGTAAAAGAGGCGTTTTTAAACGCGAACTTTAAAGAAAATTTCATAAAAGCAAGGGCAAAAAAGATAGTAAATTTTTTAATTAGCGAGCAAGAAAATCGCCTAAAAGTTTATAGCGCAGCTGATGAAATTTTGGATAAATTTAATGCCACACTTGAAGAAAAACTAGAGGCTATAAAAGAGGAGTTTAAACCTAAAATCGCTCTGCGATACAGCGATATGAGCGAAGCTATCAAGCTTGCAAGCGATGAAGTTTTTAAGCTGCTTAAGCCATTTTCTAGGACAAAATTTAACCCAGCAAAGACGCTTTTAAACAAAGAAATTTATAAGCGAGAAAATTTTGAGATGATAAGCCTTGACACGGACGAGGTCTTTTCAAAGCTCATCTACGAAGACGCCATTTTTTCTAAATTTTTTAAACGCTACAAAAGAGATCTAAAAGAACTTGAAAATGAGATCATATCGGCTTTTGATGAGCTTTATAAAAGCTTAGAAGATGAGCTTTTCGTTTATAAATCTCGCTACGAGAGCTTTAATCCATTTGATGAGTTTGCCTCAAACTACGAGACAAAATCGATAAATACCTACGCTGGCAGGACCTATGAGAACTTCTTAAGAGAGTATGAAAATGCCAAATTTAAGGCGACGCAAAAGATATCGTTCTTTTTTGAAAAGCTTGACGTAAAGGTTGCGTCAAACTACGAAAATGCGCTTAAGCTAGCGGTTTATTTTCTAAAGCAAAAGATCGAAAACTCGCTAAATTCGCACCTGCAAATGGGCACTCCACTCTACATCCCAAGCGCAAAAGAGGTTTATGAGCGCATGCTAAATGCCTTTAGTTTGTATGAATTTGATGATCTTATGTGCTCAAATAGCTCATTTTTAAATAAAACTTTGCTTGATATAAAGACCGAATTTAATGAAATTTACGCCCAAAAAATAGCGATGCTTGAGCGCCTAAAAGCAAAGCCAAAAGAGCAAATTTTAAAGCTAGAAAAACTGCAAGAGAGTTCGGTGATATTAAAGTGAAATTTGAACTCAAACTGCGCGTGCAAGTGTCTTGCAAATTTTAAATTCGCTAGCATTTTTAAAAATTATTTTCATCAAAAAAGTCGGTGTCGATCTTGCAAATTTCATATATCTGGCCTATTTGAACGCCTACTTTATACTTTATCATTAGCTCAGCCAGTCTGTCTCCATCTATCAAGACTACGCTAAAGTTTTGACTATATTTGGCAAACGTTTGTGCCTCTTTTGTAAATTTTGCCGTTGTAATAAAAACGCCTTTTTTGGTATTTTTATTTGAGATAGCGCCGATGAACTGCTGGATCTCTTGCCTGCCTATGTTGCTACCATCTTTATATCTCTTTGCTTGGATGTAAATTTTAGAAAGTCCTAGCTCATCTTCGTCTATTATGCCATCTATCCCGCCATCTGGACCTTTGTTTGTAAGGCTCCCAGTTCCATAGTCCATTTTTTCTAAAAGCTCTGTTACTAGATGCTCGAAAAATCTCGGCTCTTTTTCCAAAATGCTAGATAAAATTTCACTTTTTAGCTCTTCTTTTATCTTTTCATATGCCTCTTTTAGGCTGTCGTCTGGTGTATTTTCTACTGCTTCTTTCTTTTCTTGTTTGATCTCTTGTTTATAAATTTCATCATACCAAGATATAAATTTCTCTTTTGCGTTCTTGCTGCTTATCAGCTCTTTACCAAAATTTGTTATAGAAAACAGACTTTTACCAACTTTCTCAAGAGGCTTCATCTTTGGTTTTGCTTTTACCTGTGCGGTGGTTGCCAGATACGTTAGAGCCCAGTCGGCACGGTTTATATAAGTAGGTGTCCCTCTTTTTATCCTTTGCAAAAGATCTTCATCGTTTAGCTTAAACTGGTTTATTATAAATTTGTAAATTTCACTTCTGTTTGTATTGTTATTTTGTGCTACAAATTCTAAAATGGGTAGCATCATCTCTTTATAACTTGGTATCATTTTATGTCCTAAAAAATGAAGTTGTTTGATGTCAAATTATATAAATTTTTTACCAAAAAAATTCTTGTTTTTACATTTTTAGGGATATAATCACCGCATGAAATATATAAGCCTAACAGAGTTTTTCTCTGATAATATCAACTTATTTATAAACGTGATCGCTTCATTGTTTGCGCTATTTTTTTGCTTTAGTGTTGGCTTTGGTCTTTTATTTTTTATTACCTTGCCGCTTGGCTATATAATGGGCTTAGTCTTGTCGTTTCCGCTTTTAATATTTGTATTTTTCTTATTTGCAGCTCTAGATATTTGTATCTGTATCTTGGCGTCAGTTTGTAGAATTTTTAAATAAATTTGGGGCTTTTTACAGCCCCTTTGCTACTTTATAGCAGCCATTTTTCTACGCATATAAGCTATGCGGCTTTGAAGTGGTAGGTGTTTTGGGCAGTTGTCTTCGCAGCCAAGCAAAGTCATACAACCAAATACGCCATCATCATCGCCGATTAGCTCGTAAAAGTCCTCGTCAGTTCTCTTATCAAGTGCGTCTATCTTAAATCTAGCAACCCTGTTTAGACCAACAGCGCCGATGAAATCAGGTCTCATGATAGCTGTTCCGCAAGATGCGACACAAATTCCGCACTCTATACAGCGATCAAGCTCGAAAACTTCTTGGGCGACTTCTGGCTCAACTTTCTCTTCAAGCTTAGAGATATCTGTCTCATGATCTGTGTGTATCCAGCTCTCGACACGCTTACTCATAGCGTTCATCCAGTTGCCAGTATCTACGCTTAGATCTTTTAGTAGTTTAAAGACTGGCAAAGGCATAAGCTCAATTACACCGCTTTCAAAGTCTTTTGTTAGGGTTCTGCAAGCTAGGCTTGGCTTGCCATTTACTAGCATGCCACAACTTCCGCAAATTCCCGCACGACAAACAAAGTCAAAGCTAAGATCTGGATCAAATTTCTCACGAATTTGATTTAACGCGATAAATAGCGTCATACCATCGGTCTCTTCAAGCTCATAAGTCGCAAAATGAGGCTTTGAAACTTTGCTTAAAGGATTGTATTTAAAAGCTTTTATGGTTATTTTTCTACTCATTTCCTATACCTGCTCTTTCATTTGGTGCTTTATATTTTGGTTGAAGGTCATAGTGCATCAAAGCCTCTTGAATTTCTTGTCTGCTCTTGCCTTCTGCTTGCATTTTCTCGCGAATTTCATCGACCTCTTTTTGGCGGATAGCGCTGTTTGGATGCTCGATGATATTTCCTTTTGCACCATAACCTCTAAATGCTGGCGGCATCTCCATCTTCATGATATCAAGTGGCTCATAAGTGATAGTTGGCATAGTGTCGCCTTCTTTCCAGCTTGTAAGCGTTCTGTTTAGCCAGTTAAGGTCATCTCTCTTTGGATAGTCTTCACGGCAGTGAGCACCACGGCTCTCTGTTCTATCAAGCGCACCTTTTGCGATACAAAGTGCTAGTTTTAGCATCTTTGGCACGCGGTAAGCTTCTTCAAGCTCTGGGTTGCCAAATAGTGCTTTGTTGCTTACTTTTACATCAAGTGACTCTTTGTAGAGTGCTTCAAGCTCTTTAACAGCAAGCTCTAGACCTTTGCCTGTTCTAAATATCGCAACGTGCTCCCACATTACCTCTTTCATCTTATTTTTGATATCAAAGACGTTAAATTTGCCCTCTTTTGTGACGAGGCTATTTAGATAGTCTTCTTGTTTTTTAACAAATTTCTCGATATCAGCTGTGTTTATCTCGATCTCGTGGCTAGCGCAATAATCTGCAAAATAATCACCAACGATCATACCAGCGACGACTGTCTCAGAAACTGAGTTACCACCAAGGCGGTTAAAGCCGTGCATATCCCAGCAAGCAGCCTCACCAGCGCTAAATAGACCAGCTAGTGTTGGGCTCTCGCCAGTTGGTTTTGTCTTGATGCCGCCCATTGAGTAGTGCTGCATAGGTAGGATCGGCGCCCAGCCTTTGCCACGCTGATGTCCTGTCTCATCGGTATATACTTCAGTGTCAGCAGGATCGATGCCGTTAAAAATTTCGCAAATTTCTTGAACGTCACGTAAATTTTTCTCGATGTGCTCGCGTCCGAGGATAGAGATATCAAGCCAAACGTGATATCCGTATGGGCTAGGTACGCCTTTGCCTGCACGGATGTGCTCCATGATACGGCGGCTAACGACGTCACGGCTAGCTAGCTCTTTTTTCTCTGGTTCATAATCAGGCATAAAGCGGTATCCATCAACGTCACGTAAAATTCCGCCATCACCGCGGCAACCTTCTGTTAAAAGAATGCCAGATGGGACGATCGGAGTTGGGTGAAACTGAACAGCTTCCATGTTGCCAAGCTGAGCTACGCCAGTCTCAAGTGCGATCGCAGCGCCGATACCCTCGCAAACAACAGCGTTTGTAGTGTGTTTATAAACTCTACCGTATCCGCCAGTTGCTATAAGTGTGCCTTTTGAAACATAAGCTGTGATCTCGCCATTTACTAGGTCACGAACGATCGCGCCGTAACAGCGATTATTTTGGTGTATCAAAGCGATCGCCTCTTTGCGGTCGTGAATTTCTACATTGTGTTTAAGCGCTTCGTTTGCAACAGCAAAAAGCATGGTGTGACCAGTTGCGTCAGCTGTGTAGCAAGTTCTCCACTTTTTTGTACCACCGAAGTCACGTGAGTGGATAAGGCCATGAACCTCTTCTTTTTCAACGATAGTTGTCTTTTGAGCGTTGATAATAGCGCTTCTTTCGCCTTTTGTGATCCTAGTCCAAGGCACGCCCCAAGCTGCAAGCTCTCTAATAGCTTTTGGAGCGGTTTGACAAAACATACGTGCAACTTGTTGATCGCAACCCCAGTCGCTACCTTTTACCGTGTCAGCAAAATGGACATCTTCGTTATCACCTTCACTCATTTTAGAGTTACCAAGACTTGCTTGCATGCCACCTTGTGCAGCAGCAGAGTGAGAGCGTTTTACAGGGATGAGGCTCAAAACTACGGTGCTTAAACCCTTTTCTCCAGCAGCCACAGCAGCTCTAAGACCAGCTAGACCGCCACCAATTACCAATGCGTCATAATATTTTACATTCATCTTCTAGCTCCTTTTTAATGGCTGATCCACACGAAATCGGCGATTAGCGCGATCACAGCAAGTATGCCATAAATGACAAATACAACTGTCTTTGCCTTATTTCTTTTAGCAAACATTTCGTGTTTATTTACGCCATCAATGCTTACCCATTTGACATATAAGCGGTACATGCCAACGCTAGCGTGAACGACCATGAAAACAAGTAGTGCGAAGTAGAAAATTTCTAGTTTGTGAAAAGCAGCAGCTGATTTGTCAGCAGTGATGTGTCCGCCAAAGATAATATCTATAAGGTGGGCGCTTGCTGCAAAAAATAGAGCAAAGCCTGTTAAAAACTGGAACCACCAAAGTGTGGTATCAAGGTGCTTCATGCGGTCTTTGTGGCCTCTAAACATTAAGTATTGTCTGTAATTTGCAGGAAATTTTCTCATTGCCAAGAAGGCGTGAGTTACAAAAACTACAAAGATAACAGCAGCTATAACATTTGTGATCCACCAAGTAGCCTCGCCAAATAAAAATTTAGCCTCTGCAAATCCTACGACAGCGTTAAATGCGTCTTTGCCAAGTAGTATAGTAGAAGTAAAAACCATATGGCACAATATGAAACAGGCTAGAATAAATCCTGTAATACTTTGCCATCTATCCCAAGCGGCTGGAGTGCGGCTTTTTTTGCCGTCCGACCGTTTCCCCAAAAAACCTTCTATAAGCCCGGTCATGAGCCCTCCTAAGAAATTTGAAATAAGTTATCATTTCTTAATACTAATTTAAACATTAGTATTAATTGATAAAGCTAATGTTATCAGAACTTTACTTTAATAAATTTTAAATATTGACATTAAATTTTCGTAAATCTCTTGTAGAGTTTTATATAGACAAAAATTCCGAACCCGCACATAATAAGTGATAAAATTTGCCCCATTGATAGACCAAAGATAATAAATCCAAGTCCAGAATCAGGCTCTCTGTAAAATTCACAAATAAATCTTGCAAATGTGTATAAAATGGCGTAAAGTGCTATGAGCTCGCCATTAAATTTCTTATATTTTCTATATAAAAATAAAATGACAAAAATAACTAAACCTTCTAAGAATGCCTCGTAAAGCTGGCTTGGATGTCTTGGCTGACCAAAGACGTTTATCGCCCAAGGCACGTCTGTGACTCGTCCAAAAAGCTCTTGATTTAAGAAATTTCCTATCCTGCCAAAGGTGTAGCCAAAAGGTATGCAGATGGCGCAAAGATCAAGTAACTGCCATGCGTTTTGCTTATATCTTTTGCAAAATAAAATTGTCGCTAGCAAAAAGCCAACCACAGCGCCGTGGTAACTCATGCCGCGAATTCCTATAAACTCGCCGTTGTGCATTGGATTAAAAATTTGCCAAGGCTGCGTTAGATAATATCCCGCTTCGCCAGAATAAACTAAAACCCAGCCAAGTCTAGCGCCTAAAATAACGCCTATTTCTACCCAAAAAAAGTAATTATCTAAAAGTTGATTTGAGATTTGGATATCATCTTTTTTAACGAGATATTTTGCCATGGCGAGCGCCAAAACAAGGGCCAAAATATACATAAGCCCATACCAGTGCACGCTAAAGCCGAAGACGCTAAAAGCGACTGGGTTGAAGTGGTTATAGATGTCGTTCCAAATTTCCATAAAGTCTCACTTTATTTTTTTATGGATTTTATAATGTAAAGGCTTAAACTATAAATGTCTATTTAAAATTTCATTGTATTTACCTTGTAAATTTGTCAGCTTTTCTTCTCTTCGCAAAATTTCGCTTTCTAAATTTTCAAATTCGGTTACGATTTGCTTTTGGATTTCAATCGATGGAAATTTAGCTCCTAGGTCTTGATAAAATTTTATTGGAACTCGACGATGACCGCTTGCTTCCGTCATATTTTTTGCCGCTTCGTCTCTAATTATTTGCCTATTTAAAAATCCGAATAAAAATTTAGGTAAAATTTTACTTGCATCACATCTTAAAACGTGAAATTCGCTACTTCCAAGCCCTATACCGTTTGATAAACCGCTCGCCACGGCGCACTTGCCGTTTTCCATACAAGGCGTTATTTTAGCGATTATTATGTCATTTTCCGCAAAATACGTGTAACTACCCATCCTTACTTCCTTTAACGGCTTAGTTATTTTATTTTCTATATATCCGTTTTCGTTAACGCTTTGCATATCTACGAAAGATACTAGTAAGTCGCTCGGTAAATTTCTAATTTCAGATTTTGAAGGGTTAAATACGACGCCAAAATTCCTTAACGGCTCATACCCCCCCCCATTTGTGTTAAAACTTATTCCGAATTTTGTAAAAATTTCGCTCATTTTAGCTTTTAGCTCGTCAATTTCCATTCTAATAGTTTTAAACTCATTATCTACTTTTTCGCATTCGGCTACGATTTTTTGAAACACTTTTTTATTTTCTTTATTATTACTAAAAGGAATTCTTATGTTTTTTAAATTTGTAGAATTTAGCCCACCTTGTGCTGCACCGGTAATGTTTTGTTTTAAAATTTGTTGACCCAACGGAGAATATAAAAAATAAAAAATATATTTCTGAGTAATTATATCGGCTGCTCGAAGTATGAAAATATGCTCATTTACCATAGCTTTTCTGTTATTCAGCTCATCTCTTAAAAGTGCAATTTTCCCAGTTAATGCTCCATCTTTGCAAAGCAAAATATCATTTTGTTCTGATCTGCCTTTTTGATTATTTTCATAATACTCAATGCTTACAAATTTTGGATTTACCAAATTTATTATGCCGTTTGTATTATGAATATGCTCTCCACCAAGGCTTAACGCACCCTCATTTAAATTACCAACTCCACCATTTGGACGCGAGCCAGTTTCTATTGTATTAAGCAAAGTCCCAAGCTTCACCATCGGATACTCACTCATTATCTTTATATTACTTTTCATGCTTAAATTTATCGCCTTATCGAAACTAGCACGGTGAAAATCTATGCAATCGCGTAAATTTACTAAATTTGCATACGGCTTTAAGCTCTCGTTAATTCGTTTTAATTTTCCGTCGAAAGCTTCGCGAATGATAAAATTTAATTTTTCGGGATTATCTAAATCCGTCGGATCGTAAAGCGCGGTCTTAATCGAGCTTATCTTTTTTATATTTTCTATTGTCTCGTTGTCATCGCCGCCCATCGCCGTATCCGTTATATATTTTATTCCTTCGTTGCCTTTGGCATTACTCCAATCATATCCCAAAAATTTTTTCTGTTCCTCGTTATCGCTCGGCGCTTTAGTTATGAGCGTGGTTTGAGAATTTACGAGCTGAAAGATGCTAAATTTTTCTATCTCGATAGCCTTTATGAACTCGATCTTTTTTTTAGAAATTTTAGCCTTCTTTTGTTCATCAGGAATTTTTTTCTTATCTATATTTTTATACTCGCTACTAGATTTAAAAGCCGATTCGTATTCGCTAAAAATATCATTTACAAAAAGTTCGTTTTGCGTTATAAATTTTTTGTATTTATCTTTGTCGTAGCCCATAAATTCGCAGTATTCGCCTAAATTTAGCCAGTCGTTATATTGCGCTAAAAACCTGCCGTCGTTTATAACGCTAACGGCACGGTTTTTGGCGTGGACTAAGGCGTTCGGCTTGTTTGCTAGACGGCGTAAAAATAAAATAACCGTATTTGTGCCAGTTTTGCCGAATGTTTTATTTCCGAATTCACTAATGGCGATAATCTCGAAATTTCCTAACAAAATTTCGCGCGTTTTCTCGTAAATTTTACCAGTTTTATTTATAAGCGAGCTTGGCAAAACGATACCGCAAACGCCGTCTTTATCTAAAATTTGGGCAGCCCTATCCACAAAAAAACACTCGATTACATTATTGGTTTCTAGAGTATCAATTAATGCGCCAAGTTCGTACTTCTCGTAATTATCATCATCTTTTAACGTCGTTAAAAAACCTTTTACTGAGTAGGGTGGATTTGCGATTAAGACATTAAAACCGCCTTTGTCGATATCTTTGTGGTAGGCTAGCGCGTCTTGATCTATAATGTTTAAGTCTTGCCCATACATAAAACTTGCAACCTTACTTACTTTACCCAAACGGCTTTCTTTTTCTACGCCGTAAATATTTTTGTGATGACGCTTTAATTCGTTCGCATCTTTTATATAATGAGCCTTAATAAAGCTTGCATATTCATTTATAAAATGCCCCGCACCGCAAGCATAGTCAATTACTCTAACGTCTTCATTGTCTTTTAAAATTTGCTCTATTGGCAGGCTTTGAATAATAAATTTAACGATAGGAAGCGGAGTAAAAAACTGACCTTCGCTTTGCTTGATGCCTTGGTCCAGAAAGCCCTCAAATAAATCGCCTAAAAATTGATTATGCTCGCTATTTGTTAGACGAATATTTTCAAACATTTCGACTACTTCGGTCAAAATTTTGACATTTTTCTTAAAAAGCTCTTCATTATAAACTTCTATAAACGCAAAGTCATTATTTGTGTAAAATTTAAGCTCTCTGAAATATTTTTATATCGTCTTTTTAGTCTCGTCGGGATCTTTTTGAAGAAATTTAAAAGCATCTTGAATTTGCTCGTCCGAGACGTATGCGATCTCTTTTTGCAAAAATTTCATCATGCCTTTTTGATAAAGTTGCTGGAGCCTATCGCTAAAAGCGTAAACGTCGTCATATCTTTTGCCGCGATAGCTAAATTTAAGCTCGTTTGGATTTTCTAACTCATCAATAATCTTACAAAGAAATAAATTTAAGAGTTTGTCAAAAGCGTTTTCTCTTCCACTAATGTTGTACTTTCGCATAATTGTCGCAAATTCATTATATTTACCGCCCACGTCGCTTAAAGTAATCTCCTGTAAGCTCCGCAATGTTTTTTGATTTTGTTTTATGTTAAACGGCTTGCTATCAAATACACCTACGCTAAAGCCATCATACTCATAAGTATCTCGCCAAACTTGAAATTTTTCTATATTATTCGTAGCATTTTCATAGGTTTTATCGGTGTTTTTACTTATCTTTTCATCGTCGCTTAAATCTATCGCAAAGTACTCGCTTTTAGGTGTATTGCTATCAAAATCAGCCGTATAAAGAAGCAAAAACTTTGCAGATGTTTCTTGCTGATAATAGCTAAAAAGCTGACCGCCGTTTTCTCTCATTTTGGATAGCTCTTTTTTATACTCCATGCCAAAAGTTTTGCATTCTATTATCATATATGTTGAGCCTTGATTGTCTTTTACGATAATGTCGGCTTTACCGCTTTTCTGATCTCTGCCGAGTTTCCACTTGCGCTCTATCTCTAAATTTGAAGGCGTATAACCGCTAGTTAAAAGGCGATCTATACACTCTAAAACGACGAAATTTTCGGGATGATCGAAATTTGAGCTAGTTTTATCGCCGCAAATAAGCTCTTTTGGATAGATAATTTTTTGAGATTTAAAATTTACTAGGATATTGTCGTTTTGATAATTTTTAGTAAAAATTTCACCATTTTCGTCTAACGTAAAATTTAGTTTTTGAAGAACTTCTCTTAAATTTTCCTTTGTTATCATTTTCTCTCTTTTTGCTTTAATTTTTGATATTTTACAATGATTTGGCTTTTAATAAATAAACAGCGCTTTGCTACCAAGTGGCAAGGCTAGAAATTTAAACTCGCTTGCTTCAAATTCTTTGCAAAATTTAAATAGCTCAGCAAACTCGGCTTCGTTTAAATTTACGCTCCAAATCGCTCCAAGGTCATTAAATTCTCTTTCAAACTCACTTAAATTTTTAGTGGCAAAATAGTGCTCAAAGCGGCTCATCAGCGAAAATGGTGTAAAAAATTTAACCTCATCTTTTAACTCAAATTTCATCACGCCACCATCTTTTATGGCTTCATTTATCGCTTCATTCACAGCCCCTGAGTAGGCCCTAACAAGCCCTCCAGTGCCAAGCTTTATCCCGCCAAAGTAGCGAACTATCAAGACACCAACGTTTATAAGCCCCGCCCCTCTTAGCGCGTTTAGGCTTGGCTGGCCGCTAGTGCCCTTTGGCTCGCCATCATCACTTTGATTTTCAACGATTTGTCCATATTTGTTTAGCTCCCTTGTCGCCCAAACTACGTGAACAGCCTTAAAATGCTCCTCTTTTAGGCGCTCATGCAAGCTTTTAAACGAGCTTATCGGGCACAAAAATGCTAAGAAATTTGACTTTTTTATATCAAGCTGGGCTTTAAATATCCTATCAATCGTCTGCAAATTTGCTCTTTTTTAAAAATTTTAAAAATCTTATCAATTTGCTAATTAAAGCCTTGTAAATTCAGACAAATTTATATTATTAAGGAAAAGATAGTAGAATTTTGCAATTTTTCACGAAGGACTAAAATGATACAAACTTGCCTATTTCCAGCGGCTGGATATGGAACGAGGTTTTTACCAGCTACAAAATCGCTCCCAAAAGAGATGTTGCCGATCCTTACAAAACCGCTCATTCACTACGGCGTTGATGAGGCGCTTGAGGCTGGCATGGAGAATATGGCCTTTGTCACAGGACGCGGAAAAAGGGCGCTTGAGGACTATTTTGACATCAGCTACGAGCTAGAAAAAGAGATCGCAGGCAGCTCAAAAGAGTCACTACTAAGCGAAGTTAGAAATTTAATGAGCTCATGCACATTTTCATTTACTAGGCAAAATGCTATGAAAGGGCTTGGACACGCCATTTATACAGGCAAAACTCTAGTTCGTGACGAGGCATTTGGGGTCATTTTGGCAGATGATCTATGCATAAATGAAAATGGCGAGGGCGTGCTTTTGCAAATGGTTAAAATTTATGAAAAGTATCGCTGCAGCGTCGTTGCAGTGATGGAGGTGCCAAAAGAGCAGACCAAGTCTTATGGCGTCGTAAGCGGTAGGTTTATAGAAGATGATCTTATAATGGTCGATGATATGGTTGAAAAGCCTGATCCTGCTGAGGCTCCGACAAATTTAGCGATAATTGGCCGCTACATCCTAACGCCAGATATTTTTAACATCTTAGAGCGAACAAAACCAGGCAAAAATGGTGAAATCCAGATCACAGACGCGCTAAAAACGCAGGCAAAAGAGGGTATGGTGATAGCTTATAAATTTAAGGGCAAGAGGTTTGATTGTGGCAGTATCGATGGCTTTGTCGAGGCTACAAATTTCTTTTACGAGCGCAGTAAATGATAGAAACTTCATTTAAATTTAACTTTGCAAGTAGCGAGGTCATCGACTCCTACGCCAAACGCATAAACGACGAGTACGAAAGCGGCGAGATAGGCTACTATCACTTGCCAACTCTTGGGCAAAATTTGCTTGGTGAGATCGAAGAGTATGAAAAGGGGCTAGCTCATATCAAAAATGTAGTACTTGTTGGCATTGGTGGCAGTAGTCTTGGTGTAAAGGCGCTAAAATCAATGCTTGAAGGCACAAAGGGGATAAAAAGAGAGCTTTTATTTTTAGATAACGTCGATCCTTGCAGCTACAAAAGCACGCTTAGTGGGCTAAATTTTGACGAGACACTTTTTATAATAAGCTCAAAATCAGGCAACACGATCGAGACAATCACTATTTTTAAGTGCTTGCTTGATGACTTTAAACCTCAAAATTTAGGCAAAAATTTCCTCATCATCACAGATCCTGGCACAAATTTAGAAAATTTCGCCAAAGAAAATGGGATTAAATTTTTTAATATCCCAAAGAATGTTGGCGGGAGATTTAGCGTACTAAGTGCGATCGGCCTTGTGCCTCTTGGTATCTGCGGCTACGATATAAAGGCACTTTTGGAGGGTGCGCTTGCTTGCAAGAAGCAATACATCGAGCAAAAAGATAGCTCAATAGTCGCTAAAGCCTACCACTACGCCACTAGCAGAAGTGCCAGCATAAATGTCATTTTTAGCTATTGCGATAGATTTTTTGAATTTAACGACTGGTACGTGCAGCTTTGGGCGGAGAGCCTTGGTAAAAAAAGAGGCTATAAAAGGGTCGGACTTACGCCAGTTGGACTTGTCGGCAGCCGCGATCAGCACAGCTTTTTGCAGCTTATCATGGACGGTGTAAAAGATAAGAGTGTGACATTTATAAAGATAAAAGATCACGCAAGCGACAAGACTATCCCAAATTTAAGCCTAAAAGGGCTTGAGGAGTGCGATTTTGTGGCGGGTCTAAGCCTAAATGAGCTTATAAATTTGCAGTGCGACGCGACGGCTATGGCTCTGGTGCAAGAGGGTATAAGTGTCGATACGATCACACTTGAGAGGCTTGATGAGTTTCATGCTGGCTGGCTCATTTTTTACTACGAGCTACTAACCTCGGCCACTGGTATCATGCTAGGCATCAACACCTACGATCAACCAGGCGTTGAGATAGGAAAACGTATCTTAAAAACAATGCTTTTAAAGTAGAAAATGAAAAAATTTCTACTTTTAGCTCTTTTTGCCACGCAAATTTTTGCCTTTTCGGCGAGTAAATTTGTAAATGACGCTAGGTCACAGATCGGCGTGACGCTAAGCTACGACCCAAGCTACGAAAAGCTCGCTTACCCAATGGGCGACGTGGATATCAAAAAGGGTGTTTGCACCGACGTTGTGGTAAGGGCGCTACGTCATCAGGATATGGATCTGCAAAGGCTCATTTTTGAAGATATGAGTAGAAATTTCGCAAGCTATCCTAAAAAATGGGGCCTTAAAAAGGCTGATAAAAACATCGATCACAGGCGTGTTTTAAACATCGCTACCTTTCTAAAAAGAAAAGGTTTTGAGGTGAGTGATGATAAATTTTTGCCAGGGGATATCGTCACATGGATGCTACCAAGAAATCTACCTCAAATCGGTGTGATCTCAGATAAATTTGAAGGCCAAACACCGCTTGTCATCCACAATATCGGCTCTGGCGTGCAGGAAGAAAACATACTTTATAGCTACAAGATCACAGGGCATTTTAGACTAAAGTAGCAAAATGGCTTTTTAATCAAATTTTAGGCAAAATCGCAAAAAACAAATTCAAGGAAAAATAATGTTAGAAGTTAAGGGACTTACTCAAAGATTTGCAAGCAGTTTGCTATTTGAGGATGTAAATTTAAAGCTAAATCGCCACAACAGATACGGACTAATCGGTGCAAATGGCGCTGGCAAATCGACATTTTTAAAAATTTTAAGCGGAGCCATCGAGCCAACTAGCGGCGAGATCATCATAGAAAATGGACTAAAGGTTGGCGTGCTTGGGCAAGATCAGTTTGCGTTTGAAAGTTTCACGCTAAAAGATGCGGTGCTTTATGGCAACAAACGCCTATATGACGCTGTAAAAGAGAAAGAGAAGCTCTATATGAGCGAGGAATTTACAGATGAGATAAATGAGCGCTTAAGCGAACTTGAGATGATAAGCGCTGAAGAAGACCCAAGCTACGAGTATGAGACTAGGATAGAAAAAATCCTAAGCTCGCTTGGGCTAAATGAATTTGATAAGTTAATGAGCGAGGTTGAAAACTCAGATAAAGTTAAAGTTTTGCTAGCGCAAGTGCTATTTCCAAAGCCAGACATCTTGTTCTTAGACGAGCCAACAAACAACCTTGACATAGACGCGATCGCATGGCTAGAAAACGAGCTAAACCGCCACGAGGGCACGCTTGTAGTTATCAGTCACGACAGACACTTTTTAAATAGAGTTTGTACAAATATTTTGGATGTGGATTTTAAGAAAATTCGCGAGTTTTCAGGCAACTATGACGACTGGTACATGGCTGCAAATTTGATCGCAAAGCAGCATGAGATGGAGCGTGATAAGAAGCTAAAAGAGAAAGAGGAGCTGGAGAAATTTATCGCAAGATTTTCAGCAAATGCAAGCAAGGCAAAGCAGGCGACCTCACGTGCAAAACAGCTTGAAAAATTAGATATCGCCGAGATCGCAGTCTCAAGCAGGCGTGATCCAAGCATTCTGTTTCGTGCGAACCGCGAGATAGGCAATGAGCTAATTGAGCTTAAAAATATATGTAAGAAATTTGATGATAAAGTGATATTTGAAAACTTTAACTTTAAGCTCGAAAAGGGCGACAAACTAGCTATCATCGGCCACAACGGCGTTGGTAAAAGCACACTTTGTAAGATCATAATGGGTGAGATAAAGCCTGACGCGGGCGAAGTGCATATAGGTGCGACCATCGAGCTAGGATATTTTGCACAAGATACGGTAAATAAAATAGATGGCGAGCTAAAGCTATATGAATATTTGCAAGATGCCAAAAACAAGGACATCGACGAGATCAGAAAGTGCCTTGGCAGGATGCTCTTTAGCGGTGCAGAGCAAGAAAAGGCAGTGGGCGCACTAAGCGGTGGTGAAAAACACCGAGTAAGACTAGCTCAGCTCATGCTTCATAGGCCAAATTTACTTGTCATGGACGAGCCAAACAACCACCTCGATCTTGAGGCTATCATCGCGCTTGGCGAGGCGTTTTACAACTTTAATGGCTCAGTCATCTGCGTAAGCCACGACAGGGAGCTGATAGATGCCTTTGCAAATAGAATTTTGCACCTAAAAGGTAGTGGCGAAGTCGTTGACTTTAAAGGAACATATGAAGAGTATAGAGCAAATTTAGGCCTTGATGGCTAAAAGCTCACTTTGCCTCTAGGAAATTTCTAGAGGCAGCTTAAATTTATCCCCTTAAATTTACCATTCATAGCGAGTTTGTAAATTTAGATAGAACCGTAAATTTTAAATTTCCATCATATAAATGTGTCACGAAGTAATATTATAAAGAAAATTTAACTTAGAATTTTTATTTTACTATTTTGATAACTTTGAATTTATATTAATATTTTGTTAAATTTTCTCAAAAATGGCTTTTAAACTTAAAGTGTAGGACAAATCTGAGCTAATTTGACTCTTTTTATATAATAAAAAAGTAATATTATTAGTAACATAACAATTTAGACAAGCAAATTCCTAAAAATTAGCTTAAAAATGAAATATAATTTTGCTCCAAACGTCGTCTTATCAACTAAAAATCTTAAAGCTTAAAAAAAATAAGTAGTCATTAATATTTAAAACCTCAAATACCTATATAATTTCACTCGGTAACAAATTTTTACTAAGGAGAAGCTGTTATGGCAACTAGAAAAGAACATGATTTCATCGGCGAGTTGGAAATTTCTGATGATTTTTACTATGGTGTCCAAACATTTAGGGCTACTGAGAACTTCCACATGAGTGGTAGAACATTAAAAGAGTATCCATACTTTGTAAAGGCATTTGCGCAGATCAAAAAAGCTGCTGCGCTTGCAAATAAAGAGGTTGGCGTTTTAGATCCAAAGATAGCTGATGCTTTGGCAAAAGCTGCTGATAGAGTAATAGCTGGCGAGTTTTTAGATCAATTTGTCGTTGATATGGTTCAAGGTGGTGCAGGAACAAGTACAAATATGAACTCAAATGAGGTCATCACAAACATCGCACTTGAAAGCATGGGTCACAAAAAAGGCGAGTATCAATTTATTCATCCAAACGATCACACAAACCTTGGACAAAGCACAAATGACACTTATCCAAGCTCTATTAAGGTAGCAACTTATGCAAAGCTTACTGACTTGCTTGCTGCTATGAATTTGCTAAAAGATGAGCTTGAGAAAAAAGCAAAAGACTTTAAAGATATCATCAAAATGGGTAGAACAGAGCTTGAAGATGCTGTCCCTACAACACTTGGCAACACTTTTAACGCATTTGCAAGCTATATAAAAAGTGACATCGAAAAGATCACAGCAGCTCGTGAGTCAATGACATACCTAAACATGGGCGCAACTGCGATAGGTACAGGCATCAACTGCCACCCAGACTACAAAAACGTAGTTGTTAAAAAACTAAAAGAGATCACTGGCGTTGATTTCAAAAAAGCTGATGACTTCATCGCTGCTACACAAGATACTGCAGACTTTGTCCATGTAAGTGGCGCGCTTAAAACTGCTGCTGTTAGACTTTCAAAAATCGCAAATGACTTAAGACTAATGAACTCAGGTCCAAGATGTGGCCTTGGCGAGATAAATTTACCTCAAATGCAACCAGGCAGCTCAATCATGCCAGGTAAGGTAAATCCAGTTATCGCTGAGGTTGTAGGCGAGGCTTGCTATGAAGTTATCGGTAACGACGTAACTATCATGCTTTGCTCTGAAAGAGGCGAATTTGAGCTAAATGCGTTTGAGCCAGGCATCGCTTATGCGCTATTTAACTCTATATTTATCCTTGAAAACGCGATGAAAACATTAGCTGAAAAAGCTATCAAAAAACTTACTGCAAACCCTGAGGCTTGCTTAAAATCAGTTCTTGGCTCAGTTGGTATCGTAACAGCATTTAACCCATATATCGGTTACGAAAAATCAGCAAGCATCGCTAAAGAAGCCCTTCAAACAGGTAAAGCAGTTGGCGATATCTGCCTAGAGAGAGGCTATCTAAGCAAAGAAGAGATCGATAAGATTTTAGAGCCTAAAAATATGCTAAATCCGAGCATGGTTAGGTAAAAATTTAAGCAAAGTATTATTAAAAGCGTGCCAAAATTCTGGCACGCTTAAGTGGTGATTTTAGTAATAAAATTTAATAAAGGAGTTTTCGATGGATATAATGCTGATCTTACAGATTATAGTCCTATTTGGCGGCATCTATCTTGGTGTCAAACTAGGTGGTATGGGCGTTGGCTACGCAGGTGGTCTAGGCGTTGTTGTGCTTGCTTTGCTTGGTATGAAAGTCGATATGAAAGACATCCCTATGGATGTTATCTTGATTATCGCTTCAGTTATCTCAGCGATCACAGCTTTGCAAGTTGCTGGCGGACTTGATTATTTAGTTCAAGTAGCAACTAAAATTTTACGCAAGAATCCAAAACAGATCAACTTTCTTGCTCCGATAGTTACTTACTTTTTAACTATCCTTGCAGGTACTGGGCACACTGCGTTTTCTATGATCCCTGTTATCGTTGAGGTTGCAAAAACTCAAAATATCAAACCTTCAGCTCCACTTGCGCTTTCAGTTGTCTCTTCTCAAGTAGCGATCACTGCAAGCCCGATCTCAGCTGCGTTTGTTGCTATGAGTGGTCTATGTGAAAAGCTAGGTGTTAGCTATCCAGTGTTGCTATTTATTTGTATATCAACTACATTTGTAGCGATGATTATCACTGCGTTTATCATCAATAAATTTTACGATCTTGACCTTTCAAAAGATCCTATCTATCAAGAAAGACTTGCAAAAGGTTTGGTTGAAGAGGTTAAAGCTGCTGAATATCACGAGCCAAAACCATACGCAAAAAGATCAGTCGCTATCTTTGCGATTGGCGTTTTGATCGTAGTTTGTTATGCACTATGCATTTCAAAGAGCTTAGGTCTTGTAGAAAAACCTATCCTTTCAAGAGATGCAGCTATCATTAGCTTTATGCTAACTATCGGCTTTACGATAGCAGTATCTTGTAAAGTTGAGACAGGCAAACTTCTATCAACTAGCACTTTCCAAAGTGGTATGAATGCGTGCATCTGCGTTGTTGGTATCGCATGGCTTGGTACAACATTTGTTAATGGACACCTTGACGCTATCAAAGAGGTTGCAAAAGACTTCGTTACTCAGTATCCATTTATCCTAGCTGTTGCGCTTTATTTCTTAAGCTGCTTGCTATACTCACAAGCTGCTACAACAAAGGTTATGATGCCTGCTGTTGCTGCTGCTCTTGGTATGACTAGCCCTGAAAATTCAGGTCAAATTTGGATCCTTGTAGCTTCATTTGCTGCAGTTTCTGGTCTATTTGTATTGCCAACATATCCTACAACACTAGGTGCGATAGCGATGGACGATACAGGAACTACAAGAGTTGGTAAATTTGTATTTAACCACTCATTCTTCATCCCAGGAACTATAATGGTTGCATTATCAGTTATCCTTGGATTTATAGTAGCTCCAGTTCTTATATAAAACTTAAGCCGAGATCTCTCTCGGCTTTTTTAATCCACTTTAAATTTCAATTTTTTATATCAAATCCTTAAATAATATCTCTTTTTAAATTTAAATTTTTCACTTTTATAAATCACACAAAAATCGCGCTAAAATTTAATCCATCTTAATTTATCATTTTTAAAATTTGCTCTATTTTGATATTTAATCTCACATTTTATAAAATATAAAAATTAAAAAAAATTATTAAATAAAATTTAATTTTAGTTTCAACTTTAAATAATAAAATAACAAAAAGTAAAATTTCTTTTAAAGGGAGAAAGATGAGCTTAAATAGAAGAGAATTTTTAAAATTCAGTGCAGGAGTTAGTGCAGCTGCATCATCTCTGTCAGGTGGTGCTTTGCAAGGTGCTGCAAATGGAGGCGAAAAGCACGTTCATAGCTTTTGTGAGATGTGCTCTTCAAGGTGTCCTATCGAAGCAAAAGTCGTTGATGGCAAAGTTCGCTTTTTAAGTGGTAATCCAAAAGCTGGTGGCACAGCAACCTCTCTTTGTGCAAGAGGCGGCTCAGGACTTAGCCAGCTCTATGATGAAAATAGGATCAAAAAGCCGTTAATTAGAGCTGGTGAGAGAGGCGAAAATAAATGGCGCGAGGTTAGCTGGGACGAGGCACTTGACTATGTCGCTTCAAAGATGCTTGACATCAAGCAAAAGTATGGCCCTGAAAGCTTTGTCTTTACCTGTAAAAGCTCGCAAACACACAAGCTAATGGTAAATTTTGCCTCAGCTTATGGCTCGCCAAACTGCTTTTCACACTTTTCATGCTGTCCGATCACCTATCAAATGGTCTGCGAGCAGATGTATGGCATCGCTAAGCTAAAAAGAGACTTTGCAAATGCAAAATACGTTGTAAATTTTGGTCACAACCTCTTTGAAGGCATCGTCATAGCTGATGCTAAAAAGCTTGCTAAATTTGCAGCTAGCAAGGATACAAAGCTACTTGTGCTTGATCCAAGATTTAGCGTTGTAGCTGCAAAAGCTGATGAGTGGCTACCAGTTAAACCTGGCACTGACCTTGCCTTTGTGCTAGCGCTCATCAACACTTGGATACAAAATGGCACTTACGATAAAGAATTTATAGAAAAATTTACAACTGGCTTTGATGAGATCGTTAAAAGCGTAGAGGGCAAAACGCCTGAATGGCAAGAGACAATCACTGGCATAAAAGCAAGTGATGTTAGACGCATCGCTGATGAAATTTATAAAGCTGCTCCAAGAGTTATTTTTGATTTTGGGCATAAGACAACCACCACAAGAGCTGAATACATGAGGACAAAAGCCATCATGGTGGCAAATGCGATGATGGGCAACTGGGAGGTTAAGGGCGGTCTTTTTGGTGGCAAAAACGCAAAGACCTTTAACAAGCTAGTTGGCGAGGATAAATTTCCAGTTCTTAAAAATCCAGATGAGAAATTTAAAGTGCCAAAAGTCACTAGACTAGACTTTGCTGGCGAGGCTGGAGCGCATAAATTTGTAAGCAGAAAACATGGCGTTTTGATGGATATAGATAACGCTATCTTAAACGAGAAGCCTTACGCCATAAAAGGGTGGTTTAACATCCGCTTTAACCACCTCATAAACGTAGCTGAGACGATGAAGAGCATAGAGGCGATGAAGAAGCTTGAGCTCATCGTAGTAAGCGATGTCTATCTAAACGATATGGCAACCTTTGCTGATGTCATCTTGCCTGAGAGCAGCTACCTAGAGCGTGACGAGGGCATAGAGGACAAGTCGGGACTAAAGCCAGCTTATATGATAAGAAATAAAGTCGTCGATCCAGTTGGCGACACGAAAGATGGGGCATTTATCTTTAGAGAGCTAGCACGCCGCATGAAGATAGATGAGCTTTACACTTGGAACGACATACGCGAGTTTAGGATGCAACAAGCTGGCGGAGATGTAAATTTACTTGCCGCACTAGAAAAAGATGGCTTTATCACGTGGGACGAGCCGGGAATTTTGTTTAGAGAAAAAGGTATGATCGATAAATTTATCGCTAAATATCCAGTCGCATCTAAATTTGTAGGCGAGAATGGCCTAATGGACGATATGGCTAAGCTTAAAACAAAAAGTGGCAAGATAGAGCTATATCTGCCTGATGTCGAGGCTCAGTTTGCAGGATATGGCGCGCTAAATGATAAAGATATGGACACATTTGACGGACACGAGCTTTGCCTAACTTGCGGCAAAACGCCTATTCATACCAACGGCCACACTCAGGCAGTGCCATTTTTAAATGACCTTATGAGCGATAGCCCTATCTGGATCAATCCAAACACCGCCAAAAAGCAAAATTTACGTGACGGCGACACGGTCTTAGTCAAAAATAAATTTGGCGAGCAAAAGGGCAAGCTTATGGTGACTGAGGGCATTAGAGAAGATACGCTCTTTATCTATCACGGCTTTGGACACATCACGCCAGGCCTTAAGAGTATAGATCACGTGGGACTTAACACAAGCGTGCTTCTTGATCCAGCTGAGGGTCCGGTGGCTGCGACTATGGTTACAAATGTTGGCGTTAGCATAAGTAAAGCGTAAGGATAGAAAATGAAAAAATATATGATGATACATGATGAAAATTTATGCATCGGCTGTCAAGGCTGCTCGGTAGCTTGCAGAAGTGCAAACAACGTGCCAAGGGGACTTTACCGCTTGCAGGTGCATGCAAAGATGAGCGGGACATTTCCAAATTTAAAGACTGACTTTTTACGTCAAAGCTGTGTTATGTGCGAAGATGCACCTTGTGTTGAGGTTTGTCCAACTGGCGCTAGCTTTAAAACGGCTGATGGCGTGACGCTGCTTGATCACAGAATTTGCGTTAGTTGCAAGTACTGCATCCTAGCCTGTCCATACGACGCTCGCTACGTCTTGCCAGATGGCGAGATAGGCAAATGCACATTTTGCTATGAGAGTAGGCTAGAAGAGGGCAAAGAGCCAGCTTGTGTTAGCGTCTGCCCTACAAATGCCCTAACTTTTGGCGACGTAAATGATGAAAACTCTAAAATTTCAAAGAAACTAAAAGAGAGCAAATACTACTTGCCAAAAGCGGAGTTAAACACAAAACCTTCACTTGCAATGATCGCAAATACAAAAGGAGCACACCATGAATAACATGTCAGGAAGCTTAGCTCAATACACAGAAATTTACTGGGGCTGGCCGATAGCTTTTTATCTATTTTTAGCAGGACTTAGTGCAGGTGCTAGCATCGTTGCTGTGCTTATCTCAAATAAATTTGGCAAGGATAACTACTACTTTAAAGCAGCCGCCCTTATCGCTCCAGTGGCGATCATCCTTGGACTTGCTCTTTTGGTGCTTGATCTTGGCAAACCGCTAAGCTTTTACTGGATACTCTTGCTTTACAACTTTGACTCAGTTATGTCAATAGGCGTTGCATTGCTTCTAGTTTATACGCCTCTTAGCGTTATATACGCAGTTGGCGCGTTTAAAAATGAGATCGCGTCACTTAAAATTTCTATCTGCGACGTGGTTGCAAATATAGCTAGCAAGCTTTCAGGGTTGCTTGGAGTTTTGCTTTTCATCTTAGGCATCGGCGTTGGCGCATATACAGGCTTTTTGCTAAGCGCAGCTCACAAGATCGCACTTTGGAACACGCCAGTTTTGCCACTATTATTCTTAGTCTCTGGCTTAAGCTGTGCTGGTGCTTTTACGCTGCTTCTTGGTGTGCTAAAAGATGAAAAGAGGCAGCAAAACCAAACTGCACACTTTTTATTAAAATTTGACTTTTTAGCGATAATAGTTGAGTTTTTGCTGATAGTTGCTCTTTTCATGGTTGTAAAAGGTGCAAGCGCAAGTGGTGCGCAGAGCGTAGCAAACGCACTTAGTGCAAATTCTCTTGGGCTGATGTTTTACATCGGCGTCATAGGTCTTGGTATGGCTGTGCCTATCATTTTAGACTTAAGCGTTTTAAAGGTGCATGATTTCAAACGCGAATTTGCCGTGCTAAACGCTATTTTAGTCATTTGTGGTGTCTTTTTACTAAGATATTACATAGTCTATGCAGGACAAATTTTTATTTAATACTTAAAAAAGAATTTTAATTTGAAATTTACCTATTAAGTATTACAATAGATAAAAATCTTATTAAAGTTTGTTTTTTAGGAGAGCATTTTGAAGATTTTGCTTTTAGAAGATGATTTGGGGTTTCAAGAGAGCGTCTGTGAGTTTTTGCAGACGCTTGGTTATGAAGTTACAGCGGTGAGCGACGGTCAAGAGGCTTGCGACTTGATAGAGAAAAATTTCTATCACCTTTTTATACTCGACATAAAAGTGCCTGGAGTGAATGGTCACGAAGTTATCAAGTATATAAGAAGTCTAAATCCAAACGCTCCTATCATGATAACAACATCTTTGGTTGATATAGATGATATGGCGATTGGCTACGAGCTTGGCTGTAATGAGTATCTAAAAAAGCCATTTGAGCTAGCTGAGCTTAAATTTAGAGTTGCTGAGCTTATGAGAAAGTACTATGGCACTGATGATAAAAACATAGTAAAGATAAATGACGAGTTTAGCTTCAATCTAAATAAACGTGTGCTACTTAAAGATGGCAAGATGGTTGATCTTAGCGCAAAAGAGGTCGCTTTGGTCGAGTGTTTGGTTTCACACTTAAATTCTTACGTCAGCATGGAGGAGCTTAGAGATCTTGTCTGGAACGACAAAGAGATCGAGGGCGCTGATATAAGGATGCACGTTTTAAAGATAAGAAACAAGACAAACAATAACTTCATCATCTCAAAGAGGCGCATAGGCTACAAGATAGATGCACAAGAGCTTTAAGATCCAGATCATAGCGACATTTGTCATAATGTCGCTCTTTTGCTTTCAAAGCTTTGTGATCTTAAATTTAAGTCAGAAAAATAGCAGCTCAAAGGCTCTCTTTGGCGCTATGAAGCATGAAACCATCATCAAAAATGCATTTCTCAAAAACGAAAATATAGTTAGCTCATTAAAGTATAAATTTGCGATTTACGACGTAAATTTTAAACCAGTCATCTCAACGCTTAGCAAAGAGCCAAGTAGCTTTAAATTTGTAACCCTAGAAGAGGGCGGATATCTTTTTTACAAGAGCTTTTTTATAAAAGATAAGACCCCTTACTACATCGTCGTAGAAAAGGAGCTTGATAACAAAAAGAACATCTTTTTAACAGCCATCATGCTGCTTGTCATCCTTGTGGCGGTGCTTTTTATCGTCTATTTTTTATATTTAAGCAGCGTTAAGCCTTATAAAGAGTTTCAAAAGTATATGAACAACTTCTTTAACGACGCTATGCATGAGCTAAAGACCCCACTTGGCGTAGCTGGCATGAACCTTGAGATGCTAGGGCTTGAAAACAAGTATATAACACGCATCAAAAACGCTCTAAAACAGATGCAAATAACCTATGAAGATGTCGAGTACTTCATAAAACGAGGCTACATTAAATTTCCACTTGAGAGGCTAAATTTAGGCGAATACGTTAAAGAGCGAGTGAAATTTCTCTCAAGCGTGGCTGATGTCAAGCACATCGTGGTAAAGACAAATTTAGCAAACGAGGCATTTACTATGCTAAGCAAGGTCGAGGCTCAGCGCATCATCGATAACACCATCACAAACGCTATAAAATACAGCCCAAAAGAGAGCGAGATAATAGTAAATTTAGAGCTTGAAGCAGAGCGCATCAATCTTAGCGTGCAGGATTTTGGCAAGGGGATAAAGGACGTAAAAAGGGTCTGGAAAAGATACGTCAGAGAGGATGAAATCCAAGGCGGCTTTGGCCTTGGGCTAAATATCGTCAGTGAAATTTGCCAAAAACATGAAATTTTATACGGCGTTGATAGCGTTTATGGCAAGGGCAGCACCTTTTACTATAAATTTAAACGAGCTTAGATTAAGCATAAAAGCGTAAAATGAAGCCTTAAATTTAGAAGGAAAAACTTTGGATAGAATCGTTGAAATCGAAAAAGTAAGCTTTGAAAATGACTTTGAAGTCTCGCTAAGACCTAGCAAATTTGAAGACTACATCGGTCAAGAAAAGATCAAGCAAAATTTAGACGTCTTTATAAAAGCAGCCAAAAAGCGAAATGAGTGCCTAGATCACGTGCTATTTTACGGCCCTCCAGGGCTTGGTAAAACCACCCTTGCTCACATCATCGCAAACGAAATGGGCGTAAGCATCAAAATGACCGCAGCGCCGATGATAGAAAAGAGTGGCGATCTTGCGGCGATCCTTACAAATTTACAAGAGGGCGACGTGCTTTTTATCGACGAGATACACCGCTTAAGCCCAGCTATCGAGGAGGTGCTCTATCCTGCGATGGAGGATTTTAGGCTAGACATCATCATAGGCTCAGGGCCGGCTGCACAGACTATCAAGATAGACCTGCCAAAATTTACGCTTATTGGCGCGACCACTCGTGCTGGTATGATCTCAGCGCCTTTAAGGGACCGCTTTGGGATGGACTTTAGGCTGCAGTTTTACACAAGCAGCGAGCTAAGCCGTATCGTGCAGATCGCCTCTGCCAAGCTTGGCAAAGAGTGCGATAAAAACGCCTCGCTTGAGATCGCCAAACGCTCACGTGCCACGCCAAGGATCGCCCTTAGATTATTAAAGCGAATTCGCGACTTTGCCGAGGTAAATGACGAGCTAATCATCAGCCACGAGCGCGCAAAAGAGGGACTTAACGCACTTGGTGTAAATTCGCTTGGATTTGACGAGATGGATATTAGGTATTTAGAAATTTTGATGCAAGCAAGGCGCCGTCCTATGGGGCTTAGCACGATCGCAGCGGCACTTAGCGAGGACGAGGGCACGGTTGAGGATGTCATCGAGCCATATCTGCTTGCAAATGGCTTTATCGAGCGCACAGCAAAGGGCAGGATCGCAAGTGCGAAGTGTTTTGAGACCTTTAACGTCAAGATCGACATCGAAAAAGGGCTTTTTGAGTAGCGAAATTTAAATTTGGAGCAAAAATGAGCGAGCCACATCTTTGTCCTAAGTGCAAGCAAAGGACGATTTACTTTGACGGGATCTGCTACTGGTGCAGGCAAAAAGAGAAGCTGGAGTTTTATGAAAATTTAAATGAAGATGAGATCAAACAAAAGCTAAAAAATGTCCTAGCTCACGTAGACGAGATAGGCAAATATGATGAAATTTATAGCGATCTTGTCTATATTTTCTACCTGCATGGCATTTGCGACGAGCAGATCATAAGAGAAGTGACCAAGCAGGGCGAGTACTATCCATTTGAAATTTACAAAAATGCCCCAAGTGACGTCAGAGACGAGCTTATAAATAGCCTAAATGGCGCCCAAAACACTGTAAAAACAAATCACATCCTCTGTGCGCTTGCGTGGCAGGGCGATGAGGTGGTGAGGGAGCTATTTTTTAAGCTCTATAATGCGCCAAAGCCTTGGAAGGCAAAGCTTCACGTTGATATGGATGGATACGCGCAGGTTGCTGGCTGGAGCTTTGATAGCAGCGGCAAGAGAAGAAGCATAGTTTTTGATAGGTGTTTTACCTGCCAGCCATGCCAAAGCGCAGAGGCAAGCGTTAAATTTAAAGCACTAAGTGATGAAAAATGTAAATTTTGTAACGGCGAGATACTGGAATTTACAATCAAAAAAGAGAGCCTAAAGCGACTTGGGCTAGAGCTTAAAAATGACGCTGTGCTTAAATTTTGCCCGACATGCGTGGGCTTTGTGCAGTATTTTTGCCAAAATGACGGCAATAGCGTGCAAACAGAGACAGTAGGCGAGGGTGAGAGCGAGGACTATGTAAGAGAGGCTGTGGCGGTGCTTGATGGGCAAAATTTCGAGCTCGCCAGCGAGGTTTGCGCTCACTACTCATATATGATAGATAGTGAAATTTTACTTGGCGGATATCCGCAGTGGCTGCAAGACACCGAGCATCTAGCATGCCCAAAATGCGGTAAAACGATGAAATATCTAGCACAAATTCCTTTTGGTGCTTTGGCGGACGTCGAGGGCACGATCTATATGCAAATTTGTGATGAGTGTGAGGTTGTCGGAGCAAATTTTCAGTGCACGTAAAAGGCTAAATTTATAGGAGCTTTCGAGCTAGAAAATTTACGTAAGGCATAAATTTATCTAAATTTATTAAGCGGTGGCAGGCTAAAAATGCCAAAAGCCTGCTCTTTGTAAATTTGGCGCCAAAGCGTTTTAGTAAATTTATCGAGCAAATGAGTAGCTTTGATAAATCTGCTATAATTACCCCATTTTAAGGGAGCGAGATGAATAACAGGCTGTTTTTTGGAATTTTTGCGTTTTGTGCTTTGGCTTTGGTGGTCTATCTTTTTAAACCATTTTTACTTGACATTTTTATCGCAGCGCTGCTTGCGGTGGCTGTTGCAAACGTGCAGATCGCATTTTTAGCGCTTACTAAAAACCGCAAAACGCTCTCATCAGGTCTTACGACATTTGCGCTTTTATGCTTATTTATAGCGCCTCTTCTTTACGCCGTCATCGAGATAGCAAAATACGCAGCTGGCTTTGATATAAACAACGTTACAAAGACTATTGAATTTATTAAAAACTATGATTTTAGCCTGCCAGAGTCGATAAATTTCTTAGAGCCAAAGATCAAGGAATTTATAGGCGGGCTTGATATCAAGATGCTCTTTTCGCAAGTCGCTGCCAATCTTGCAAATTTAGGCAAACTAAGCCTTAAATTTGGCGTTGATATGATCATCATCCTAGTCTTTTTCTTCTTTTGCAACCTTTACGGCAACGAGCTTATAAACTACCTAAAAGAGGCGCTTCCGCTTAAAAAAGAGGACACCGAGTCGATACTTAGCGAGGTTGGCAACGTGATGGGCGTCGTTTTTTACTCAACCATCGCAAATATGATCATCCAGGGCTTTTTATTTGCCATTGTCACCAGTTTTTACGGCTATGACGGCGTGCTAACTGGCATATTTTTTAGCTTCGCTTCACTCATCCCAGTCGTTGGTGGCTTTTTGGCATGGGCGCCTATTAGCATTTATGAGTTTGCAAATGGCAACACAGCAGCCGCTATCACGATCGCGCTTTACACCATCATCGTGATCTCATTTGGCGCTGATACGCTGCTAAAGCCGCTTGTCATTAAATTTATAAACTCAAAACTAGTCAAGATACCAACAAAGATAAACGAGCTACTCATCTTTTTTGCGATGATCGCTGGTATCACGACGTTTGGCTTCTGGGGCGTGATACTTGGACCTGCGATCGTGACATTTTTTATCTCAACGATCAAGCTTTACACGCTTTTGCGAGAGAGAAATTTCGTATAAAATAGGGGCAAAATATGATATATGAAGATAAATTTATAAGAGTTGAGCGCGAAGAGAACGAGCTTCCGTGGGTGAAAATTTTTGCAGCTAAGCCCTACCGCGAGCTAAGTGATTGTGACGAAGCGAGTAGAGCTAGGCTTTTTGAGGCGATGCTGGTGGCTGAAAAGGCTATGCTTGAGTTTTATAAACCAACTAAGATAAACATCGCAAGCTTTGGAAACTACGTGCCACACGTGCATATTCACGTCATTGCGAGATTTGAAAATGATGCATTTTTTCCAGATAGCGTTTGGGCTAGCCCCAAAAGAAAAAGTGAGCTTAAGCTACCTAAATTTGACGAATTTGCTAAATTTTTAGAAAAAAAACTAAGGCTTAGTTTTGAGTAAATACAAAAAATATTTTAATATCTATATCGTTTTAGTCGTTTTTGCGCTGCTTGGTAGCCTATTTTACTTTCTTTATAGCTCATACATGGTTGAAAAAAAGCAAAATAATATGCGCGTCTTTTTTGACTACCACGTAAAGCAGCTAAACAAAAGCATTGATGACGCGAAATTTTCATCAATGGCGATCTCGATCCTGCTTGCTCAAAATGAGTCCGTGCAGATGTGCTTGCTAGGTCAAAACCGCGACGAATGCGTAAAAAACATCGAAAATTTAACCAAAACTCTTGGCGCAGCGTCGATGTATAACAACATCAAGCTTCATCTTTACGACAAAGATCTAAAAAGCTACGTAAGAAGCTGGGATCTAAACAGATATGGCGACATGATCGCTAGTGGTAGGTTTTTAGTCCAAGAGTCAAGGCGACAAAATAAGCCCATGGTTGGCATCGAGGCGTGGTATGCGGGGGTGCATATAAGGGCTGTTTCAAATGTGATGCATGAGGGCAAAAACATCGGTAGCATCGAGGTTTTGCTAAACTACGACTCACTTGGAAATTTCTATAAAACGCAAGGTATCGACCTTTTTGTGCTCCTATCAAAAGATAAGATGCCAGCACACAAAAGCGTGCCAAGTGATCAAATTTTAAGTGATTATTACATCGAAAATTTAAGCAGTGCGAATTTAAATATAGTTGGAATTTTGCGCGATATCGACCTTAAAAAGTATGAATTTTACGTATATAAGACGCACTATTTTTGCGTTGTGCCACTACTTGATGCTAGTAACACGCAGATAGGCTACTACGTCCTTCATGTAAATACCGACGAAAAAGAGCGAAACATCTCGCAAAACTATCTTGAATCAGAAGAGCTTTTTTAAATTTAAAAATTTTGCTCTAGCGCTTTGGTGCTGCTAGAGCTTTTTGCAGAATTTTTATAAATTTGGAGTATAAATTTAACCCTTATACGAAAACTCTTCGCTTGGGAAAATTTTGTTTTTTACTTCGCTAGCGTAGCTTTGCACGCCCTTTCGCACAAGAGCGGCTCCGTCAAGATAGCGCTTAACAAATTTAGGCTTAAAGTCCTCAAAAAATCCCAGCATATCAGACCAGACAAGCACCTGCCCATCGACGTCCGCCCCAGAGCCTATGCCCACAACTGGCACACGAACCTGCCTTGTTATCTCGCTTGCTACGTTGCTAAGCGTGCCCTCAAGCAGTATGCCAAACGCACCAGCTTGCTCAAACGCCAAAGCCTCTTCAACTAGCCTTTTTGCCTCAAACTCGCTTCTGCCTTTTATCTTATATCCACCTTCAAATTTAAAAAACTGCGGCTTTAGTCCGATGTGAGCCGTCACGTTTATGCCCTCTTCGCAGAGGCGTTTTACTAAATTTACCTGATGCATGCCAACTTCAAGCTTCACAGCATCGGCATTTGTCTGCTTAAAAAATTTCATCGCATTTTTGATCGCTTGTTTTTCGTTTGTGTAGCTGCCAAATGGCATATCAGCTAAGATAAAAGTCTTTTTAGCACCGGTACAAACAGCCTTTGTGTGATAAAGCATGGTGTTCATATCAGCACTTAGCGTGCTCTCTTTCATATTAAAACTCATATTTAGACTATCGCCAACAAGGATCACATCAGCATAATCATCAAAAATCTTCGCAAAAAGCGCATCGTAGGCGGTTATCATCACGATAGGCTCGATGCCTTTTTTATTTTTTATATCATTTATAGTTAGTTTTTTCTTTGCGATTTTTTCATCTTTCATGGCTAAGTCCGGTAAAATTTGTGATAATGCTAACAATTTTATCAAAATTTTGCTACAATTACGCCAATTTCTTAAGGACATGAAAATGGGTATATTAAAAAGGCTTGAAGTCGATTATTCTTACGATATAGTTGAGGAGTTTCTCTCTCACTACACCTTGATGTGCGATTTACTAGAGCCTTTGGTAATAAATTTAGGAAGAGCTGACAAGTATAAGGAGAGCATTTTAGAGCTTTCTAGGATCTTTCACAATATCAAATCAGCAGCAGGTTTTATGCATCTTGACCCGATCTTGAAATTAACGACTTTGGCTGAAGAGGTCACTCAAGAGGCTAGAAGCTTAAAAGGTCCAGCAAATGATAAATTTATAGATTGGTTGCTGCTTATTAGCGATCAGTTTCATAAATACAAAGGCGACGTCGAGAGAGACCTAGAGTATTTTAGCGTCCTTGAGCCAAAGATCATTGACGTACCTGCAAAGCTTGACTAAACAATCCAACTAAACCATTTCATTTTTTATGGGAGCGACTTGGCTTCGACAGGAGCAGAGTGTGTACGGTGGCACGTCGCTTTGAGCAAAGCGTAAAAAGCTCAAATTAAATTTAAACGCAAACAACGTTAATTTCGCTCCTGCTTACGCTAAAGCTGCGTAAGTTCAGTTGAGCCTCGCTTTGTCTCATTCTAGCTAGGATGTAAGCGAGTAATTTAGCTAGAGTAGGCTAGCAAAGTGACTGCTTGCTAGTTGAAATTTTAGTCTTAGTCTAAATTTTGGTTTTGGAAAGTGAGCCTTTTTAGATGAAATTTTCACTTTTGCTAAGCGTGTAGAGGCTGTATGGATTTTGTTTTTGGACAGGGGTTCGATCCCCCTCGCTTCCACCATCTTACTTTGAATTTCTCTTAATTTTACTTACTTTTTAAAATAATATAAACTAAAATAACACAACTCATATAAACAAAGGAGAGGGATATGTTTTTAGAATTTGATTATGCTGATAACTTTAAGGAAGGCTTTGCTCGTGTTCTAAAAGATGGCAAATGGGGATGTATAAACACCAAAGGTGAGCAGATCGTAGAGTGTAAATTTGATGATGTTGGTTATTGTTTTAACGAAGGCTTTGCTGCTGTTAAAAAAGATGGCAAATGGGGATATATAAACACCAAAGGTGAGCAGATCGTAGAGTGTAAATTTGATTATGCTCATAACTTTCACGAAGGCTTTGCTCGTGTTCAAAAAGATGGCAAGTACGGATGTATAAACACCAAAGGTGTAGAGTGTAAATTTAATGAAGTTCGTGACTTTAAAGAAGGCTTTGCTGCTGTTGAAAAAGATGGCAAATGGGGTTATATAAACACCAAAGGTGAGCAGATCGTAGAGTGTAAATTTGATGATGTTGGTTATTTTAACGAAGGCTTTGCTCCTGTTCAAAAAGATGGCAAGTACGGATATATAAACACCAAAGGATACTCTGTCATTTTTGACAAAAGCAAAAATGAGATAATGGAGGTGTTTGATAAGGTTATAGACAGGTCAAATAACACTTTCTACTTATCACGGCTAGGTGATAAATTTGGACTTTTGGATGAAAACTTTAGTATCGTTATCAAAAATAGCATTTATGGTAAATTTGAGGTGCTTCAAAGGATAAATGAAACTACTTTTTTGATAAAAATAGCAGAGCGAGATCTTTTTGTAGATAGCGAAGGAAATTTCAGATAGGCTAGCTATAAAAAGCTTTGCCAGCCAGTTAAATTTAGTCTGGCTGGTTTTTTATCTAAGCTTTGTCTCGAAAAATGCGTTAAAAAGTGAGTTTATGCCTTGCTTTGTAAATTTCTCCATTATCTTTTCTAGCTGCGGTTTTTCTTGCCAGACGGGCTCATCTACGAGGCTTATTTTAGCTAGCTCATTTTGAGCGTCTATGTAGCTACCAAGGCTGTCTATTAGCCCCATTTTTAGGGCATTTTGCGCCAAAAAGACCCTTGCGTTTGCCCACTCGTCTTTTTTCTTGATATCTAAATTTCTAGCCTCCGCCACGTCACTTACAAAGAGCATGTAAGCGTCATTTACGAGCCCTTGTAAGCTCTCACGTTCTTGCTTGCTCCAGCTCCTCATAAAGGTGCCAGCCTCTTTAAACTCGCCAGCCTTCACCACCTGCTCGCTCACGCCTAAATTTTTGGCTAAATTTTCGATGTTTGCCCCTTGCATGATGACGCCAATGGAGCCTATGAAAGCGCCTGGGTTTGCGACGATAGTGTCGGCATTTACGCCAGCGTAGTAGCTGCCGCTTGCCATGTTGCCAGCAGCGTATGCGAGCACTTTTTTGCTCTCTTTTAGTCGCTTGACCGCCATAGCTAGCTCCACGCTTGGACTTAGCGCGCCGCCTGGACTATCGATGTAGAGTAGCACGCCTTTGATGTTGTTATCCAGCCTTGCTTTTTCGAGCGCATCTAAAATTTCGCTAGTGTCCATTATCGTGCCGGTGATGTCTATGCGGGCTAAATTTGGCTCTTTCATCTTGCCATCTGGCGCGAAAATAAAAAATAAGATGAGTAAAAATATGAGCGCCTTAAAGTAGTTATTTATAAATTTAAAAATTCCCAAAATTCCTCTAAAAATAAGCCTTAAAATTTGCAAATTTTGCCTCCGATATATAGTTTTTTAGCCTCGTTTGTATGAAGTATGAGTTGAAGTATTAGCTCGCTATCATCGCACTCTAGGTCGTTATAGACGGCAAGATCAGCAGCGCGTCCAGCCTTTATCTCGCCGTTATTTGTCCTAAGCGCCTTTGCGCCCCCATGCGTTGCAGCGACAAAAAGCCTAGTGGCAAGCTCGTTTAGATCAAGGCTAGCGTGGGTAAATAGGGCGGCTCGTAGCTCATGCCAGAAATTTAGGCTGATATTTGAGCTAAGGCCGTCTGTGCCGATGTTTAGACTGACGTTATTTTTGAAAATTTCTTTTAAATTTAGCGCCTTTTTGCCAAGTAGCCTGTTTGAAACGGCGCAGTGTGTCACGCTGTGATGAGGCTTAAATTTAGCAAAATCACTCACATAAACGCAGTGCGTAAATAGCGTATTTATCTCACGAAACATCTCAAAATAGCCCTCTTTATCATACATAGGCTTTGGATCAGGGCTAAATCTTAAAAGATGCTTTTTAAAGCCACCGCTGCCGTGCTCTAGCCACTGCTTTTCAGCCTTGCTCTCTAAAAAGTGTGTGCTTACAAGAAGATCATCCTTTTTAGCTATCTCAAGGGCAGCTTTGGCGAGCTTTGGGTGCACAGAGTAGGGCGAGTGCAGCGAGATAGCTGGGGTGAAATTTTTACTTTTATAGCCCTTTGTTTTTTCAAATTTAGCTAAGAAATTTTGCAAATTTTGCTGAACCATCTGCTCATTTGAGCCTAAAATTTCACTAAAAAGCACGACTTTTAGTGGGCTAGCGGCTAAAATTTCAAGCTCCGAGCCAAAGCTAGATATCTCGCCAATGGTACAAACTCCGCTTTTTAACAGCGAATTTATGGCTTCACTCATCGCTTTTTTAGCGTCCATCTTAGCTAACTCGCCGCCTTTATCAACGATAGAGCCAAGCCACTTTATAAAGTCACCATATTTTAGGGTGCTAACGTTTGAGCTAAACTCCAAATGAACGTGTGTATTTACGAACGCTGGGGCGATCACGCTCTCACCAAAGTCGCAAATTTTCGCATCTTTAAATTTCTTTTGCGCCTCTTTTTCGCTTGTAATTTCTAAAATTTTATCGTCCTTGAGAACAACACAAGAATTTCTTAAAATTTTTGGATTTTCTCCGCCAGTGATGATCTTTTTTGCTTTTAAAATTTCCATTTCTAGCCTTAAATTTTTGTTATTGTAGCGAAAATTTAGGAACGAAAATGTATAATTTGGGCTATTTAATCAAAAAGGAGTGACATGGATAAGAAGCTAAAAATAATGGTTATCCAAGGCCCAAATATCAACATGCTTGGCGCTAGAGAGCCAGGAATTTACGGCGTTATGAAGATGGAGGATATCCACTCTCAAATGAAGATCGTTGCCGATCAGAATGACGTTGAGATCGAGTTTTTTCAAAGCAACCTTGAGGGCGAGCTAGTCGATAAGATCCAAGAGTGCTTGGGTGAAGCTGATGGCATCATCATAAATCCAGCCGCTTACACTCACACCTCTATCGCTATCCGTGACGCGCTAAGTGCGGTTGCGCTGCCAGTTATCGAGGTGCATATCAGCAACGTTTATAGAAGAGAAGAGTTCCGCCACAAAAGCCTCATCGCACCAGTTGCAGCAGGTCAGATCGTGGGCTTTGGACCAGTTGGCTATCATTTGGCGATGATAGGCATGCTTCAAATTTTTGAGCAAATCAAAGCAGTAAGAGCAAATCAAAAAGCACAATGAATTTCATCTTAAAGGACGAAAACGCCGTATTTTACGAGTGCGGCTACAGCTGCGACAATGAGTTTTTGCTATGCCTTGACGACGTGAAATACTTTTTCACGGACGCTAGGTATTATTTCGAGGCAAAAAGCTGTGTAAATGCAGGCGTGGTCGTTCTTTTGGCGCAGAGAAATTTAATAAGCGAGGTTAGAGCATTTTTAAGAAAGATGAAGCCAAGCAGCCTCGTTTTTAACCCTGATGAGCTAAGTTTAAGCGAGTTTAATGCGCTTAGCAAGGGATTTAAGATAAATTTCAAGCCAAAGGCAAATTTCTCTAGGCTAAAGAGAATTTGCAAGAGCGAAGATGAGATAAAAATTTTAAAAAAGGCTAGCGAATTTGGAGCCAAATGCTTTGATGAATTTGCTAAATTTGTGCGTGAAAATGGCGAAGGGATGAGCGAAAAAGAGCTTCATTTCAACGCCTCGCTTATCTTTAGGCAAAAAAATGAGCTAGGTCTTAGTTTTGATCCTATCATGGCGATAAACGAAAATGCCGCAAAGGCGCATGCACTGCCTGGGGATAAAATTTTAAAAAAGGGCGATTTGCTGCTGCTTGACGCTGGGGTTAAATTTAAGCGTTACTGCTCTGATCGCACCAGAACTGCTTGCTTTGATGAAAATTTTAACTTCTCAAAGGAGCAAAAATTTAAAAACGCCAAGATGCAAGAAATTTACGAGATCGTAAAAGAGGCTCAGGCTGCCGCGATAAAGGTCGCTAGAGCTGGAGTTAGGGCGTGCAAGATAGACCTTGCAGCAAGAAGTGTGATAGCAAAGGCTGGATATGAAAAGGCCTTTTTTCACTCGACAGGACACGGCGTGGGCGTCGATATACACGAGCTTCCAGTCATCTCAGCAAGGAGCGAAATGCTCATAAAAGAGGGCATGGTCTTTAGTGTGGAGCCTGGAATTTATCTAGAAAATGAATTTGGCGTGCGCATCGAGGACGTGGTGGTCGCAAGAGAAGGTGGATGCGAGATTTTATGAGGCTAGCTGGAGCAAGAAAGATCGTAAAAAGCCGTTTTTGCCCTAGTTTTTTTCAAAAAAGAGATGAGTTTAAGTATGAGGCGCTAGTTGGCATGGGTGGCAACATCGGCGATAGCGCAAAGAGGTTTGATAAATTTATAAGAGCGATTAGTGAAGATAGGCGTTTTCATGTGGTTGAAGTCTCGCCGATCCTTATAAATGCGGCGTTTGGCTACGAAGCGCAGGATGATTTTAGTAATGCTGTTATAAATTTACAAACATCTATGAGCCCTAGAAATTTGCTAAAAATTTTAGGGCACTATGAGAGTAAATTTAATCGCGTGAGGACGTTTAAAAATGCGCCACGCACGCTTGATCTGGATATTTTGTATTTTAGTAAAAAAGTCTATAAGACGCCGCGCCTTATCGTGCCGCACCCAGGGGCTGGTAAGAGACTTAGCGTGATCGTGCCACTAGGGCTTATGAGAGGTTAAAGGATATAAATGGCTACAAAATTTCATACTTTTACAGGCGAGAGCACCATCGAGGCTTTGAAAAAGGCTCAAGAAGCGTGCGGCGAGAAGGCCATACTCGTCACCACAAAGCAAATTCAAGCCAAAACGATAAACAAAAAGCCGCTTTATGAAATTTTAGTAAGCGTCGAAGAGGACGAGGTAAAGCAACCGCCAAAGCCAAATGTAAAAGCAATAAACTATGAAAATGCCTACTCTAAATTTAGCAAAAACTACGAGCCACCAAAGCCAAAATTTGAGATAAAAGAGGAGCCTGCTAAATTTGAGGCAAAGACGATGTCGCCTGAGCCTTACGATCCAAATGAGAGCGTGCTTTTAAACATCTCAGACGTCGCAAAAGAGATAAGTGCGATCGCAAATGTCGATATGAACGAGATAAAAGAGCCAAGCACAAATGGCATGAATAAAAAAATAGACGACGTGGCAAAGCAAGTAAGCGCGCTAAGCGAGAAAATAGGGCTGATAACTGACATGATCTGGGACGAAAAATCCCCAAATCGCAACAATCTCTCGATCCCGCCAGAGTTTGCTAGCATCTACAAGCTCGCAAAACAAAGTGGCATGAAAGAGGAGCATCTAGAAGCGATCATGCAAACGACGCTTGAAAATTTGCCAGTCTCTATGAAAAGCAACCCAACTGCGGTAAAAAGGTACTTCTACTCGCTTTTGCGAAATATGCTACCTTGCAGAAAAGAGCTAAGTGATAAAAAACAGCGCATAATGATGCTAGTTGGTCCAACTGGAGTTGGCAAGACGACGACTCTTGCAAAGCTTGCGGCTCGCTTTGCTTACGGCAACGAAAAGCGCTATAAAACGGGCATCATCACGCTTGATACATATCGTATAGGAGCGGTCGAGCAGCTATTTCAATACGCTAAGATGATGAAACTGCCGATCCTTGACGTGATAGAGGTCGAGGACTTTCAAAACGCCATAAAGCAGCTTAGCTACTGCGACGTGATACTAATCGACACTACTGGAAATTCGCAGTATGACAAAGAAAAGCTTGAAAGACTTGATAAATTTTTAAAGCATAGTGGCGCAAAGATCGATGTAAATTTAGTCCTTACGGCTGGCTCAAAGGTGGAGGATCTGATAGAAATTTATAATGGATTTTCATTTTTAGAGATCGACACTTTAATAATCACAAAATTTGACGAGACCAAAATTTTTGGCAACGTCTTTTCGCTGATATATGAGACAAACACGCCAGTTAGCTACTTTAGCGTGGGTCAAGAGGTGCCTGATGACCTTGTGGAGGCAAAGAGCGAATTTTTAGTAGAGTGCGTGTTTGACGGCTTTACAAAGCAAAAGGCTAGCGATGAATAACCAAGCGCAAAAACTACAAAATTTAGTCCAGTCTCAAAATAAGGCTAAAAATACTCATTTTATAGCGATTACAAGTGGCAAAGGCGGCGTTGGAAAGAGCACGATAAGTGCAAATTTAGCAAATGTCTTGTCGCAAAATGGCTACAAAGTAGGGCTTTTTGACGCTGATATCGGCCTTGCAAACCTTGATGTGATCTTAAACGTTAAAATGGGCAAAAACCTGCTTCACGTGCTAAAGGGCGAGTGCAGCTTAAAAGATATCTTGATACCTATAAATAAAAATCTCATCCTCATCCCTGGCGAGAGCGGCGATGAAATTTTGAAATTTAACAATCAATTTTTATTTGAGAGATTTTTAGATGAGGCGAGCGAGCTTGATCAGCTTGACTTTTTGATCATCGACACCGGTGCTGGCATAGGCGGCAGTACGCAGCTCTTTTTAGAGGCGGCTGATGAGGTTGTCGTGGTGACTGTGCCTGACCCTGCGGCGATAACCGATGCATACGCTGTCATAAAGATCGTTTCAAGGTTTAAAAATAACGAGCTTTTGCTACTAAATATGGTAAAAAACGAGGCTGAGGCTACTAGAATTTATGAAAATGTAAAGCGAGTGGCAAATGCAAATATCGGACCAAGCTTAAATTTAGAGCTAATTGGCTACGTAGCTTCTGATAAGAGCGTGGCAAGGAGCATAAAGCAAAGGACACTCTTTACAGATGACGAAGCTTACGGCTCTGCTAGCGTGCAGATCAAGCAGATAGCTTCGAATTTGCTTTATAGGTTGGAACGAAAAGTGCTTAAAGATGAGCAAAACAGGAGTTTTGGGGGCTTCTTTAAGCGTTTGATAGAACAATTTTAATGGAGATTGAGCTTTGCGTGCAGAAAATTTTATAGCATTTTTTACGGTTTGTGGATTTTTCATAGGCATAGTTTTTACCTTGCTAAAGGTGAGTGAGCCTATCGAAATGCTTGTTTATACGCTAGTTATTACTTTATTTTTTTACCTTATAATTCACATCGTGATAATGAACTACGTCGATGTAAAAAGGACTTTGAAGAAATTTTTTGACAATCAAAGACATGAGGAGATCGCGGACTATCTCATCTCTGAGCTAAACGTTAGGGAAAAACGGATGGAAAATATCATGCTAAAAGTAACCACCGAAAATTTAGACTCTGGTAAGCAAAATGTACGAACTAAAGCAAAAGCAGCTTAACGCTTATAAAAGCACCATTAAAAAAGAGCAAGACGAGATCGTCTTAAAATACATGCCAGCTCTGCGTGCGATGGCGTTTAGGCTAAAGGAGCGCTTGCCTTCAAGTATCGACGTAAACGACCTTATAAGCGTTGGCGTTGAAGAGATGATAAAGCTTAGCAGGAAGTATGACAAAGAGCAAAACGACTCATTTTGGGGATATGGCAAAAAGAGAATTTATGGCTCGATGTTAGATTATCTAAGAGCGCTTGATGTCGTTAGTAGAAGCGACAGAAAGCTAGTAAAGAGCATAAATACCGAGATAGATAACTACTTTAACACGCACGAAGAAGAGCCAAGCGACGAGTATCTGGCTGAAAAACTAAATGAAGATATCGAAAAGATAAGGGAGGCAAGGGGAGTTAGTGGCATCATCACCATCTTGCCAATAGACGAGCAAATGGAGCTAATCGGTCAAAGCGATGTTGAAAAAAGCGTAGAAAAAGAGGATCTTATCTTAAAGATCGAAAGTGCGTTAAAAGACTTTGATGAGCGTGATCAGATGATAGTTCAGCTCTACTACTACGAAGAGCTAAATTTAAAAGAGATCAGCGAGATAATGAACATCAGCGAGAGTAGAATTTCGCAAATTCATAAACGTTTGCTTGATCGCATCAGACGCAGCTTGGGGGTTTAATGGCTGATATTTTAAGTCAAGAAGAGATAGATGCGCTACTTGAAGTCGTCGATGAAGACGGCGATACGAGCAGTATCGATGTTGAAGAGAACCAACAAAGCGAGCAAAGACAGATCATTATCTATGACTTCAAGCGTCCAAACCGCGTCAGTAAAGAGCAGCTCCGTGCGATAAAAGGCATTCATGATAAGCTTGCTAGAAATTTAGCTAGTCAAATTTCAAGTGTAATGAGAAGTATTGTTGAGATCAGACTTCACAGTGTCGATCAGATGACATATGGCGAGTTTTTGATGAGTTTGCCAAGTCCAACGAGCTTTAACGTCTTTTCTATAAAACCGCTTGATGGTAACTGCGTTCTGGAGATAAACCCGAGTATTGCATTTCCTATGATAGATCGTTTGCTTGGCGGAACTGGCGAAAATTTTGAAACAAATAGAGAGCTAACTGACATCGAGGTAAATTTGCTTGATGCAGTACTTAGAATGATCATGCAGCGTCTAAAAGAGAGCTGGTCGATGATAACTGATATGTATCCAAACGTCGAAGCTAAAGAGAGCAGTCCAAACGTTGTTCAGATCGTATCTCAAAACGAGATCGTCATCATGGTCGTCATGGAGATCATCGTTGGCAACTCAAGCGGTATGATAAATTTATGCTATCCGGTCATCTACCTAGAACCTATTCTCTCGCGCCTTGCGAACAGGGACATCATGCTTGGTGAAACTAGCGCTAAGAAGAGTAGAAATAAAGAGTTAAAAACGCTTATTGGAAGAGCTGAAATTTTATATGAGGCGATATTAGGAAAATCAATCGTTAGTGTAAATGAGTTTTTAAATTTAAAAGAGGGTGATATCTTAAGGCTTGATAGAGGTGCTGATGATAAGGCGATCGTTTGTATCGATAAAAAAGAGGTATTTTTAGCTGAAGTTGGGCTTCATAGATTTAGGAAGTCGATAAGAATCGAACAGCTAATACGCTCTGATAAAGATGAGATTAAAAATATTCTAGAAAAATACGAAGAAGAGCGAAAAGCGAAACTAATGGCTTACGAAGCTAACGAACACAATATGGAAGAAGAGACCGAAGAATATGATGAATGAATTTTTTAATATATTCTCCAATGAATTGAAAGCGACCATTGAAGGGCTAACTGGTAGAGCGCCAGAGATTGGAGAGAGAAATGAATTTGATGCTCCTACGCAAAATGGCATAAAGCCACCAGTTGTCATGGCTAGTGTTGCCTTAAGCGGTGACATTGGCGCTAAAGTTGAGATCGTATGTACGCCAGTGCTAGTCAGCGCTGTTAGCGAATGGATGATGGGCGAAGAGGAAATCTCACGTAATGAAAACCTAGGTAGTGACGAGCTTGACGCTGCAAAAGAGATATTTTCAAACCTATTTAGTGCTTTTAGTACCTCTCTTGGTGCGCAAAAAGGCATGCCAAAAATCAGCTTTGAAGTGGTAAATGTAAATTTCTTAGATGAAAATTCCCCTCTTGATTTTAGCGTTTATGAAAAGCTTTTCTTGTTTAACGTAAAGATTGAGGATCTAAACGAGCATATTGGCTTTGCTTGCGATCATGCGCTGATGAGATTTTTTGAACCAACTAAAGCTGAAGCACCAGCAGCGCCTGTTAGCGCACCTCATAACTCCAAAAATGAATTTAGCGCAGAAGAGATGAGAAATATCGGCCTTATTATGGATGTTAGGCTGCCTATTCGCGTGAGAATCGGCTCAAAAAGGATGCTCTTAAAAGATGTGCTTACTATGGATATAGGCTCAGTCATCGAGCTAAATCAGTTAGCAAACGACCCGCTTGAAATTTTGATAGGAGATAAGGTGATAGCCCTTGGCGAAGTTGTCATAATAGACGGTAACTTTGGCATCCAGATCACTCAGATAGGCTCAAAACGCGAGAGGCTTCAGCAGTTGAAATAATGAATGAATTAGTAAATGATCTCTTAAAATTTCCAAGCGTTTTAAAGTATAAAAACAAAAATGTAACCTTCTTTGGCTCGGCTAGATTTGATGAAGAAAATTTCTACTGCAAAAAGGCATACGAGCTAGCTTATAAACTAAATGAGCTAGGTTTTGCCATCTTAACTGGCGGTGGAGACGGCATAATGAGAGCAGCAAACAAGGGTGCATTTGACAGCGCAAAATCCCCTAGTGTCGCACTAAACGTGAGGCTGCCGTTTGAGCAAAATACAAATCCATACGTCACCGCAAAATATCTCTTTTCAAATTTAAGCCCAAGAAAATTTGCCCTAACTGATAGCTCTATCGCATTTGTCGTCTTCCCTGGCGGCTTTGGCACACTTGATGAGCTATTTGAAATTTTGGTGCTAGCTCATGTTGGTACCAAAAAAGTGAAAATTTTTCTTTATGGATGTGAGTTTTGGCAAGGGCTTGATGAGTTTATACGAAATACGCTAATCCCTCAAAAAACGATAAACGAAGAAGATCTAAATTTATATAAAATCACCGATGATCCGGAGCTTATCGTAAGCGAAATTTTGGCTATTTAAAAATAAGATATAAAATATCGCCTTTAAATTTAAAAAAGGTAAAAATATGAAAATAATGGTTGCAATGAGCGGCGGCGTAGATAGCACGATGACGGCTAAATTTCTGCAAGAGGCTGGACATGAGGTGCAAGGCTGCTACATGATGCTTCATCAAAAGCCAGGATACCACGAAGAAAACATCAGAAAAGTCAAAAAAGTGGGCGAGTATCTTGGCATCAAGGTGCATATCCTCGATCTGCAGGATAAATTTAACGAATATGTCTATGACCCATTTGTCAGGCTCTACAAAGAGGGTAAAACACCCAATCCTTGTGCCTTGTGTAATAAATTTATAAAGCTTGGAGCGCTACTTGACTTTGCAAAGGCAAATGGCTGCGAGAAGCTTGCTACTGGGCACTACGTGCAGGTGGTTGATGGCTTTATAACCTGCGCCAAAGATCCTAGCAAAGATCAGAGCTACTTTTTAGCTCAGGTGCCAAAAGAGGTGCTAAAAGATGTCATTTTTCCACTTGGAGATAAATTTAAAAAAGATATAAAAGAGCTAGCAAGAGGCGTAAAAGTGCTTGAAGAGTTCGCCACTCAGGCAGAAAGTAGTGAAATTTGCTTTGTGGAAAATACCTACATCGAGGTTTTAAACAAGCACTACAACACAAATTTACCAGGCAATGTGGTCGATAAAGACGGCAATATCATCGGCCGCCACCAAGGCTACATGCACTACACTATCGGCAAACGCCGTGGCTTTGAGGTTTTTGGCGCTCACGAGCCACACTTTGTCATCAAGATAAATGCCGATAAAAACGAGATCGTTGTCGGCACGAAGGACGACCTTGCTCAAAAGACGGTCGAGCTTGAAAATGTAAATTTATTTATCGATGAAGATAAATTTGAGTGCGAAGCAAAGATAAGGTATAGAAGCCCTAAACTTGAGGCTTTTGCTGAGGTTGATAAAGCTAGCAAAACCGCAAAGCTAACGCTAAATCAAAATGCACTTGGCGTGGCTCAAGGTCAGCTTTGCGTGATGTATGAGGGCGATCGCGTCATCGCAAGTGGCTTTATAAAGAACTAAGCGCCTCTTTTATCACCTTTACGTGGCTAAATTCTGGCTCTTTGACAGCAGTTAGAAGCGCCACGTTTTTATACTCTTTTTCTAGCTTTTTAAGCTCTTTTAGCCCCTCTTGCTCCTCTTTGCCATTTAGCTCTTGCCTAAATCTTTTGCAAAACTCATCAAACCTAGCCTCCTTATCCTCATGAAACCATGACCTTAGCTCGTTTGATGGAGTGACTGATTTTAGCCAGATGAAGCTAGAAAATATCTCTTTTTTCACGCCTCTAGGATAAAGTCTATCGATAAAGACACCTTTAAATTTCTCGTCGTCGCTTTTAATAAAGTCGTAAATTCTACATATCTTAAACATATTTGTTATCTTAGTCCTTATAAATTTACAAATGTAAAATAGTTTAAAAATTTAGTGTAAATTTTGACTAAAAATAGTTGGTAAATAAATTTAAATTTAAAGCTCATTTTGATAAAATCACAACATAAAAATCACTAAAAAAGGTTACTATTATGAGAGGCTATAAAATTTTCTCAGGCACCGCAAACATCGAGCTTTCGAAGAAAATTTCGCAATATTTGTCGCTTCCACTCAGTGAAGCTAGCATTAAAAGATTTAGCGATGGTGAGATCAGCGTGCAAATCGGCGAAAGCGTGCGTGGGAAGGATGTTTTTGTCATCCAGCCAACATGTGCCCCAGCAAATATAAATTTAATGGAGCTTCTTATCTTAACTGACGCTTTAAAACGCAGCAGTGCAAGCTCTATAACAGCGATCGTGCCGTATTTTGGCTACGCCAGACAAGACAGAAAAGCAGCTCCTAGAGTGCCTATCACTGCAAAACTTGTGGCAAATATGATGCAAACAGCAGGCATCGACAGGGTCGTTACGATGGACCTTCATGCAGGACAAATTCAAGGATTTTTCGATATCCCAGTAGATAACCTTTATGGAAGCATCATCTTTAACGACTACGTAAAAGCAAAAAATTTACCAAATCCAGTCGTAGCAAGCCCAGATGTAGGCGGCGTGGCTCGTGCTAGAGCCTTGGCAAAAAATCTAAATTTGTTAGATATGGTCATCGTTGATAAGCGCCGTGAGAAAGCAAACGAGAGTGAAGTGATGAACGTGATCGGCGATGTGAAAGGCAAAGATGTGATCTTGGTCGATGATATGATCGACACCGCTGGCACCATAGTAAAAGCGGCTGAGATTTTCAAAGAGCGTGGCGCAACTAGCGTAATGGCGTTTTGCACGCATCCAGTGCTTAGCGGACCAGCCTATGATAGGCTAAAACTTGGCTTTTTAGACGAGCTTGTGGTGACTGATACGATCCCGTTAAAAGAAGAACTCCCTTGTATAAAAGTGCTAAGCACAGCTTCACTCTTTGGCGAAGTGATACGCCGTGTTTATCACAATGAAAGCGTAAATAGCTTGTTTTAGTAACCATTGCAGGCTAGAGCTCTGGCCTGCTAAATTTATCCATTTTGGCTAATTGATATTTATCTTTTGGGTTAAATTTCTAGTTCAAAAGACTTAAAATCCTGCTTGTAACAAGCTTAAATTTAAAGTCAAATAAACAAAAATCACAATGAAATCTCGCCACTAAATTTCTACATACTAGCTACTAAAATTTAAATAAGTCGTAATTAAGGTGCAGTGCAGATCAGATCCGCGTGGGAGCTGCGACAAATGCCGTCAGGATCGCACAAAAATGGATCACGATGCAGGAGTAGTTTGTAAATTTATTTTGGCTAGAATAGATCAAGCTCTAGCCAAAATTTATCTTGCAAGCTCATCTAGCAAGTCTTGCAAAGTAACGCTTTTTAGCTCGTTTTCTAGGGCATTTTGCGCTTTTAAAAAGTGTCCGTTTAAAAGCTCCTCTATCCTGCCACCAAGCGGGCAGGCTTTGGGTGAGTCGGAGTGAATTTTAAAAAGTTTTTCTTTATCATTTACTGCGTTAAAAATTTCAAGTAAATTTATATCTTTTGGCTCTTTTGCAAGGCTCACTCCACCAACTCCAGCTGCGACATTTACGAGCCCTGCAGTCTTTAGAGTGCCAAGCAGACGCCTAATTATAACTGGGTTTGTGTTTATGCTGCCAGCTATAAATTCGCTTGTAACCTTTTCGTTTTCAAAAAATTTAGCACACAAAAGCGCGTGTATCGCGGTTGAAAATTTAATGCCAACTTGCATAAGCTCCCTTAAATTTTTTCGTGATTATACTTAAATTTTCTGCCAAAGACAGCCAGCTAAATTTGACTTACGAGCCTTTTCTAGCTGTCAAATTTATAAACTCAAGCTCTCTCGCCGACCGCGGTAAAGCGCTTTTGGATAAATTTCTTGTTTTTTAGCTCGTCAATGATCGCAAGCTCAAGGTCTGCGTAGCTGATGTAGCTCTCATTTTTTGAGTTTAGTATGAGATCATCCCCGCCAAGCACGTATTTGCCCGTGCGAGCGCCGTTTGCGTCGTAGTCGCCTGCTGGACTTACATACATCCAAAGCACATTTGCACTACCTTTTAGCTCAAAATATGACTCCGCTGTAGCCTTTGCCACGCCCATATATGCTGTTGGGAAGTCTGGGGTATCCATGACCATAGTGCCTTTGCTATCAACAAATAACGTGCCAGCGCCAAGAGCTACGACGAGCCTTGTGCTAGTGTCTTCTAGTAAATTTACTAGGTGAGCGGCCACTTTTTTGTGAGAAAAAAAGGTTTATAACGACCAAACGGCAAATGCGCTGATAACCGCATCAAAGTCTGTTAGATCAGCTTTTGTAGGCTCAAAAATATCTTTTATAGATGACTTTTACGTCATCGTTTTACTCTTTGTTTTTTAACAATCGCCGAGTTTTGAAGCCATTTTTAGATAAATCTACGCCGCTTTTGACGTTTGTGCCTAAGATTGCTATTTAAATTTTGCTTTTTAAATTTACAGCCAGCTTGGCTTTACGTCATCAACTATCACGCCGTCGCTCATAGTGTATTGCTCTAGGCTACCGCGTTTTGTCTGGACGCAGATCATTTTGATGCCGTTTTTGCCAGCTTTAAAGCACCTTTTGCCATCTGGATCTATACGCACCGCGTCGCCTTTGCCTACTTTTATCTCTTCGCCGTCGATAAAAAGCTCGCCATCGCCATCAGTGATGATGTAAAGCTCCTCGTTTTGCTTGTGCGCATGGACAAATGGCACGCTCACATTTGCTGGAAGTTCGTTTATAGATACCTCACAGCCAGTTAAATTTAAAGCCTCTTTTAGCTCGACTCTTGGCTCGTTTGTGATCTTTGCAACTTGATAATTTTTCATTTTATTCTCCTTGTTTTTTTGTTGTAATCTTTTTTCTTACAACTGATGAGCGAAGTATAGTGATTTTTTGTTGTAATGTCAATAGTTACAACAAAAATTTTTCAAAATTTATAAATTTTGGCTAGAATTCACGAAAATTTAGGAGTAAATTTGCAAAATAACGCCTTTAAAACGCTAAAGAGCATAGCTACCGAGCATAACAAAAAGCTCATTTTGACCTTTGCTTTGGTGCTAGCAGAGAACGGACTTTTTCTAGCTTATCCGATATTTGCGGGCTTTGCGATCAACGCAATCATGCAAGGAAATACGTTAAATGCCCTCATTTACGCACTTTTTGTGCTTATAGCGTGGCTTGTAGGAGCCATTAGGCGCCGCGTGGATACGCAAGTTTTTGCAAATATCTACGCAAAGCTTGCTGTAAATGTCATCATGAATGAAAAACAAAATGCCAAAGACGACTCCGCCATCATCGCCAGAGTAGCGCTCTCGCGAGAGTTTGTAAATTTCTTTGAGACGCATTTTCCTATGTTTTTTACATCGGTCATTTCGATCATCGGCTCAGCGTTTATGCTCATCTTTGTCGAGCCAAAGGTCGCTGTGGCGTGCTTTGTAGTGATGACCTTTTTTCTTATATTTTTACCAAGATATATCAAGAAAAATGACGACCTTTATCTTCGCTTAAATGACCGCCTAGAAAAAGAAGCAAAGGTGATAGGTGTTTTTAACAAAAGCACGCTAAATAGGCACTATGACGTCGTTTCTAAATTTCGTATAGCGATCTCAAATAGGGAGGCGATGAGCTATTTTATCATCGGCATTAGCGCTTCGCTACTCTTTTTGGTGGCGATAATAGTGCTAAGCTCGCAGCAGACAAATGCCGGCCACATCTACTCTGTGATGACCTATATATGGAATTTCGTCATCAGTCTTGACGACTCGCCAAAGCTCATCGAGGAATTTTCAAATTTAAAAGATATCGGCAAGAGGATCGACGCCCAAAAGAAGGATAATGATGCACAACAAGAGCGTTCTTAGAAATTCGTTTTTTCTAATTTTCACGTTTATGATAGTTGAGGCCGTTTTTGGCTTCGTTTCAAACTCGCTTGCGCTTATTAGCGACGCATTTCACATGCTCTCAGACGCTGCGGCTCTCTTTTTGTCACTGATTGCTTTTAAGATCGCAGAAAAAAGGGCAAATTTACAAAAGACCTTTGGCTACAAAAGGGTCGAGATCATCGCTGCTTTCATAAACGCTATCGCTCTTATCGCACTTGCTATCTTTGTCATAGTTGAAGCGATTATCAGACTTTTTAACGAGCCAGAGATAGAGGCTGAAACGATGCTATTTGTTAGTATTTTGGGGCTTGTGGTAAATTTAGTCGTGGCTGTTTATATGCATAAAAGTGCTGATACAAAAGAAAATTTAAACATGAAAGGTGCTTATTTGCACGTGCTTGGCGACACGCTTGGCTCGGTTGGTGCCATTATTGCAGCGCTTCTTGTGATGAAATTTAACTTCACGCAGGCCGATAGCATCGCAAGTATCTTTGTCTCGCTACTCATAATAAAAAGTGGCGCTAGCTTGCTAAAAGATAGCTTTAATATCCTGATAGAAGCCGTGCCGCTTAAGCTTGATACGGATGAAATTTTAGGCGTTATAAATGGCGTAGATGGCGTTAAAATCGTGCATGACCTGCATATCTGGGCGATAAATGCTGGCACAAATGCGCTCATAGCCCACGTGGTGGTGGATGATGCTTTAAGTGTGGCTGAAATTTCAAAGATGATAAAGCGCATCGAGCATGAGCTTTCTCACGCTGGCATCGGCCATGTCACGCTTCAGTTTGAGAGCGAGAGCCTTGGACACAAAAATGGTCTCATCTGCGAGCTAAATGATGAAGATGATCACTGCGGGCATCATCACTAATCTAGGCTTTATTAACGACCTTTTTGGTTGCTTCTATCTTTTTGTCAGCCCAAAGCACGACGTCTTTTATAACTAGCTTTTCGATAGCTTTTATGAAATTTTCCATAAATTCGTAGTCGATTTCGTCGCTGTCGTTTGTTGGTAAAATAATTTTTACATTTTTTAAAATTTCTACATTATAAGAGCTGCTACCCCATGTAAAATTTGAAAATCCACATCGCATTGAAGTAATAATATAATTTGCTATATTGCTATTTAAGTTAAAATTTATGGGTATAAAAATTTTAATCTTATCACCGGTAAAATATTTGTTTTTTTGAAAAAACATTGTAGCTGTATCTTGACCAAAGCTGATCGTATTTTCATCATTTAAATATTGTATGTTTTCATCTATATATCCGCGAATTCCATTATTTTTATCTCCGCGAGTTACATAAGGATATTGTCCGCCAAACTGAATTTTATTTGCATCAAATTTACGTTTTGGAGTTTGAATTTTAAACAAATCGCCGATTTTAAATTCTTTTGCTACCGCCCATTTGTTAAATTCGTCAAATTTCTTAATAGCGGATTTTTCGGCATCAGTTAGCTCGTAATTTTTAAGTCCAGTTACTGCAAGATACGCGTCGAGTTCTTCGATAAATTTTTCCATAAAGGAAAAATTTATCTTGCCGCCTAGCGTCGGCAAGGGGATTTTAAAACTTGATAATTCATCTAGTTTGTATCCACCCTGTTATCCATCGTATAATGATACAAATTTATAAATATTTGTCATTATGTAGATTGCTATTTTTTCGTTAATTAAAAATTTAGGTTTTAATTTATTAATATTTTGAGAACAATAATACGGTTCTTTCTGAAATTTTACGTATTTGTAATTTCCTATTACAGTAGCAGTGATTGTATTTGGCTCATTTGGTAAAAAAGCTTGATTGGCTATTTTTCCTTTAATGCCATTATTTTCATTAACTCTACCGATAAAATTTATGCCATTTTCAATAAAATCTAATTTACCTTCATCTAATGACCTTGTGCCGTTAATCTCAAAAATTTCGTCAAGCCTAAATTCTTTAAATTCTCCGCCACCCGCCTTAAATTCTCGCTCTAAATTTGCTATTTTTTCACTGACTATTGCGCTTTGCTTGGGACTATCCTTTTTTAAAATTTGCGACACTTCCCAGCTTAGATAATCGCTTACGCTCTTTTTAAAATCCGCTAGCGTCGGCATAGTATCCACAGGGCTGGATTTATTCCAGTCTGCGCCGTTATCTGGGTTAATTGTCTCTTCGTAATATTCATTTTGCGTGAAAATTTCAAGCTTACTTGCGCCAAAACGCACCAAATTTACCAGCTCATCATAGCGTTCAAGTGCGCGATCGGCGATTTTTAAATTATTACTCGCTTTTTTGCGATTTGATCTTGCGTAGCCGTCGTTTGAAAAGTCAATAAATTTCACCATTTCGTCTTTTTCGTGCTTTTCACCTACTTTAAAGACGTAGATATTTGTTTGCACGCTTGATTTGCCGACGAAAAGATCAGTAGGCATTTTAATACTCGCGATAAGGGTGTTGCGTTTTAAAATCTTTTTATTAAATTCACGTGCTCTTCCGCTGCCAGCTGAGTTTTGTATGATTATGGCGGCGTAGCCTTTACTCATCATATTTAAAGCAGTTTCTACAAAGACCATGCCATTTCCAGGTGCAGAATATGGCGGATTTAGCACAAAAGCGGTTGCGGGAAATTTCTCTTTAATATCTCCAAAACCATATTCGCCACTAAAATCACTTAAACTATCCTTGTTTAAGATGTTGGAGCTTCCATCGCCCATCATTATCATGTTTAAGACTGCAAGCATATAAATAGCATGGAAGAATTTCAAGTCCTAAAAGTTGTTCTGCCTTTATCTTTAGCTCTTTTTGCTTAAATTCTTCAGGTGATTTTATATTGTCTTTAGCATCTTTTATCATTTCATTCATAGCAGCAACCAAAAGTCCAGCTGAGCCTGTGGCAAAATCCCAGACATAACTATCTTTATTTACTCGCGCAAGGCGCACTAAAAGTGTCGCGACATATGAAGGCGTAAGAACAACATCATTTAATTTATCTTGCGAAAAACCAAGCCATGAATACATTTCGTTAAATAGTTTTCCAGTAAAATCAGTGGTGAGCCCAATTTTATAGTAAATTCCTAGGTCATCTACTATTTTAGAAAATAATCGTTTTAACTGTGTCTCGCCGTTTGTTACTTTATTAATATTTTCGGATAAGATTGTATTTGATAGTGTGCGAATGATGAGATCTTTTTTATCTGTTGGAATACTTTTACAGTCCAAAAATGCTTTTATCTTTCTCGTTAAAATTTCACCATCAGTGTTGCCTTGTTCGGGTGATGATTTTAGCTGTGATTTTTCTAGTGGAGCGACCCTGCCAGGTATACCAAGAGTAGCAATGATTGAAGCTGCAACAAGATAAACTCTGTCATTCTCGCCAATTCCTTTTTCATAAATATCTTTATTTAGTTTTACTAAGCTGGCGTCAATCTCTTTTTCGCGCTTTTGTTTTATCTTTTCAAGTTCATCGTATGATAAATTTAGATATTTTAGGCTTTTTGCAAATTCATCAAAATTTGATATTTTTAAAAATGAAAGGTCGCTAAAGTCACCAACTTTTTGACCTATACCTAAATTTGACTTTGAAACATAATAGACTCCGATTTTTATTTGGAGTTTGCCTTTGTTATCTTTAAAACCAGTGACGCCAATGGCGATGATGTCAGTATAGCTTGTATGGTGAAGCAGAGCATTTGCATAGTGGATCGCTCCATTTACAGCGTATTCTTTTATATTTTTAAAATTTGGTTCATTTTTGGCGGTGCGATTTTCTACATTGCCGTCGGCGTCTAGTTTTTCTAACTTATCTTCATAGCCTTTGTATTCAATCAATACAGGATAAAAATTTAAGCTCTTATCTTGCAAGAGTAGTTTAGCATCAGGTTTGTTGCCACCTTTGCCACCTCCTTTAGAAGCATATTCTTGTAAGGCATTATCTATCTCACTATTTAAGCTCTCTTGTTCCATTTTGATATCAAGTTTATATGATTTGAGCTCTGAATTTATCATATATGCCACATTTGGTTCTACACTTTGGATTGCCATTTTTAACCTTCATTATTTTATTTTTAAAGTTGTGATTTTAACTACTTTTTACTTAATATTTAAAATTAGATTATGCAAATTTTAAATCAACTTTAGGCAAAATAAAGCCCAAATTCTCAGAAAAAGTAAAGCTTATATGAAAAACATTAGAAACTTTAGCATCATAGCTCACATCGACCACGGCAAAAGCACGCTTGCTGACCGTCTCATTCAGGAGTGTGGCGCCGTAAGTGACCGTGAGATGAGCTCGCAAATCATGGACACGATGGACATCGAAAAAGAGCGTGGCATCACGATCAAAGCCCAGTCTGTCCGCCTAAACTACGCACTAAATGGGCAAAATTTTGTTTTAAATTTGATAGACACCCCAGGACACGTCGATTTTAGCTACGAGGTAAGCCGTAGCCTAGCTAGTTGCGAGGGCGCACTGCTTGTCGTGGATGCTAGCCAGGGCGTGGAGGCGCAAACCATCGCAAACGTCTATATCGCACTTGAAAACAACCTAGAGATCATCCCAGTCATCAACAAGATCGACCTACCAGCGGCTGACCCTGCTAGGGTAAAAGACGAGATCGAGCATATCATCGGCCTTGACTGCTCAGGAGCGATCGAAGTGAGCGCAAAAACAGGCGTTGGCATAAAGGAGCTGCTTGAAGCGATCATCACGAGGATCCCTGCGCCAAATGGCGACGTAAGCAAGCCTACAAAGGCGCTCATTTACGATAGTTGGTTTGACAACTACCTTGGCGCGCTTGCTCTTGTGCGTGTTTATGATGGTGAAATTTCAAAAAATGATGAAATTTTGGTCATGGGCACGGGCAAAAAACACATCGTGCTAGACCTCATGTATCCAAATCCTATAGCTCCGATCAAGACCAAAACGCTTAGCGCTGGCGAGGTCGGCATAGTCGTGCTTGGTCTTAAAAATGTTAGCGACGTGCAGGTGGGCGATACGATGACGCAGGCTAGAAACCCGCTAAAAGAGCCAGTTGGTGGCTTTGAGAGGGCTAAGCCGTTTGTTTTTGCGGGACTTTATCCGATAGAAACTGATAAATTTGAAGATCTGCGTGACGCGCTGGATAAGCTAAAGCTAAATGACAGCTCCATTAGCTACGAGCCAGAGACCTCGGTCGCACTTGGATTTGGCTTTAGGGTTGGCTTTTTAGGTCTTCTTCACATGGAGGTCGTCAAAGAGAGGCTGGAGCGTGAATTTGACCTTGATCTCATCGCCACAGCGCCAACTGTGACTTATGAAGTCATCCAAACTGATGGGCTAAATTTAAAAATTCAAAACCCAAGTCAGCTACCGCCAGTCAATAAAATAGACTCGATCCTTGAGCCATACGTAAAGGCTACTATCATCACTCCAAGTGAGTTTTTGGGCAACATCATCACGCTTTTAAACAACCGCCGCGGCATACAAACAAAGATGGACTACATCACGACTGACCGCGTTTTGCTTGAGTATGACATACCGATGAATGAGATCGTGATGGACTTTTATGACAAGCTAAAGTCAAGCACCAAAGGCTACGCGAGCTTTGACTACGAGCCTAGCGACTACCGCGTGGGCGATCTAGTAAAGCTTGATGTCAAAGTGGCTGGCGAGACGGTCGATGCGCTCTCTATCATCGTGCCTGAGAGCAAGGCTCAGACAAAGGGCAGAGACTTTGTAAAGGCGATGAAAGAGATCGTGCCACGTCAACTCTTTGAGGTGGCGATACAAGCTAGCATCGGTAATAAAATAATCGCCCGAGAAACCGTAAAATCAATGGGCAAAAACGTCACAGCCAAGTGTTACGGTGGCGATATCACGCGCAAGAGGAAATTGCTTGAGAAGCAAAAAGAGGGTAAAAAACGTATGAAGGCGATAGGAAAGGTGAATTTGCCGCAGGAGGCGTTTTTATCCGTCCTAAAAATAGACTAACGGCTTATCTTTTGTGTCCTTTTGAAAGAGTTAGTGAAATTTTGGCTTGATGAACTACGTGTTCTATCCGCACCAAAATTTCACGTCACAGCTTTCAAAATCATCACAAAATATCTCGCCTTGTTATGAGGTGGCGATACTGCCACATTTGATTTTTGTGTTTGATTAAAATTTAAGTGCTAAATTTACAAAAAGGAGTGCTATGCCGTTTGTGAAAATTTGCGTGACAAAAGAGGGTGATAGCCCAAGCGTGGAGCAAAAAGAGAAGATGATAAGCGGAGTTACAAAGCTAATAAGCGAAATTTTAGGTAGAAGCGCTCAAAATACCGTTGTCATTATCGATGAGATCGATACGAACAACTACGGCATCGCAGGCGAGAGCGTGAAAAATCTCCGCAAAAAACAAAAAGAGCAAAAGGAAGTGAAATGCTAAGAACGACATTATTAGCAGTTTTTGCAGCCATCTTTCTAACTGGCTGCGTGGCAAAAGCTAGCCTTTGTCTATCGTGCGAGAGCATAGACGGCGTGCAAAGTGCAAGCATAAGTAGTGAAGATAAGACCTATTTTGAAGAGGTTATGAGGATCCCAGCTGACTGCAGCGCTTGCAGGGGCAGGGGCGATGGCGTCTTTATAAATGGCGTCAAGTATAGAAGCGACGTGGCGATAAACTGCTGCTTAGAAAAAAATATGATCGACATAAATGTCGGGCTAAAGAAGGTCTATTTTCATAGGATCGTTGATGCTAGAAGCAGCGCAAGGTCGATTTATTACACAAGAGAAGATGGCAGCGGCGTGGTCTTTAACTCAAATCCACGTCTTGAAGTGCTCTTTTATATGTTTTTAAAACGTGAGCTAAATTCTCGTGGCATCGTTGTCGTGGATACGCAAACATCGCCTTATACATATAGGCTTGATTTTAGATTTGACGAGCTTAGAGGCACTTACTCTAGAAGCTCTGAAATTTTAAACGGACATCTATATGGCGAGCTTGTGCTTTCAGATATAAATTTCAAAAAACGAATTCCTATCTCGACTAGACACCACGTGGAGGAGCTTGAGGCGTCAAAAAGCGGTCAGTTTGACTTCTTTATCGCGCTTTTAGTCAAGCAAGCTGCCATAAAAGTGGCTGATGAGATCACTAAACTTTGAAAGGAAAAATATGAGTAAATTTAAATTTCTAGCTATCTTTGGACTTTTTGTTCTATTTTTGAGCGGTTGTGCGCCTACTCAGACGGTGCTTGCATTTGATCCTTATAAGGCTATCGTTTCAAATCAACAAAACAGTGGTTTTGAGGTCTATATAAGTGCAGTGCATGATAGTCGCAAAAACAAAAGCACTATTGCAACTATAACAGATGGCAAGGGCACCGTGGATGAATACGTCGTGCTTCAAAATGACCTTGCGACCTACTTTGGCGATTCTCTTAAAAAAGAGCTCATAGCTCATGGCGCAAATGTAAATGGCATGGGTGGCGTCGTGGTTGAAGTTTTCATAAACGAATTTGAAGCAAATATGAGCGGATATGGCAGCGACAACACAAAAGGCAAGATAAAGATCACTCTTAAAATCCAAAAAGGCGATCAAAGCATCATCAAAAATATCTCAAACAACCAAACCAAATTTGAGCTAGTTCGCACTGGCGGAGCGTTTAAGCCATTCTTAACAGACATCATCAACGATGCCGTTAAACGCTCTGCGATCGCTATCTTAAATAGCTGATGTTTTGTGCGTTTTGCAAGAGCTTTACGCTAAAGACATTTTGTAAAACCTGCTCGCAAATTTTAAGCGAGCCAAGCCCTGTAGTAAGAGAGCTAGAGGGCTTTAAAATTTATAGCTTCTATGGCTACTCTGAGATCAAAGAGCTCATCCACTCAAAGCACCAAATGCACGGACTTTTTATCTATAAAAATTTAGCTAAATTTGCATTTAAGAAATTTGCTAAAAGCTTTAGCTTTCCAGAGCAAATTTATGCTCTGCCGATAGATGATAGAGTGCATCATGGCTACTCGCACACGGCTATTTTGGCAAATGAACTTCGTGCTAAAAACCTTAAACCCATCTTTCACGCTTTGCATGCGACAAGCAATGTCAGCTACAGCGGCAAGGATCTTAAATTTAGGCAAAACAATCCAAGAAATTTTAAAATTTTAAAAAAGATTACCGCACCAGTTATCTTAGTCGATGACATCGTAACTACTGGCACAACGATACTAGAAGCTAGAGATACACTTCAAAAAGCAGGCGTTGATGTGCTTTTTGCACTTGTTTTAGCAGATGCTAGAAACTAGGTTTTATGTTTATTTTTTATGTAATTTAAAAAGATGAAAAAGTAAAGCAATGTCTTATTTTCAGGTTGTTTTTTTGACAATGCCTTTTTTTAAGCTATTTTTAAAGAAATGCTAATTATAATACAACTTCTCTTAAGTGTTCCGGATTAGCTCAGCGGTAGAGTAGGTGACTGTTAATCACTTGGTCGCTGGTTCGAACCCAGCATCCGGAGCCATTCTTCTTAAAAAATCCTTTTAAAACCCAGATTTTAACGATGTTTCAAGAACTTTAAGTTTTCTTATTTTTTGTATTTTTCCCCTTTATTTCCCCTCAGTTTTATTTAATATTTTAAAATTTTCTATTTTGCTCTAATGTGTTTTTATACATGTTATTTTTTGTTTTAAAGAGTTACAGATAAAAAACATAAAATGTTTTTACTCTAATTCACTACAAATTACCCTAAAGAGCTATATTTTATAAGAAATTTCTAAAAATATCTCATTCTGTGATGAAAAAATACCTCAATTAGTATAATTAATAGTAAAAGTAAAAAGGATTTTTATGCTCGATAGTAATGAGTTTTTAAATACAGTACTACAAAGTCTAGAAAGACAGTTTCCATTTGTGCAGGCTCTAGATCGGAAGCAAACGGCCAAGGCGATTGGAATTGGACTTTCAACATTAGACTTACGCATTAAAGATGGCAGGAATTTGCCTAGATATATAAAAATAGGTGATGCTAAAAATTCAAGGATAGTTTTTCCTTTGCTTTCAATAGCTGAATTTTTAACAAATCAAAGGCAAAAGGTTCTATGATGAAGCAAAATAAGAGAAATAAGCTCACTATAAGACTTGATGATAATGAACTTAATCAAGTGAATCTAAATGCTTCAATATCTGGACTAAATAAGTCATCCTATATAAGACACGTTTTAATAAACACTAAGCCACCTATTCATAAATTTGATAAGGCAATGATAATTCAGGTGGCAAAAATAGGCAATAATATAAACCAAATTGCAAAGCATGTAAATACAGATAAAGTCATAGATGGTGTTGTTTTAAAGCAAATAATTGATGTCAATAAAAAATTAGACGATTTAATGCTGCAAAAGCAAAATCCAGCATCCGGAGCCATCTATCTTCAAAAATCCTTTTAAAATCCCTATTTTAGCGATGTTTTAAGAACTTTAAGGTTTTTTATTTTTTTGCATTTTTCCCCTTTATTTCCCCTCAGTTTTATTGCTATTTCAAAGTATATTGTCCTGATTTGCGGTCAAAATACTATTAGATATTAATCTTTGGCGAAGTTAAAATAATTTCTTCATTCATCCTAGCTTCATTTTAGGCTTTTATAATGCGCTCATCCAAACGAAAGTTGGAAATCAAAAATAAAAGGATCAAAAATGAAAAATGTATTAGGTGCGGCGCTTTTAGCAGCAATTTTAGGAGCGATAAGTTTGCAAGCAGCCATCACGTCAAAAGAGGCTTTAAACATAGCTGAGAAAAACTTTCCAGGCTCAAGCGTCAAAGATATCGAGATGAACGTCAAAAAGGGCGTGACATTTTATAAGATAGATTCTTTTAAAGACGGCGTCAAACAAGAGATCAAGATCGATGCCAATAGCGGTCAGATCGTTAAAATGGAGAATAAAAATAAAAAACATATCTTGCCGATCGAAGCGGTAGATTTTTCAAAATTTGCTCTTAGCATTGACGAGGCTGTGGCTAAAGCTCAAGCGCTCGAGGCTGGCTGGAGCTTTGATGAGGCAGAGCTTGATAATAAAAATGGTGCTTGGATATACAAAGTAGAGCTTAAGCGCGACAGGAGCGAGAAAAAAGTGATTATAAACGCTCAAAATGGCGAGATAATCGGCAACTATACAAAGTGATCTAGCGCCCTTTTTGGGCGTTCAATTTTATAAAGGTGAAAAAGATGAGTGAAAATTTAGAGAAAAATTTAAACGATAAAGTTGGCGAACAGAGTTTAGAGAGAAATTTGAATAAAAATTTAAGCAAAAGCTTGAGAGAAAATTTAAGTGAAAATGCCGAGGCTTGTGCTAATAAAAATAGTTGCGAAAATTTAGGCAAGAGCGAGCAAAACCCTGAAAATTTAGATAAAAATTTAAGCCAAGCTTTTTCAAAATGCAAAGCTCAAAATTTCTTTAAAAAAACGCTTGAGCTTTCGCTTCAAGGTGCAGCGGATTTGCTCATCTATGCTGGCAAGGCTGGAGTTTGGCTATCAAACGTTTCAAACTGCCTAAAAGACGAGGCGCAAAGGGCGGAGCTATCAAAGATAAATGAAGAGCAGGCCAAATTTGAAGGGCTAGCTCACATCTTGCCAGACATAGTTAAAGAGATCGTCACAGAGCGCCTAAAAGTAGAGCCAAACGAGGTGGAATTTGCACCGATCTATCTAGCTAAAAAACAAAGTTTTGGCACGCTTGGAGCGGAGTATTTTTACGAGGCAAGGGCTAAATTTAACGGCTTTTTATATGATTTTAAGATAGGCGCAGCAAATGGTGAAATTTTAAATCTAAAAATAAAAAGCCAAATTTGATAAAATAGCTAGCAAAACCAAGTGAGGCAGGTAAGGCAGGGATGAAAATTTTAGTCGTCGAGGATGAAATGGACCTAAATAGCGTCATCACAAGGCACCTAAAGAAAAACGGATATAGCGTAGATAGCGCGTTTAACGGCGAGGAGGCGATGGACTTTACTGCCGTCGCGCACTACGATCTTATCGTGCTTGATCTTATGATGCCAGTGATGGACGGACTTACATTTTTGCAAAGATCGCGCGCCGCAAAGCTTGCCACCCCTGTGCTGATACTAACGGCAAAGGACGATGTGGACGACGTTGTAAAGGGGCTTGACGCTGGCGCGGATGACTACTTGGTCAAGCCATTTGACTTTAAGGAGCTGCTAGCTAGGGTGCGCACGCTCATTCGCCGAAACAGCGGCAACGTGGCTAGTGAAATTTGCGCAGGTGAGCTAAAGATCGACCTTTCTAAAAAGTCAGTCGAATTTAGCGGCGAGCAGGTAGAGCTAACTGGCAAAGAGTATGAAATTTTAGAGTTTTTGATGCTAAATAAGGGCAGAATTTTAACTCGCGACCAGATCAAAGAGCACGTCTGGGACTTTGACTACACGGGCGGCTCAAACGTCATTGACGTGCTTATAAAAAACATAAGAAAAAAGCTTGGCGAGTGCGAGGTGATCCAGACTAAAAGAGGGCTTGGCTATGTTGTTAAGGATTAAGCAAGCGCTTGCAAACATTCCGATAACCGCGCGCGTAACGCTTTGGTACTCGTTTTTTATCATCGCTATCGTGGCGGCTCTCATTGCTATCTCGGCGGTCGTGGCGGATGAGGTTTTTGAGGATGTGAGCCAAAAAAAGCTAGCCAAATCAGTCACCAAAATAGCCAATGACATGGATGAGTTTGAGCCATACGATGATGGGATATTTTTTATAAAATATAACGCGAAAGGCGATGTGATCGGCGGTCTAGCGCCAAAGCGCTTTCAAATTTCACTTAAAATGAACAGCGGCGCAGTCCGTCTTTTTGAAAACGGCGAAAACCGTTTTTACTACTACGATATCGCAGCTAGAGGTAAAGAAGTCTGGGTCAGAGGAGTGATAAATGCGGAGAAATTTTTCAAAAAAGAGGGGCTATTCTTACTGGCTCTTGGTGTTTTTGTGCCGGTTTTGTTTCTCTTCGTGCTTTACGGCGGCTATAAAACGATAAAAAACGCGATGAAGCCAGTTGCTACGATGTCTAAAACTGCGCTTGAGATAGGCAGCAGCCGTGACTTTTCAAAGCGCATAGACCTGCCTGCTGGCAAAGACGAGCTGCACGCGCTTGCAAGCGTTTTTAACCAGATGCTAGACTCCCTCGAAAAGGTCTATCAAAGCGAGAAACAGCTCACTTCAGACGTCTCGCACGAGCTGCGAACGCCGCTATCTGTCATAATGGCTGAGAGCGACTACGCTAAAAATTACTCGCAAAATTTGGACGAGGCCAAGGAGTCGCTGGAGGTCATCTCTAGGCAGTCAAGAAAGATCACCTCGTTGATAGATCAAATTTTGGAGCTCTCGAGGCTAGAAGCTGGCAGAAATTTACATCTAAAAAGTATAAATTTAAGCTCTATCTTGCAAAATTTAGCCAGTGATTATGAGAAGCTAGTAAGTGCAAAGGGGCTAAAATTTAGCTGCGTTGTAGCACAAGATGCCGTAATCCTCGGCGATGAGCTGATGATATCAAGGCTGGTGGATAACTTTTTAAGCAACGCTCTTAAATTTGCAGTGGCTAAGATCGAGCTAAATTTAAGCGTATCAAAAACGCACGCACTTTTGTCTGTAAAAGACGATGGCATGGGCATCTCTAAAAAAGATAGCGAGCTAATCTGGAATAAATTTTACCAAGCCAATAGCTCAAGAAACAAAAGTCTAAACACAGGCAGCGGTCTTGGCCTAGCTATTGCTGCAAACATCGCTAAAATTCACGGCGCAAAGCTTGGCGTAAAAAGCGAAGCAGGCAGCGAATTTTGGGCAGAATTTGAGCTTATAAATTTAAAAGAAGTGAAAATTTAGGCAGTTTGCTAAGACAAAATTTATACAAGAGCAAAACAAACATAAGAGCGAATTTAAATTTCACACAAAATGACGTCTATTTATAAGCACAAGAGTATCAAAGTTACGAGATAGATAAGGATTGAGCTAAAGTATTAAGATGTGTGATTAAAAGCCTGCTTAAATGGCTTTTAAAAGAGCTTGTAAAAAGATGTAAAGCTTTTATAAAGAAATTTTAGCCACTTTGATTTTGAGCAAAACTCATTCTAGCTACGAATAAACCACTCTTTTCTATGCCTTTTATAACTTTGATATCTAGCAAGCTTTACAAAATTTAGCCCAGAGCCACAAGCCACGCGAGCAAAAAACAAAATGCAAAAAGACACTAAATTTAGTGTCTTTTATCGTTATCTTTCGCCAAGTTTGCCACATGCATCAGCGCGGCATCTACTGCAGTGCGTCATCTGGTCTATATCGCCGCCTATCGATCTTCGTATGCGGTGGATCTCCTCGGTTGAAGGGGACTTTAAATTTTCAAAAGGGGTGTCATGCACCGGTATCATCGCCATGCAGTTCATTATGTCAGCTCCCCACTGATTTGCCTTTGCCGAGATGCTTTGGACGTGATTTATATTGACCCCAGGGATGACTACGGTGTTTATCTTTACTAGCATGCCAGCCTCTTTTAGCTTGCGGATGCCCTCGTCCTGGCGTGCTAGCAGTATCCTAGCAGCCTCCTCGCCGTAGTAGTTTTTACCCTCATACCTCACCCACGAATAGACCTTCGAGCCAATATCTGGCGTCACGGCATTAACAGTTACTGTCACGTGGCTCACGCCAAGGCGCACGATCTCATCAACGTGCTCAGGCAGTGCTAAGCCATTAGTCGAGAGGCAGAGCAGGGCGTTTGGGAAGTGGGACTTGCACTTTTCAAAGGTCGCTAGCGTCTTGTCAGCGTCGCACATCGGATCGCCAGGTCCAGCGATACCGATGACTGAGATGTCTTGTCTAAATTTAAAGAGCTTTTCTAGAAATTTCACCGATTCATCTGGTGTTTGCACCTTTGCCGTTACGCCAGGGCGATTTTCATTAGCGCAGTCATATATGCGGTTGCAGAAGTTGCACTGGATGTTGCAGTGAGGTGCTACTGGCAGATGCACGCGTCCGTAGCTAGTGGAGGCCTTTTTGTTAAAGCATGGGTGATTGTCTAAATCAGCCTTAGTGCGAAAGATCATTAGCTCTTTTTCCTTCCAAATTTAATGGCATTTGCATGGCAGACATTTAGGCAGTCTCCGCAGTTTGTGCAGTTTATCTCATCAGGTCTTGTCCCCATCTCGCACTTGCGCAAGCATGCGTCGCAGTCGTCACAAGCGCTTGTTTTATAGACGCGAAAGATCGAAAATTTACGCAAAATTTCAAGCACGCCACCTGATGGACAGACGAAGCGGCACCAAAGATTAGCTACGATTAGCGAGGCTAACATGACTGAGATGATGATCACCGTGCGAGTGACCCACTCCCATTCGCCAAAGCGAAGTGACAAAGTAACGGCGGTTAGGTACTCGTCGCTCGTTCTTATAGGTATCATCATGCGTGGATTGCCCCAGACGAAATAGACCCAAAGGCTGATTGCTATGGCAATTAGCATGCCTATTTGAGCGATTATTAGCTTTTTGCTGCGGATTTTTAGCTTGAAAAAGGCAAATTTACCAAGCATTTGATTGACAAAGCCTGCTGGACAGACCCAGCTACAAAATGCCCTGCCAAAGAGGATGACAAGCGCTGGGATAAATAGCCAAAATCCAAAAAACAGCGACGTGATCCGCCCCCAACAGGTGATGATAGGGCAGTTTTGGCAATTTACAAAAGGCACTGCAAAAGGGCATCTAAAAATGCCGTAATACGCCCACTGACCGATGCCTGCTATAAAGATGAGCTGCACTAGGCGTCTTATCTTTGTTGTGGGAGAGTTTTTGCTTTTCTTTTTTAAATTTACATTACCGCATGCACTGCTATTAGAGCATGCGCTATTACAGCTACTACACATCTTTTACACCAAACCTTTCTATAAGCTCTAGCCCACGCGCTGAATAAATGGAGGTAAAGCCATGTTTTTCAAAAATTTCTTGACCCTCAGTGCCGCAAACAAAGTCTGCAAAGTCATTTGCTAGCCTTTCATCTTTTACATATTTCATTATATTTAGCGTAAAAGTGAGCGGTCCAGGTGGGATGAGCTTTTCGTCTATGGGCATGTACTCGATCTTGTCTTTGAACCTATCGTGCTTTGTTAGGCGTTTTTCGATGATCGAAGCATCGCCCTTGCCATCAACTAGCTCGCACATCATATTTATGACGCATGATCCATTTGCGACCATGTTTTTCATCACCGCATCAGTGAGGTTTGAGTTTTTTAAGATCCCTTTGACTGGGCCACTGCCAGGGGGCGATGATCTAAGAGGCAGCATCACTCTAACTCCTGGCTCTGCAAGGTCTTTTAAGTCGCGAATGCCTGCAGGATTGCCTTTTGGCACGACTAGGACGTAGTCAGTAAAGCATAGTGGTCTAAAGTGGAGGCTAAGACCAGCTTTGCGAAGTTTTTTAGAAAGCTCTAAAACCCTTGCTCCAAAGAGCTCGGTCGTGCTTTGAAGTGCTAAAAGCGACTTGCCAAGAGCGCCAGCAAAGGCGCCGGTGTATTGGATGTTGTGCCCTGTTCTTGACTCGTAAATGGCGTTTAGCTCGTTAAAAGCTTCAGACAAGCCTCCACACGACCAAACCTGAAGCGAGTCAGACTTAAATGGCGTAAAGCCAGCCAGCATCGTTTGTGGCGTGGCAATAGCCGCTGTGGCTAAAGCACCTTTTAAAAAGCCACGGCGTGATATACCGGTTTGTTTTAATTCCACGAAATCTCCTTTTGGGATTTAGAAATGTAAATTTGATATTTTCGGCACGCGAAACTTGTGAAATTTGACTTTTGAAATTTGCAAAAATGGTAGTTGAAGGTAAATTTATGCAAATGTAAATTGCGACCGCAATCTAAATTTGAGTGATTATAGCCAAATGCTAGCTTAAAAATCGAGATAAATTTAAAAGATGCAGGGATAAATTTGCTAAAGTAAATTTATAGTTCAAAAAATAATTAAGAATTTAGTCATCAAAAGGTTTAAAAAGGTATATAATGCCTTTTGCGATTTAAATGGAATTTATCTTAAAAATGGAGGTTTATCTTGAAAAATAATCTTAGCATTTCTCTTGTTTTATCTAGCATTTTATGTAGCTGCTTAGACGCTCAGGTCATGGATATAGGGACAAATTTTTATAGAGATTACCTTGATCTTGCGCAAAATAAAGGCATCTTTAAAGCCACAGACGCACCACTAGAATTTACGCAAAGAAACGGCACTAAATTTACGTTTAATAAGATCCCAAACAACAACGCAAGAAACAATAAAGGCAACTTCACCGCTCTTGGACGAAATTTTGTAGTTACAGCAAATCACACACTCCTTGCCTCAGCTGCTACAAATTTTAATGAAAACAGAGGCTGGTTTGGCAACACACTTTATGAATACGCAACAAATTCTACGCAAAAGCTTTATAGTGCAGACACAACGTATCTTCGCACTTCAAAATACATAGTCGAAGGGCAGATCGATCCTTTGGATGTGCCAAATTTGGAGATCTCTAGCCAAGATCAAGCAAAAGATGAGGCTAATGCAAACAAGATAGAAGATCGTTTTAGAGATATAAAAAATAGCGGCGGAGCTAGTGGCGAGAACATCCTTGCATACGAGGCTGGCACTGGCTCACTTGCTCTTGAAAAGCCAAAGAGCGATTCAGATGGCTTTGCTGAGGTGATGAGCGCTACTGAGTTTGAGAACCAAAATATAGTAAATAACGCACTTGGTGCAAGCGTAAATGAGATAGGAGTGGCGTACTCGGCGGTTTATAAGAGCCATTACTCAAGTGTAAGCAAACCCGGGGTTTATCTATTTATGACTTCAAACAGAGGCTTTAGAAATAGACTTTTGCCAGGAGATAGTGGCTCTGGGTTTTTTGTCTATGACACGGTAGCTCAAAAATGGGTCTTAGTAGGTGTTTTAACCGGAGTTGAGGATAATAAAAACTACGCTTCTATCGTTACTGCAAGAGATTTTAATGACTATAAAAAAGAGTATGAAAATTTAGTAAGTGGCGTAAATGTCCTAGGCAGCGCGCTAGTGCAAAATAAAGATAATATATTTAGCAGCGCAAATGGCTCAAACATCACGCTAAACTCTAATCTAGACTTAGGACATGGCGGTATCGTCGTAAATAGCGGAGATCTTACGCTAAATAGCACAAATGGTAGCAAGATAGCAAAATTTGCAGGTTTTGACATAGCTGGTGGTGCTAGTTTAAATTTAAACGTCACTTCAGACATAAGCGTGCATAAGCTAGGCAAAGGCAGCTTGATAGTAAGCTCAAGTGGCAACAAACCACTAAGGCTAGGCGAGGGTGTGGTTGAGCTAAGAGCTTTAAATGCCTTTGATAAAATTTATCTAACAAGTGGCAGAGGGCTCTTAAGGCTTGGCGTGAATGAAAATTTAAATGATAAAATTTTCTTTGGCAATGGTGGCGGAGCGCTTGAACTAAATGGCTTTAATCAGACTTTTAACAACATATCATCCAACTCAAGCGACGCAAAGATAACAAATGAAAACTCACAAAGAGCAACGCTTGCTATAAACGGCGAGAGTGGCAAAGATACGATATTTCACGCAAGCATCGATAAAAATATAGAGCTAAAACATAGCGGGCAGGGCAAGGAGCTTGTTTTTGACGGAGGATTTGACATTGATGGTGCTTTGAGCCTAGAAAACGCCAAAGTTACACTCCAAGGACATCCAAAGACGCACGCCATTGGTGATGCTAGCGTTTTAACTCCCCTAGCAAAGAGCAAGATAGCCGCAGCTGGTCTAAGCGAGCCAGCCTATATGGATCTAACTCGCCCATCCACACTCTCTCAGCCTGACTGGGACGAGAGAAAATTTAGTGCAAAAGATGGCATAAAGCTTAAATCATCAGAGCTTACCATAGGTAAAGATGCTAAGCTAAATGGCGACATCTCAGCTAAAAACTCGGTCATAAATTTAAGTGGCGAGCTAACACACTATATAGATAAATTTGATGGCTCAAATACTTATGATGATGGCTTAAAGTATCGCCAGTATATTGAGAGTAAAAATTTACTTGTTAAAGACGTTAAATTTGACAATAAAATCGTTATGGATAGCGATAGTCTGCTAAGAGTAGGAGGCGCAACTAAGCTAAAAGAGCTAGTAATAAATGGCAAAGATACGCCTTTAGCTAAAGATGTGCTCTCAGGGGATGGTAAATTTGAGGTAGAAAATTTAGAGGTTGGTGGTGCGCAAAAGCTTGGCTTTGAGCCTGATAGCCTCATAAAAAAGAGCCTAAAGATAAAGAGTTTTGGCAGTGAAAATGAGCCGATACTTGACTTTAAAAAGGTCCTAACTCTTGGCGCTGGGATGAAATTTGATGTTGATTTTACTGCAGCACTTAAAGGTGGCATGGCGCTTGATAAAACATATACTTTAGTAAGCGCGCAAAATATCATAAATGAGGGCGCTATCTTTAACAACGAACAAAAACTTGGGGATTTGTTTATGACCTACGCCATAAGTGACGGCAAGATCGTGATGAAGCTAAGCGACAAAAAAGGAGAAAATCCAGCCGTTTCGTCCAATGTAGTGCAAGAGAGGGTTTCTAAATTTAGCCAAAGAGAAAATAAAATCCTAAGTATGCTAAAAGGCACGCCTGAATTTGTGCAAGCAATCTCAAGCGGTGACGACGAGGCGCTAAGAAAACTAGCCCAAAAAGCCGACAAAGATATGAAAGAAATTTCTACTTCTTCGCTCAAAATGAGCATGAAAGCCTTGCAAAACAGCAATGAGCTGATGAACTCTAGGTTGTTCGTGATCACGCGGCTAAGGGCAAAGGCTGATATCTCGCAGTTTAAGCTAGCTGGACTTGAAAGCGACATCATGCCAAGCGCGAAGATGGCTTATGAAGCAGCAGAAGCTAGCAGGGAGAGAAACAACTTCTGGGCAAATGTAAATGGTGCTTATTTTAAGGATAGACAAAGCGATGGGGATCTTAAATTTTATGGTACAAATATCGGCTATGACAGAGGTTATGACGAGTTTATCTTAGGCGTGAGCGCTGGAGTAAGCAAGGCTAAATTTAGCTCAAATGTATTAAAAGATGATGCTAAAATTTATAGTTTTGGTGCGTATGGGCTTTTTGAAAGAGGAGCTCACGAGATACAAAGTAACTTAAATTTTGCCTTTATAAACTCAAAACGCAGCCTAGATGAGGCGCAAAAAGCTAGCGTAAAAGGCAGGGGCATCCTCTCAAGCAACTACTATAAATATAAAATTTCACTCTCTAAAAGTGGCGAGTTTGAGCAAAGCATAAAGCCACTACTTGCATTGGAGCTTGGCGCTAATAGCATTGATGGATTTAAAAATGACAGATATGATCAAAAGAGCATAAATGACTTTAATGTGGCTGTAGCAGCGGGAGTAGAATACGCTTTAAATAGCGATAAAAACGCCTTTAGCGTGCAATTTTTAGTAAAGCAAAGTGTATATAACTCAGAAGATAAGTCTTATGTTTCGCTTAATAATTCAAATGAATATGTTGATTACAAGCTTGATAACAATAAGCTAAGCTATAAGCTTACTTTAAACTCAGACACCAAACTTAGCGAAAATTTAGTTCTCTCTTCTCAGCTAAGCGGGATGCTTGATAATGATAAAAACTACGGCATAAGTGGTGGTTTGAAGATCGAGTATAAATTTTAAATTTATGTCAAAGTGGATTTAAATTTCACTTTGACATTGGTAAAAATTGGTAATTTTGAAATCTAATGAAAAATAGTGAAATTTAAAACTTGAAAGTAGGTGGTGGGTTCACCAGGACTCGAACCTGGGACCATCCGGTTATGAGCCGGATGCTCTAACCAACTGAGCTATGAACCCACAGTTGAAAGAAAATCGTATTATACAAGAAAAAGCTTATCTAAATATAAAAATAGCCTTTTTAATATGGCGTATAAAAACGAACAAATTTAAAAAGAAAAAGCCCTAAAATAGGGCTTATAAATTATTTATAATTTTTTATCGCAGCGTCTAAAATCTCTTTTGCAGCGTTTGCGTCTTTAAATTCTTTCACCTTTACCCATTTGTTTGGCTCAAGAATTTTATAAGTTTCAAAGAAATTTTTGATCTTATTTAGTGTCGCAGTTGGCAAATCTTCGTAGCTTTTTATCGCCTCATATCTTGGATCGATCTTTGTAACTGGCACAGCCAAAAGCTTCTCATCCATACCTGCTTCATCTTCCATCACCAAAACGCCTATCAAACGGCAAGGGATGACGCTACCAGCTTGGAGTGGATACTCGTTTAGCACCAAAATATCAGCCGGATCGCCGTCAGCTGCAAGTGTGTTTGGCACAAAGCCGTAGTTTGCTGGGTAGAACATTGCTGAGTAAAGCACGCGATCAACTACGACTGCACCGCTATCTTTGTCGATCTCGTATTTGATATTTGAGCCATAAGGTATTTCGATTACGGCATTGATTTTGTCTGGGTTTGAGCCAAATTTGATCTTTGAAACGTTCATATATTTGTCCTTTTTATTAGAAATTTTCGTGATTTTAGTATTTTTTGCATTAAATACTCGTAAATTTAACTACTTTACAACCTCTACGCTATCTACGTCGATCTTCGTTTTTGTAAGCTCTTTATCCACCTCTCCTCTTATCCTTAAAGGCGTATCTTCGTTAGATGTTACATTGCCCCACTTGTTATTGTTAATCTCAACAATGATAGTGTCGCCATTTTTATCAATAAATTCATATTTGTCTGATTTTATTTGTGACTTTATCTTGCCCTCAAGCACGACTTTGGCATCGTCATTTAGTTTTAAAGCCTCTTTTACGCTTATAACATTTTCGCTTTTGTGATTTGAGACAAAGCCTCCAGCCATTGCGATGCTAACAGCCAGTGAAGCGATGAAGATTTTTTTCATTTTTATCCTTTTTTGGTTGGTTGTTAAATTTAAAGGATATTACATTTTTGGTGTTAATAAATGGTAAGTTTTAAGACCTTGCACCTTTTGATGCAAGGTCTGTGAATTATATAAGTTTAGCTAGTAAATTTTTGATGTCAGCTACGATCTCGTCGATGCCACGCTCGCCATTTACCACGTGAAGTAGCTCTTTTTCGCTGTAAAATTTGCGGATAGGTTTGATCGGATCAAGATAGACTTTCATGCGGTTGTTAAAGACTTCGTTGTTATCGTCAGCGCCTCTTGCACGGCCAAGCACTCTAGCTCTTGCCACATCTTCGCTGACATCCACTTCGATGACGCCTTTTAGAGAAATTTCATCTTGCTCGCTTAAGACTTTGTCAAGCTCGGTCATTTGCTCAACGCTTCTTGGGTAGCCGTCGATTATGATGTTTGATTTATTTGAGCTTTTGATGGCTGAGACGATAGCATTTACGACAACGTCAAGTGGGACCAAATTTCCTTTTGAGATAAAGCCGTCTATTAGTTTGCCAAGCTCGCTACCACTTGCGACTTCAGCTCTTAAAAGATCGCCAGTTGAAAAGTGTGCAAATTTCTCATCATGCTGTGCAATGATAGATGCGTCTGTTGTTTTGCCGCTGCCTGGAGCGCCGATGATTAAAAATAAATTCTTCATTTTTTCCCTTTTTTATATTTTTTGAGCGCCTTTGAATGAGTTTGAAAATTTCACCCAGCAGCAGACTATATGTCTAGCTTTGGGATGAAATTTTCTGCACAACATCCAAAATCATCTCAAAAATTTAAATTTTTAAAATAACTCAAATTTAGACACCTAAAAGTCTAAATTTATTGCAAAAATTTTAATTCTTTTGCTCTTTTTCTCTTATCCTTAGTCCTAGCTCCCTAAGCTGTTCGTTGCTAGCGTAGCTTGGTGCCTTTGTGAGTGGGCACTGAGCGCGCTGTGTTTTAGGGAAGGCTATGACGTCGCGGATCGAGCTTGCTTTATTCACAAGCATATTTAGTCTGTCAAAGCCGATCGCGATACCACCGTGTGGAGGCGCACCAAATGTCAAGGCATCAAGCAAGAAGCCAAATTTCTCACGCTGCTCGGCTTCATCTATGCCAAGAAGCTTAAAGACTTTTTGTTGGATGTCGTTTTTGTGAATTCTTATACTTCCGCCGCCAAGCTCAAAGCCGTTTAAGACGACGTCGTGAGCGATAGAGAGGATATCTTCAAGATCAGGCTCGTCTATATTTTTTGGCATTGTAAATGGGTGGTGCATCGCAGAGTAGCTGCCATCGTCATTTTGCTCAAACATTGGGAAGTCAAGCACCCATAAAAACTCAAGTCTATCTTGATCGATGATGCCCATTTGCTCAGCTAAGAAAATTCTAAATCGTCCCATATAATCAAGCACGATTTTTTTCTTGCCAGCACCAAAGAATACGACATCGCCAACCTTTAGCTCACATCTTGAGACTATCTCGTCAAGATCGCTTTGCTCGAAAAATTTGCAAAGCGGACCTTTTAAACCATCTTCTTTCATCTGGAAGTAGCCAAGGCCTTGCGCGCCAAATTTACGTACAAATTCCTCAAATCTATTCATCTCGCGCTTACTAAAGATATTATCGCCATTTGGCACTTTTAGCGCTTTTATGCGGTTTTTCTTCTTATCTTTTGCGATAGAGCTAAAAATTTCATTGCTTGAGCGCTCGAAAATATCGATCACATCGATCATTTTTAGATCATATCTAAGATCAGGCTTGTCTGAGCCGTAAGTCTCAGTCGCCTCTTTGTAGCTCATGCGTCTAAATGGCGTTTTGATATCGTGTCCGCAGGCTTTAAAGATATCTTTTAGCATCGTTTCAGCCATATTTATGATATCTTCTTGCTCGACAAAGCTCATTTCGATATCTATTTGAGTAAATTCTGGTTGGCGATCAGCCCTTAAGTCCTCGTCGCGGAAGCATTTTGCTATCTGAAAATACTTATCAAAGCCAGAACACATTAAAAGTTGTTTAAATAGCTGTGGGCTTTGCGGAAGCGCATAAAATTGACCTGGATATACGCGGCTTGGCACTAGGTAGTCTCTCGCACCTTCTGGAGTTGCGCGTGTTAAAACTGGAGTTTCAAACTCGATAAAGCCCATTTTATCTAGGCTATTTCTAGCTGCGATCGCAGCACGAGAACGAATTTTAAAGATATTTTGCAAGCGCTCGCTTCTAAGGTCTAAAAAGCGGTATTTTAGCCTGATGTCCTCATTTACGCTCTCATCGCCTATCATAAATGGTAGTGGCTCGCTTGGATTTTCGATGATTAGCTCGCTTACTATCACCTCTATCTCGCCAGTTTTTAGCTTTGGATTGGTTAGTCCTTCGCCTCTAGCTCTTACTTTTCCTTTTGCTTTTAAGACATATTCATCTCTTACTTTTGCAGCCACGTCGTGTGCTTCTTTGCTGTCAGCAGGGTCACAAACTAATTGTATAAGCCCGCTAACGTCTCTTAAGTCGATGAAAACAACGCCGCCGTGGTCTCTATATGTGTTTGCCCAGCCACAAAGTATTACTTCTTTGCCGATATCAGCTTTACTAAGATCGGTGCAATAATGACTTCGCATAAAATGCTCCTTTGCAATGTTTTTTAGGCAATTATAATCGCTTTTTTCTTTTGAAAAGCTTTGTTAAAATAAAATATGTTACAATCATTTCTATGAAAAATGAACAAAAATTTAATACCACAAACGCCAAAAAAGTGGGACTTATCGCGAAAGATTATCCATTATTTAAGCAGGATTTAGCAAAGCTAGAAAAAATTTTAAAAAAGTATAACGCAGAAATTTTGCTTGAAAAAAACTGCGCAAAGCAGGTAGAAAAAAGTGGCTTTGAGCTGATAAAACTAGCCAAAGAGTGCGAATTTCTTATCACACTTGGTGGAGATGGCACGATCATCTCAACTTGCAGAAAGCTAGCTCACATCTCGCCACTAATCCTTGGCATACACGCTGGCAAGCTCGGCTTTTTGACAGATATAACGATAAATGAGAGTGAGAAGTTTTTTAAAGACTTTTTTGATGATAAATTTGAGGTAGAGACGCCTTTTATGCTTGATGTTACGCTTCATAAAAATGATGGCAAATGTGATCAAAAGATAGCATTTAACGACGCAGTCATCGTTAGTAAAAATGGTGGCTCGATGACGCATATCGAGGCACTTTTAAATGAAAAGTATTTTAACTCATATTTTGGAGACGGCGTCATAGTGGCGACACCTGCAGGAACTACGGCATATAATATGAGTGCAAATGGTCCTATCATATATCCACTAAGCGAGGTCTTTGCGCTAACTCCCATCTGCTCGCACTCGCTCACGCAGCGTCCAGTCGTGCTTACGAAAAACCACACGGTTAAATTTAGAACAAATAGCGACGCCATTTTAGTCATAGACGGACAAGACCGCTTTGATATGAGTAAAATTTCAGCCGTTAGCATGAGTCTGAGCGAGAAAAAAGCGAGGCTGATACGCCATATCGGTAGGGATTATTTTCAAATTTTAAAAGAGAAACTTCACTGGGGTTATAATGATTGATCGAATTTTGATTAAGGATTATCTAAATTTTAAAAATGTCGAGCTAAATTTCAAAGAGGGTCTTAGCGTATTTACGGGCGTTAGTGGCGCTGGCAAGTCGGTGCTGATGGGCGCGATAATGGCTGTTTTTGGGCTAAAAGATAGCGAGGCAAGGCTGATAGAAGCTGACGTGGAGCATAAATTTGAGCTTGATGAGTTTGGCATAGAAAACGAAGAGGTCAATATTTTCAAGCTTTTAAAAGACAAGAGCACGAGATATTTTATAAACCAACAAGCCATCTCAAAGAAAAATTTAGCCCAAGTGGCGCGCGAGCACATCAAATATCTCTCGGCAAAAGAGGCAAATGAATTTGAAAACGAGAAATTTCTAAATTTGCTTGATAGGCTTGAAATTTCAAAAAATGAGAAATTTAAAGAGATAAAGCAGGAATTTGAAGAGGCGTTTTTAGAATTTTCTAAAATTTCAAAAGAGCTAGCCACTATAAAAGAGGAAGAGAAAAAGGTCGAGGAGCTAAAGGAGCTTGCTAGCTTTGAGATCGAGAAGATAAGAAGTGTCGGGCCTAAAAAAGGCGAGTTTGAAGAGCTTATGGAGACTAAAAAAAGGCTTAGTAAAAAAGACAAGATAAATGAAGCGTGGGCTAGGGCTGAGCGGATATTTGAGCTAGAGCACAGCGTAAATGAGGCGCTAAGTATCAGCGACCTTGACAACGGCTTTTTTGAAGATGCGATGAATGAGCTAAGGGTCGCAAGAGATAGCCTAAATATGGAGGAGCTTGACGATATCGACGTAGAGAGCGTGCTTGATAGGATAGAAGCTCTTAATGCCATCATCAGGCGCTACGGCAGCGAGGAGGAGGCGTTAGAAGCGCTTGCTAAAAAGGAAAAAGAGCTTGCCAGATATGAAAATTTAAGCTTTGAAAAGAGCGAGCTAGAGAAGAAATTTGAAACTTTAAGCAAAAAGGCAAATGAGCTAGCCAGCACTTTAAGCAAGGCAAGGAGCGTAAATTTAAAAGAGCTTGAGGCGATGATAAATTTATACCTAAAAGAGCTTTATATGCCAGATATCACGCTGAGTATTGAGGCTAAAAAGCTTGATATCTTAGGCGCTGATGAAATTTGTCTAAATTTAAACGAGACCTCGCTTAAAAATTTAAGCTCAGGCGAGCTAAACCGCTTAAGGCTGGCTTTTATAGCTGCCTCTAGTGAGATCACAAAAACTGGCGGTGATGTCATCATTTTAGACGAAATAGATGCAAATTTAAGTGGAAAAGAGGCGATGAGTATCGCAAATGTCTTGCTTAAGCTTGCAAATTTCTATCAAATTTTTGCCATTTCGCACCAGCCTCAGCTTAGCTCAAAAGCAAATTCGCACTTTTTAGTAGAGCGTCACGGCGCGAGCTCAGTCGTAAGAGAGCTTGACAAAGAGGAGCGTGTAAATGAGCTTGCGCGTATGATAAGCGGCGAGCATATCAGCGAAGAGGCGATAAATTTCGCCAAAGGACTTTTAAAATAGCTTGAAATTTAAGTTTTAAATTTAAGCTTTGTGATTAGGTTTATTTGTTAAAATCCGAGCTAGTTTAATAAAAAATCGCAGGAATAATATGGAAAGAATTCTAGTAGTTGATGATAATAAGGCACTTGCGAAGCTAATCGTCATGCAGATGGAAAAGAGCATTGAGGATATGGCGATCGACGTTGCTTATGATTTTGCCGAAGCCCAAATGCTAATTAGCGAGCACGGCAAAGATTATTTTATGACTATCTTGGATCTAAATTTACCTGATGCACCAAATGGCGAGATCGTTGATTATGTCCTTGCTCAAGGGCTCTGTGCTATCGTTTTAACTGGTAGCATCGATGATAAGACGAAAGAATTTTTTATAAACAAAGACATAGTTGATTACGTCTATAAGGGCAACATGGATGATATCAACTATATCTTTCAAATGATAAACAGACTAAGCAAAAATAGACAATACAAAGTTCTAGTCGTTGAGGACTCACTGCCTTTTAGAAATATGATAAAAAAAATCTTAACTAGCCTTCAGTTCAAGGTTTTAGCAGCGGCTCACGGCGAAGAGGCGATGAGCTATTTTGCTGATAATCCTGATATAAATTTAATCATAACTGACTATAGAATGCCTGTTAAAGATGGTTTAGAGGTCTTAAAAGAGGTTAGAAAAGAGAAAGATAAAAACCACCTTGGCGTGATCGTGATGACCTCGCCTAGCGAAAAGACTGATGCTTCGATATTTTTAAAAAATGGAGCTAGCGACTTTATAGCAAAGCCATTTTCAAAAGAAGAGCTCATTTGCCGTGTAAATAATACCATTGAGGCGATGGAAAATATAAATAAGATAGCAAATTTTGCCAACCGCGACTTTTTAACTGGCGCTTACAATAGAAGATATTTCTACCAAGATATAGAAGAGTACGTCCAAGCAGCTGAAGAGCTTGATGAGCCTTATGCGTTTGCTATGCTTGATATAGATCACCTTAAAAAGATAAATGACACATACGGACATGATGGTGGCGACAAGATACTAAAATCACTCGCAAAGATACTAATTGACAATACAAAAGGAAGAGATGTAGTCGCTAGGTTTGGTGGTGAGGAGTTTTGTGTCGTTCTTAAAAAGATAGCAAAAGAGGAGGCAATTAAATTTTTTGTAAATTTAAGAGCAAAAGTGGCTGAAAATGAGGTGATCATAAAAGACAAAACCATAAAAGTGACCGTTTCTATCGGGGTTTCTTTTGGGAAAGGTCACTGCGAGATAGATGATATGCTTGAAGCTTGCGACTCAGCGCTTTATGTCGCTAAAGAAAATGGTAGAAATAGGGTAGAAATAGCTTTATGATTATAGATACGCATTGTCATTTGGATAGCAAAGTTTATGATTTTGACCTAGAGCAAATTTTATCTGAAGCCAGAAATTTAGGGCTAAAAGGCTTTATTATCCCTGGAGCTGATATTAATGATTTACCAAAAGCGGCTAAAATAGCGCACGAAAAAAATGATATTTTCTTTGCCGTTGGAGTTCATCCTTATGATAAAGAGAATTTTAATATAGAGACTTTAAGAGAATTTGCCAAAGATAAAAAGTGCGTGGCTATCGGTGAATGTGGGCTTGACTACTACCGCTTGCCAAAAGATGAAGAAGAAAAGATAAGAGAAAAGCAAGATCAAAAACGTGTTTTTCTAGCTCAACTTGATTTGGCAGTTGAGTTAAAAAAACCCGTTATCCTCCATATCAGAGAGGCTAATGAGGACTCTTTTAACATCTTAAAAGAGTATGCGCCAAAGCTTGAAGCTGGGGCAGTTTTGCATTGTTATAATGCCTCGCCACTTCTTTTGGAGCTTTGCAAATTTGGGAATTTTTACTTTGGCATAGGTGGCGTTTTGACATTTAAAAACGCTAAGAATTTAGTTGAAATTCTGCCAAAAATTCCTTTTGATAGGGTATTGATAGAGACTGACGCCCCTTATCTCACGCCAGAACCAAATCGTGGTAAGAGAAATGAGCCGGCGTTTACGACATTTGTTGCTAAAAAGATAGCTGAAATTTTAAACCTTGAATTTGAAGTAGTTTGTAAAATGACTTCAGATAATGCCAAAAGGTTATTTAAGTGCTTTGCCTAAATTTTGGGCATTGTGCTTGCTTAAGATGCTAGCATCATTAAGCTTTGACACGAAAAAGGATAGAAATGAAAGCAATGCTTAAGATATTTTTATTATTTGCATGTAGCACCTTGCTACTAGCAAACGCCCCTGAGAAGAGCTCTTACGACACTCAGGTTAAAATTTTAAAGGAGCTAGACATCGATGCTAGCTTTATGAAAACTTCTCACTATGCAAAGATGAGACAAGGCATACAAAACTCACAGGTAAGAACATTTACAGATGCCTTGAAAAATGGCTATATGTATATACCAATGATTAAAGAGCAGATCAAAAAGTCAGGTGTGCCTGAGTCGTTTTTCTATCTAGCGATGATAGAGTCAGGCTTTTCAAATCACACTGTCTCAAACGCTAAAGCTACTGGTATGTGGCAGTTTATGGAGCAAACGGCAAAAATTCATGGCCTAAAAGTAGGGCAATACACCGACGAGAGAAAAGATCCGGTTGAATCAACTGTCGCAGCTACAAACTATCTAAGATCACTTAAAAATCAATTTGGCAAGTGGTATCTTGCAGCATTAGCTTATAATTGTGGTGATGGAACGCTTAGAAGAGCAATACAAAAAGCCGGCACAGATGATTTAGTAACCCTGATTGATTCAGAAAAGAAGTATCTTCCACCTGAAACTAGAAATTTCATCATTAAAATTTTAAGAGCGGCATATATAGCAAAAGATGCGGACTTTTTGATATCTAAAGAGTCGTCTTTACTAAACATAAATGGCGGATTAAGACTTACGAAAGTAAAAGTGCCAGGCGGTACAAATTTAGCTCAGATAGGCGACAGCATCGGTCTTAGCACAAAAAAGATGAAAAGCAATAACCCACATTTAAAATTTGTATTTACACCTCCAACTTTAAAAGATTATTACGTTTATATCCCTGAAAATAAAAAGCAGCTTTTCTCTGAAAATTTCAAACCATTTAATGGCAAAAACAACTTCTATGCCTACACAGTTAAAAAGGGTGAGACGCTACTTTCTATCTCTAAAAAAACTGGCGTTAGCCACAGAGCGATCAAGGACTACAACGAGCTTAGCACAAACGCAGTAAGCTATAATCAAAAACTAATAATCCCTTTTTCTACTCAAAATAAATCTCACAACTACGTAGTTCAAACAGGCGATACAATCGCATCTTTATCAAAGAAATTTAATGTAAGCGAAAAAGATATAAAAGATGCAAATTCTTTGGCTAGTTCAAATTTAAATGTCGGAGCAAATATTGTCATACCGTAAGAGCCTAAATTTCTACTTAGGACTAAGTTTTACACTTCTAATCACTGGTTGTTCTTGGAGCGGGGCTCCATTTACTCCAAGTGGCCCAACTAACGTAAGAGGCAACAACTCCGCCTCAGTTCAAAAAGCAACAATGAGACCATACACGATAAACGGCAAAACATACTATCCGACCGTCGTAAGTGTCGGCGATAAAGCCAGCGGAACGGCAAGTTGGTATGGTCCAAATTTTCACGGCAAAACGACCTCAAATGGCGAAGTTTATAATATGTACAATATGACTGCGGCGCATAAGACTTTGCCGATGAATACAATACTTAAAGTAACAAATTTAAGAAATCAAAAAAGTGTCATCGTGCGTGTAAATGACAGAGGACCTTTTGTGGCTGACAGGGTGCTTGACCTCTCAAAAGCAGCTGCGATGAAGCTTGATGTCATCGGCACCGGCACAGCTCCAGTTAGTATGGAGGTTATCGGCTTTAATGAAGACATCAATGCCGTTACAACCGCTAGCGCGCAACCAACAAAACCAACAAGCACTGGCATAAAAGTGCCAAATCCAGTCTCTCCAACGGCCCCAGTTGGCGGCATCGTGATCTCATCAGAGCAACGCGTTGTGGGTGGAGATTTTATGGTACAAATTGGCTCGTTTAAAAACCTTGAAGGCGCAAACAGATACCAAAGAGAGCATAAAAGCATAGATGGTTATAGATCAGTCGTTAAGACATTTACGATAGATGGCTCAACCATTTATAGGGTATTTTTAAATGGCTTTAGAAGCGAGGACGAGGCTAGAGATTACGCAAGAAGCGGCAAATTTCAAGGCGCATTTATAGTAAGAGGTTAGGGCGTGAGAGAGGAAATTTTAGAACTAACTAGAAACACAAAAGAGACGCAAATCTCAATGAAGCTCAAAATTTACGGCTCTGGGGTTGCAAAGATAAGCACAGGCATTGGCTTTTTGGACCACATGCTTGAAGCTTTTACAAAGCACTCTTTGCTTGATCTTGAAATTTCATGCAAGGGCGACACGCATGTGGATTTTCACCACAGTGTCGAGGATGTTGGCATAGTTTTGGGGCAGCTTTTAAAAGAAGCTTTGTATCCATTAAGCGGTGTTGAGAGGTTTGGCGAGGCGAGCGTCGTTATGGATGAGGCGGCTGTTTTTTGCTCGCTAGATCTTAGCAACAGAGCTTACCTTGTATATGAAAATTTTAATGAAAATGCCAAGGTTGGCGAGTTTGACACTGAGCTTGTAGAAGAGTTTTTTAGAGCAGTTGCTATAAATTCAGCTATCACTCTTCATCTAAATCAAATTCGTGGCAAAAATACTCACCACATCATTGAAGCAACGTTTAAATCATTTGCCGTAGCACTCCGCAGAGCGCTTGCTAAAAATGCAAGGATCGGCACTCCAAGCACAAAAGGCGTTTTATGATAGAGATTATTTTTTTAGATGTTGATGGGTGCCTAACTGATGGCAAGATCATCTATAATGCAAATGGCGAAGAGCTTAAATTTTTTGATGTAAAAGATGGCTACGCGATAGAGAGCTGGCTAAAGCTTAGTAAGAAAGTGGCTATCATCACTGGTAGAAAGTCAGCTATCGTTGAGCGAAGAGCTGAGGATCTAAAGATAAATCACGTCTATCAAGGCGTTGGAGATAAATTTGAGGTAGCAAGCGAGATACTAAAATTTGAAGGGCTTAGCTTTAAAAATGCAGCGGCCATTGGCGATGACTATAACGACTATAAAATTTTAGACGCAGTTGCATGGAGCTTTAAGCCAAAAGATGCCATTAAAGAGCTTGATGTAAAGACAAAGCTAAAGCACAAAGGCGGCAATGGCGCTGTTAGAGAGATGATCGAGATGATCATAAAATCAGAAAATTTATACGACGAGTGGTCTAAGCGTTGGTTGTAAAAATTTTCTACTTCGTCGTGGCTATTTTTAGTGCTGTGATGATATTTTTAGCGGCTCAAGACCCATATCTAGCAAACGTGCTAAAGGTTGATACAAAGATATCAAATATGCAGGTAAATGACGTGGTTGATTATGAGATAAACTCGACCAAGATAAGCGGAGTTTATGAGAGTGACGAGCTAAACAGATATAGCGACAGGGATGAATTTTTAGACTTTAAAGCGAGAATTTTAAGGGGAAATTTAAGACATTTTCTAAGCTCAGACAAGGCTATCTCGCAAAACGATGAGATAACCTTTCAAAAAAATGCAAACTATGAAAATAATGATAGTTTGAAATTTAAAAGCGATGAAGTTATATATAACACAAAGACAAAAATAGTAAGATCAGAAGCAAATTTCACCATCACTAGAAATGGCGACAAAGCACTAGGCGATAGCGGAAGCTACGATCTTGGTAAAAAACAAACGCAGATAAAAGGGTTAAGGGCATGGGTAGAAGAAAAGCAGCGATTTTAGCGATGATTTTGGGCTTTACATTTTTAAATGCAGAGCAGGTTGAGATCACTTCAAACGATTTTTTTGCTGATGAAAACAAGCAGATCAGCGAATTCGTAGGCAATGTAAATATCAAAAAAGGCTCATACGATGAGCTAAAGGCAAACAAAGTCGTTGTGCATTTTGATAAAAAGCGCCAGCCAGTAAAATATGTAGCCACAGGCAACGCTAGAGCTAAAATTTTCATGAAAGATAAGCACTATGAAGGCAAGGGCGATACGCTCACATACGAGCCTGCAAAGCAGACATACACAGTAACTGGCAACGGCTATTTGCACGAGGTAGAGACCGATAAAAATGTCTATGGTGATAAGATAGTGGTCAATCAAAAAGATGGCACATATAGCGTAAATAGCGACGAGAAAAAGCCAGTTAAATTTATCTTTCAGATCGAGGATAAAACCAAGTGATAAGAGCCTTGAGCGCTAAATTTATCACTTCAAGCCCAAGTATCAAGGAGGCTCCGAGCTTTGTAACGAGCGAGGTGGTCTTTTTGGGCAGGTCAAATGTGGGTAAAAGTAGTCTCATAAACGCACTTGTTAATCAAAAAAATTTAGCCAAAAGCTCATCAACTCCTGGCAAAACGCAGCTTATAAATTTCTTTGAGGCTGAGTTTTGTGAGGAAAAGGAAGAGAGCCAAAAAGAGAAATTTAAACTCATCTTGGTAGATCTACCAGGCTTTGGCTACGCAAAAGTTGCAAAGTCAAAACACGACGAGTGGCGTAAAAATTTAGATGAGTTTTTGAAATTTAGAAGCGACATCAGACTTTTTATACATCTAATAGACGCTAGGCACTTTGACCTAGACATCGACGTGAATGTGGATTCTTACCTAAAAAGCTTTTTAAGAGCTGATCAGAAAATCTTAAATTTATACACAAAAAGCGACAAGCTAAATCAAAGCCAAAAGAGTGCGATAATGAAATTTGACCCAAGTGGGATTTTGGTCTCGACACTCAGCAAAAGCGGCATCGACAAGGCACGGGAAGCTATCATAAACCACGCTCTTGGTAGGTAAAATGCAAACCATAAGCAGCTTAGATATTAAAATTTTTAAAGGCTTTTGGTGGGCTATTTTTTTGCTCTCTTACGAGATTGCAACTACGCAGTTTGGTTTCTTGCCACCACTTATTGGCATCTTTTTTACATATATGATTTTGGAGTATTCAAGAAAACAAAAGCAGTATGATGAGTTTAAACCCTCATGGTATTTTTCGCTCGTTTTCTTGGTCTTTGCCGAGCAAATTCATGGCTTTTATCTCTTTTCAACGATCATTGCATTTTTGCTATTTTACAACTTCGTGTTAGACTGGCTCTATACGACGATGAAGTGGCGAAACTGCCTGCTCATCATCTTTGTCGCCTCTGGCTATGTGCTAACCTTTCTTGTAAATAATCTTTTTGCCTACGTCTTAAACGAGCCAAATTTGACTTTTAGCGCAGAGTATCTCTTTTTTATAGCGCTTGAAAGTGTGCTTGCTGTCGTGCTTTTTCGGGATAAAGTGCTATGAGGATGCGTATCGTTTTTGGCGTGATTGCTCTTTTTTGGATCATGCTTTTGGGGCGGATTTACCACCTAAGTGTAAATTCAAACACTTATTACAACGAGATCGCCGAGCAAAATGCGATAAAAACTATATACATCCCGCCAGTTAGAGGCATCATCTTTGATGCACACGACAAGCCTATGGCGGTCAATCGTCTTGGCTTTTCTATCTATGTAAAGCCACACCTTAGCGCAAACAAAAAGGTGAAAATTTTAGACGATGAGCTAGCCTATATCGGCTCGCTATTTGGCGATCTAAACGTCACCAAGCTTAAAAATGAATATATCAAAAACGACTCAGCCTACAACCAAGACTTTATAAACGTGGTCGAATTTGTTGATTATGATAAATTTTTGCCATTTTTTGCACCTCTTTCTTTGCGTGAAAATTTAGAGATAAGACCCGCTTCAAAGCGCCACTATCCATACAATGATCTAGCTTCTCACATCATCGGCTACGTCGGTAGGGCAAATCAAAAAGATATGGAAAACGACCCTTTGACAAAGCTTACAAACTATATCGGTAGAAGCGGAGTAGAGCGCTTTTACAACCCGATCTTGCAAGGAATTCAGGGTTTTAAAAAGATCAAGGTAAATGCGCTAAATGAGGAGATCGAGCAGGTGAGTTATCAAGCGCCACAAAGTCAAAACATAAAGCTTGCCGTTGATCTTGAGCTTCAGCAGTTTGTCGCTGACGTCTTTGGTAAGGACGCAGGAAGCGTCATAGTTATGAGCTTAAAAGATGGCGCCATCATCGCAGCAGGAAGCTTTCCTGAGTATGATCTAAATCCTTTTGTGCTTGGAATTTCTCAGGCTGAGTGGGAAGAGCTTGTAAAAAACGTCGATCACCCATTTACAAATAAGCTGATAAACGGCCTCTATCCGCCAGGATCCGTCGTAAAAATGGGTATGGCGCTTGCCTTTTTAGACAATGGCATGAGCAAATATGATAGCTTTTTTTGTAGTGGCTCGTATGAGCTTGGAGGGCGTAAATTTCGCTGCTGGAACTCGCATGGTCATGGCACGGTTAATATGAACACAGCCATTAGAGAGAGCTGCGATGACTATTTTTACAAGGGTAGCCAAAAGATCGGCATAGACGCCATTGTGCCGATACTTGAGCGCATGGGCTTTGGTAGAAAAACAGAGGTTGATTTGCCAAATGAATTTGTGGGGACGCTACCAAGCAGGGAGTGGAAGATGAGGAAGTATGGCAAGGCGTGGTTTCAAGGTGAGACGCTCATCACCTCTATCGGACAGGGAAATTTTCTAGTCACGCCTATGCAGGTGGCTAAATACACAGCAGGCCTTGCAACTGGGCTAAATGTGACGCCACATTTTTTAAAGAGCATCGATGGCAAGGATGTTGATTTTACGCCAACAGATGATGCTTTTACGCCGTTTGAGAAGTCGCAGCTACCTGCCATTAGGCATGCGATGTATGAGGTGGCAAATCACCCAAGAGGCACGGCAAATAGGCACTTTGTGGGGAGTCTTGTAAAGGTTGCGGCAAAGACTGGAACAGCTCAAGTCGTTGGTATCTCGCAAACTGAAAAGAAACGTATGAAAGAAGAAGATATGGCGTATTTGCAAAGATCTCACGCGTGGATGACGACCTATGCGCCTTTTGAGGATCCACAATATGTCATCACAATGGTTGTCGAGCACGGCGGTCACGGTGGTAGCGCTGCTGGACCAAAAATCTCTCAAATTTATAACAAGCTAGTTGAAATGGGATATATAAAGCTAGATAAAGTCCAGACTGAGAAAGAGAAGAAATAGATTTTTTGAGTATATAGAGGCAAGCCCTATGATTTTGAAGCTTATATTTAAATATGAGGAAGTTTTTGAGTATATTCTTTTTTAAAGTTTGATTTTCAAGCTACAAGCAGAATGTAATGCAAGTTTTTTATCTTTTATTAACAAAAAATATAAAGTTTGCAAATTTTAAATTTTCATTCTCGCGCAAGAATTGACTACTATAGTTTGACTTCGCTCATTGCTTAGTTCAAATTTTAGAGCCGAAATTACTCGTTCATGAAATTTTAAAATTTGTTAGAAATTTCTTAAAACAATACGCATGTCGTGCAAAGCACTAATGCAACACCTCTAACATTTGAGGGCTTTTACTTAAACTTCGTATTATAACTGTAATCAGACGAGGGATTTAAGAAAGATGGATAAGTGACAGACTTTTTGTCTGCTACTTTATTGCGAGCATATGAAGCAAAATTTAAGCCCCATTGACTCCCTTTGAATAAAATAAATTTACAAATTCAATAAAGCCTTCTTGCAAATTTTTAAACTTTCGTTCTCTCGCAAGAATTGACTACTAAAATTTGGCTTCGCTTACAGCTTAGCTCAAATTTTAGAGCCGAAATTACTCGTTCATGAAATTTTAAAATTTACTAGAAATTTTTGCGTTATATTGTTTAATTTATTAACTACTTATATGTGCCATATGGCGTTTTTTTGGATTTTAGGATCGTCAAAATTTATAAATTTCTCTAGCCCTAAGTGAGATGTAGGGCTAGAGTAGGGATTATTTTTTAGCTACAAGAGCGTTTTTTAGCACATCATCGATCGTATCAACAGCGATGATCTTCATATCAGCTTTTACTTCGGCTGGGATATCGACAAGGTCGCGATCATAGTTTTTACGAGGTATCAGAGCTGTTTTGATGCCAGCTTTGTGAGCGGCGATCAGTTTCTCTTTTAGTCCGCCGATAGGTAAAACTCTGCCAGTTAGTGTGATCTCGCCAGTCATTGCGATGTCGTGTTTGACCTTTGTGTCAGTTAGTATCGATGCGATCGCTGTCGCCATTGTGATACCAGCGCTTGGACCATCCTTTGGCACAGCACCTTCTGGCACATGCAAGTGAAGGTCGTAGCGTCTATAAACATCGCTAGCTTCGAGCTTGTGCTTGTCATCGTCAAATTTTGGCACGATAGCCATCGGCACTTTTAGCTTTTTATTATCTATCAGTACTTTTACGACGCTAAATGCGATCTGAGCGCTCTCTTTCATCACGTCGCCTAGCTGACCAGTGATCTGCATATTGCCTTTACCTTGGATCCTGATAGCCTCGATCCTTAGCACGTCGCCACCGACACTTGTCCACGCGAGACCATTTACCAAGCCGATCTGGTCTTTTTTATCCGCTGGCTCGATCTCATAGACCTTTTTCTCTAAAAACTCTTTTAAATTTTTAGCCGTGACGCTGATCTTACCTTCATTCTTTTTGGTGAGGATATTTTTAGCGACTTTTCTTAGTATATCAGCGATCCTGCGGCGTAAATTTCGCACGCCACTCTCTCTTGTGTAGTCGCTAATTATTAGCTCAAGTGCCTCTTTGCTGATGCTTACATCGCTTGGTTTTAGGCCGTGCTTTTTAAGCTCTTGAGGCAAGAGATATTTTTTAGCGATCTCAAATTTCTCTTGTGGGGTGTATGAGCTAAGCTCGATAAATTCCATCCTGTCGCGAAGTGCGGCTGGTATCATACTTACGTCATTTGCTGTGGCGATGAAGATGATCTTGCTAAGATCGATGTTGAAATTTAGGTAGTAGTCTCTAAATTTATTATTTTGCTCTGGGTCTAAAATCTCAAGTAAAACAGCGGTCGGGTCGCCTCTATAGCTTCTGCCAACCTTGTCGATCTCGTCTAAAACAACCACTGGGTTCATCTGCTTGGCTTCTATGAGCCCTTGCACGATACGACCTGGCATAGCGCCTATATAGGTGCGGCGGTGACCTCTTAGCTCGTTTACATCCTCAAGTCCGCCAAGAGCGATCCTGACTAGCTCACGCTTTAGCGCCTTTGCGATCGAGTTTGCAAGACTTGTTTTACCTACACCTGGAGGGCCTGCAAAGCATAAAATAGCGCCGTTATTTACCTTTTCGCCAACACCTCTAAGCTCCAAAAGCTCACGCAATGCAAAATACTCCTCTATGCGCTCTTTTGGCTTCTCTAAGCTGTAGTGGTCGGCATTTAGGTGCTTGCTCACTTCGGTGATAGATGACTTTTTCTTAGCTATGTTTTCAAATGGAATTTCCAAAACCCAGTCAAGGTAGCTTTGCAAAGTGTTCGCGTCTGCTGAGTCTGGGTGCATGCGAGAAAGTTTGTCTATTTGCTTTTTGATCTCTTTGTAGGCGTCCTCAGCCATAAATTTCTTCTTCGCATCAAGCTTTTTGCGGTACTCCTCAAGCTCTTCTTCTCGGCTCGTATCCGCCCCAAGCTCAGCTTGAATTTGCTTTAGCTGTTCTTTTAAAAAGTACTCTTTGTTCGTCTTGTCGATCTTTGAATGAACCTTATTTTTGATCTCTTTTTGAAGCTTGTTTGCCTCGATCTCTTCGATGACGTAGTCGATGAGCTTTAGTAGGCGCTGCTCTAAATTTTCTTCAACAAAAAAGCTATAAGCGATCTGTTTTTTTAGACGAAGCGCACTTGAGACTAAGTCGCAAACTCTGATCGCCTCAGCGCTCTCTTCGATCGTTTTTAAAAGATCAGGCGGGAAAAAGTGGCTAAACTGCGAAAGCTCTCTTACTTTTTCTCTTAAAACTACGATGAGAGCGTCAGTTTTGACCTGCGATGGGCGCTTTACGTGGAGCATATCGACGATGCCACGGAGTGGGTTTATGCCTGATTGTTTTAAAATTTTACCTTTGTCGATGCCCTGAAATAGCACTTTTACGCGTCCATCAGGTAGCGGCACACGGCGCATTATCGTGCCGATCACGCCTGCGTCATATATGCCGTCAAAGTCTCTAGCGCCGTCTTGCTGGGGCTTTGTAGGCACGACAAGGATCGGTGTCTCTCCTTGTATGGCAAGCTCAAGCGCTTTTAAATTTTCTTCATCGCTTAAAAAAAGCGGCGTTATCATAAATGGATATAAAAATAGCTCGTCCTCAACTATGATAGGGATCTCAGTAGGGAAGCCTTTGTTTTCGTTTATTTGCAAAATTTCTCCTATTCAAACAGTTTTCTATACCATGCCACGTCAGGTTTGATAAGGTCTGAGTTTTTAAACGGCGACTCTTCTAGCTTTTGCTCGTAAATTTTAGCCGAAACGTCACGGCCAGTTCTCTTGTAAAGATCTGCTATTTGCATATCTAAGAAGTAAAGAGCAAGTTTAAATTTGATAAGCATAGTCTCGATAAGCGGCTTATACTCGGTATTTGGATACATATAAAGAAATTTCTCGATCTCAGTTACGCTATCCTCCATTAGCTTTTGGTTGCGGTTTGGCTTGGTAAATGAGTCAAAATTTGCTTTTATCTTTAGATATTGAGCAAATTCTGTTTTTGGGCCGTTATCGCCGTATCTTTTGATGTATTCATCAAGATAGTGATTCGCCATTAGATACTCTTCGTCATTTGCGTGAGCTTGGGCAAGGATGAGTAAAATTTGCTCCAAAAGTGGGCTTGCAACGTGCTCGCTAGCCATTGAAACGTAGTGTTTATCAGCTGACTCCAGATCGCCATCTTTTATGTCAGCGATAACTTGAGCGTACCACTCGTCTGGAGTTAGATTGTAAAGTTCGGTGTATTTTTCAGCACAACCACTAAAAAGCCCTAAAAGAGCTACGACTGCTAGAAATTTAGAAAATTTTTTCATGCTTTTCCTTAAAAATTTTAAATTCGCTTATTTTACATTTTTTGGCATTATTTTTGTATAAATTTTTTAAAACTATGCTAAAATAAGGTAATTTTACAAAACAGGAGTTAGTATGATTTTTAGTGTTAAAAGCCCTATTTTAGGCTTTGAGCATATCAAGACGATGGAACTGATTGAACTCGATAAATTTTTTGTTAAGCTAGCGAGCAAAGATGACGAAACATCTTTTACAATGATAAATCCTTTCGCGTTAAGAAGTTATGAATTTGACATCCCAAGCTACTACGAAGAGCTTATGGATATCAAAGAGAGTTCACAACTTAGAATTTACAACATCATCGTAGTTGCCCTCCCTCTTGAGAAATCAACCGTGAATTTCGTGGCTCCTATCGTTTGCAATATGGACAATATGACCTTGTCTCAAGTGGTTTTAGATGTTACAAAATATCCACAATACGGGCAAGCTGAAATGATAGAAAATTTTATACAGAAAGCAATAAGCAAGGACATTTAGAAATTTTGAATCTAATTACATTGAAGTTATTGTAATTTGAAATTTTTTTGTTTTATTTTTTTATCTTGTATTTATATCTTTGGTGATGAAGTATATCCAATAGATTATTTATTTATATCACATAGTGATGTATGCTCTTTTGCTGATGTTTGTAATGCTGGTTATGAATGCTCGATAGACAAAGATGGTTATAAGCATTGCATAAAAAAGGATACTTCTACTACTGAATCTATGTATTATGTTGCTAATGACGATTATGGCAATCCAGTAAGAGCACGTATATATAGATATAATGATGATAGTGAAAGTATTGTACTGAAAAAGAGAGAAGAAGCTAGTTTTAAAAGAATTATAGGCGATATGGATGTCATTGGGGCTAGTGTAATTATACCAAAGATAGATGGTTATAATTTTTTGCCTCAAAAAAACATAGGCGGCAAAAATAAATTCTCGCAAACTTCTCAAATTGTAGAGAAAAGATTTGTTAATGAAGAACCTAGTTTAGGAACAACTAAATTCCCAAACTCATCTAGTGCAAAATTTAAATTTGAAGAAAAAAGTCAATATGAAAGGGAACACATAGATGGGAGCAAAATAAAATATGCGAGATTATATTGGGGAGGTAGCTTATATAAAGAATGGAATATAAAAACAAACTATTTTGCAACTATCTTTGAAGACACATATGGTTATTCAAGAGTAAATTTTAAGACTCCAAAAGGAACATTTGTAGTACAAGCAGATAAAGATGATATCAAATGGATTGGATCTTTTTCTCAAGGTGATCCAACTATAATGACGCATGATAGTTGGACAAAAGATGCAAGTCCTAATATAAGTGGAAGAGGCGGATATTACTATATTTATCAAGCAAGTGCCAACGTAACAAAAGAGGTGAGGGATAGCCTTGGTACTTCAAGTCAAAATAGAACATTTAGTGTTGGTAATATAGCGGCTAGTATTATAAAGTTAGAAAAAGAAACAAATAAATCCATAACATTTCCTGCTTTTACTACACCTATTGAAATGGTAACTAAAAAATTTAACTCACCTTATGGAGCTATACTTTACGGAGATGGCAAATGGAATTCGTCTTTTAGTGCTTCTCAGTTTGGTGGTTGGAGTTTAGTTATAGTTTATGATATGGGTGAAGATGGTGAAGTAAAAGGAGTCGAGCCAAGAGCAGTAAATATATATGATGGTATGGCAAATATCTATCCTGGCGGTATTGGAGTTAGCCAAGTAAATTTAAAATTTGATGGTTTTTACACTCCACCAAGCGGAGATATTAGATCAACCTTGGCTCTTTTTAGCTTTGGAGGTAGACAAGAAGTGAAAGGTGATGATATAGCAATAAAGCAGGATGGTACTTTTAAAAGTGTTTGGTCTCCGCTAAATTTACAAAACACAAAAGATAATCAGTTTAACTCTTCTATTGCCAGATTTAATAATCCAGCAGATAGTAGCAAAATTTATAATGGACAGATGGATCTTGATTTATTTGACATTTCAGACAATATGTCGCATAGACAAAAAGATGTAGAGGTGCGGTTTCAAGTTACCAGTGAACGTGATCAGGATGGTAACTTCCAGGGAGAGAGACAAAATATTGGTATGGTTGCCTTTTCTACCTTGCTCTATAATCCTAAAGTGTGCTACACAGAAAAGTTTGAGGTTAGTAGAGATAAAGGTGCTAGCTGGATACCTGTAAAGTTAAAGGGCAGTTCTGGAGAAGCAACTATCGTAAAAAAAGGCTCCTTGGTAAGGACTACCGTAACAGTTGAAAATGGAGGTAGCGAGGATGCTTATGGCTCTATCTTAAGAGTAAATTTAAAACCTGAATTTATGAGCTACAAGGACACTTCTACTAGTTTAAGAACTAGTAAAGTGATAATATCTGATGGGAGCCCAAATTCAGAAAACTGGACTACGCTTACTAGCGATACTAATGAAAATCTATTTAGAATTGATAGCCATACTTTAGAATATAAAATAGGAAAAAACGCAAGTCATGCAGTAGGTGGAGAGCTAACGCATGATCATAAAAACTATGCAAGAGTTCAGTACATAGGCGTGATAGAAAAAGAGTATAAAAAGACAAGATATGAGGCTAAATTTCAAAATAGTGATGCAGGTTTGAAGTTTGATGATAGGATAAGCGAATGTACTCCAACGTCACCTAATCTAAAGATCGTAGAGGAAGAAGAAAATGACTTCTATCCACGAAGTAAAAAAGATGATAATTCAAATGGGGATTATAAAAACAGGCTTTTTACAAAGATAGCAGAAAAACCTTTTAGTATATACATCACAAACTATAGCGAGATAGATGGAAAGGCAAAAGCACCCGACTCGCCTACTGATGTGGATCTTAAACTTGTAGAGAACTGTAGTAGTGAAAATTCTGTATTAGGGCATCCTGTAACACTTCATTTTGCAAGTAAAGACACTGAAGAAGTAAAGGTAACCGTGCCAAGACCTTACAGAAAGCTTCATGTTAAGCTAAAGTATCATAGTAAACCAAAAAATCAAGATGTGGTAAAGTGTGAAGTCTTTGATGCATTTGCTGTAAGACCAGCTATGTTTCAGCTATATGATAAGTCAGGTAGCGGTGGAGTATATAATGGTAGTAGCGTACTTGTGGGAGGGAAAGACTATAAAGATATAACCTTGGCTGCTTACAATTACAATAAAGATAAAGATAAGGCAACTCTTGCAAATGGATATACAAATACCTTAATCGCAGGTAGCTCTGCAACAGGTGTAAATCGTTATACAGAAAATAATGTATCAATCTTGCCTGTGGATAAGGCAGGGTGCATAATCACCGAAGATACAAAAAAGAGACTAAGTGAAGACAATAAACTAAAAATAGCCTTTGATAATCCAGCAAAAGCGGTAGGCACTATAACTAATTTAAAAACAAATAAAGAGGGATTTTCTTTCTCTGATATCGGAAATGCTAAATTTTATGTTGTGGATAAAAGTTATACAAGCATAGATAAAAAAACTCCACCACAAGATAGTGACTGTGTACTTGATAAGAGTGATAATGATGAAAACACCGAAGGCAAGGTCGGTTGTGATATAGAATTTGGTGAGAAAAAATTTGGTTTTGAGCCAAATGATCTTGAAGTAAGCGAGTTTAAAATTTTGCCAAGAGGCATTAGCTACATCGCAAATGAAAGCAGTGCAAGCTTTACTCCTATCTTGAGCTTTAAAGTAAAAGCTAGACTTTTTGATGATAATCCTGCACTTTTATATAAAGACGGTTGTTACTCAAACAATACACGCTTTAAGATAAAAGTAGGAGAAATGATAAATGGCTATACTGACAACAATGGCACTTTACTAAAAAACGATACAGATGGGTTAGCTAAGCTAAATAGTGAAATTTTGTTTTTTGGCAATCTTTATGCTAGTAAAGTCGAAAAAGTACATCCAACTTCTTTGCACGAAGGGCTCTTTGAAGTCAAAAAAGAAGCGTTTAAAGGCGGCTACGCTGATGTAAATTTAAAATTTAATTTCAAACGCGAAAAAAATATGGCTAAAAATCCTTTTGAGGTAACAAGCGATACTTTCACGTTTGAAAGTTTAGTCGATGCAAATAAAACAAAAAACAATGGCAACTACAAAAAGCCAACCACAAAAACATCGGCAAAATTTTACTACGCTAGGACATACGCGCCTTACTATGAGGGGCCAAACACTGGCTTTAAGGCAAAAATTTACTACGGAGTGTATTGCAATGGTTGCGACGAGAGTAAATTTATGTTACAAAAACCTGGATCAAGCGCTCGCTGGGAGGAGTTTGCGGGTATGCACTCATGGTATGTAAATCCTCTGCACGATGCTAGTTATGGCAATGTCGATAGTTACAGCTTTTCAAATCACACTACACGAGATACAGCCAAAGAGACAGCACTTAGTGACGGCGTCAGTTACATTTATATAAAAAATGACCGAGCGGTTACAGATATAGCTAAGATGCATACAGAAAACTGGCTCATATATAATGAATTTGATAAAGATGCAGCGACAAATGATTTCACAGTGAGATTTCTCGTGCCAAATGGCGACTGGGCTGGCAAGACCCTAAAAAGTGGCTCTAGTAAAGGTGACGTGGGAAATGTCGTAGGCGGCGAAAATAACTTTAACGATCTAAGTGATAAGACAAATAGGAGAATTTCTTGGTAAAAAGAGGCTTTTCTCTTATAGAGCTTATCCTCTCGATAGTCGTTGTGGCGATCATCAGCACGTCTATACCGCTTGTACTAAAGACCACATCTGAGCTAAATCAAAAGGCAGTTACGCAAGAGAGCTTGATGAATGCTAAGACCTATATGGGGCTTATCTTAAAAGCTCCTTTTAGTAATAGGATCATAAAAATCTCAAACGTTAGTGCTAGCGCTGAGACGGCTTACTTTTTTCCTATCATATTAAAGCCAGGTGATAAAAGAAACGAATTTTATAAGATAAATAAAATAACAGGCGATGGACATAGGGTTTTTGCTTACGAAAATTCACCAGATCTAGCAGGTGATACGGCAGTGAGATCTGTGGATTACTATGGCAGAATATTGGATAAAAATTTAAACACAACAAATCAAAATAGAGACTATATAGTTGGCTCAGACTATAATGTAATTGTGAATGAGAGCAATGGCTGGTTTAAACCAAATTTGGCGCTAGATAACAGCGATGTAAAAGAGATAGTAGTAACTGCAACTTCATACAAAAATGACACAAAACAAGAGACGACATCGGTACTAAGAGCTTACGCTTTTAACCTAGGTGAGGGCGGCTCGCTAAATACGAAAGCGTGGAAATGAAAAGAGCCTTTACTCTCCTTGAGCTTGTAGTCGTCATCGTCGTACTTGGTATCATCGCTATGATGAGCTTTAATGCCATAATGAACATCTACTCAAACTACTTTCAAACAAGGACAGTAAATGAGCTCGAGACGCAAACGGAGATCGCACTGGAGCAAATTTCAAAGAGGCTAGAGCACCGCATAAAGCCAAGCGTGATCGCTAGAAAAACTGATGGAGCTTTTTTGGCGCTAAATGATAGCGGGGTAAATTTAAATGCCGAGTATGAAATTTTAGAATTTATCCCCTATGCGTATGAGATTTTTAATGACGTTATATCTCTTGATGCTAATGACCATGTCATAGAGCAGGGCGGAAAGGCAGGCAGATATAGTGGCTATGCGGATCTTGCTAAGAGCTCGCCAGCAACTGGTCTAATAAGTCCTGGAAGCAATTTCACTACTGGAGTGGTCGAGACCATAAAAGATCTAACATGTAGAGATGAGATAAGAAATGCCACTTGTGTGGATTTTGCAAAAAAGGATGGTGGCGTTGTAGCGATATTTTCTGATGTTTATTACAATGTGCAAAGCTCTTTTGGCTATAGCAACGGAACTGTGCCTGTCAGTCTAGACATAGCAAAAGTTGGAGTAAAAAGCACTGATGGCGATACTCTAGAAATTTCTGGTTTTGGTGGCAAGCAAATTTCAGAGCAATATCATCTAGCCTACACAGCAAATGCCATAGTGCCAGAGCAAAGCGCTGATCCAAAAGATACAGCAAATGGCGTCTTTGATCTAAATTTATACTACGACTATCGTCCATGGATGGGAGAAAAATATAAACCAAACGGCGAAAAAGCAACCCTTGCCAAAAACGTTACGAGGTTTGTTTTTACTGAAAAAAATGGTGTCATCGTGCTAAAACTTTGCATGAGAGCAAAAAACTCAGAGATAACCATCTGTAAGTCAAAGGCGGTTTATTGATGAGGCGAGGATTTACGCTCATTGCAGCGATATTTTTTGTGGTGATCGCAAGCTCTATTTGTATGCTGGCTCTTTCGATCGCTAGCACTTCAGTTAAGCAAAATAGCGAAATTTATCTAAGAGAGCAAAGCGAGCTAGTAGCCCGTGCAGCGACAGAATACGCCATGCTAGCTATCATAAGCAATGACTTTTATAAAACTGGAGCAGTTTGCCTTGGCGACGAGCATAATCCGATAGCTGGCGAATTTGGTGATCTCTTTACCTTTAAAGTATATGTAAAATACTTTGGCGATATGGGCATTTGTTCTGGTGACGCAGTGGCTGCTACTGGAGCCAATCAAGGCACGATAATGCTCGATGTCTTTGTCAGTTCAAAACCAGGAAAAGCCTCAAATCCTATAAATTTTCACAAACGAACTCTTCAGAAACTTTAAAATTTTATAAAGATTTTACTTTAATTTGCTTTTAGTTTCGTCGTGTTATAATTATCTTACTTTCTATAAAGGAGATTGCGATGAACATAAGCATTGTAGGAAAACAATTTGAGCTAACAGAACCCATCAAAAACTACATCCAAGACGCTTTTGACACCCTTGGCAAGTACAACCTTGACATCATCTCAGCAAGATGCGTAGTAGGAGCAGACGAAAAGCAAGGTAAAAAGGGCTTTAATGCAGAGTTTTCTCTAAATATGGCACACAAAGACACGATAGTCGTTCGCCAAAAAGATAAAGATCTCTATGCGGCGATAGATCTTGCTATCGAAAAGGCTTCAAAAGTTTTAAGAAGAGAGCACGATAAGAAATTTACAGTAAAAGGCAAGGCTGATGATAAAGAATTTCGCTCGAGAATAGGCGAAGAAAAGATTGAAGGTGTTGAGGAGATCGTGCCTATGGAGCTTGAAATTTACAAACCTCTTGAGGTAGAAGAAGCGCTTGATAAACTAAAATCAAGCGATAAACAATTTTACGTATTTAACGATGTCGATGCCAAAATGCGCGTCATTTACAAAAGAACAGACGGAACTTTTGGTCTTTACTAAAACTATGGGGCGCTTTGCCCCTAAATTTATTATCCATTTTTAACTCTTGCTTTAAATTCCAAATTTTATTTTGTGTTCTCTAGTGTTTTGTGTGGTAGAATTTTCATGATCAAATTCTAAATTTAACTTGCTAAATAATATAAAATTGAGTGCCAAATTTAAAAAATATTTTGTTGTTTAAAAATGGTGCATAAATTTAAAAATTAGCGAGTGAAATTTATAAAAACACTCTAAAAAACTTGATGAAAATTAATATGTAAATTTAAAGAATAGACAACGTTTAGATAAATTTGGTTACTTAGGTGATTTTAAAATGCTTATAAATTTAAGAATTTGATGAGTAAATTTTATAAAGGATTAGAAATAATAAAAATTAAGAGATAAATTTAAAAGATTTTAGCCCAAAATAGGGCTAAAATTTATGGATTATAGACCTTCAAAAGGGTTTGAAACTACGTCTTTGCGATCAACTATATAAGGTATGATAGCTGCGTGGCGAGCTCTCTTGATAGCTTTTTCTACCATCTCTTGATATCTTTTTGATGTGCCAGTTAGGCGTCTTGGCATGATTTTAAATCTCTCTGACAAGCAATACTTCAAAAGTGAAGTATCTTTGTAGTCTATAAAATCAATCTTTGCTTCTGTAAATTTGCAATATTTGCGTGAATATTTTCTTTTTTCTGCCATTTTTTATCCTTTAAAATTAAAACGGTATTTCTTCGTTGTTGAAGCTATCAGCATCAACGTCTATATCAGGAACTTCTGAATAACTCTCTTGCTTTCTTTGCGGCGCAGCTTGTGGTCTAGCTTCTTGTTGGCGGTTATATTGGTTACTTTGATATCCGCCTTGTTGTCCGTAGCCACCGCTATTTTGGCTATTCATAGAGTATCCGCCTTGTTGCGTTTGGTTATTTGAGCTAAGCATTTCCATGCTTTCAACGGCGATAGAGTGTTTTGAACGATTTTGTCCGTTATTGTCGGTCCACTGATCAAATTTGAGTCTTCCTTCGATAAGCAGCTTCGATCCCTTATTGAGATATTGGTTTGCTATCTCTGCACTCTTGCCAAAAAATGATATATCAATAAAGCAAGTCTCATCTCTTCTTTCCCCATTTGAGGTGATTTTGCGTGTCACAGCTATACTAGAATTTCCTATGGCAACGCCGCTAGTAGTATATCTAAGCTCTATATCTCTGGTTAAATTTCCAACTAATACTACTTTATTGAACATTTTTTATCCTTGATTATTCTTCTGTAAATGTTTGCTCGTCTACTTTTTCAGCTCTTGGCTCGCGTGGTGCTCTTGGCTCGCGAGGTTCTTTTTTTATAGTTTGCTTGATACCTTTGCAAAGTCTTTCCCAAGCTGCGATTTCGCGTTTGTTTTCATATTTAACGCTTAAAAATCTTATGATATCTTCTGTGATTCTTACGTTTCTTGTAAGCTCTGCAAGAAGTGCTGGTGGAGCTTTGTAGTAGATAACAAAATATGTTCCACGCTCATATTTTTTGATGGTATAAGCTAGCTTTCTAGTGCCCATCTCAACGACAGTAGCGATCTCGCCGCCGTTTTTTGTTATGACTTCTTTTACGAAATCAACCTTAGCTTTAACTTCCTCTTCCGTCAATGTCGGCTTAAGAATAAATAAAAGCTCGTAATGTTTCATTTTTTCTCCTTATGGATATTTAGCTCACTTTGTGAGCAAGGATTTTGCATTAAGCAAGGGTGGATTTTAGCTTAAATTTACTTAATATTTGCTGTTGATATGAGGTGCTGCAGATTTAAAATGGTCGATAAAATGAAAATTTCTTTATCCATTTTTGTATTTGTTTTTAGCTCTAGCTCGGCTAAATTTAGCGTTTTAAATATCTCTAAATAGGCATTTAAACTTAACTTTAAGCTATTTGCTTTTAGTAAATTTGCCACATTTACTGGCGGTTGGTAGCCGATCGCTTCGTCTAAATTTAAGCGTCCATTTATCTTGATGTAAGAGTAAATTTTAAACAGCCTAAAAAATGCTTTATAAAGTGAGTTTAGAAGTAAAATTTCATTAAAATTTGGATCTTCCAAGTAGGTAAAAAAGTCGTTTTTTATATCTTTTAGAGCCATAAATTTATTAAAAAAATCATCAAAATTTATCCCGCCAAGTCCAAAAACCAGCCTTTTGACATCGTCTTGTTCGATGTGAGCGTTTAGGCTCTTTAGCTTTGTTAGCTCGCTTGCTGCAAGGTATAAATTTTCATTATGTGTAAAATAAAGCTCATAAAGTGCATTTTTGGTTATGTTTAGGCCTATTTTAGCTGAGCTTTTAGCTAGTAAATTTATCGCTTCATCTGGGTTTGATGGCTTGAAAAATCTAGCAAAATTTGCCCCAAATGCCTTTTGCGTATCAAAAACTAGCTTCATATCAGCCTCATAAAGCTCAAACAAAAAGTAGTTGTCCTGGCTTTTTGAGCAAAGCGAGATGAGCTCTTTTAGCTCTTTTGCTGGGATCTTTTTGTTGCTTTTTATATAGAGGATATTTTTACCGCCAAAAAGCGACTGCTCGCTTAGGTGAGAGCTAGCTTGCACGTAGTTGTACTCGTCAAAATAAAGACTTAATAAATTTGCATCTTCGCTTGAGTAAAAGCTCAAAATTTCCTTGCCAAAAAGCTCGATCTGAAACTCGTCCGCGCCAAAAAGCAAGAAGTAGTTGCTTAAATTTGCATTTGCTAAATTTAGCTCCAAATCTTTTCTATACATCGATCTTTCTTACCACTTTTGCAAAAATTTTAGCGCTTGCGATGTCGGCTTCTGTGATCTTTACGACAAGCTTTTGAAGTAAATTTGCGCTGTATCCAGTGATGAAAATCCTAGCTCCAACAAAATAATCATCAAGCTTAGCGACCAAGACATTTTGGTTTTCGCTCACGTAGCAGCGCACCTCTTTGCCGATGTTTGCAGCTGCCCAGCGTGCAAATTTCCTATCCATAAAGTCGTAGGCCACCTTGTCGGCCTCTCTTTCAAGCTCGCTTAAGGTTGCGCAGGTGCTTTGGATGTTTAAAAGTAAGAAGTTGTAAAGCTTCTCATCTTTTGAAATTTTAGCCTTTAAAAGTCTGTGTAAAATAAGGTCAGAATAGCGTCTAATAGGGCTTGTAAAGTGCGTGTATCTATCAAATCCAAGTCCAAAGTGTCCTAAATTTTCACTTGAATACTCAGCTTTTTTTTGAGACTTGATGATGAGCTTGTCTATCTCCTCGCGGTTGCCAAGTTCATCGGCTTTTAGCTGTATCTTTCTTATTAAAATTGCAAGATCGTTTTCATAAGTAAAGTCAAGCCCCAGAAGTTGCAGGTCCTCAAGCAAGGTATCTATCTTTTTAAAATCAGGCGAAGCGTGGTTTCTAAAAACACCTTTTGTGATGAGCTTTGCGGCAGCTTTATTTGCTAAAAGCATACAGTCCTCGACTAATCTGTGCGAGTCGGAGTCACTCTCAAACCTAGTTTGAGAAATTTGACCCTCTTCATCAAGGCTCATTCTAAGCTCTTTTGTCCTGAAGTCAAATGCGTGCAAAAGCCTTTTTTTACGAAGCTTTGTGGTTAGTTTAAAAAGTGGCTTGATCCATGAAATTTCACACTCTCTTTTGCCCTCTAAAATTTCATCGATCTCATCGTAGTTAAAGCGCCTTTTTGAAAGGATTATCGCTTCAAAAAGCTCCTCTTTTTTTACCTCATTATTCGCATCAAGTGAAATTTTAAAACAAAATGCAAGGCGCGGTACGTCTGGCTTTAGTGAGCAAATATTTTCACTGAGCGCGCGCGGCAACATCGGTACTGAGATGTGCGGAAAGTAGATAGAAAAGCCTCTTTTTTTAGCCTCGCTATCAATGGCGCTGTAAGCAGTCACATACTCGCTTACATCAGCGATTGCTACGTAAATTTCACGCTTTTTCTCATCGAAATATATGGCGTCATCAAAGTCTTTGGCATCGACTGGATCGATCGTGCAAAACTCTAAATTTCTTAGATCAACTCTATTTGGATACATGCTAGCATCGACTTCGTCACCAAAAGCCTTTGCCTCAAGCTCACAAGCCTCGCTAAATTTATCGTTTTTATTATAAATAGCAAGCGAAATTTTTTCATCACTTAGCGGATCGTCTAAATTTCCTAAAACCTCGACTATCTCGTTGTTTAGGTTGTTTATCTTAAGCAGCGTCCCAAGAGGAAGCATCTTTAGGCTTTTTTGCGTCGCTTTTAAGGTAGTGCTTAGTCCAGTTTTTAAGTTTACCCCTAAAATAGCTACTCCAAAGCGTTTTGTATAGACCACGCTTGTCTCATTTGCAAGCTTTAGGCTCATCACTATCTTAGCGCTTTGGCGTTTTTTCTTAAGTGGCAAAAGCTTTGCTAGCACGATATCGCCAAGGTGAGAGTTGTTTAAATTTTTATTTTCGACGATGATATCTTGCTTGAAGCGCTTGTCAAATGGCATGATAAAGCCAGTTGCGTTTTGGTTGATGTCTAGCTTACCGCAGACATAGCCGTTGTTTAGGTAAAATTTATCTTTATGTAAGCTTACGGCACCAAGGTTTAGGAGATTACGTAAGACCTCTTTATCTTCGTTTGATATCTCTTTTTCTTTGATGCCAACTAGAAGTGATGTTAAAAATTCTTTCACAAATTGTCTTTGACTTTGCTAACGGCCATTAAAAATGTATCTCTATCAAAGCCATATTCGTTTATAAGAAGTGTTGCATTATTTATGCTTACATCGTCAAGCTGGTTAAAGATATTAACCGCTGTTTTTACTACCTTTAGAGCCCTTGCGTACTCTTTTATGTGATCAGGTGCCTCTTCAGGATTATTTGAATAAAGTATTGAATTAATAAGTTCTGTCTCAAGGTTCCATTGTTCAAAAATTTTAGCAGTAACCTCTTCATTTGTCATATCAAAAATCTCTGTTTCTAATAAAGCTAGATCAACAGAGCCTGTTATTTTTTTTATTTTTTCTTTAAATTCTATATCCTGGTTGTTTTCAACTAATTCATGAGCAAGCACTATCTTTCCAACTTCTAGCATAAATGAGGCTGGAGAGAGGACTTCTAGTTTTTTAGGATTAATTTTGGAATACCAATGATACATTAATGTATTTTGCATTATAGATATATTTAAGAAGTCTTGTCCTGTGATACTATAAGGTTCTAAATTGATAGAAAAACTTTTTCTGATAGCACTTGATAATGCAAAGCCGCGGATAGTAGCCATACCAAAAAGTGAAATGGCTCTCGCGATAGTCGTGATCTCTTGAGAGAAACCGTAAAGCGGTGAGTTTGCAGAACGTAAGATGTTTGCTGTTAACATCGGATCCTTTTCGACCACTTTTGTAAGGTCGTTTATCGAGCTGTTTTCGTCAGCGTGTATACGTTGAATTTGTATAACAGTGTCATCTAGCGGAGGTAATGTCTTGATTTTTTTTAGAATAGATTCATTCATTGAGATGTCTCTTTGTATTAATTTTTTGCGTATTTTAGCAAAATAAATTATCAAAAAACTTAAAATTAAGTTTATATCAGTTTCAGCAACGTTTTTGTTGCTAAAATGTATAATTTCGCCAAATTTTAACAACAGGAGAAACAATGGCTATAAATGTTTATTATGATAAAGACTGCGATTTAAGCCTTATTCAGAGTAAAAAAGTAGCAATCATCGGCTTTGGTTCACAAGGTCACGCACACGCTGAAAATTTAAGAGACAATGGCGTAAGTGTCGTAATCGGTCTTGCAAAAGGTGGCAAAAGCTGGGCAAAAGCTGAGGCTAAGGGCTTTGAAGTAAAAACTGTAAGCGAAGCTACAAAAGGCGCTGATGTAGTTATGATCCTAACACCAGATGAGCTTCAAGCTGAAATTTATAAAAATGAGATCGAGCCAAATTTAAAAGATCACGCTGCTATCGCATTTGGACATGGTTTTAATGTTCATTTTGGACAGATCAAAGCTCCTGCAAACATAGACGTCATCATGATCGCTCCAAAAGCTCCAGGACACACAGTTAGAAGCGAATTTTTAAGAGGTGGTGGCATACCTGATCTTATCGCTGTTGAGCAAAATGCAAGTGGAAAGGCTAAAGAGATCGCTCTAAGCTATGCTTGCGGTATAGGTGGTGGTAGAACTGGCATCATTGAGACAACATTTAAAGATGAAACTGAAACAGATTTATTTGGCGAGCAAGCTGTGCTTTGCGGTGGTCTTTGCGCACTTGTAAATGCTGGATTTGACACTCTTGTAGAAGCTGGTTATGAGCCTGAGATGGCGTATTTTGAGTGCTTGCACGAGCTAAAACTAATCGTTGATCTAATGTATCAAGGCGGCATGGCTGATATGCGATACTCTATCTCAAACACAGCTGAATATGGCGACTACGTAAGTGGCGTAAGAGTAGTTGGCGAAGAGAGCAGAAAAGCCATGAAAGAAGTTTTAAGAGAAATTCAAAATGGTAAATTTGCAAAAGACTTCATCCTAGAGAGAAAAGCAGGATATGTTAGAATGAACGCTGAGCGCGGTATAGCTGAGAGAAGCTTGCTAAATAAAACTGGCAAAAAACTTCGCGCAATGATGCCTTGGATAACTAACGGCAAACTTATAGATCAAAGCAAAAACTAAGCCTTGAGCGAAAAAAAGACTACAAAGAAGCGTCCTGCAAAAAAGAGTGCAGGTCGCTCTCATAATAAAATTTTCCTTGGTATCGGCGTCATTGCTGCTATTTTGATAGTGGCACTTATCGCAGCTCTTAGCATCAAAAACAAAGATGTTGAGCAGATAAGCAAAGTAAATGAGCTAAAGAGCGAGAAGCAAATTTCAAAAAAAGCTGAGCAAAAAGTTGCCAGCAATGATAAAAAACAAGAGTATGAGAAGAGAAAATACCCTCTAAAATTTGATGAAGATGAAAATTTAAGTAAAATTTTTACCGACCCTAAACATAAAAGCGAACTTGCTCTAAAGCCAAAAACTGAGCCAAAAGAGCAAAAAAAGATAACTCCTGAGATAAAAACTGAAGTAAAAGTAGAAACTAAAAAAGAAGAGCCAAAAAAAGAGCAAAACGATACGAAAAATTTACTTGCAAATTTATATAAAAATATGCAAAGTAGCGTAGATGCAAACCATGAAGCAAAGAGTGAAGAAAAGCCTGAGCAAAAGGTTGAGCAAAAGGTTGAGCAGGTTATCGAGCCATTTTATGCAGGCAAAAATGAGACAAAAACAGAGCAAAACAAAAGTGTTGAAGCAAATTTAAGCATAAAAGAAAATTTAAAGCATATTGAAATTTTAAAACCAGAACCTGCTAAAAAAAGCGGGATTGAGCCTAGCAAAAAAGATAAGAAGCAAATTTACAGCGAAAAACCGCAAAAAGAGAGCGCGAAAAAAGATGACTTTGCAGTTGTGCCATTTACTCCAAATAGCAGCGTAAAAGGGCGTGCAAAGCTAGTGCTAATAATCGATGATGTGGCGACATTTGAGCACGCTAGCATGGTAAAATCAATCGGTCTTAAGATAACGCCGTCCATTTTCCCAGCGACAAAAACCCATCCAGATACGCCAAACATCGCTAGAACGTTTGAGTTTTATATGATACATCTGCCGATGCAGGCAAAGCACTTTGATAGTCCAGAGATAGGCACTCTAACGATCAACGAGAGCTTTGAGAGCATGCATGAAAAGATAAAAAAGATACGCAAAGACTTCCCGCGCGCAAAATATACAAACAACCACACAGGATCACGATTTACTAGTGATTATGACGCGATGGATAAGGCATATAGAGCGCTGATAGAGCAGGGCTTTATCTTTGTTGATAGCAAGACTATCGCTCAAACAGCCGTGGCAAGGGCTGCTAAAAAGTATAATCAGCCTTACATTTCAAGAGATATATTTTTAGATGATGATCCATCAGCTGGTGCGGTTAGGCGAGAGCTTATAGCTGCTGTAAATTTAGCCAAAAAAAGGGGCTACGCGATCGCCATCGGACATCCAAAGAAAAACACGATCGCAGTGATAAAAGCTAGCAAAAACAATATCTTAAAAGATGTAGAAGTTGTTTATCTAAAAGATATTTTATGAAGCTTGAAATCATCCCAGAGGCGCTAAATAGGCTAAAAAATCCCCCAAAAGAGCTAAATTTCATAGGTGACACCTCGCTTCTTAGCATGCCAAAAGTCGCAGTCGTTGGCTCAAGAAAGGCAAGCGTTTATACAAAAGAGTGTGTCACGGCACTTTGTGCAGCGCTAAAGAGCGCAAATGTCTGCGTGGTAAGTGGTGGAGCTATCGGCGTGGATATCACGGCGCACAAGGCTGCCATGCCACGAACTATCGGCGTTTTTGCAAATGGGCTTGACATCATCTATCCAGCGCAAAATAAAGCAGCGATAAGAGAAATTTATGAAAAAGGCTTGGCTCTAAGCGAGTATGACGAGGGCGAGCCGCCGATCGCGTATAGGTTTTTAGAGAGAAACCGCATAGTTGTGGGGCTCGCGCAAGCTCTTGTGGTGGCACAAGCTGATCTAAGAAGTGGCTCGATGCAAAGTGCGAGGCTTGCAAATGAGCTTAAAATCCCTCTCTTTGTCCTGCCTCAGCGCATAAATGAGAGTAGTGGGACAAATGCTCTGCTAGCTAGTAAAAAAGCCGAGCTTATCGATGATTACGTTAAATTTGCCTCACTTTTTGGCGAGGTAAAAGTGCAAGAAAAAGTTGATGATGAGATCTTGAAATTTTGTAAAAATGGCGTTAGCCTTGATGAAGCATTGGCTAAATTTGGCGAGATCATCTATGAGTATGAGCTTGACGGGCTAGTTGAAATTTCAAATTTAAGAGTAATAAGCGCGCTATGAGAGAGAAATTTATGGCGATCGATGTTGGACTAAAGCGCATAGGGCTTGCTTTTGGCTTTGGCGAGGTCGTGACACCCCTTGAGCCAGTGCTTAGAAAAAATAGAAATCAAGCCGCAAGAGATGTAAGCCAAAAAGTAAATGAATACGCTCCAAATACGTTAGTAGTTGGCGTGCCAATCGGCGGCAGTAGCGAGGACGAGATGAGAAGGCGCATAGAACATTTTGTCTCGCTTCTTGACGTGCAGGCTAATATCGTCTATCAAGACGAAGCCTTTAGCAGCAGTGAGGCAATTGAAATTTATACAAACACAAAGCGAGATGGCAGGCTTGATAGCGTTTCAGCCACTATTATTTTAAAGAGATACCTAAAAATTTTATAAATTCCTAGCCACTATCTCCAAAGTCTCGTGCAAACTATCGCTAGTAAATGGCTGCCTAAGCGTAGTCATCTTCTCGCTTTTGATGCTTTTGGCTTCATCCTTACTGATGATGACGATGTAGAAATTCTTAAGCTTTTGATAAGTTAGTATCTCGTCAAGCCTTGCTTTGTCGCTTAGATACTCCTTTTGCACAAAGATTATGTCTGGCTTGAAAATGGCATCTTTTATATGTAAATTTAAACTCTCAAAGCTCTTTTGCCTATTGAGCTTTAGCCCATGAAAGCTTAGTTCATGGCTTATAATTGAAAATATATCTTTATCTTCACAAGCTATTATTGCATTTTTACCAGACAAGTTAGATATTTTTGAATTGCGTTTTTTGAAAGTGCCACTTTTTGGCAATGGAATATTTATATTTATACAAAAGCCATCGACTATTTGATTTATATGAGCGTTTAGTTCACTTAATAAAACATCTGCTTCATTTATGAGTTTTTTGTTTTGTTTTAATGGCACTGTTGTGCATTTTATATATATGTCAAAATGCACTGAAGTTAAACTATAATTAACTATATTAAAAATTATTGAAAGTTTTGAGTTGGTGACTTCTTTTAAATAATATCTGCTTAAATTTTTGATCGCGCCTATTAGCTTATGCGCTTCAAAGCTTAGATAGCGTGGGTAGTTTGGGTTGTAGTTAAAGACGATGGCGTTGTTTCTAGCTGTTGCGTCCTTAAAAAGTGCCTCTAAAAAAAGCTCCATTTGTGCGACAAAATCGACGTTTTTCATATCACAAGCATCCCATCGCCATAAGAGTAAAATCTATACTTTTCGCTAACTGCCGTTTCATAAATCCTCATCGTCTCTTCAAGCCCTATAAAGCTAGTAACTAGCATGATCAGCGTTGATTTTGGCAGATGAAAATTTGTTAAAAGGTAGTTTTGTCTGATTGGTCTATTATTTAAATTTAAAAATAGCTTGCAAAAGCCGCTTGTCTGCTTGCTTCTAGCAAACTCCTCCACGCATCTAGTAACCGTCGTGCCAACGCCAAGGATGGGCTTATCTGAGTTTATGATCTCTTGAGCTTTTTGGCTTAGCTCGTAAAACTCAGAGTGCATTTTGTGATCATTTATGTTGTGGCACTCCACGCCTTTAAATGTCCCAGCACCCACGTGAAGCGTGATGTAGGCGACCTCGTGCTTTGATTTTATCTGCTCTAGCATCTGCTCGCTAAAGTGCAGACTAGCTGTCGGAGCCGCAACTGCGCCGCTATTTTTGGCAAATATACTTTGATACCAGCTCTCGTCATCCTTTGTATCAGCTCTTTTTATGTATGGCGGAAGTGGGATATGGCCGATCTTTTCAAGCTCGCTAAAAAGTCGCGCCGTATCTAAAATAACTCCATCTTTGATGAAATTTACCACCCTTGAGCCATCATCATTTAGCTCAAGCACATTTACATTTATGCTATCAGCAAAATTTAAAACGCTACCGACACTTACTCTGCCCCTTATATAGACGCTAAATTTATTATCATTAAGCGGTTGATTTAGCATCACTTCGCAAGCTCCGCCGCTTTGTTTGTGTCCTAAAATGCGGGCTTTAACTACCTTTGTATTGTTAAAAATGACCGCCGCGTCCTCTGGGATGAGATTGGCTAGATCTTTAAATTTATAGTGCTTTATCTCTTTTGTTTTTTTAATATAAACAAGCAGTCTTGCCTCTTCTTTTGGCAAAACTGGCTCTTTTGCGATGAGCTCGTTAGGCAAAAAGTAGTCGTAGCTTGAGATATCGTTTATATCACTCATCGCCTGCGTCGCTGTCTGTATCGCTATCTTGTTCATCGTCTTCGCTTTTGCCAGCTCTTTTGGCGACTATGATAGAAATTCCATAAAGTCCGATGAGTGGCAGTGCCATTAAAATTTGACTTATAACATCTGGCGGTGTCACGATGGCAGCGAAGATGAAGATGACGACTACTGCGTATCTGAAGTAGTCTTTTAGCATCTTGTCATCGACAAGGCCGATCTTTGCTAAGAAAAATGTAATGACTGGTAGCTCAAATGAAATTCCAAAGCCGATCAGCAGTTTTGTAAAAAAGCCCACGTACTCGCCTATGCTTGGCAGTGCCGTAAAGAGCTGGCCGCCAAAATTTACCAAAAATGTAAAGCCAAGCGGGATGACCACGTAGTAGCAAAACGCCGCCCCGCACGCAAACATAAATGAGGCTGAAAGCACAAATGGGATCACATATTTTTTTTCATTGTCATAAAGTCCAGGTGCGACAAATAGCCAAAATTGCCAAAAAATGATAGGCAAAGCAAGCACCAAACCAGCAAAAAAGGCGACCTTCATCGCAGTGAAAAATGGCTCTTGAATTTGCGTAAAGATGATGTTCGAGCCAGCTGGCAAGACCTGTTTTAGCGGCTCGCTCATCCATGCAAGCAGTGGATTCCAAAATGTAAAACAGATGCCAAAACAGACAAAAACGCTTACTATGCTTATAAAAAGCCTCTTTCTAAGTTCGATTAAATGGGGTCTTAGCTCTTCAAACATCACGCCTCTTTTTTATCGTTTAAGATCGCATCTTTAACTAAATTTGTTGGATTTTGTATATTTTCTACCGTTTTTTTCGTGTCGCTTACGACGTTTTGAATGCTCTCAGTGACGTCGCTTGCGCTTTTTTTGATCTCGTCAAGCTCTTCAAAAGTGAGTTTTTTACGCACGCTTTGAGCGCTTTGGGTTATGCTCTCTTTATATTTTTGAGCGTCCTCTTTTAGCTCGGCTATCTTCATCTCTTGATCAAATGTTGATTTTGCGTCATTTATGCCTTTTTTAAACATCTTTAGAAATTTAGCGATCTGCACCATAGCGCTTGGCAGCTTGTCAGGGCCCAAAACTAGCACGGCGATCACGGCGATGACCAAGATCTCAGAAAAACTCATTCCAAACATTTTTGCCTCTGTTAAATTTTATTTAAGCTTTGTATTTTATCTTGACTTTGCTCAAATTTTTATAAATTTAGCCCTCGATAAAGAGTGCGATCTCGTCGCTGAGTAAGAAATTTGGGTTGTAAAATTTGCCATTTTTAAAGAGTAGTTTTTCATTTTCTACAAGTAAATTTGCTCTTTTTTTCTGAGCTTCATTTAAGCGCCCAGCCTCCACGCCTACGATGCTTCTAAGCCCTAAAAATATATGCTCTCTTGCTAGCTCGCTTTGGCTTAAAATTTCTTTTTCTCTATGCGTTGGCTGCGTGATGTAGGCGTCTATGCTACTTTTGGCGTAGTATCTGGTGCCATCCACAAAGCCCACGCTAAAAGCCCCCACGCCAAGGTAGTTTTTGCCCTGCCAGTAGCCAAGATTGTGCCTGCAAATTTCTCCAAAATTTGAAATTTCATACTGCCTAAAACCAGCTCTTTGGGTCTGCTCTATCATAAATTTAGCCAAAGTGTCGCTATCCTTTTTATAGCTTTTTTTACCAGCAAATGGAGTGTTTTCTTCAAGTGTGAGCGAGTAGGCGCTTAGATGTGTGATAGCAAGGCTTTTTAAGCTTTCAACCTCAGCCAAAAGGCGCTTTTTGGTATCAAATTTAGTGTCATAGATGAGGTCTAAATTTATATTTTTAAAGCCAGCTGCATGGGCATTTTCAACCGCTTTAAAAATTTGCTCTCTGCTATGAATGCGCCCTAGAAATTTAAGCTTATCTTCAAAAAAGCTTTGAGCGCCAAAGCTTATGCGGTTTGCACCTAAATTTTTTACATGCTTTAGCCATGCTAAATTTGCAGAATTTGGATTTGCCTCAAAGGTGATCTCAGTTTTAGGTGTGCAAAGTGGAGCTAAAATGCTAAAAATCTCATCATAAAATTTAGCATTTACCGCGCTTGGCGTGCCACCACCAAAAAATATGGTTGAAATTTCTTTTACATTTTGGCTTTTTAGCTGGAAATCTAGATCAAGGCAAAGCGCTTTAAAATATGCGCTAACCTTGCTAAATTCGTCATCGCTTGAGCCAAAGGCGCAGTATGGACACTTGCTCTCGCAAAATGGCACGTGGATATAAACTTGCAAATTTCTCTCTTTTTTAAATTTTGGCGATTATAAGAAATTTGGCATTTAGCGCAGTTTAAAAGTAGCTTTTTTGCCTTATTAGCTCGCTTGGTAAAAAGCCAAAAGTGCCTTTAAAAATTTTTGCAAAATGAGCTGCATTTGTGTAGCCAACGATGCTGGAAGCCTCTTTTATGCTGATATCATTTTGTTTTAAAAGGGCAAATGCAAGCTTTAGCCGCTCTTTTGCTAAAAGCTGATAGATCGTATCTTTGAAAAAGAGTTTGAAATTTTTCTTAAGCCAAAAGTCATTAGTGCCGCAAAGATGCGCTAGCTCCTTGATGCTTGGGGGATTTTGCATGTGAGTAAGTAAGATTTTCTTAGCCTTTAAAAGCACTTTTTCTTCGTCACTGCTAAAATAAATTTTCTCATCTTTTAAAGCTTTACTCTTATAGATAAGCTCCAAAATTTTTGACTCTATAAAGATCTCTCTCATCATACCATCATATAAATTTGTCGTCTCAAGCTCGTTTAAAACGCAAATTTGAGCCTTATCTTTTTTGTATTTTATAAGATCAAATTTCTCTTCAAATTTTAGCTCACTAAAAATTTCAAGCTTATTTGCGTAGTGTTCTTCAAAAAGCAAGGTTTTAGTTTTATAAAATTTATTTTGATATTCAAAAACGCCTTTTAAGCTATCATTTACTAGCCCTATGCAAAACTCATCCCTGCTTAAAAGATACTCTTTTTTATCAAGTTTAAAGCAAAGGTTATCTTTTGCTTCGTTAAACATCAAAAAAAGATATTTTTTATCTCCCTGGCTCTCTCTTTTGATGATTTCGTTGCATAAAATCTCGCTTTTTAGGTAGCTGATGCCATTATTTTGTTTGAAAAATTCTACATTTATCCGCTTGTTGCTTTGTGATATTTTGCTAATGCCATATCTTTTATCTAAATTTATCATTTTATCCCTTGAGCGTTAAATTTTATCCCTCTAGCGTTATGTCTGATATTGATAACGATTATTTAATTTTAGTAAAATGCGATTTAAATTTTAATAAGGAGTTTTTTGTGAGAAGTCTATTAAAAATTTCTGTTTGTGCGGCAGTTTTTATAAATTTACCGCTTTTTGCAAATGAAGATAAGGTTCTGCCAGAGGTCAAAGTAGTGAGCGCAACTGGCTTTGAGCAAAATATAAAAGACGCCCCTGCAACGCTTAGCGTCATCACTCAAGATGCGCTAGAAAAGAGAAATCACAAGGATGTTGAAAGCATGGTCAAAGACGTGCCAAGCCTTTTTGGAGCTACACTTGGTGCGGCAAATAGGCGAGGCATCTCTATAAGGGGGCTTTCGCAAAGATATACAAAGATCTTAGTAAATGGCATACCAGTGCCAGGAGATAACGCTTACAAAGGTCTAAGAAGCGTTGGAGGCTCATATAGTTTCATCCCGCCAGCAAGTGCGATAAGCCGCATCGAAGTGATACGAGGTCCTATGAGCTCACTTTATGGTAGTGACGCGTTGGGCGGCGTGATAAACATCATAACAGATGAGTTTAGTAACGACTTTCATGCAAATCTTGGCTCAAGCTATAAATTTGCAAGAAATAAAAACATAAGCGGCGAGTTTTACAACAGCCTCTATCTGCACTCTGGGCTAATAGACGATCTTTTAAGTATCTCAGTTTATGGAAAAAATTTAAACAAGTCAGAGGATAAAATCTCATACGCAAACAGAGAGCAAAAAGATAGAAATTTTGGCACGAAGCTCTTTTTTAGACCAAATGAAAACAACGACATCACGCTTGAGCTTGCAAGAAGCGATTTGAAGTATAAAAGAAGCAAAGGCAAAACTTTAGCCTCTGGCACAAATAATAGCTCAGTCGATCTTGAGCGCATAAAAGGCGATATGATAAATTTAAGCCACGAAGCAAGGCTTGATGATATCTTGCTTCAAAGCTACCTCTCTTACGGCAAGATAAAAGAGATCGCGCAACAAAATTTAACGCTAAAAACACTAAATTTTGACACAAAAGGTTCATATTTTACTGACAATAACGCCTTTACTTTAGGACTAAACGCCAAAAAAGAAAAGCTTGATGAAATGGCAACCACTGCAGATGCTGCAAATGTAAAAAGATATGACGTTTCGCTTTACGGCGAGGATGATTATCACCTTACAAAAGACTTTATCTTAAGTACTGGAGTTCGTTACAACTACGATGAGAACTATGGCTCGCACGTTTCACCAAGAATTTATGGTATCTATAGCTTCAATGACTTTTTTGCTCTAAAAGGCGGAGTTAGCACAGGATACACGACGCCTGATATCAAGCAACGCACGCAAGATCTTGCTATGCCGTTTGCTGGAGGGCTTGGAGCACAGCTTGGTAGAAGCGACCTTAAGCCAGAGACGAGCGTGAGCTATGAATTTGGCGGCGTTTATAACGACAATGAAGGCTTTGAAGCGTCGCTAACTGGCTTTTATACAAGCTTTAAAGATATGCTAGGCACCAAGCGTATCTGCACTCCAAGACCTGGCAACCCTTGCACGCATAAAGGTAAAATTTACCGACGTGGGATTTGGGAGAGTGTAAATGTCGGCAAGGCTGAAATTTACGGAGTTGAGCTAACAAATGAGTGGCAAGTCACAAACGCTCTTAGGCTAAATCAAAGCTATGTTTATACAAGATCAAAACAAAAAGATGGAACGGAGATAGGCAAAAGCTTAAACAACTATCCGCTTCATACATTTAAATTTGGAGCGAACTACGAGCTAAACAGATGGCTAAATTTCTGGTCTCAGATAAATTATTATGGTAGGAGCAAAGACTCACTTAGCTACGATGATGACATCAAACCTTACGTGATCGCTGATCTTGGCATAAACTACAACGTAACTAAAAATTTCAGCCTAAATCTAAGCGTTTATAACCTCTTTAATGAGTACTTTACGACAAGATCTGGCAGATACGACATCTTGATAGCTGACGGACAAAAGATCGAGCTTGGGTTTAACCTAAAGTTTTAAAATGATAAAAATTTTGAAAAAATTTCATCTTATCTTGGCTTTTATCTTTGCCTTGCCGCTTCTTGTGCTTAGCATTAGTGGAGCGATCATCTCGTATCACGATGAGATAATTGATATCTTTAGCAAAGATGAGGTTGTGGCTGGCAAAAAGCCTTTAGAGATAGATGAAATTTTAAAAATTTTTAGCACAAGCGAGCCAAATTTGAATCTTAGCTACCTAAAGATAAGAGCAGAGGCAAACAAGGCTTACGTCATAAGCGGAACTAGTGAAAACGGCGAGTTTGAGTCGTTTTTTGTCGATCCTTATACTGGGGAAATTTCTGGAAAAAATAGCGCAGAGAAATTTATAGGACTGGTTTTAAATTTGCATAAAAACTTAGCCCTCTCTCTTTTTAAAAATGAAAATTTGAGTAAATTTGCAAGCGAGCTAATAGCACTCTCTACACTTGCGCTACTTTTTATCTTGATAAGTGGGGCGGCGATATATTTTTGGAGATTTAGAAGCAGGGTAGGGGAGGTATTTAAACTAAATTTAAAAGCAAAGAAATTTGCATTTTTATACTCACTTCACGGCTTTTTTGGTATCTATCTTGGCGCTGTTTTAAGCGTGATTTGCATTAGTGGGCTTTACTTTTCTTATGAGAGCTTTGCTAAGGTTATAAATCAAATTTGTGGCGAAGAAAAGGTCTTTAAAAAGCCAAATTTTACAAACAAAAATGGCTTTAGCTTAAGCGATGAGCAAAAGGTGGCAAACCTTAAAAAGGCTTATGAAATTTTTATCTCTAAATTTGGAGACGAGTTTGATGCTTTAAATTTTATAGCAAATAGCGGTGGCATCAAATTTATGCTCTTTTACCTGCCAAAGGGGGCTAATGAGAGAGATGGCGTTAGGCTTTTAGTAGATACTAAAAGCGAGCAAATTTCAAAAAACGCTATGCCAAAGTCATTTGAAATTTATAAATTTATGCTTGATCTGCACGCTGGATATATCTTTGGTGAGCTTGGTAAATTTATATTTTGTCTAGCATCATGCGGTGTGGTTTTGCTACTTTTTAGTGGAGGTGTGATTTATTACAAACGGCGTAAAAACTAACTCTTATTTATCTATCTCTTAACTCTTTTTCGTTATCATCTCAAATAAAATTTTTTGGAAAAAACATGCAAAAAAAATATAGACCAAATGTAGCAGCTGTCATTTTGTCTAGCTCTTACCCTTTTAAATGCGAAATTTTAGTCGCAAAAAGGGTTGATATGGACGATATCTGGCAGTTTCCTCAAGGTGGCATAGATGAAGGCGAAAGTCCAAAACAAGCGCTAAAAAGGGAGCTTAAAGAGGAGATCGGAACTGATAAATTTGACTTCTTAGAAGAGTATCCTGAGTGGCTTAGCTACGACTTTCCAGCTAATGCATCAAAGAGATTTTATCCATTTGATGGGCAGACGCAAAAGTATTTTCTGGTTAGACTAAAAAATGGTGCGAGCATAAATTTAAAGACTGAGCATCCAGAGTTTAGCGAGTATAAATTTGTAGATATCAACAAGGCTTTAGAGGGGATAAATCACTTCAAAAAGCCTATTTATGACAAAGTTTTGAGTTATTTTAAAGAGAAAGGATATTTTTGATGTTAATCGTTCAAAAATTTGGCGGAACTAGCGTAGGCACGCTTGAGCGCATCGAAGCTGTGGCAAATAGGGTCATAGAGACTAAAAACAGCGGCGCAGACGTGGTTGTGGTAGTTTCTGCGATGAGTGGAGTTACAAATCAATTGGTTGAATATAGTGAGTATTTCTCAAAGCACCCAGACGGCGTTGCTACTGATATGCTTTTAAGCTCTGGAGAGCAAGTAACCACCGCACTTTTGACGATTGCACTTAATGCAAAAGGCTATGCGTGCGTAGGGCTAACTGGCGCAATGGCTGGGATAATAACAGATGAAATTCACACAAAAGCTAGGATAGAAAAGATAGACACCACTAGGCTAAAAGCTGAGCTAAAAGCCGGCAGGATCGTCGTCGTAGCAGGCTTTCAAGGCATAGATGACAAAGGCGATATCACCACTCTTGGCAGAGGCGGAAGCGACCTTAGCGCGGTTGCATTAGCTGGCGCGCTTGAAGCTGATCTGTGTGAAATTTTTACCGACGTTGATGGCGTTTATACGACTGATCCAAGGATAGAAAAAAAGGCAAAAAAGCTAGAAAAGATAAGCTATGACGAGATGCTTGAGCTTGCCTCTGCTGGGGCAAAAGTGCTTCAAAATCGCTCAGTCGAGCTAGCAAAAAAACTAAATGTCAAACTAATCACAAGAAGCAGTTTTAACCACAACGAAGGTACATTAATAGCAAAGGAAGATAATATGGAAGCGGTTTTAGTAAGCGGTATAGCACTAGATAAAAATCAAGCAAGAGTAACTTTAAGAGGCGTAGTCGATAAGCCTGGCATCGCAGCTGAAATTTTCACAGCTCTAGCTCATCAAAATATAAATGTAGATATGATCATCCAAAACGTAGGACACGATGGCACGACAAATTTAGGTTTTACAGTGCCACAAAACGAGCTTGACCTAGCAAAAGAGACTATGCAAAAGCTCTCAGCTGCAAAACATGTCGAGTATGACGATGCGATCGTGAAAGTCTCAGTCATTGGCGTGGGTATGAAGAGCCACAGCGGCGTAGCATGTCTAGCATTTGAGACGCTTGCAAAAGAGGGGATAAATATCCAGATGATCTCAACAAGTGAGATAAAAATTTCAATGATCGTTGATCAAAAATATGGCGAGCTCGCAGTTCGCGTGCTTCACGATGCGTATAAGTTAGATAAATAATGCAAGATTTTATCCAATGGACGCTTGAGACTATAAGAAGCGAAAGATATATGAGCTGGATGGAGGAGAAGCGCGTCGAATGGACGCCCTTACTCGCATCTAGGCTTAAATTTTTGCTTGATAGCAAGGCTTTTATAGTCATCTGCGACGATGAGCGAGAGTGGTTTGAAAACTATCTTTTAAGAAATATCAATCGCACAAAAAGCGAGCGTCCGTTTTTGCCATTTTTTAGCCTAAGATCGCTCTATCCAGCCTTTGACAGCGTCGAGACAAACGAGCAAAAGCAGCTTTTAAAAGATATGCTAAGTCTTGCCTTTCCAAATGGCTACATCTTTTTTTACATCGGCAAGAGCATAGATAAGCGTGCAAATTTAGCCAAAACTGATGAAAACAGCTATATGTGGCTCTTTGACGAGCAGGCGCAAAACAGCTTCACGCTAAGCTCGAGCGATGAAAATTTAGACATCAAACTTCTAAATTTATATAAACTTTTCGACAAGAGCATAGATGCCGTGCTCTTTGCAAAGGTGATGCTCTAAATGCTTAATAAAATCGTCATAACAAGCGATTTTGAAAAATTAAAAGTCAAGCTTGAAACCGAGTTTGGCGTAAATAATCTAAGATTTTTTATAAGCGATGATTTTTTGCTAGAAAATGCAAAAGAGGTCATCGCTGAAGCTTACATCGCCGAAAAAGATGAGAAAATTTTAGTCATAGAGGCGAAGTCTTTTCGCACTGAGGCTCAAAACGCACTTTTAAAGATAATCGAAGAGCCTCCAAGAAACATCAAATTTATAATAGTAACGCAGAGCAAAAATTTGCTTCTACCAACGATAAGATCGAGGATGCTCATAGAAAATAAGCTCACCAAAAAGCCAAAAATGAGTGTGGAGCTAAATTTAAAATCGCTCAGCCTAAAAGAGCTAACAAGCTTTATCGATCAAAAGATAGCAGAGGAGCAGGCGCAAAAATTTGGCAAAAACGAGCTAAAAGAGCTTGTGGGCGCTATCGTGACAAAGGCGGTTGATAGTGGGTATAAATTTAGCGGCGAGGAGATGGAGTATTTTTTCTCGCTCATAAAGCTTGCCGATCTAAACGCCAAGTCTCACGCCGTTTTAACGCCACTCTTGCTTACTATCTTTGAGAAAGGACGACGTTGAAATTTTATAAGATAAATAACAAAAGCGACTTTGATCAAATTTGCAAGGCTGTCTCGCCAAGCCCTGCTGGTGCGAAACTCATGCACGAAAAGAGCGAGATAAATTTTATCTTTATCGATGAGATAAAGACCCCAGCGGCAAATATCCTAAAGCAAGACGCTCTAAGTGTCGACGCCGAGCTGGTGACGCATAATGATACGATCTTGGGTCGTGAGAGCCTAAACAAAGCCTTGCTAATGGCGACAAACGCGCAGCTTAGGCAGCTAGCTAAAAAAGAGAAGCTACAAGACTTTGGGCTTAAAAAGCTTGCCGTCTTTTTAGAGACTAAATTTATAAAGCCCGCAAAGCCTCTTATAATGGGCGTTGCAAATATAAATTCAGATAGTTTTAACGAGCAAAGCCGCATAAATACGCAAAATGGCATAGCAAAAATAGAAGCGATGATCAAAGCAGGTGCAGACTACATCGACCTTGGCGGCGTTAGCTCAAGGCCAGGGAGCGAGTATTGCGGACGCGAGGAGGAGTTTAGGCGCATAAAAGATATCGTGGAGGAAATTTATAGGCTAAATTTACACGAAAAGGCGAAATTTAGCCTTGATAGCTTTGATGAGTATTGCTTAGAATTTGCGCTAAACCACGGCTTTAAGATGATAAATGACATCACGGCAAATGCAAATTTAGCCACGCTTGCTGCAAGATACGATGCCCAGTTTTGCATGATGCATATGCAAGGTGATCCTGCCACCATGCAGATTGCGCCAAAGTATAACGACCTTATCGGCGAAATAACGGACTTTTTCGAGCAAAAGATAGCCCTTGCAAGGGAACTTGGCGCTAAAAAGATAGTGCTTGATGTGGGCATTGGCTTTGGCAAGACGGCTGAGCAAAATTTGCTGCTTATTAAGCATTTGGAGCATTTTTTGAAATTTGACTGCCCGCTACTTGTTGGTGCTAGCCGCAAATCAGTGATAAATCACTACTATAAAAGCGAGGTCAAGGACCGCTTACCAGGCTCGCTTTATCTGCATCTAAAAGCCTTCGAAAACGGCGCGCAGATCATTAGAACGCACGACGTGGCAGAGCACAAGCAGCTTTTTGATATGCACGAGGCGATGAACCAAGCCACGCTTTGGTAGGGCGCTTGGCTAAAAAGAGGCTAGATGAAAAATTTACTTCCACCGCCTTGGATAAAATTTCCCCAGATTAGCCCCTTTTCTATCGGCTGGAGAATGGGCGCTGGCGAGGGTTATAAGTTTAAATTTAATGACTGGCTAAAATCGCTAAGCCAAGATGAACGTAGAGAGTATCAGCAGCTCTTTGCTGAGCCTGCGACGTGGCTTGGCTACTGGGATGAGAGACTTGGTGATGATGAGAGCACACTTTTTACTTATAATGATTTCGTGCTAGATCTTTGGGAGCGCGAGCCAAGATATGATCTAGCGTGGCTAAAAAAGCGCTACAACGCAGGTGTTGCTGGCAAGTTTTTATTATTTTGGGGTCATCAAAAGGGCGCAAGTATAAGTGCCAGCTGCCTAAGCCAGTGGTACGCTGCTAGCTTTTGGGAAGATGAGGTGAGATACGCTTGCGCCGAGCAATATATGATGGCTAAAAAGGCTGAGTGTTTTGGCGATAAAGAGGCTTTAGAGCAAATTTTATCCGCCAAAGATCCAGCGCAGATGAAGGCACTTGGCAGGCAGGTGCGTGGCTTTGATGCCAAGGTCTGGGACGAGATAAAATTTAGCGTTGTGTTAAATGCGAGCTATTTAAAATTTAGCCAAAATGCCAAGCTGCGAGAATTTTTACTCTCGACAAAGGATAAAATTTTGGTTGAGGCAAGCCCTGTTGATAAAATTTGGGGCATAGGTTTGGCCGCAAGTGATGAAAATGCGCACAATCCTATGAAGTGGCGAGGGCAAAATTTGCTTGGCTTTGCGCTGATGAGGGCGAGGGACGAGATAGCAAAGGTCTATAAAAATGTCCATTTATGCGATGAAAATGAGCTAAATTTGGATCATTTATAAAGTATGTTTAAGATAAAATGCGGTGTAAATTTGGAGCGAAAATGACAAAACAAGAGTACGAACGAGCGGTAAATACGCTAAATGCGTGGGCAAAGGCCTACTACGACGAGGACGAGCCACTTGCAAGCGATGAGGAGTATGACGCGCTATATCACGCGGTGCTTGAATATGAGAGGGCAAATCCAAGTGAAATTTCGCTATTTTCGCCGACTAAGCGAGTGGGTGGGGGCGTAAAAGAGGGCTTTAGCAAGGCAAGCCACATAAAGCGCATGTGGAGCATGGAGGATATCTTTAGCCTTGGCGAGCTTGATGCGTGGCTAAAGCGTGGCGACAAAGAGAACTTAACCTTTGTCGCTGAGCCAAAATTTGACGGAGCGAGCCTAAATTTACTCTATGAAAACGGCGTTTTAGTTAGGGCGATAACCAGAGGCGACGGCGTTACAGGCGAAGATGTGACGCAAAATGCAAGGACCATTAGCTCGGTGCCAAAGAGCATTAACTACAAAGGGCTCATTGAAATCAGGGGTGAAGTCGTCATAAGAAAAGATGACTTTGAGCTGCTAAACGCAGAGCGCGCAAAAAATGGCGAGGCGCCACTTTCAAACCCTAGAAACGCAGCCGCTGGAAGCCTTAGACAGCTCGATAGTGCGGTTACTGCAAAAAGAAAGCTACTTTTCATACCTTGGGGCGTGGGCGAGCAGAGCCTTGGGCTAAAAGATCACAGCGAAGTGATGAAATTTGTGCGTGATCTTGGCTTTGAGAGAGATGATTTTTTCAAAATTTTAAAAAAAGATGAGCTTGAGACTGCCTATAACGAGCTACTAGCCAGCCGCGAGGCAAAGAGCGTGATGATGGATGGCATGGTGATACGAGTAAATGACCTTGCGCGCTGTGAAGAGCTAGGCTACACAGTCAAATTTCCAAAATTTATGGTGGCGTTTAAATTCCCAGCCATTGAGAAGGTGACTAGGCTAAGAGATGTCGCACTTCAGGTTGGCAGAAGTGGCGTAGTAACGCCTGTTGGTGTGCTTGATGAGGTAAATATAGATGGAGCTAATGTAAAATCCGCCACCCTTCATAACTTTGACGAGATAGAGCGCCTTGGCGTCATGAAAAACGACTATATCGGCATCATCCGCTCAGGAGATGTGATACCAAAGATCACAAAGGTTTTTAAAGATAGGCGAGATGGCAGCGAGCAAGCGATTGATAGGCCTAAATTTTGCCCAGTTTGCGGCTCGCACCTGCTTGATGAAGGGGTCTTTGTGAAGTGCCAAAATTTAAGCTGCAGGGCAAGAGTGGTGGGCTCAATAATCCACTATGCATCGAAAAAATGCCTAAATATAGACGGCCTTGGCGATGCGATCGTAAATTTGCTATTTGACAAGGGGCTGATTGCTTGCATAAAAGACATCTACGGCCTTAAATTTGATGATCTCATGGCGCTTGAGGGCTTTAAAGAGAAAAAGGTAAATAACCTTTTAAATGCGATAGAGGCTAGCAAAGGTGCGGAGCTATCGCGCTTTATCACGGGTCTTGGCTGCGAGCACATCGGCGAAGTGGCGGCTAAAAAGCTAGCAAGTAGCTTTGGACTAAGCTGGCTTGATGCTAGTTTTGAGGAGCTTGTCTCGCTTGAGGGCTTTGGCGCGGAGATGGCAAATAGCCTAATTGATTTTGCCGAGGTAAATAGAGATGAAATTTTAGCACTTAGCGAGATCGTGCAGCCAAGCGTGACGCAGGTGCAGAGCATCTCAAACGCGCTAAGTGGCAAAACGGTCGTGATAACTGGCACGCTAAGTCGCCCAAGAGATGAGATAAAGGCGGAGCTTGAGAGCTTTGGCGCAAAGGTTTCTGGCTCAGTTTCTAAAAAAACGGACTTTGTGCTAGCTGGCGAGGAGGCTGGCAGTAAGCTAGAAAAAGCAAACGAGCTAGGCGTGCTGGTGATCGATGAGAGCGAATATGAGAGGTTAAAACTTGAGGTTTGATAACTACGTCGCAAGCGTTTTAAATATAAGTAGAAACAAGGCGAGCGAGCTTATAAAATCTGGCAAGGTGCTTGCAGATGGCGAAATTTGCACCAAGGTTTCAAGCGAGGTTATCGAGGCTAAAATTTCACTACTTGATGAAATTTACGTTGGGCGAGGCGCTTTGAAGCTAAAGAGCTTTTTGGAGGCGATGAAATTTGATCTAGCTGGCAAAAACACACTTGATATCGGCAGCTCAACTGGTGGCTTTATGCAAATTTTACTTGAGCGTGGCGTAAAAAGCGTGACTGGCGTCGATGTGGGCACTGATCAGCTGGACACCAGCCTAAGAGGCGATGAGCGAGTAAAAATTTATGAGAAAACTGATGTCAGGGAGTTTGCAAAAGAGAATTTAAACAAATTTGATCTGATAACCTGCGACGTGAGCTTTATCTCTTTGTCTGAAATTTTACCAGCCATTTGCGAGCTAGCAAGCGAGAATTCGCTCATCATCACGCTTTTTAAACCGCAGTTTGAAGTGGGCGTTGGCGTAAAACGCAACAAAAAAGGCGTTGTCACTGACGCTAAGGCTGTAAATTTAGCTATGAAGCGTTTTGAAGTGCTAGCAAGTAGCTTGAAATTTGAACTGATAGCTTGCAAAGAGTGCGAGGTCAAGGGAAAGGAAGGAAATGCCGAATTTTTCTACGCTTTTAACAAAAGATAACATCACTGCCGTTGCGATCGGGCACTTTGACGGCGTGCACAGGGGGCACAGGCAGCTTCTAAAGCAGCTTGGCGAGTTTGGCGGACTTGTCGTCATCGACAAAAATAAGGCAAACATAACGCCAAAGCTAAAGCGAGCCGAGTACTCAAATTATCCTTGCTTCTTGTATGATTTTGAGAGTATAAAAGGGCTTAGCGGCGAGGAATTTATCGCACTTTTGAAGAGGGATTTTAAAAATTTAAAAAAGATCGTTGTTGGGTTTGATTTTAGATTTGGCAGAAACAGAGCGTGGGACAAGCACGATCTGAAGAGGATTTTTGATGGTGAGGTGGTCGTCGTTGATGAGGTTTGCTATGACGGTATGGGCGTGCATAGCTCCTCCATCAGAGAGCTGATACGCCAAGGCAACATCGATGAGGCAAATAGGCTAATAGGCAGGGAGTACTCGATCGAGGGCAACGTGATAAAAGGGCAGGGCATCGGCGCAAAAGAGCTGGTTGCCACGCTAAATTTAGATATAAAAAGCTATCTTTTGCCGCGCGAGGGCGTCTATGCGACAAGAACGAGGATGGGCTCATACACCTATGGCTCGGTCACTTTTATAGGCAACAGACTTAGCACGGATGGAAATTTTAGCGTTGAGACGCACATCCTAGACGAGGTAGCGCCAAAAGTGACGAAGCACGTTGCTGTTTGCTTCATAAAACGTTTGCGCGATAATAAGAAATTTAATTCTCTTAGCGAGCTAAAAGAGCAGATAAAGCGCGATATAAACGAGGCTAGGCAGTGTGTGGGCGTGTGCGATCTCTTTTTTGGAGAGACGATGAGATACTTTGACGGATATGGAGCTGGTATATGAGAGATGAAATTTTTAAAGAGCCTATAAGCAAGCAGTTTGAATTTGATGACTTTGTGGCGAGCGTTTTTGATGATATGATCTCACGCTCGGTGCCGTTTTACGACGTTAGCTCAAATTTAAACGCAAAGTTGCTGGCTAAAATTTTGCCAAAATCAGCAAAAGTGTGCGACCTTGGCTGCTCTACGGCAAATAGCCTGCTTTTGCTAAATAACCTTAGAAACGATCTCGTGTTAAGCGGTGTGGATAACTCTGAGGCGATGCTAGCAAATGCTAAAAATAAGGCAAAAGCTTATGGGGCTGATATAGAGTTTATTTTGGGTGACATCTTAGAGTGCGAGCTAGAGGGCTTTGACGCTGTTTTGGCAAACTACACTTTGCAGTTTATCAGACCGCCAAAAAGAGCAAATTTGGTGCAAAAAATTTATAACGGACTAAATGAAAATGGCGTCTTTTTGTTTAGTGAAAAGATCATCTTTGAAGATAAAAAGCTCACTAAAAGCGTCATAGAAATTTACGAGGACTACAAGCAGGCGCAAGGCTACTCACGCTACGAGATCGCCCAAAAAAGGGAGGCGCTTGAAAATGTGCTTGTGCCATACACTGAAGAAGAAAATAGAAACTTAGCCCTAAATGCTGGCTTTAAGCGTGTTGAGAGCACGTTTAAATGGGGAAATTTCATGAGCTTCATTGCATTTAAGTAAAATTTTCATTTAAAAAGTGGTTATTTTTGTAAATTTAAGCTAAATCATATATATATATATAGTTACACATAAAAAATAAGGATATTTTTTATGGAACTAATACTGCAACGCATTATAGATGAAGCGAGTGAAAATTTTGGTAAAGAATTTTTAGAACACTATCTGTCTGGTAGCTTTGGCTCTATGAGCAAAAGCGAAACGGAAATTCTTATATTTCATCTACTTTCAAAACATTTTGAAATTTCATCAAACTATGAAATATCAAATTTATTAAAAATAAGTGAAACAAAGGTAAAGAATTTAACTTTAAATGCGCATTTGAGGTATCCAAGACAAAGTGGAGATGAAATAGTTAGAGAAACTCTTGTGGATATTGCTAAAAAATTTAGTGCCATCTATGATGAGCAAAAATGGGGAAGTTAAAATTCATATACAAAGTAGTGTTCAAAAGCGCGAAATGATAAATGCGATAAATAAGCTTGGTTCATTTGCTGATTATGGCTTAAATAATGAAATTCTAAAAATCAGAATAAATACTTTATTTTCTCTATTTGAAAAGTTTCTAGATAAAGAAAAATTTAAAGACACTGTTCAGATTTATCTCAAAGATAAAAAACTAAATGAAAAACAGTTTTTTGATGCACTTAATAATAGCCAAAGATTTATAGAAATGATAAAAAGATCTGATATAAAAATTAGTGATGTGATAAATACAATATTAAATTTTATTTAAAGGAGTTATTGTGAAGACTATAGGAAAAATTTTAGTCTTATCTGTTCTTGGTATGGTTGTACTTGTTACTGTTGTGTATATGTTTGGTTTAAACCAGCCTACTATACGTTACGGCAGCAGTATAGTTGAGGGGTATACTGTTTTTCAGATAGAAATGCCATCTGAAAAAGGCACAGTAGATGATGTTATTGTAAATGATGGTAATTGCCAAATAGAAAGGTTTAAAAAAGCAGACCAACGTAAATTGAGAGCTTATGCAGAGAAATATCCTGACCTTGTTGTGAATAGCGAGCAACATAGCAATTTTATAGAAAAGATGAATGGGTATGTTTTTGATAAGCTAAATGGCAAGTATGATCTATTTAACGGAGGAGCACAGATATCAGATACAGCTACTGGAAGTAATAGTAAGTATTTAGTCGTACTTAATGCTAAAAACGGGGAAAAGGTTCCTTTTTTTGACATAAAATATAAAACAAAGGAAGCTGATGAATTTTTTGATTTATTAAGTGATGATTCAAGAGCTTTATATGTCGATGTTTTCCCATCCAATAGCGTGCAAATTGTTGTTAAATGCTACAAAGATGAGCTGAAAAAAATGGTGGTCAAGACAAGTAATGGCGACTTTGATTATGATTTAAGCAAAATAAGATAAAGCCATGAAAAAAAATAGAATAATTTTATTACTAGTATGCATATTAAGTATAGTTTTGGTATGTTGCACAGATGGTGAAAATTCAAATAAAAATTCTCAAGTAAAAGATAAAATACAAGAGAGCTCAAATAAAGTAAAAGAGAAAATAGAGCAAGTTTTAAATAAGATAGAAGTGCCTGAGATTAAATTTATTCAAGGCGAAGATTGGATTTTTAAAACTCCTATATATAAAATAGCTATAACCGCGAAAGAAGATAATACAGTTATAAACGATGTTGTTGTTAATCGTGGAAATTGTATAGTAGATAAATATCGTGGTATTAACTCAAAAAAAGCACAAGAGTATGCCAATAAATATCCACAAAATGTGAAAATTGCATCCGAAAACAGCAGAATGAGGGTAGTTTATTCCATGATATTGTAATGGTTGATAAGAATAAAGGAATACTTCTTGTAGATACAAAAAATAATGAAAAAATCATAGCAAGGAGTAATATTTACAAGGCTGATAAAGAGAATATAGCTTATTTGCAAAATTTAAATGATGAGTCAAGAAGCTTATATATTGATGTATTTCCCTTAAAATTAGATTTTGCTGGAAAATATGAGCTAACAATCAATTGTGATATAGGTGATATCTTGGAGGTTGTTTTAAAAACAAATGGTGGTGATTTTAAATACACACCAACTAGGAGATATTAGTGAAAAAGACCGTTTTACTAATATCTATTACAATACTTTCACCGATGGCTACAGATAAAATTTGTGAGACTAAGCTCGACATGATTGAGAGCTGCTTATTGAAAGAGTATGAAAATGAGCGTTTAAAGGCTGACATCCCATACAAAAACAATAAAATAAATGGAGTTGTAAGAGAATACTTCTTGTCAAGTGGTAGATTGAATATAGAAAAGCATGTGACAGATGATGTTTTAAATGGAGAATTGAAAGTTTGGTATGAAAATGGACAGCTTATGGAAGCCATTAATTATAACAATGGTAAAGTATTGGATGGTCACTATAAAATATTTTACGATAATGGAAAATTAAAAAGCGAAACTTGGTTCAAAGATAATTATAAAACTGAAGAAAAATACTACAAGAAAGATGGTAAATTAAGCGTTACTATGAATTATAAAGATGGTAAATTTTTAGGCGGTCTTTGCGAAAGAGATAATATAAAAATCCCAGCAAACACTAAATGATTTTGTTGAATACTTATTGGAACAATTATCTACAATGTGCGAAAATGACTTCTTATTCTAGTTTAAATTTAGCGGGAGTTACCCGCTAAATTTACTCATTTATCGCTGCGTTTCCGTGGTGGTGGAAGTCATCGTAGATGATCTTTGAAGTTTGGAATTTCTCGCGTTTTAGCTCGCGAACTCGTAAAAATTCCTCTTCATCGATCTTTTTGATCTGGATAGCTGCTTTAAATGTCGGAGTCTTACTGATGTAGTCCCAACCGCTGCTTGTTAGCTCGTTGCAAGAGCTCTCCCAGTAGTGGAAAGTCATCTGGATGATGCCATCAGGCACGATGTCAGTTACTTCAGCTTTTACGACGATGTAGCCGTATCTACTCCAAGCTTTGATAAAGTCGCCTTGTTTTAGTCCGTATCTTTCTGCAAGCGCTGGGCTCATCTCAGCGATAGGTCCGATGCTATCTCCGCCCTCTTCGATCGCACGTGAGCGTCTTGTCATGGTGCCAACTGTGTATTGATAAACTTTTCTTGTAGTTAAAAGCTGTATCGGATACTCAGCGTCAGTCTTCTCATCGACTGAACCAGCCATGATAGGATACTCAGGCGACATATTCATCTTCTTAGCAAACTCAAGTTTTGCGCTCTCGATCTCATCAGCTTTATCCACAAAGAGGCATGGTACAAAGCGACCTTTGCCATCAGGTGTAAAGAATTTCTTATCAAGATAGAGGCTTTGACCACCCATATCATCTTCAGTTGGGCATGGCCAGTGAAGTCCGTGATATTTTTTAAGCCTATAGTAACTCATACCGCCGTAGCGTCTAGGGTCGCATTTTCTAACTTCTTCCCAAATCTCTTCTGGAGAGTTAAAGTTAAAGCCCTCTGTTGCGCCCAAACGACGTGCGATCTCGCAAACGATCCACCAGTCTTGTCTAGCATCACCTGGAGGTGTGATGACAGCTTCGTTGTGCTGGACACGGCGCTCTGCATTTGTGTAAAGACCCTCTTTTTCGCTACTTGCAACGCCAGGGAGAACGACGTCAGCTTTTAGCGAAGTCTCAGTTAAAAATAGATCTTGAACCACGTAGAAATCAACATTTGCAATGCCTTTTAAGAAGTGGTTTGTATTTGGCTCAGAGATGACTGGGTTTTCGCCGATAGTCCAGAAGAAATGAACTCTGCCATCAAGGATCGCATCAGGTACTTCAGTTTTATGGATACCTATTTTTGAGTTTAAAAATCCAGGTTCTAGGTGCCATATTTTCTCAAACCAAGCTCTTTGCTCTGGGTCGGTGACTGAGCCAAGATTTGGGAAAATGTTTGGTAAAACGCCCATGTCGCAGCAGCCTTGAACGTTCTCTTGACCTCTAAGCGGCAAGTCGCCTGTGCCAAGCTCGCAGATATTACCAGTGATCAAGAATAAATTTGATACATCACAAACTCCGCCAACACCGTGGTTGAAGTGAGTTACGCCCATGCCGTGAGTGATGACGGCTGGTTTTGTGGTGGCATACATTCTAGCAGCTGCTCTGATATCCTCTGGATTTAGCCTTGTGTATTTAGCTACGACCTCTGGGGCATAGTCTTTTACAGCTTCTTTAACGTACTCGATGCCTATTGTGTGATCTCTTACAAATTCCTCATTTACAAGGCCTTCTTCAATGATAGTGTAAAGAAGTGCGTTAATAACTGGAATGTTGTGCTCTGGCTCTAGTTGTAAGTGGATGTCTGCTCTACTTGCAAACTCAGTCTTGATAGGGTCGATAACGATCAGTTTTGCACCGCGGTTTAGTGCTCTTTGGATGTGCATAGCTGCGATTGGGTGGCCATTTTCTGGGTTTGAGCCTATCATTAATATACAGTTACTATAAGTGCCAATCTCTGTAAAGCTATTTGTGGCAGCTCCGTTTCCGATTGTTTTAGCAAGTCCTGCTACTGTCGGAGCGTGTCAAATTCTAGCGCAGTGATCGACGTTATTTGTACCAATTACAGCGCGCATTAGCTTTTGAGCGACGTAGTTGTCCTCTAATGTACAGCGTGCTGAGAAATTTCCTGCTAATGCGTCTGGACCATATTTTGCCTTGGTTTCTTTCATTTTTTCTACGACAAGATCAAGCGCCTCGTCCCAGCTTGCCTCTTCAAATTCACCATCTTTTGAAAAGACTCCGTTTTTCTTTCTAATAAGCGGCTTTGTAAGTCTGTCTGGACTTGCAACGTAGTCCCAGCCATAAAAGCCCTTTAAACATAAATTTCCTTGATTGACTGGATTGTCTTCGACGCCAGTAGCGGCACGAACGACGTTGTTTTCCACGTGCAAGGTTACTTGACAGCCTGTCCCGCAATAAGGACAGATGACTTTGCCTTCTTTCATCACTTTCTCCTTCTAATTATGCATTTTCTGCATATTTATTTTGAGTAATATTACTAGTGCGAAACTTAATCTTTTATGAAAAATTCTTTATTTAAAAAATAAATTTTAATTTTAAGTTATATTT
>NZ_PPBR01000123.1:0-497 GCF_002913545.1 Campylobacter concisus | reverse complement strand
GTTTAAGGATATTTTTACGCTTTTTAAAACGACTTATGATCTAAAAATAGACAAGGTCATAGCCGATCTTCATCCAAATTTTTTAAATACAAAATGGGCAAAGGATCAGGGCTTTAAGCTAGTTCATCTGCAACATCACTACGCGCATTTACTAAGTGTCATCTTTGAAAATGATTTGCCAGATAAAGAGTATCTTGGCTTTTGTTTTGACGGCACTGGATACGGAGAAGACGGCAAAATTTGGGGTGGCGAGGTCTTTAGGCTAGATAAAAATAGCTACAAGAGAGTTTATCACTTTGATGAATTTAGCTTATTTGGCGGCGAAAATAGCATAAAAAATATCTATCTTATCGCTTATTCTATTATTTTGAAGTATCAGCTTGAGGGCGAGGGGCGTAAATTTTTAGTAAATTTTGATGAAAAGGTGCTTCGAAATTTCAAGATGATGGAGCAAAAGGGGCTAAATTTAGTAAAAACTAGCTCTGTTGGTAGGATAT
>NZ_PPBR01000122.1:0-18810 GCF_002913545.1 Campylobacter concisus | reverse complement strand
CAATATTTTCATCTATTAAAGCTGCCATTTGAGAAATTTCATCTTTACCTTTAATGTTTAAAAGATGTGCACTATTTGTCTTATTATTTAAAAAGTCAAAGAAATCTTTTAATGAATTTTTAGTTAGATCAATGCCTCTTATTATGTTTTTGCCAACAAATATGGACACTAATAGCATAAGCAAAATACAAACCACAATTACAATAGAGCGTACAATAAGTTGAGTATTTGCCTCATCCTTAATATGCATTGCATCTTTTTGCATATTATCAAGCAATTTAAGCTCAAACTCCCTCATTGCATCTATTGAAATACTTATCTTAGAAAACCAACTCGCTGCATCATAAGACGTATTTTCAGTAGCAACTACATTTTTAATAATATTTATAGCATCTATAAAATCTGCCTTCTTTCTAGTAATAGCATCAAATTCTTCACTAAATTCTTTTGGATTGTATTCATCAAAATCTTGCATAAATTTGTTTATAACGCTATTTAGTGCAACTACTTTATTATAGTCCTCTTTACTTATGCTCTTTTTAGTAAAGATACCATTTAGTGTAGCACGCAAAATACCAAAAGACTCTTTTATCTCACCAACAATAATAATACGTTTTAAATCATCCACTAAGTTAGACTCAAGCTTATTGCTATATCCATTTATAGCAATAAGCTCTTTTCTTAAAATCTTCGTTATTTGCCCAATTGCGCTATTGCTATTTTTTTGATCTATATTAGAGCGAATGCTAGATAATTCTGGAATTATTTCATTCCTTTCATCTAACTTTTCAAGCGCTGCATCTACATTTTTGCGTTGTTCTATAAGCTTTACATTATCTCCTCCAGATAACACACCTGAACTTAAACCACGTTCCTTTTGCATTTCATGGATGAAATCATTTTGTTTTATTATTACATTTACTATTTTCTCACTATATTCAGCTTCTGAGCGTTTTTTCACAATACTACTTAACGTATATATACTTGTTATACTGAGTCCAATAAGACCAACAATAACTATGATCATAATTTTAAATTTAATACCTATATTACTCATTTTATATCCTTATTTATTATTTTTATAAATTTAATTTAAAATACAACTACAAATAAATAGCCTACAATATTTTAATTTTATGCGAAACTAAGTTATAAAACCAACCTCGCTAACACAAACCAAAATAACGACACTTATCAAAAGTAATATTCTTATAATGGGTAATCTCATTGTATTCCCCTTAAATAAACTAATTACGTTGGGTCTTATTTAAACATACATAAACTTTAAAATTTGAGCAAATGCTTATTTTTTAAGGTCGTATTTAGCGAGCATTTTGTCAAATTCGCCAGACTTTTGTAGCTCTTCGATCGCAGCATCTATATTTTTGATAAGATCAGTATGTTTGCCCTTATCAAATGCCATCGCAAAGCCCTCTGTGCCGTCAGGAAGTCTCAAAAACTCCTCTAAGTCTGGATTTTGTTTTAAAAACTCAACACCTATTGGGCTATCAGTTAGCACAACATCGATCTTACCGGCATTTAGTGACATTATAGCTGCTGCTACATTTTCAGCTGGGATTGACTGGGTTGTGATCTTTTTAGCTGCCTCTTCTTGAAGTGTGCCAACTTGAGCTGAAATTTTCTTATCTTTAAGGTTGTCTTTATTTACATCTGAGCCTTTTTTGCGGATAAATAAATTCTCTGAAAAATAATATGGCTTAGTAAAATCAACAGACTTTCTTCTCTCATCAGTTGCGCTCATACCGCTTATCGCGATATCGATCTTGCCTGTTTTTAAAGCAGGTATCAGCCCATCAAAACTCATATTTGCAACGTCAAATTTGATCCCAGTTTTTTTAGTGATCTCATTTAAAAGATCGATCTCAAAGCCAACGATTTGATTTTTATTATCAAGATACTCAAACGGAGGATAATCAGCACTTGATCCTACCTTATAAACTACCTCTTTGCTAGCTTCTGGCGCATTTGCAGCGGTTTTTTTGCCACTATCATCGCCACAACCTATAAAAAACATAACTAACCCTAATGCTAGAACTTTTAATAAATTTTTCATTTTACTCCTTATTAGTGATTTAAAATTTTACCTAAAAACTCTCGCAGACGCTCGTGCTGCGGATTTGTAAAGACGTTTTTTGGCGTGTCATCAACTGCTATCTTGCCTTTGTCCATAAAGAAAATTCTATTTGCCACGTTTCTTGCAAAGCCCATCTCGTGAGTCACCACAAGCATCGTTATGCCCTTTGCTGCGACATCTTTCATGATATCAAGCACCTCGCCGATCATCTCAGGATCTAGCGCACTTGTTGGCTCGTCAAATAGTATCACCTCTGGCTCCATTGCAAGGCTTCTAGCGATCGCGATACGCTGCTTTTGACCGCCTGAGAGCTTGTGCGGATAGGCAAATTTCTTATCGCTTAGCCCAACGCTCTTTAGCAGCTCATCTGCCCTCCTCTCAGCACTCTCTTTGTCTAATATCCCAGCTTTTATAGGAGCTAGAGTTAAATTTTGCAAGACATTTTTGTTTGCAAAAAGGTTAAAGTGCTGAAAGACCATGCTCACTTTTTGGCGAATTTTATTTATGTCTGATTTTTTATTGAGGATATCTTCGCCATTTATCTTGATATGCCCGCTATCTGGCTCTTCAAGGCGGTTTATGCAGCGCAAAAATGTACTTTTTCCACCGCCACTTGGGCCAATTATCGCTATGACTTCGCCTTTTTTGATATTTACGCTAATGTCATTTAAAACACGCAAATCGCCATAGCTTTTGTTTAAATTTTTAATCTCAATCATGGCGATTTAATCTCCTCTCAAGTAGTTTCACCAAAAGGGTGAAAAATTTAACGCTCACGTAATATACAATGCCCGTAAAAATGACTGGCTCTGGGCTGTAAAAGACTGCTTGAAGGCTCTTACTTTGCATCGTAATATCAACGACGCTTATGTAGCCAACGACTGAGGTCTCTTTAAAAAGCGAGATAAACTCATTTGCAAGCGCTGGCAAGATATTTTTAGTAGCTTGCGGAAAGACTATCTCACGCATCGAAACGTAGTAGTTTAGCCCCATCGCGCGTGCTGCCTCCATTTGCCCTTTATCGACGCTATTTATGCCGCTTCTTACAATCTCAGCGACGTATGCTGAGCTATTTAGTCCAAGTGCGATCACAGCGACGTAGAAGTTATCGCTCCAAGTGGCAAAAATCACCACCGAAAATATTAGAAGTTGAAGTATTACAGGCGTTCCACGCAAGATGTCGATATACTCATCTATGACGAAATTTAAAACCTTGATATCTAAAAATTTAATAAAAGCTAAAATAAATCCAAGTGTGATGCCTATAGCGATACCGCCTATCGTAAGGCCAAGTGTTACTCCATAACTTTTGATATATGCGATCTCTTGCGCCTCACTAAGATCTCTTGGATAGAAAAAGTATGTTCCAAGTGAGACAATTATTATAAAAAATAGAAATTTGGCTAAATTTTGAGCGTTCAACTTCGTCCTTTCTTTAAAATGTAGCCTTAAATGATACGAAAAAAAATATATCATTTTGCTTAAAATTTTTTAAGGAATAAGCCCGCTCATTGAAATTTAAATGATTTTATAATAACATAAGCGTTTTATTTTATTTGAAAGGAATTTTATGAGCTTTGGGTCTTATTTAGCCATCGCCATCTATTTTGGTTTCTTGCTCTTTATCGGACGATATTTCTACGATAAAAACGCAAGTATGAACGAGTATCTACTGGATAACCGTCAAATGGGTCCAGTCGTCACCGCACTTAGTGCTGGCGCTTCTGATATGAGTGGTTGGATGCTACTTGGCGTGCCCGGGGCCTTATACGCAACTGGCGTAGCAAATGTCTGGATGATAGCTGGTCTTATCGTGGGAGCTTACTGCAACTACTTATTTCTAGCAAAAAGGCTTAGGGTCTATACTGAGGTTGCAAGCGACAGCATCACGATACCTGATTTTTTGGAAAACCGCTTTAAAGATAGAACGAAAATTTTAAGGATCATCTCAGGTCTTATCATATTGATATTTTTCACACTTTACGTAAGTAGTGGCATCATCGCTGGCGGCAAGACATTTGAGAGCTTTTTTGGCTTAAAATTTGCATACGGAGCGGTCTTTACGCTCATAATCGTAGTCTTTTACACATTTTTTGGCGGGTTTAAGGCTGTTAGTATAACTGACGCATTTCAGGGGCTTTTGATGTTTTGCGTCCTAGTTTCGATCCCAGTCGTGGCATATCTAAATTTAGACCTGCCAGGCGATACAAATTTGATAAAAGAGATAAGCAAGCTTGACGCAAATCACCTAAATCCATTTAGAGACCAGACTTTCTGGGGTATTTTGGGCCTTCTAGCTTGGGGCTTTGGCTACTTTGGACAGCCACATATCATCGTTAGATTTATGGCGATACGCGACTCAAAAGAGCTTGCAAAGGCAAGAAGGATCGGCATCGGCTGGATGACGATCGGTCTACTTGGTGCAATTATGAGCGGACTTATCGGCTTTGTTTATTTTAGCCAAAGAGGCGGACTAAGCGATCCTGAGACAGTATTTTTAAAGCTTGGCGAGCTACTTTTCCCGCCATTTTTTATAGGTATCATCATCTCAGCCGTGCTTTCAGCGATCATGAGCACCATCTCAAGCCAGCTCTTAGTCACTTCAAGCTCGGTCACAAAGGATTTTATCTTTGCCTTTTATAAAAAAGAGGTGAGCCAAAGCACGCAAACAGCGATCAGTCGATATGCGGTCGTGGTCGTAGCGATAATTGCCACAGTGCTTGCCTTTATCTCTACAGATAACGTTTTAAACGTCGTTGGCAACGCTTGGGCTGGATTTGGTGCGAGCTTTGGTCCGGTGCTTCTTTTTAGCCTTTACTGGAAACGTATGAGCGCACTTGGAGCGCTTGCTGGTATGATAGCTGGCGGTGCGACCGTAATATTTTGGATAACATCAGGGCTAAATGCCTATGTTTATGAAATTTTACCAGGCATTTTAACCTCAAGCCTAGCCATCATCATGGTCAGTATCTGGGGCGACGCGATAAATAAAATGACTAGCGAGCCACACGAGCAAGTGATAAAAGATGAATTTGAAAAGATGAAGACAAGGCTTTAAATTTAAGCAAGGTGGCTAGCTTTAGCCACCATCAAATTTACTCTAATTTCTTAAAACTAACCCTTGGATTTATAGTTAGCTTATCATGAGAGATAAACTCTTGTTTTAAGTATTTCTCACGTCCAGCTCTTGCTATCATCAGCGCATTATCAGAGCAAAATGCAAGTGGGGCCAGCAAAAGCTCGCACTCATTTTTTTGGCAAAGAGTTTCAAGCCTTTTGCGTAAATTTAAATTTGCACTCGCTCCGCCAAAGCGTTTGAAATTTCTATGAGATCAAACTTGCTAATTTTATACATTTAGTCCTTTTTTTAGCTTTCTTATCAAAAATCTAGCAGGGTGTAGCTCAAAAAATAGCGACCTTTCTATGCAAAGTGGGCGAGCAAGCACAAGATCGGTTATCAAATTTGCTCCAAGTATCGCCGTACCAAGGCCACGTGAGCCGTGAGCGAAATTTACAAAGAGATTTTTTTCGTAGCTTGCTTTTGGATTGTTATCTTTATTTTTACTCCAAAATAGCCCTTTGTAGTTTTGCTTATAAAACTCCTCATCGTGTAAGGCGCCGATTATCGGAAACCTATCTCCACTGTAACTTCTATATCCCACACGTGAGCCGATGATGGTGGCTTTTGTGGCGTCAAAAAACTCACTCACAAACCTTAAATAATACAAATTTGACTAAAAATTTATAAAAAAAGCCAGTTAAAATGAAATTTTATGGGAAATATTTTTAAGAGATTAAATTTACAAGTTTAAAGGAGTTAAAGGTGGCAAACCACCTTTAAATTTACTCCCACTCGATAGTTGCAGGTGGCTTGCTCGAGATGTCGTAAACTACGCGGTTTATGCCATTTACTTCGTTTATGATGCGGCGGCTTACGTTTTCAAGCAGGTCATAAGGAAGCCTTGAGAAGCTTGCAGTCATGCCATCACTCGCATCTACCACACGCACACAAACAGCGTTTTCGTAGGTGCGGTTATCACCCATAACACCAACAGAATTTACGTTTAAGAGTACGCAAAATGCCTGCCAAGTTTTGTTATACCAGCCACTACTTTTTAATTCATCGCGCAAGATCACGTCAGCTTTGCGAAGCAGCTCAAGGCTTGGTTTATTTACCTCGCCCATGATGCGGATAGCAAGGCCAGGTCCTGGGAAAGGATGGCGGAAGACTAGCTCGCGGCTTAGTCCAAGCTCAAGTCCTAGCTTTCTAACTTCGTCTTTAAAAATCTCTCTTAGCGGTTCTATTAGCTCAAATGTCATCCAATCAGGCAAGCCGCCAACGTTGTGGTGGCTCTTTATGGTCTTACTTGAGCCAACGACTGAGCTTTCGATGATGTCAGTATAAAGAGTGCCTTGAGCTAGAAATTTCACATCGCCATGTTTTTTCGCCTCTTGCTCAAAAATTTCTATAAATGTCTCGCCTATGATCTTGCGTTTTTTCTCAGGATCAACGACGCCAGCTAAGCGGCTAAGAAAGATCTCGCTCGCATCTATACTAACTAGCTCAACGCCAAGCTTTGTTCTAAATGTAGCTTCAACTTGCTCTTTTTCGTTTGTTCTAAGAAGTCCGTTATCTACAAAAACAAGGATCAAATTTTCAGGCACAGCAGCCGCTAAGAGTGCCGCAGTCACAGAGCTATCCACGCCGCCACTAACCGCGCAAAGCACCTTGTGTGTGCCAACCGTTTTTCTTATCTCGTCTATCTTGTTTTTAGCAAAGCTTCCCATGTTCCATGTGCTCTCGCAGCCGCAGATATATTTGGCAAAATTCTTTAAAATTTGCGTGCCATACTCGCTGTGTTGTACCTCTGCGTGAAACTGGATCGCATAAAATTTACGTTTATCATCACCAAAGGCGCAATAAGGCGAATTTTCGCTAACTGCGATCGCCTCAAAGCCATCTGGCAGGTCTTTTACATAGTCACTATGGCTCATCCATACGATCTGTTTTGAAGGGGTACCTTGAAATAGTTTGTGCTCTTTTATGACGTTTAGCTCAGCCTTGCCGTACTCTTTTTGATCAGCGGCTAAAACTTCAGCTCCGTGTGTGTGAGCAAGTAGCTGCATACCGTAGCAAACGCCAAGGATAGGGATATTTAGCTCAAAGACGCCGTTATCGCAAAAATATGCATCTTTTGCATAAACGCTAGCTGGACCACCACTTAAAATGATACCTTTTGGATCTTTCGCCTTTATATCGCTTAGTTTTGCGTTAAATGGCAAAATTTCAGTATAAACTCCCTCTTCTCTTAGCCTTCTAGCTATTAGCTGAGTATACTGCGAACCAAAGTCCAAAACTATAATCGTATTGTTCATTTATAACCTTTTAAAAGTAGATGTGAAAAATTTCAAACTGCACATACCAAACAATGAGTGATACGATGTATCCCAAAACTACCATCCATGCATATTTCATATGCGCACCAAAGGTATAAATTCCTTTTAATTTACCCATTACTCCAACGCCAGCTGCTGAGCCAAAACTGATCATCGAACCGCCGATACCAGCTGTAAGTGTCACAAGTAGCCACTGACTCATAGACTCGCCTGCATCAGCTCCCATGGCTGGATTTGCTTTTAGCACAGCTGACATAACAGGGACGTTATCAACGACTGCTGAGAGGAAGCCAACACCGATATTTACAGGTGTTGAGCCAAATTTATCATAAAGTGACACAGCGTAATTTAAAAATCCAGCAAAGTGAAGAGCGCCAACTGCAGCTAAAATTCCAAAGAAGAAAAATAGCGTGTTGTTCTCGATCTTTGACATATAGTGAAAGACATTCATAGGCTCTTCGTCTTTGTGAGCTTTTTTGAAATAATATGTATAAAGGCTAAGTAGTGAGAAGCCAAACATCATGCCCCACATAGCTGGCAAGTGAAATAACTGGTGCATCATAACTGCACAAAAGATAGTAAATGCACCTATGAAGATAACCGCTTTACCGCCCTTTTTCATAACCACTTTTGGCTCATTTGCCACATCAAAATGAGGCGCAGTATTTGGCACGATGCGTGAAAGTAAAAACGCAGTTACAAACCAGCCTATGATAGATGCTGGGAAAAGTGCAAAAAAGTCTAAAAATGGTGACTTGCCTGCTGCCCAAACCATAAGCGTAGTGATGTCACCAAATGGACTCCACGCTCCGCCTGCGTTTGCTGCTACGACGATATTTATCGCACCTGCGACTAGGAAATTTGTATTATTTCTATCTATTGTTAAAAGAACGGTTGATAAGATAAGCGCTGTTGTTAGGTTATCAGCCACTGGGCTAATGAAAAATGCCAAAATACCAGTTAGCCAAAATAGCTTTCTATAAGTGTAGCCTTTTGAAACTAGGTTATATTTAAGTGCGTTAAACACATCTCTTTCAACAAGTGCCTCGATAAATGTCATCGCTACCATCAAGAAAAAGACGATCTGAGCTATCTCTAGGATCAGGTGATTTACCTCGTGCTCTAGCAAATGCACATCCATGCCATTTATAAGCATATAAACGCCGATAAGTAGGAACATAAAAGTGCCTATAAAAATGGCAGGTTTTGCCTTGTCGATGTGAAAATTCTCTTCTGCTGCTATGAAAAAATATCCAACAACAAAAATGATAAGCGATAAAATTCCCGCCCATGTAGTAGTTAAGTCAATAGCCGCAGCTTCTCCGTCAGCACCAAAGGCTAAAGCAAAAAACAAACTTAGAAGTCCAAATAACCTCATATACTCTCCTTGTAAGATAAAAATTTGCGTATTTTACTTAAATGAGCCTAAAATTTAGGTTAGTTAAATTTATTAAGCTTGCATTACATTTTTATCTTACGCCAAATTTAAGATCAAATTTTATTGATCTTGTCAGTTTTTTTCTCTTTCACAGGTGCATCGCCATAAAATGGATCGTCCTTGTAGCCGCAGCCACTAAGTGCAAAAAGAGCGAAAATTAAAATAAAAGATGATAAGATTGCCTTATGAAAGACGCCAAATTTATGATAGATGCTATCCACGAAAATCCTTTGTATAAAGAAAAATTAAGCATGGCAGACGAGTGCCGAGAGCTTCTGCGCCTCATGGGTAAAGCAAAGCGATTTTACATAGCTTTTTGCTATGTTAGAGAAGGTATATTAACCTTCGTTCTCACTCATCCCTCAGGGCTTTTGGAACTTAGACGTGATAGTAGTATAAATGAGATAAAAGGGTTATTAAAAACATTTTGCAAGGTCAAAAAAGATAGCATTTTTGCAAGCGTCATCAAGTCAAAACCTCTTAGCGAGATCAACTACATAAAAAACAAAAAAGAAGAAAATATAAGATTTATCGTGAGCAAATATCTAAAATTTTTCATGCCACAACCTACGCAAAGATCAAATTTTATAATGCCAGCAAGCAATGGTGAGTTTAAAAATTTAGCCACAAATGAGCAAATTTATAAGAAATTTGAAGAGCTAAGAGAAATTTTGCTAAAGAAAAACGAGCAGGCAAGATGCTAATAGACGAGATAAGAACGCTTCCAAACGAGCCTGGCGTATATCAATATTTTGATGCTCAAAACAGACTTTTATATGTCGGCAAGGCCAAAATTTTAAAAAACAGGGTCAAAAGCTACTTTAAATTTACCCCAAGCTTAGCACCAGCTGAAAAGCTAAGCCCAAGAATTTCAAAGATGATAAGCGAGGCGGTGCACCTTGAATACATCGTCACACCAAGCGAGGCAGACGCGCTCATACTTGAAAATTCATTCATAAAGCAGCTTAAGCCAAAGTACAACATCTTGCTTCGTGACGACAAGACCTACCCTTATATCTTTATAAATTTAAACGATGAATTTCCGAGATTTGAGATCACTAGAAAGGTGGTAAAAGGCTCAAATATACGCTATTTTGGGCCATATTTTAGCGGAGCTGGCGAACTACTTGAGGCGCTTTATCTAAATTTCAACCTAGTTCAAAAAAAGTCCTGCATCAAAGGCAAAAAAGCCTGCCTTTTTTATCAGCTAAAACGCTGCTATGCCCCATGTGAGGGTAAAATTTCAAAAGAGAGCTATGCCAAAATAGTCGCTGATGCCACAGCCGCTTTGCAAAATCCAAATTTGCTAATCGCTCGCCTTGAAGAGCTCATGCTAAACTACGCCAAGGCCGAAGAGTACGAGCAAGCAGCCGCGACTAGAGATAAGATGCAAACGCTTAAAAATATGCAGACAAAGGTCGAGGTCGATCTAGCCAAGCTTGAGGACTTTGAGGCCTACTCGGTTGCTTGCGTGCACGATATGATCTGCGCGGTGAGATTTAGCGTGCAAAGTGGCAAGATAACAGGCGTAAAAACTGATATCACGCAGGCTAAAAACGCTCAAAAAGACGAGATAAACGAGGCTTATAAGCAGGCCATTTTAAAAAGCTTCATTGCCGGTCAGCCAATAATCAGCACCAAAATTTACGTCCACGAAGACTTTGAAGATAGCGAGCTGGTGGAGGAAATTTTAAACGAGAGATTTGGTCGTAAATTTAATATCACTTGCCCAAAAATAGGCGACAAGCGTAAAATTTGCGAGATCGCAACCAAAAACGCCGAAGTTAGCATCGAAAAATATCTAAAAACGCACGATAACGAGCTCTTAAACGAGATAAAAGAGTACTTTAATCTAGCTCACACGCCTTACGTGGTCGAGGCTTACGACAACTCGCACCTTTTTGGCGAGGCAAGTGTCGGAGCGATGGTGCGCTATGAGCATGGCGAGTGGGCGAAGCAAAACTACCGCCACATGCACCTAAACTCCAAAAACGACTACGATCAGATGAGAGAGAGCCTCACTGCTAGAGCACTTAGGTTTGATAAGCTTAGCCCGCCTGATCTTTGGGTTATTGATGGTGGCGAAGTGCTTTTAAACTTAGCCTGCGAAATTTTAGCAAGTAGTGGCGCAAATGTTGATGTGATAGCTATCTCAAAAGAAAAAATTGATGCAAAAGCTCACCGCGCAAAGGGCGAGGCGAAAGATAAAATTTATACAAAAAATGGCAGCTTTAGCCTAAGCACGAGCGATAAAAAACTGCAGTTTTTCCAAAAAATGCGCGATGAGAGCCATAGATTTGTCATCAGTTTTCACAGAAAAACAAGGCAGAAAAACGATATGCAAAGATCAGTGCTAAGACAAGCTGGCGTATCTGAGGGCAGTATTGCGAAATTAATCAGCTTTTACGGAAGTTTTGATAAAATCAGCGAAGCAAATTTAGACGAAGTGGCAAAAATAACAAACAAAAGCGTAGCGGCAAAGCTTTTAACGCTCAAAGAAGGAAATTTGAAGTGATAATATACGACAAAAACGGTCAAATTTTAGCGATGGGAGATATCTCTCTTGGCCTGCTTGAATTTAAAGATATAAGGGAGTTTTTAAGCGAGCATAAAGACATTGACGAGCTAGTTTTAGACTACAAAGAGTCTGGAGTTTTTATAGATTATCTAGCTAAAAGACCAAATTTAAGAGTAAATTTAAAGACTAAAAACGGCAAAATTTTAAATGCAACGCTTAAATTTTCAAAGATCAGCTCAGTAAAAAACGAAGAGTATTTCGAGCTTCTAATCCTAGATCAAACAGAAATTTACAGCCAAAACCAACAAGCTGCGATGAAAGCAAAGACAAAGCTTCGCTTGCCAAATTTAAAGGTAGATGAAAAAGAGCTTTTAGATAAAGAAGAAGAGGTCTTAAACGAGAGCTGGTTTAGCGAGACTGCTAGCTTTTTAAATTTAAGCAAAAGCGAGTTTGCGACCTATCTTGGTATATTTTTAAGCAAAGCAAAAGACAAGATGATCTTTATCCAAAGTGCGGTGCAAGCGCGAGATACTAAATTTTTAGAAGAGAGCATAAAGATATTAAAAGAGCCAGCGCTAAATTTAAAGATCACTCCGCTTGTGGCAAATTTCGATGCGCTACTTACCAGACCAAACAAGATTAAAAAAATCGCTCAGATAAACGAAAGACTAAGCGAAATAAGCACGCTTTGCAATAAATTTTCAAAAAGGCTTGTCAATGAGGGTTAATAAATTTTTGGTTCTTTTGCCGATATTTTTGGCGGCTTTCGCTTGCTTTTATGGTGGCGTGCTCTACTTTGATAAATTTAGGATCTCTTATAACATAAATAATGAGATAACAAGAGAAAATTTAATAAGAAGCGCCATAGATTATATCATCTCAGAAAGAAAAGCCTATGATATATATAGTCAAACTATGTTACCACAAGATGAAATAACGCTAAGGAAGGCAAACACTGCTAAAAATTTGGTAGTAAAAAGTTTATCAAATAGCCTTTCTAACACACCAGATGACATAAGAATGAGAGATAGGCTAAATGAAGTTTTAAAAAATGCAAATGCAAGCTGGGAGAGCTTTAACCTCTCGTTTTATAGCTTTGTTGAGCTGGCAAATTCTACGGTAACAAGTGGGCAAGTTGCATTTAAAGGTTTAACCATAGATGCAGATATCAAGCGCTATATCATCTCTTTAATCAGAACTTACGAGCTACTACAAAACGTAAATACTGCAAAAGATCACATCTTAGCCGTGCTTATGGGTAAAGAAAAAATTACTGAAAGTTCGTTAAAACAAACTATAAATGGCCTTAGATATAACGATATAAATGCAAATTTACTCCCAAATGGCGAGATAAAAGACAATATAACAAAAGAAATAGATAGGCTTGATAATATAGAGACCACGCAGGGATATGACGAGCTCCGCTTTAAGCTAAAGCTAAACAATGAGCTAACACGTGATGAAATTTTACAGATCAATAAATTTGAAAATAATAGAGCTGATCTTTTTCGTAAGATAGCAAATACCCTAACTAAAGAGCTAAAGAGGCTAAATGACAACTTTAGAATCAAGGCGCTTTGTCTAACGCTTTTGATGTTTTTTCTTTCACTTTGGCTCTTTTACGCTGGATATAAAACATATATCTGGCTAAAAGATCTAGAAAATTTAAACCAAAAAATGAAGCTTGTAAGAGATGAAATTTTAAAAAAAGGGGATAGAAATCCACAAAATTTAATAGAAAGTTTCATCGCGCTATATAAAGAGCTACTTCAAAAGTATGAGCAAGAAAGAAGCTTTACAGCGATAAAAGATAGGCTGCTTGTTAGACTAAGTAAGAAATTTTACCAAGCAAAAGAGCAGATCTTTAGCTCGGTCGCTACACTAAAAAAAGATGAAAACATGGTAAAAAATGAGCTAGTTTTTGAAAATTTAGAAAAAAATAGCCAGATAATCGCGATAAATTACAGCAATATAAAAGGCTTGCTTGATAGAAGAAATGGCGAAGTTGGACTAAATTTAAAGCCGTTTAACCCACAAATTTTGTTTTCAAATATCCTTGAAGCGCAGATACCTTTCACGCAAGAGAAAAAGCTAAATTTCTTAACCTATCTTGATGCAAACATTAGCGACGAGCTAGAGGGCGATAGCGAGAAGATAAGCGTCGTCTTTGGCTCTATCATGCAAGCTGTCGTGACAAAATGCGATAAATTTGCCAACTTGATAGTAGAGATAAAAAATGTCAGCGACACCCTTAGTCAAAGCGGTCTTTTACTCATCGAAACAAAGATAAGGACAAATCAAATTTTTATAAATGAAGAGCAGATAAAAGCTTTAAACGCAGAAGATGAAAATGAGATAAATGACGAAGAGAGCGAGTTTTATCTAAGACTTGCTAGCTTTTATCTAAAGCTTTTTAACTCAAGCCTTGATATAAGCACGCTTGGCGGAGCTGGCAATGAGTTTAAATTTATCCTTAGTCTAAAAAAGGTGCAAAAACTGCAAAATTTCAGTCTAAATCACGAGCTAAGGATCGCGTATCTGCCTGATATAAATGTAAAATATAATGAATTTTTCGCAGCCACTTTAGAAGATATGGGGCTTAGGTTTCAAAATATCATCTCAAACAACCAAGCGCTAGCGAAAAACTATGATATCGTCTTTGCAAGGCAGAGCGCTAGTAAAAATATAAATATAAAAAATGTGGTCTTGCTAAAAGATCCGCTCACGCCACTTAGCGTTGCAAGGCTTGTTTATATGGAGAAAAATAGGGGCGAGAGCTTGGCTGAAGAGAAAGTGCTCTTTTTGCTTTGCGATAAAAATCCGCTTAGTCTTGAGATGTTTTCGCGCGCTTTTAGCTTCTTAGACTGCGAAGTCATAGGCGTTAGCAGCCATAAAGAGCTTAAACAAGCGCTGCTTTTAAATAGATTTAACGCAGTCTTTATCGATGCTTCATTTTTTGAAAATGGCGTGGCAAATTTTGTAAAAGAGATAAGATCGCTTCAAGAAGAGAAGATAAATTTAGTCGCCGTGGTCTCAAACACCTCAAATATCCCTGAAAGAGAGCTGTTGCCTGCCTTTGATGAGAAGATCAGAAAGCCTTTTAGCAAAGATGAGCTAAATCAAATTTTGCCTAAATTTATAAAAAACTATAAGCCAAGTAAAGAAAATAGATACTTTAGTAAAAATGAAAATATCGTTATTTACAAGAGCACAAAGCTTGAAAATAAGATATTTGCTGGCGCTCTTGGCGAGTTTCAAAATACGCTTGAGGTGGCAAATAGCTTTAGCGAACTTTTGATAAAGATAAAGACAAAACCTTGCTCGCTAGCACTTGTGGATGAAACGGCGGAGGGCTTTGATATAAAAGAGCTTTTAGCTACGATATCTGAGCTTAGAGCTGGGCTAAAGTTAGATGCTAGAGTGCTTCTTTTTAGCAACAGCTTAGAGCTTAAAAACCAAAAAGAGTATATAAAAATTCTATCTCCAAGCGTGAGCAAGATAGAGCTTACAAACTTCGTAAAATCAGAGCTTGGCGAGATAAATTCGACCCAAAATAAACTAAAGAGCAACTTTAAGTTTATAAAATTTAAGCTGTAATAAATTGAACGTATTTTACTATCGAGATTCTAAAATTGAACTTTGAGGTAAAAAAATGTGTGAAATGTCTTTCTATTTTGAGAAAGGTAATTTCGTGCTTAAAACCACAAGAGTCGCTCATATAGAAAGCAATGGAACGCTCGTTTTCCGTAATAAAATGAATTCTATATTGTTTCCAGTAAATTTTACATCTAGGGATTATGATATTTTCTTTACTATTTGCTGGTATGCAAAGCAATTGGGGTATTCGGATAGCAGAAATTATATTGAAATGCCGTATTCTAAGATATCACAATTCTTTGCTGAAGGTCTAAATAAAACTCGTTTTAATAACGAGGTGCTTGAGTTTTGTAAAAAGGTTTTAGGCGAAAACGGATCGGCAATCTACAAAAGTTTAGAGATTACAAATAATGATGAAATTATGACGGCTGGAGTTTTTTTCATTTCTATTAAAGCCTTTAGAAATACGCAAATTTTAAAATTTAAATTAAATACAGAAGCTCTCGATATTTTATTTGGTACTCTAAAATTTATGAGAATAAATTTACACGATTTTATTTCAATTCGAAGTAAATTTGCAAAGTCTCTTTATCGCCTCTTACTACAATATCAAAATATCAGATCCGACAAAGATGGCTTTAAGTGTGTAAATTTTAATAGACCTGATTTCGAAAGATTTATGAGCGTTCCTGAAAAATACGAAACGAGAGATTTGGATCGCCGTGTAATAAATCCTGCCATAGAAGAGTTAAACGAAAACTACTTTAAAAAGATTGTTCTCGAGAAGAAAATTGCTGAAGGCTCTAAAAAGAACGTTATCGGCTACTCTTTTAGGTTTATGTTAAATGAGGATGCTTGATTTTGCTTAGAGCTACGATCACTCTTACTTATCCTAATAATCTAGCTCTAGCTTTTGAACGTCAAAATTTATTTGCTCAGCTTTTGGGGTAGGTAAATTTTGCCTTTTACTATCACCATCGTTATTTTTATTTTTAAACATTCTTACTAAAATTTTATGGATTTTTATAAGGTTATTTTTAATTTTTTTAGTCATTTTTTGTTTCTTGGCTTATCAACCTCTTATTCTCATGGCTATGTACTCTTCCAGATCTAGGTCAAAGTTGTTCGCTTCCGCCTTAAATTGCATTAGTTCATCAAATGTGAAAATATCTTTTAGCTCGTATGTTGCTAGAATTTTAATGTCTGAGTAGGTTAAAATACTTATTTCTAGGCTTTCTGCGATTTGTCTTATCTTTTCTTTTTTTGCTTCGCTTACAAATACTATATAGTTTTGCTGATGCTCTTTCTCTTTTGCGTCATTTGGCTGTGGGGCTTCTATTAATCCCATTTTAAATCTTACAAATTCGCTCATGCTCGTATTGTGCCATTTTGCTTGGTCATAGATCGTTACAAGCACTTCATCTTTTATATATGGTATAGGTGTTGTTAATGCTAATTCTATAAATTTTGCTAGCGTGTATGTTGGATATTTCTTGCGTATTTTTATGCCTAGTTCTTTAGAAAATTTAGTTCCAACCGATACCTTGCCTTTTTTTGTAGATTGTTCCTTTTGACTATCTGCTCCAGCTATAAATTCATCTAATTTGTCAGTAGAATTGCTTGTTCTTTTAAAATCCATCTCTTTTTCCTTTTTTTAATTTGATTGTAACATTTTATAAAATTTATTACTACCCTATAGCTTCTCTACTCATCTTTTACTCCTTTTTACAGATAAATTTTAGTAGCTTTTGTTCTTTTATCATATTTCTTCTACTTTATCTTTTTTTATAAAAATTTTATTCCCCCAAAATCTGGTTATTAAACCGCCTATCCAAGCGATGACTGAAAAATTAACGAGAAGGATAATTAGCATTAAAAAAATGTCAGTCTCATCCCCATTGTCCTTTGCGTAACCAAGGATACTAAATGCAACTTTTATAAATTCAATTATATTTATGCCATTAAGCATCGCATAAATAGGCGTTATAATCATCACAAAAAGACATATCATTGTCATTAAAATACTAATACCAAGACCGACAGCAAATACCTTTGCCTCTCTTTCATTTTTTTCTTCATCTTCGATTTCGCCTCTTAAAAATGGATATGATAAAAACATTCCAGCTGTCAAAAGCATAATCGAAAAAGCTGAAAACGTATAATTTATAAAATCTACGAAATTTGTTGATAATGTATCTAACGCCATTTTTATCCCTTTGCCTACTAATACTAAGCCTTTTTATAAACTAGGCTTACTTCTCCAAGCCCACCACTCAGCACCATCATATTCTTCACGTTCTAGCCAATCAGGGATGTCCTTAAAGGTTATCCAACCCTTCCAGTATTGTGAGCCATATCCTTTGTCATAGTTAAGCATACTTGCTTGTATCTCATTCCAAGGGATTTCTCCTTTACCCTTGTAGCTGGTAATAGTAGAGCAACACCAATCTCTTGAGAATTTAAGCATATACTCATCTACTTTGTGATCTCCTATGAGTTCCATTGTCTCTTGTTTGAAGTTAGTTGGTCTCATTTTTATATCTGCTTCTTGCTATATTTTAACAATCCGCTGACTACCTTCTTATTGTCCAATTTGGAACACTTAATTCGCCATCGCCATCTACTTTAATGATAGACTTAGGAATTACCTGAGAGTTTTCTTCGTAGTAATCATTTCTCCAACTAACGGTTACATTTGAGCCTTCTACCTTAGTGATTTTAACATAGAACTCTATACCATTTTTAGATTCTATGTAAGCTCCAACCTTGATTAGCTCATCTCTTGTTTTTTCCATTTTGTATCCTTTTCTTATTGAATTTAGTTTATTATAGTGAAAATTTGCTTAAAAAATAATAAAATAAGTAAAAATAAACTAATAAATAATTAAAAAATATATAAAATTTAAATAATATAAAAATATTTTTTCAGTAAAAATTATAAGTAAAATATAAAAAATGCTTTTCTTCTTTCCCCTTTTTAAATTTACACATCGCTTTTGGCGATGCTACTATTATCTTCATTTTTTAAAATATCTCACTGCATAAATTTTTGATTTCTTGTTCAGTTTTGTTGCCGTCGTTCATTTCAACTACACTTAGTCCTAGCTGGGTCGCAATTTTATATCGCTCTCTTTCAAATATAATTGTTTCTGCTAGTTTTATATAGTCTTCTTGAATTTCTTTTATAAAGTTCTTGAGACTTTCTACTTTTTTGGCTAAAAATGGATTTGTGGACGCTCTATTGATTACAATATATGTTTGCAGATTAGTGTTTTGCTCCTTTGCCATCTTGATTATGTTTACCATTTTATCAAGGACGCTTACGTCAAACTGGCTTGGAATTGTCGGAATTATAACAATATCGCTTAGTGCTATTGCTATTCTCATTTCTCGACTATCTCGTCCGCCTGTATCGATTACTATATCCCTTTTTGTTTTGTTGTCCTGCAGGAATACTTTTAGTTCTTCGCCGTATTTATATGCAAAGTCAAATGCTTTTGGGTGATTTTCTTCGTTTCGTATATTTAAAAATGTGGCTATTGACTTCTGTGGGTCTGTATCGACCAATAATAGTGGTTCGCCTTTTACAATACCTTGGTTTATCGCTATATTAGTAGCTAGGGTGCTTTTACCGCTTCCGCCTTTTTCATTACATATAGAAACAATCATTTTTATTCCTTTGCCTTAGATTTTTAAATGATTATATACTTTTAAACTTAATAAATAATAAAATATTAAATTATTAAATAGTATTTTAAATAAATA
>NZ_PPBR01000121.1:0-18564 GCF_002913545.1 Campylobacter concisus | reverse complement strand
TTGTTTGACTAATAGTTTAACAATTGTAAGTTAAAAGAACAACGATAAGAAAAAGGCTTTATTAACGTTGAAGTTAAAGGTGGTTTCTCGTTTCGTGAGCTGGAATTATATATGAGGGATGCTTAAAGATAGTTGAAATAATTGCAAAATATTTTATAAAATCAAAATTTTTTTAGACATAAATTTGGAGAGTTTTACTCTCCATCTTATAAAGATTATTATATGTGATATAACTTTTTCACGATATGTGTCAGTAAGCTGCGATAACCTCAATTTCTACAAGTGCATCTTTTGGCAAAGTCTTCACAGCCACCGTGCTTCTGGCTGGATATGGCTCTTTGAAAAATTTAGCGTATGTGACATTTACTTTAGCAAAATCTGCCATATCTGCTAAAAAGATCGTAGTCTTTACGACATTATCAAAACTAAGTCCAGCCTCAGCCAAAATGTTTTGTAAATTTGTAAGTGACTGCTGCGCTTGTGCCTCTACGCTACTACCTGCAAACTCACCTGCTGGTGTGACGCCAAGCTGACCCGAGATAAATAAAAATCCATTCGCACTAATCGCCTGAGAGTATGGTCCGATCGCTTGTGGAGCGTTTTTTGTTGAAATTTGTTTTTTCATATCTTCTCCTTTGAAATTTGGCAAAATCCTACTATAAATTTCTAAATTTTTAGGCACCAAAGGCTATAATGAGCAAAATTTCAAAAGGACAAAGATGCAAATAACCCTTGCACCAAACGAATTTTTAGATGATTACGTGCTTAGTGCGCAGCTTGCCAAAAACGCCGGCATCTCATCAAACGCCTATCTTTTTTGGAAAAATGCGATCAGCGCTAAATTTGAAAACTCGCGCATCGTTTTTATTAGAAAAAAGAGCGTCCCAGAGAAATTTAAAAATGCGCTAGAAGAGTGCACGCCGCTAGATGGTCTTGTGCCAACTGGCGTTTTTTGCTCATTTACCTCACTCGCCCCATCCCACCTCGTGGCGAAAAATGGCTCGAAAATTTATGAGCTTTTTGAATTTCATGAAATTTGCGGTATCAAATTTTTAAATTTAAAGAAATTTTATGATGATTTCGAGCTTAACTACTCGTATAGGATTTACATCGAAAAGTGTAAATTTTTCTCGCCAGCGCCCTTTGAAAAGCGTATAAAACTGACTGAGACTATGTGTCTTGGCTACTACTAGCCACCTCGAAAACGATTAGCGCCTCAGTTTTGTAGACCCCTATCCTATCTTTATATAGCAAAATTTCGTCGTTTTCTCTTTTGGCGTAAATTTTAATGTGAGCGGAGTTTGTGCTCTCGTCGTAGTCTTCATATATAAATTTAAACTCCTCGCTACCCAGTGTGACAAACTGCAGTGCCTGAAACGAAACAGCAAGCACTACCTCCTCGCTAATGCCACTTGTTCTAAATTTATCAGCTAGCTTCACTACAAACGAGCCCACGTCGCTAAAATACTCCTCGTAGCTTTCATACTCGCTTTCAAAAACTACTATCTCATTTATCGACCACTCATTTTGCGTCTTGTTTTGCTCAAATTTCTGCCTTTTTCTTATGGCAGCTTTTAAAAATATCCCTTGCGGTTTTGAGATGAAGCCCTCGTTTAAAATTTGCTTTAGCTTTAAATTTACTAGCTCGCTTTTAGTACTCGTAAAAAATTTAAGTAGTGGCTTTGCTTGATCGTTGTAAAAAGTTTTCATTTTAGAAGAAATTCCGCTAGCCCCAAAGCTAGCGGATCAAATTTAGATTTTTTTGTAAGGTGCTTGGCCGACTTCGTAGAAGTTATTGCCCTCGCAGTCGATAGCGACTATCGCTGGGAAGTCCTCGACTGTGAGCCTTGCGACTGCCTCTGGTCCTAGCTCTGGATATGCCAAGACTTCATATTTTTTGATACTTTGGCTAATGACCGCTCCGATACCGCCGATAGCGACCATATAAACACAGCATGATTTTTTCATCGCATCGACTACGGCATCATTGCGATATCCCTTGCCGATCATGCCATTTATGCCAACTTCGTTTATCATAGTTGGTGTGTATTTGTCCATTCTGCCGCTTGTTGTTGGACCTGCTGCGCCGATAGCTTGGTTTGGTTTAGCTGGTGTTGGTCCGACGTAGTAGATAGTCTCGCCCTTTAGCTCAACTGGTAGCTTCTCGCCACGTGCTAGAGCCTCTGTTAGTGCCTTGTGAGCGGCGTCACGAGCAGCGATGATAGTGCCTGAGATTAGGACATTGTCGCCTGCTTTTAGGCTTTTTACCACCTCTTTATCAAATGGTGCTGTTATTCTTTTTACTTCTGACATGTTATCTCCTTAAAGCTCGGCGTCTGCGTGGCGTGCAGCGTGGCAGTTGATATTTATGGCTACTGGTAGGCCTGCGATGTGAGTTGGATACCACTCGACATTTACTTTTATAGCGGTTGTATCGCCGCCAAGTCCTTGAGGTCCGACGCCTGTTTTGCTAGCAAGCTCAAGAAGCTCATCTTCAAGTTTTGCATATCTAGCATCGGCATTTTTGCTATCTACTGGACGAACTGCGGCTTGCTTGGCTAGAAGTGCAGCTTTATCCATAGTGCCACCTATGCCAACGCCTATTGTCATTGGAGGGCAAGCGTTTGGTCCAGCATATTTTACAGCCTCTAAAAATACCTTTTTAACGCCCTCTATGCCATCAGCTGGCACAAGCATTTTTAGTATTGATTTGTTCTCACTACCAAAGCCTTTAGGAGCGACCTTTATCTTTAGCTTATCGCCTGGGACGATCCTAGTGTGGATGACCGCTGGAGTGTTGTTTGTGGTGTTTTTTCTCTCAAAAAGTGGCTCAGCAACGACTGATTTTCTAAGATAGCCCTCAGTGTAGCCTTTTGCAACGCCTTCGTTGATCGCATTTTCGATATATCCGCCTTCTATATGCACATCCTGACCGATCTCGACAAATACAACCGTCATACCTGTATCTTGGCAAATAGGCGCAACGCCCTCTTCTGCTAGCTTGGCATTTTGTAAAATTTTGCCCAAGATATCCTTGCCAAGAGATGAGCTCTCAGTGGTTTGTGCTTTTGTAAAAGCAGCCTTTAGATCTGGCGTAACGACGTAACAGGCTTGTTTGCAAAGCTTTGCAACAGTCTCTTTTATATCTTTTACGTTTACCGTTCTCATTTATCCTCCTCGTAAAAAACAATTTTTAATTATATAAATTATATGTAAAATTTAAGATTAAATTATAATATTAAATTTAATCACCAAACCTCGGTGTTTAAATACTCTTAAGCAACTTTGGATAAACTACAACAAACTTAAATTTCAAAGGAAAAGTTATGAATTCGTTAGTCATCGTGATACTTGTTATCGCAGTCATTTTTGTCTTTTTCATTAGCCTTTACAACTCGCTTGTTGCAAAGCAAAACCAGGTAAAAAGCGTGGAGGCTGGCATCGACGCACAGCTAAAAAGAAGATATGACCTCATACCAAATTTAGTAGCTACTGCAAAAGAGTACATGGTGCATGAAAAGAGCCTACTAGAAAACATCACTGCCCTTAGAGAGAGTGCTAGAAGCGCCTCTACAAATGAGGAGAAATTTGAGCTAAATAACAAAATTTCAGGCTTGCTAAATGGTTTAAGAGTAAGCGTAGAAAACTACCCAGACCTAAAAGCAAATCAAAATTTACTTCACATCCAAAGCACGCTAAACGAGGTCGAAGAGCAAATTTCAGCTGCCAGACGCGCTTACAACTCAGCTGTTGAAATTTACAACAACGCCACACAGATGTTTCCCTCAAACATCGTAGCTTCAATGTTTGGCTTTCACAAAGATGTATTTTTTGATATCCCTGAAAATGAAGCAGCTGCTCCAAACGTCGGTGATCTTTTTAAAAAATAAGGCATAAAAATGCAAGCAGATGAACTAAAAGGCATCGATCTAAGCGACCTTGACGAGCTTGAAAAAGAGCGTCTTGCTATGGGGCAAAAAGCCTTTAAAATGATCGTTTATGGCTTTCTTGGCATCATAGTTGTAAGTGGTTTTTTGGCATCACTGCACCTTGGAAATTTATTTTTCTTTTTGCTAATCGGCGGAGTTTTTTATCTTGGCAAGACGATAAATGGGCTAAAAAACGAGCTTATAACAAAATTTAAACAAAAGGTAGTTGGCGTCATCGCAAAAAACTATGGTCTAAATTTCAGCGCAAATGGCGGACTAAGTTTGAACGATTTTTTAAAAATTTATGACGCCGATGTAAATAGACACTACGCAGAGGATATGATCTACGGACAGATCGATAACACACAGTTTAAGCTTTGCGATTTTTATGCGGCAAAAGAGACACAAGGCGAGAAACGCACCACCACAACGGTGAAATTTCAAGGCATTTTGCTAAAGGCTGAGTTTAAAAAAGAGCTAAACGCCACGATCTATGTCTGTGATAAGAAGCGAACATCTGATCTAAGAAGCGAGGGTGAGCAAGCTGTGATGGATAACCCTAAATTTAATGAGCTCTTTAAAACCTACACGACCGATCAGATCGCTGCTAGATACGCTCTGACGCCAAAGCTGATGGAAAATTTAACCGCTCTAAGAACTAAATTTGACGCCCCACTCTCGGCAGTGTTTTTAAAAAATGAAATTTTCATCGCGATCGATCTTAGAAAGGATAGCTTTGAGCCTGATCTTAAAAAGCCGATAAACAGCAACGAAAGCGTGCAAAACTACATCTCTAGCATCAGTGACTTTTCGCAGATCATGCAAGATTTAGAGCTAAATAAAAACATCTGGAAGAGCTAAATGCCAGATAAGACAAAGCTCAAAGAAGGCGACATATTTTACGTCTATAATGACTACTACAAGAGATATTTTTTTGGCAAAATCTTAGCTGATATCATGAATCGTTTTATAAAGCGAGCGAATGAGGGCCTTCTTTGGCCGCTTGATTTTTTTAGTGACTGCTACTTGGTTGCTGTTTATAAAGATATAGCAGAGACGCCAGTGCTAAAAAGCCGTGAATTTATCATCCCGGGCAGCTTCATCTATAAAAGCAGTTTCAACCGCAAAAATAAAGACGGCATAAAGTGGGTGTATTATGATCACGAAGATATCAACTACAAAGAGCTAGAATTTCCAGAGTATATCGTAAGTAGCAATGATAAAATTTGCCTAGAGAGGGGAGAGCTTAGCATACCAACTAGCTTAACTCGTGCGCAATATGAGAATGAATTTAACATTACTGGCAGCAAAACTGGTGGCATAAACTACTCAAATGCCCTGCTCTTACAAGGCTTGCCAGCGTATAAAGATAGGATAGATTATAGCGATCTTCGCCTTTTGCCAGAGCTTCGTAAAAAGCTCTATGAGATGATAGGAGAGAACCCAAACATGCCGTACTACGAGCTAGCATTAAAGCATGGCAAAGATCTAGCACGCTTTTATCAAGATAAATTTACACATAAAAATAGATAAGCAAATTTGGCTACAAAAGAGCTATTAAGAGGCGCTTTAAAAATTTAGCAAAAGAATTTGGCTCTCTTGTTGCAGCTTAGATGAGCGCGATAGAGAAATTTATAACGAAATTTTGTGACACAGTATCTCCCAGTCAAGGCTAATTAACTTTAGTAAATTTAAATATCACAAGCAAGATCAGTCGGCTACTTTTGCAAGCGGTTGATAAATTTTAAAACTAGCAAGCCATTTTAAAAATTTATAACCAAATTTACGAAAAAAGCGGTGCTAACGTTTTAGAGAGCTATTTAAAAAGGTAGTGCCACTTTAAATTTTGTGATTTTGTGAGATAAATTTGATGGCTTAGAGTTTTTAAAAAGTGCAATGTCACTTAAATTTATCCTATTGTTTTATGATTTTGCGAGGTTAAATTTAATGGCCAAAAGCCATTAAATTTATAAACTAAGCCTGAGCAGGCTCCTCTTCTTCTTTTATCTTTTTTCTAACTTTTACGCGTGAGATGCTAGCTCCATCCATCTTTCTCACTTCGTAGTAGCAGTTTTCATCCTCGATCTTGTCACCAACGACTGGCAAACGACCAATTAAATTAAAGACATATCCGCCGATCGTGACTTGATCAGTCTCTTCATCAAAGCTTATGCCAAGAAGCTCCTCAACACTCTCTAGATCGTATCTGCCTTGGAATTCATAGATGTTTTCATTTATCTTTTTATAGTGTTGATCGACCTCGTCGTGCTCGTCGTTAAAGTCGCCAAGCACCTCCTCCATGATATCTTCCATCGTAAGAAGTCCAGCCGTGCCGCCATACTCATCAACGACAAGTGCCGCTGAAATTTGCTCCTTATTCATCATCACAAGCACCTTTGATATAGAAAGGCTCTCAGGCACGATGACAAATTTACGCACGATAGCGTCAAAGCTCTTCTCTTTATCCTCACTAAAGTGTAGCTGCAAGATATCTCTAATGTGTATCATGCCTAAAATGATATCTTTTGAGCCGTCTATATAAGGATAGCGAGTATATTTTGACTCAAAAACGACTTGTAAATTCTCTTCAAAGCTCTTTTGTTTGTTTATACAGATCATGTCGCGTCTTGGCGTCATAACCTCTTTTGCGACCGTGTCACTAAAATCAACTGCATTTTTGATGATCTCAGTCTCAAAACTATCAAGCACACCGCCCTTTAAGCTCTCACCAACGATGATTTTGATCTCCTCTTCAGAGTGTGCTAGCTCATTCTCTTTTGCTGGCTGGATGCCTAAAATTTTAAGTCCAGATGTAGCTAGGATGTCAAAAAGCTTTATGATAGGCGAAAATAGTATCCAGAAAAAGTGAAGCGGACGAGCGATTTTAAGCACTGCTGATTCTGATTTGGCTATGGCGACTGACTTTGGCACAAGCTCGCCCATAACGACGTGAAGTAGCGTGATAAGCGTAAATGCGATCGCAAAGCCGACTGTATGAACTAAGATATCGCTAAGATTAAAAACATTTTTAAGTGGGGCTTCTATGAGCCTTGCGACTGCTGGCTCACCGATCCAACCAAGGGCGAGCGAGCTTAGCGTGATGCCAAGCTGAGTGGCGCTAAGATAGGTATCAAGCTTGTTTGACATCTCAAAGGCAAGCTGGGCGTTTGGCTTTTTCTCTTTGATAAGCTCTTCAAGTCTAGACTTGCGAACCTTAACAAGGGAAAATTCCGACAAAACAAAAAATGCGTTTAGTAAAATGAATATAATGGCAAGTATTACCATTAAAAGCGAGTTATCGCTACTGGGGTACAATTATGATCCTTAAGAGTTAAAAATTTTGGCTGATTATAGCGAATTTATATTTAGCGGTCAAATTAGCCACGCCCAAAAGTAACAACGTTTCTTAAATTTAAGATTTATAAAAAGTTCTTAAATCATATTTTGGTAACATTATTTTCATCACTAAATTTATGGATTTTACAATGAGCAAAAAGAATTTTTCATCACGCTGGGCTTTTATACTAGCCTCAGTTGGTTCAGCCGTTGGTATGGCAAATGTTTGGGGCTTTCCTTACAAGCTTGGCACAAATGGTGGTGGAGCGTTTTTACTCATCTACATCTTTTTTGTGGCACTTTTTTCTTACGTTGGCTTAAGCGCAGAGTATGCGATCGGCAGACGCGCAAAGACTGGCACGCTAGGATCATATAAATTTGCTTGGCAAAGTAGAAATTTAGGCGTCATCGGCAGTATCGTCGGCTGGCTCCCACTTGCTGGCTCGCTTTGCATAGCCATCGGCTACGCTGTCATCATCGCTTACGTGCTAAAAGCCCTTACTCAGGCGCTTACTGGCTCATTTATGAGCGTTGATACAAATGTTTGGTTTAACTCATTTGCGCTTCATGAGTACTCAGTCCTGCCATATCACTTCATAGTCATCGTTGGCACGCTTCTTACGCTATTTTTTGGAGCAAAAAGCATCGAAAAGACTAATAAAATAATGATGCCGCTATTTTTCGTGCTGTTTGCCATTTTGGCTATAAATGTCGCGATGCTGCCAAACGCATTTGAGGGGTATAAATTTCTATTTATCCCTGATTTTAGCAAGCTTGAAGATCCGATGGTGTGGGTCACAGCGATGGGTCAAGCCTTTTTCTCGCTCTCTATCACTGGTTCTGGCATGATAGTTTATGGAGCATATCTTTCAAAGGATGAGGACATCGTAGAAAGCGCCAAAACTACGGCATTTTTTGACACGCTTGCAGCCCTTGTGGCAGCACTTGTCATGATACCAGCGGTCTTTGCCTACGCTATGGATCCAGCCGAAGGTCCAAAGCTACTTTTCGTAACGCTTCCTAAAATTTTGCAAAATATGATCGGTGGTCAAATTTTTGCGATCATACTATTTACTGCAGTCATCTTTGGCGGTATCACATCGCTTCAAAATATGTTTGAGGTGGTCGCTGAGTCACTTATGCATAAATTCCCACGCCTTAGCAGATTTTGGGTGCTTGTGCTACTTTGCGTGGTTTGCTTTGGCTTTGGAGCGTTTATGGAGCCTATTAGCAGCTGGGGACCTTGGATGGACTTTGTCTCTATCTACATCATCCCGATCGGCGCAGTCATCGGCGCAATATCTTGGTTTTGGATCATCAAAAAAGAAGAAATTTTAGACGAGGTAAATTCAGGAGCGAATAAAACTTACGGCTCATTTTGGTACTTTGTGGGTAAATTTATCTATGTGCCAATAGCCTTTTTGCTCTGCATCATCGCCATTAGCAAGGGAATTTCTTTTTAACTTAGCCCATCAAAAGACGAGCTAAGTCTAAATTTGAAGTTATTTTAGCTTTTTAGAGCCGATGTAAGTAGCAAAGACCTCTTGTGAGCCATCTTTTTTAAAGAGTATGACGTCGTATTGCTCGGCTTTGCCGCCTTGCTCCATACCCTGACTCTCCATCGGCATGCCAGGCACTGCGATACCAACGGCATCTTTTGGTTTAAGCTCCAGCAGGCGCTTGACCTCATCAGCTGGCACGTGACCCTCGATGACGTAGCCATCAACGATAGCTGTGTGGCAGCTTGAAAGCTCTAGTGGCACGTGAAATTCTTTTTTGACCTTGACCAAGTCATCTACTTTGATAGTCTCTTCGTTAAAGCCAGCCTTTTGCATAGCACTCGCCCAGTTGCCACAACAACCGCAAGTTGGGCTTTTATAGACCTTCATATCGGCCCCAAGCGCTAAGGACACACAAAGGCTAAGAGCTAAAAATGCAAATTTCTTCATCATTTTCCTTTACGTTAAAATTTGCAAAATGATATAGTTTGGGTTTAAATTTTATATAAATGCTTAAACCTTGCCTGCTATAATTGCCAAAATTTACAAAAGGCACTTTATGTTTTCATCATTTTTTAAAGACAAAAAATGGGCGCTTTGGGCTTACGGCGGAGCGATATTTATCATCTTGCTACTTGTCTATCAAACGCACCTAAACGTCCGCATCAACGAGTGGTATAAAAATTTCTACGACATCATGCAAAACTCAAAGGATCACAATGTAGATGAGTTTTGGCGTGAGATATTAAATTTCTTAAAGATCGCCATGCCTTATGTCGTGACCTATACGGTGATATCGTTCTTTGCGAGCCACTGGGTCTTTCGCTGGAGGGAGGCGATGACCTTTAAGTACCTCAAATTTTGGCGAAACTGCCAAAACGACATCGAGGGCAGCTCGCAGCGTATCCAAGAGGATGTTTATCGCTTTGCTAAGATCATGGAGAGCCTTGGCGTGCAGGTTTTAAAGGCATTTATGACGCTGATTGCCTTTATACCGGTGCTTTGGGAGCTAAGCAAAAGCGTGAGCCTACCTTTCATCAAAGATATCGAAGGCTCGCTAGTTTATATCGCACTGCTAATTAGCATTGGAGGCCTCATCGTATCGTGGTTTGTGGGCATAAAGCTGCCACACCTTGAGTATAACAACCAAAAAGCGGAGGCAGCCTTTAGAAAAGAGCTAGTTTATGGCGAGGATGATAAGCTCAAATTTTGCCAGCCAAACGTTATGCTAGAGCTTTTTACAGGGGTGAAGCTAAACTACTACAAGCTATTTTTGCACTACGGCTACTTCAATCTCTGGCTCGTCTCGTTTTCGCAAATTCTTGTCATCGTGCCTTACATCATCATGGGCAATGGCCTATTTAGCGGCGTCATCACGCTTGGCGTCCTCGTGCAAGCTAGCAACGCTTTCTCACAGGTTAGAGAGAGCTTTAGCGTATTTATCGATAACTGGACGACGATAACGGAGCTAAGGTCGGTTAATAAGCGTTTGAGAGAATTTGAGAGAAATATAGACTATAAAGCGTAGGGGCAAATTTATATGCTAAAGAAACTCGAATAAATTTTAAAATTTCATGAGCGAGTAGTTTCGGCTCTAAAATTTGAGCTAAGCGATATAAGCGAAGCCAAATTTTAGTAGCCAACTCTTGCGAGTGAATGAAAGTTTTAAATTTGCTTTTAGATGTAAATTTATCAAAAGGGAGACAAGGGGACTTGAATTACGAAGCCGTCCCCTTATCCCCCTTTTTAAATCCCCCAATCCCCTCGCACGTTAGAGGTTCATGCTTCAGTGCTTCGCACTGCATGCGTTTTATTATAGGGCAAGTGTTTGACAAATTTTAAAATTTATGAGCGAGCATATCACGGCTCTAAATTTAGTGGCGAGTAACTACGAGACCTAAATTTAGTAGTCTGCTAAGGCGAGTGAGTAAAGTTTTAAAATTTGTAAATTTGCTTCGTCAATTTATATAAGAGTCAAGTAAATTTTAAAATTTCATGAACGAGTAATTTCGGCTCTAAAATTTGAGCTAAGCTGCAAGCGAAGCCAAATTTTAGTAGCCAACTCTTGCGAGTGAATGAAAGTTTTAAATTTGCGCGATAGTAAATTTCTATTTTTGAAATCGCAAAATTTAAATTTCACCCCTCGTTTAACAATGCATATCCAACACAAGCTATAATACGCCAAATTTTAATCCAAAAAGGATGAAAATGAAAAAAATTTTACTTACGTTATTAACAGCTAGCATGTTTATCACCGGCTGCACGAGCGTCACAAAGTCAGGCGTCGTGGGCGCAGATCGCAAGCAGTTCATGCTAGTATCTTCTGAAGCGATGGAGCAAAGCTCGGCTCAAGCTTACGTCAAGACGCTCACAGCTGCTAGAAGCAAGGGCGAGCTAAACGTCGATCCGATCCTCACAAAAAGGGTTCAAGATATCGCAAAAAGGCTGATCGCGCAAACTGGCGTTTTCAGAGAGGATGCCCTAAAATGGAAGTGGCAAGTGAATGTCATAAACGAAGATACGCTAAATGCTTGGTGCATGCCAGGGGGCAGGATCGTCGTTTATAGCGGTATTATTAAAAAGCTAAATTTGACAGATGCGCAACTAGCAGCGGTCATGGGTCACGAGATCGCCCACGCGCTTAGAGAGCACAGCAGGGAGCAAGCGAGTACCGACCAGCTCAAAAACATCGGCATCTTCGCAGTCGCAACCGCCACAGGACTTGGCGATCTTGGCGCAAGCGCTCTAAATTTAGCCAGCCAATACACCATCTCACTGCCATTTTCTCGCTCACACGAGACCGAGGCTGATCACATCGGCACCGAGCTAATGGCAAGAGCTGGATATGATCCAAAAGAGGCGGTCGAAGTTTGGGTTAAGATGAGCAAGATGAGCGGTGGCAAAGTGCCTGAAATTTTAAGCACTCACCCATCAAACGAGAGCAGGATCAAAGACCTAAAAGAGATCGCAGCAAAGCTTGAGCCAGTATATCAAGCAGCCAAAAAAGGTTAGGCTTGATCGAGCGAGCAAATTTAAGCGACCTTGAAGCGATCACGCAAATTTATAATGACTACATCTTAGAAAGAAGTGCAACTGCTGATATGCGGCCAGTTAGCACAAAGGAGCGAGAGCCTTGGTTTAACGCCCACGGCGACTCGCGCCCTATCTTTATCTACAAAGAAAATGATGAAATTTTAGGCTACTGCTCGCTAAGTGATTTTAACCCCAAGATCGCTTACGATATAAGCGTAGAGATAAGCATCTATGTCGCTAAAAAAAGCCCTTAAAAAGGGTATCGGCAAGCAGCTTTTAGCCCACAGCTTAAATGAAGCTAGAGGGCTAAATTTAAAAAATATCATCGCGCTAATCTTTAGCAAAAACGAAGCAAGCCTTGGGCTGTTTTTGAAATTTGGCTTTGAAAAATGGGGCGAACTGCCGGGCATTTGCCTGATGGATGGCGAGTATAAAGATATCGTTATCTTGGGGCTAAAGCTCTAAAAGCCAAGCATTAAGCAAATGAAGATATAATCACTTTCTTCTTGGGTAGATGTCCGAGCGGTTTAAGGAGCACGCCTGGAACGCGTGTGTGGGGCAACTCACCGAGAGTTCGAATCTCTCTCTACCCGCCATAAATTTGACAAAATTTATTCTATTGCCCCAATACAAAAAGAAATTTAAAGGATCAAAATGATCGAACAATTACTGCTGTTTTTTGCACTACTAGCTATCATCATCGCTTTGGTGATGGTCTCAAACCGCCTAAAGGTCGCCTATCCAGTGCTATTAGTCCTTGGCGGGCTGGCCATTAGCTTTGTGCCAAATTTACCAAGTATCAAGATCGATCCCGAGCTTATTTTTATCATATTTTTACCGCCACTTCTTTACGAGGCCGCGTGGGCAAACTCGCTAAAAGAGCTCTTTAAATGGCGCCGCATGATCGGCAGTTTCGCCTTTATCGTGGTTTTCATAAGCGCAGCAGCAGTTGCAGTGATAGCAAATTTAGTGATCCCTGGCTTCTCGCTCGCCCTTGGCTTCATGCTAGGAGCCATCGTCTCGCCACCAGATGCGGTGAGCACGGCAGCTATCCTTAAATTTGTCAAAGCCCCACGCAGGATTAGCGCTATTTTGGAGGGCGAGAGCCTTTTAAATGACGCCTCCTCGCTCATCATCTTTCGCTTCGCCGCAGTTGCAGTGACAACTGGGCAGTTTATCTGGTATGAGGCGGCTGCTAGCTTTGTTTGGATGGTGGTTGGCGGCGTTTTGGCTGGTCTTGCAGTGGCGCTTGCGGCTTATTTTTTACATAAAATTTTGCCAACTGATGAAAACAGCGACACGATAATGACCATCACGACGCCTTATATCATGTATATCTTGGCTGAGGAGCTTAGCGCTAGCGGTGTTTTGGCAGTGGTTTGTGGCGGACTTTATCTCTCTACTAAGAAAAATGAAATTTTCACCGCTTCAACAAGGATCCACGCAGTGCCCGTTTGGAACAACTTTATCTTTTTGCTAAACGGCCTTGCCTTTACCATGATCGGCCTTGATCTGCCTGAAATTTTGTCAGGCCTTAAGCGTAGTGGCGTCTCGCTCTTTGAGGCGGTCTCTTACGGCATTTTGGTCACTGCCGTGCTCATCGTTATCCGCCTCATGGCCTCTTATGGTGCTGTTTATATCACGATGTTTATGAAGCGCTTCATCAGCGTAGCGGACGATCGCAACCCAGACCTTTTATCGTCGGCTGGGCTGGCATGAGAGGCGTAGTCTCGCTGGCTGCGGCACTTTCTATCCCTGCCATGGCTGGAGACGAGCCCTTTCCGCACAGAGATCTCATATTGTTTATAACATTTGTCGTGATCTTACTAACGCTTGTGGTTCAGGGCTTAAGCTTGCCACTGCTCATCAAAAGCGTGAAATTTCCAGACTTTAACGACCACATGCCAAATGAGCTTGCAAGGATCAAGATCAAAAAGGCACTTGCGCAGGCTTCGCTTAAATTTAAAAAAGAGAAATTTGTGGGCGATGAGCATTTTTTATTTCAAAAGCTTGAAGAGGTTTGGAATTTCGAGCTTGAGAGCGAAAATTTTGAGATCAGCGACGAGGCAAGACAGAGGTATTTTGAAATTTTAGAGGAGCAAAGAAAGGCACTTTGCGAGCTAAACAAAGATCCAAAGATCGATGAAGAGGTGATTAGGACATTTTTATATCACATCGACCTTGAGGAGCAGAGGTGGCAACCGCATAGCGAGCACTAAAATTTTCTCCCAACATTGCAGCTTACCGCGCCGCAAAATCTCTTGCCAAATTTGGCCTCGACGATGAGCACAAGCACAAAAAATATCTTCTCATCGTTTAACCGTGCGATCTGGCGCAGGGTCTGGCTGGCGTCATTAAATTTAACATCATTTTCGCGCAAGCTCTTGCAAAACAGAGCTTCGTCAAAGCCAAGCATGCGTGAAATTTCACTAATGCTATGTGGCTCAAGCGAGGCGATGATGCGCTCCATGTTGCAAATACTTGGATTTTTGCGGTGAGTGGTGACATCAATCATCTCATTTATGAGCTTTATTAGCTTTTTCCTGCGGTTAAAGACGTGCAAGATAGCAGCGCAAACGATCAGAGCACCTGCGAATTTGTGCGCGACAAGCATCGTTTCGCTATATTCGCCCATGGCGAAATTTAGTCCAGAAAATGAGAGCAGACAAAGTCCAAAAACTAAAGCACAAATAAGACAAAATTTATATATCACTTCCACTTTAAGCACGGCATTTTCCTTAAAATATATTTTTCTAATTATACACTTTAAAGCAAAAAATGAAGGGCGCCAACTAGAAATTTAGATGGCGCGTTAGAGTAAATTTAGCTAAAACTTGTAGTTAAAGCTGAGATTAAAGGTGCGTGGATCGCCATAAACCATCATGTTTTTGCCGATGCCCTCGTAGTATTTCTTATTAAAGAGATTGTCGATATTTAGCTGCACGTCAAAGTTTTTACCAAATTTATATCCAAACATCAAATTTGCCAAAGTGTAGCCCTTTTGTGTGATCTCACCTGCGCCTTTGCCAGTGTAAATTTTGCTCTTATACATAGCTCCAGCCCCTACTCTAAAATCCCTAAATTCATACTTTGCAAATAAATTTACCGTGCTTCTTGATGAGTCGGTGGCGTATTTCTCGCCATTAGCATCTTTTGCGTTAAAGTGCGTTGCACCAAAGCTTAGGCTTAAGTGTTTAGTGATCTCGCCGTTTAGATCTAGCTCGACACCCCTACTTGTCACGCCTTTGCCAGATTCATATATTTTGGCATTTGTCGCTGGATTTATCTTGCCAGTATCTATGCCAAGCTTGTCTTGCACGATCTTAAAGACGCCAAGACTTGCTTGAAGTGCCCCGTCAAGATACTCGCCTTTGATGCCCACCTCATAGTCCTTGCCTTGGATCGGATCAAGATACTTGTCGTTTGCATCCTTTAAACTTTGAGGCTTAAATATACTCGTGTAGCTAGCATATAGAGTGTGGTTTGCTCCGATGTCGTAAGTGATGCCAAGATATGGCGTGATCTCATTTGTGAAATTTCTATTGTCTTTGCCGCCTTCGATCTCGTATTTGTAGTAGCTCACCCTAGCACCTAGCAAAAATTTAAGCTCATCGGTGATTGATAGTTTATTTGCCGCATAAAATGCCTTTTGTATCGTTTTATCTTTGTTGTTTTGATCTTCGTAAGGAAATTTTGGATCATCAAGGTGCAGGTTTTTAAAATCAATCCTGCTTCTAGCCGTATAAGCAAGCCCAGCTGGTGTGGTCTTTTGTAACAAGTAGCTACTTACCTTATCGCTACTTTTTTTATAGTTGTTATACATCGCGCCAAAGACAAACTCATGAGATAAATTTGCTATCTCGTAAGGGATATTTGCGTACGCATCGACGTTGTGGATGTTCTCCTCTCTTTTGTTTGCATAGGCGCTAAGACCACCTATGTTGCCGGTGCCATCTAAATTTACATCTCCTATGCTACCTTTTCCGCCGTAGTAGAGTAAATTTGAATCAGTGTTTGCCCGTCTAAATGAGTAGCTTAAATTTAAGCTTGCTTCATTTTCAAAGTAGTGTTTAAAATCAGCGTAGAAATCAAGCGTTTTTATGTCTCATCTAGTCCAAGGCTGAGAGAAAATTTCATTTTTACTAAAATTTGTCCTAGAGCCATCTGTGTAAAATGCTGGCATGCCGCCCCATCTAACGCCGCGACGTCTTAGCTCTTGATAAAACGCACCAAGGCTAAGCCATGAGTTATCGCCTATGTCGCTATCGACTACACCGTAAATCGCGCTATTTTTGCGGTTGTAATAATCCATATAAGAGTGCGACTTCTCATGCATAAAAGATAGCCTTGCTCTAACGCTTCCGCTCTCATTTACTGGCGTTTGCACATCGCCATTTACGCCGTATCTATCGTATGAGCCAGCGCTTACGCCAAAATTTCCTTTAAGCTCTTTTGCGTCTGCTCTTTTTCTTATGAAATTTAAGCTTGCAGCTGGGTTGCCAGCGCCTGCAAGTAGGCCATTTGCTCCTTTTATCACCTCAACTCTTTCATAAGGTAGCAAGCTCATATCATATGCGCCAAGGCTAAAGCCGCTAAAGCTAGGCATCGAATCAAGCAAGTAATAATCTATCTTAAAGCCACGAGCCGTCGGATATGCGCGCTCGTCCATTTTGTTTAGCGTGACGCCAGGGATATTTCTAAGAAGCACTTGATAGTCCTTGATGCCTTGATCTTTTAGCCTAGCTTCTGTTAGCACAGTTAGCGACTGGGGTGTTTGACGAGAGGTTAAATTTAGCCTTGTCGTGCTCTTTACAAGCTCTTTTGCAAAGTAGTTTGCGTCGTCTCTTCGCTCGCTCTCCACGACATCGACCGCTTCTAAAACCTTCTCATTTTCACTAGCATAAATTTGAGGCAATGCCAAATTTAAAGCAACTAAGCTAAATAAAATTTTTTTCATTTTTTCTCCTTTTAAATTTTCTAAACCACAGATAAAGCCCTGAGATACTCAAAACTAACGGCGAGATGCCCACTATAAACCAGATAAATTTTGTAGTTTGGTTGTAGTTTCCAAAGTGCGATCTTCTAAAGGCCGAGAGGATTTTCTCGCTTAAATTTGCATTTTTTATGTCTAGGACGCTAACTAGCTTGCCGCTATCTTTGTCATAAGTGATCACGCTTGAGTATTCGTTATGCAAAAAGCTTTGCCATATCACGTAGCCAAAGATGCGGATGTTTGCCCCTTTCATGAAAGGCAGCGAGATGAAGTGTGGCTCAAAGCCTTTTATATCCTTTTTGCTTCGCGCCACCAGCTCATCAAGGGATAAACTTTTGTTATAAATTTTTGCGTCTATTACGAAGTCATCTTTAAACTCTGGCGCGCGTGCCATCTGAAATTCCCACCAAGCGCCGCTTATGCAAATGAGAAGCAAAACTGGCGTGCAAAAAATTCCTATTATCTTGTGGATGTCGTTCATGAAAACATTTAGTCCATTTACACGCAGTCTAAGCAGAGTTAGCCAAAATTTACGGTAGATCACAAAGCCGCTAATGCAGATAAAAAATGTAAAAATAGCTGTTAGAAAAAGGATAACATTGCCACTTTTTTCAAGAAGAAGCTCCTCATGGATATGCGCTAAAACTCCGAAAAATCCCTCATCATGTGCCAGTGGCTCGCTCTTTATCTTGCCACTAAAAGCGTCAAAATAGATAAATTTCCACTCTTTTTTGCTATCGTTATGCTCGATTAGCCAAATCTTGTCGCATTTTTTAGGGTTTGCATCGATGTTTATGCCAACCATCTCGTAGCCACTAAGCTCGCTTGTGACGATATCTCTTAGCTCATCAAAGCTGATCCTTTTGCTCGAATTTTCTTTGTTTAAATTTACATTTACGATATTTGGGCGAAAAAGGCTATTTAGCTCGTCTTTATAAACTAGGATCGCACCGCTAAAGCAAACTACGACAAGCGGGATAAAAAAGAGAAGCGACAAATATGCATGCACCTTGTAAAAAAGCTTTAAATTTAAAAATTTCACCCCTTTTGCCACCTTTTTAAAAGTTAGTCTTGATAACAGCTCGCAATTTTATAAGATTTTTGCTTTTATAATTTTTAAAACCATTATCAAAATATAATTTTAAAAAGAAAGTAGCGTTTGTAAAATTTGAGTTTGCAAAGGTAAAAAATTTGATTTAAAAAAAAGAGACAACTCCTCTTTGTGTAAGCGGAAAAGCCAGAAAAGGGGGAAGCAAAGTCTTAACCGCTACAAAAAGGAGGGTCCGTTTAGGACGATGAAATGTTATTATTTAAATATAAATTTTAATGAAATTTTTAGTTAATAAAAAAGAAATTCTACGTAATACTAAAGTCAATCGCGATATTTAGGCATTTTCTAAAGAAATTTCTCTTTTAAAAAGGTAAAAATATATGCTTTTGCATGAAAGCAAAAATCACATTTGAAATTTCATTTTTATTACTATTAAACGTGGTTTGTAATGTTTAATTTAGCGATGTAAAAAGGTATCTCGCTAAATGCGCTTAAAAACTCGGACAAATTTTAAAATTTCATGAACGAGTAATTTCAGCTCTGATTTTAGTGGCAAGCTTTACGAGACCTAAAATCAGTAGTCAATTCTTGCGAGTGAATGAAGTTTTAAAATTTACAAAAATAGTAAATTTATTTTTAAAATATGTGATTTAAATTTTAAAAATTTATGAGCGAGCATATCACGACTCTAAATTTAGTAGCATGCTAAGGCGAGTGAGTAGG
>NZ_PPBR01000120.1:0-146677 GCF_002913545.1 Campylobacter concisus | reverse complement strand
GCCTATTTTACTCTTAATATTAATTTTTTCTCTTAAGGATTGATTATTATAAAGTAAAATTATTAATATGCTGGATATAAAATGCAAAATAAAAACATAAAAAACTTTGATTGCTTTTATAAAAGATATATATTTTAAAATTTATTTTTAGAATATTTTTGCAATATGACGCATCTACTACACTTTTAATTTACCTAAAAGGGAGAAAATGAAGAGATATTTAGCCGAGTTTTTTGGCACATTTTGGTTAGTTTTTGGAGGTTGCGGTAGCGCGATATTTGCAGCAGCTTTTCCAGAGCTTGGTATTGGATTTGTAGGTGTTGCGTTTGCTTTTGGTCTTACAGTTCTTACGATGGCTTACGCAGTTGGTCACATCAGTGGCGGACACTTCAACCCTGCTGTCTTAGTTGGCTTGCTAGTTGGCGGAAGATTTGACAAAAAAGACTTCGTGCCTTACGTCATCGCACAAGTTATCGGAGCGACTGCAGCTGCTGCTGTGCTATATCTTATCGCTTCAGGCAAGGCTGGATTTGACGCGGTTGCAAGCGGTTTTGCTAGCAACGGATACGGAGAGCACTCACCAAATGGTTACAATCTAGTCTCAGCGCTAGTTGCAGAGATAGTTCTAACTGCGTTTTTCCTTATCATCATCCTAGGTGCGACTGATGAGCGTGCTCCAAAGGGCTTTGCACCGATCACTATTGGCCTTGGCTTGACACTTATCCACCTTATCTCGATACCTATCACAAACACATCGGTTAATCCAGCTCGCTCAACTGGCGTTGCGATATTTCAAGGCACTTGGGCACTAGAACAGCTTTGGCTTTTCTGGGTTGCGCCTATCATTGGAGCGATCATTGGAGCTATTATTTATAGGATTTTAGGCTGCACATGCGGCTGCAAAAGCACAAAATAATCAAATTTTATACTTCAAGAGGTGATCTTCGCCCTTTCTACTCTTTCAAATTTAAATAAGTAAAAAGAAATTTATAAGATATTTTGGGGATCATCTAAGAAATTTAATTCTTAGATGAAAAGAGGATTTAGGCCTTTTTTGTCATAGCCCTAATAGGTATAACAAATATCGCTGCAACTAGGTAAAAAACGATACCAAAGACAGCTGCCATCATAAATATCTCGCCGATATCATAAAAGCTTGACTCAAGCCTAATAGTATCCACGTAATTTATCGCAAACCATAATGCTACGCCAAGAGCGATAGCAAAAACAAAAAATCCCCAAGAAAATAAGAAATTTAAAATCTTAGTCATCAACTTTTCTCCTTTTTGAGTTTATTTATCTACCTTAAATCCGCCGCCAAGTGCTCTATAAACTTCGACTGCGCTATCTACTTCATCAAGCTTTGCAGAGACATCTTGAAGCTTTGCTTGAAGCAAATTTCTCTCCGCATCAAGAAGTTCTAAGTGACCGATATAGCCAGCATTATATTGATCTTTAGCAAGCGAATAAATTTTTTGCTGCGATTGTAGCAAATTTTTTACCTGATCCAAAGAGAGCTTCGCGTTTTGCCTTGAGATAAGGGCATCTCTAACCTCGCCAAGGGCCGATCTAACAGTCGCTTCGTAAGTGATAGCTGCGATTTGCTCATTTGTCTCAGCAACGCGGACATTATTTTTTGTCCTACCAAAATCAAAAATTTTCTGTGTTAAATTTGCCCCCAAGCTCCAAACGCTTGCGCTGCCCATAAAGATTCTATCAAACTCATCACTTGCAAAGCCAAAAAGACCTGTAAGGGATAGCGTTGGGAAATATTGAGCGCGCGCTACGCCAACAAGGGCATTTGTAGCTTTTAGATCAGCTAGCGCCTTTGCCACGTCGCTTCTTCTAAGCAAGACATCTGAGCTGATGCCAGCCTTTATCTCAGGTGAGCTTGGTAAATTTTGCGCACTAGCAACGGCTCCTTTTAAAATTTCATCATTGCTCTTGCCAGTTAGGATGGCTAGTGAAGTAAGTGCTTGTGACTTTGAGTTTAGCACTGAAGTTAGGCTTGTTTTTGCTCTTTCTACTTCAGCCTTACTTTGCAGGTAGGTCATCTCGTCTATACCACCAAGATCAAGCTGTGTCTTGCGAAGTGCTAACGTATCTTCGTAGGTCTTTAGTGTCTCTTTTAGCACCGCTTCTTGCATGTTTAGTGACACTAGAGCAAAGTAGCTTTTTGCCACACTTGAGCTAAGGCTTAGTCTAGCGCTATCATAGTCAAATTTGCTCGCATTTAAATTTTCATTAGCTGCAAGCACGCTATTTCTTACTCTGCCCCAGAGATCTATCTCGTAGTTAAGACCTAAATTTATCTCATAGCTTTTTGAAGTAGTTTGAGGCATGTGTGTGGCAGTTTCGGCACTATTTCTAGTTCTTGTGGCACCTGCGTTTAAATTTACCTCCGGTAGCAAGTCAGCCTCAGCAATGCCAAGACTTGCCTTTGCTTTTTGTAAATTTAAATATGCAATGCGTAAATTTGTATTTTTCTCAAGCGCGCTTTCGACTAGAGAATTTAAATTTTCATCGTGAAATTCTTTCCACCAAAGATCTCTTATGTCGCTTGTCTCGAAAGTGTATGTTGAGGTGAAATTTGTATCCACATTTGGCATATCTGGGCGAAACGAGCAACCAGCCAAAAACGCCGCTGTTATAAGTATAAACGCCTTATTTCTCATCTTTTTTTGCTCCCTTTTTCCAGTATTTTTCATTTAAATTTTCAAGCAAATAGTAAAACATAGGTACGAAAAATATCGCTATCGTTGTTGATGCGATCATACCGCCAACCACGCCAGTTCCTAGTGAGTGGCGAGATGCAGCGCCAGCGCCTGTGCTTATAATCATCGGGAAAACGCCTAGAGTAAATGCGATCGAGGTCATTACGATAGGTCTAAAGCGAAGTTTTGCCGCATTTACAGCTGAGTCAAATATGCTCTTTCCGCTCTCGCGCTCTTGCATAGCAAATTCTACGATCAAGATGGCGTTTTTGGCCGCTAGACCGATGAGTAGCAAAAGACCGATCTCAAAGTAGATGTCGTTTGTCAGCCCTCTTATCCAAACAGCCAGCAATGAGCCAAATACTGCAAATGGCACGGCTGTGATAACCGCAAGTGGGATGAGCCATCTTTCGTACTGAGCAGCAAGGATCAAAAAGACAAAGACCATACCAAAGATAAAGGCAACCGTGCCTGTTCCTTGAGAATTTACCTCTTGATACGCAGTTCCAGCCCAGCTTATAGCGTAGTCGTCGCTACTTAGCGTGTCATTTACGACCTCTTGGATCGCCCTTATCGCATCACCTGATGTGTAGCCAGGTTTTGGATCGCCCATGATCTTAGCCGCTGGAAAGAGGTTAAATCTATCAACGATATCAGGTCCGATCGATCTTGTAAGCGTCGCTACTGAATTTAATGGCACCATCTCGCCCTCATATGAGCGGACGAAAATCTTTCTTAGATCCTCAGGGTTGTTTCTAAAGTTATCGCTCGCCCTTGCGTATACGCGGTAAGATTTACCAGCAAGGTTGAAGTCATTTATGTAGTAAGAGCCAAAAGTAGCCGCTATTGTGCTAAAAATTTCACTCTCACTTACGCCAAATAGCCTTGCTTTCTCTTTATCAACTGTTATCTTAAACTGACGGTAGTTCGTCTCAAGCGTCGTTCTTACGCCAGTTAGCTCAGGTCTTGCGTTTGCTGCTGTAGTTACCTTTCTAGCGTCTGCTTCTATCTCGTTGTAGCTTTTTCCACTTTTGTTTTGTAGATACATCTCAAAGCCGCCAGTCATTGATAGACCCATGATAGGTGGCACGTTTACGACGAAGGTCATCGAGTTTTTTGATCCCCAAAGCATGCCATTAAACTGACCTACCAAAGCATCTGCACCGTCAGTTGCACCTTTTCTCTCGCTCCAGTCTTTTAGTTTGATAAAGCTAATGGCTGAGTTTTCTCTAAGTGAGCTAGCGAGCATATCATAGCCCGCAAAGCCCATGGTAAATTCGACATTTGGATTGCTCAAAATGGCGTTACTAATAGATTTTACCTCTTCTTTAGTCTTTAGCATATTTGTTGAAGGTGGAAGTGAGGTGATAACCATCAAAGCACCCTTATCTTCTGAAGGCACAAGTCCTTTTGGCACCTTTTGAAACAAGCCATACGTTGCAAATCCCATTATGCCAATGACTATAAAGCTAATAATGACGTGTTTTAAAATTTTTGCCACGCCAGCTGTAAAGAGCCTAGTGCTAAAGTCAAAGAAGTCATTAAATTTCTGAACTATCCAAAATGGCTTGTTCTCTTGCTTCTTAAGCATAACCGCACAAAGCGCTGGCGTAAGAGTAAGAGCGACAAAGCCTGAGATACAAACAGCAACGACAAGTGTTAGCGCAAACTGCTTTTGTATAACGCCAACAAAGCCCTCCATAAATGAAACTGGCACGAAAACCGCGCAAAGCACTAGCACGATAGAGATAACCGGAGTTTGCACCTCCTCCATCGCCTTAAATGTCGCGTCTTTTACGCTTATCTCTTTATCTTCATGCAAAATTCTCTCGACGTTTTCTATAACGATGATCGCGTCATCCACAACGATACCGATGGCTAGGATCAGGGCAAAAAGTGTGATCAAATTTATACTAAAGCCCATCACATAAAGCCCACCAAATGTGCCTATGATAGAGACTGGCACAGCAAGCATCGGTATGATGGTAGCTCTAAAGCTCTTTAAGAAAAAGTACATTACGATAAGAACTAGCACCATCGCTTCTATGAAAGTTTTTATGACTTCGTCTATTGAGACGGTGATAAATTCAGTTGGGTTGTAGGCTATCGTGTGCTCTAGGCCAACTGGATAGGTTTTCTTTAGCTCTTCAAGCTTTGCTTTGACCGCTTCAGCAGTTGCTAGTGCGTTTGCGTCGTTTTGTAAAAATAGCAAAAGTGGCACTGCTGGCTTGCCATTTAGCATAGCTTCAGATGCGTAGCTAGCAGCTCCAAGCTCGACTGTGGCGACCTCTTTTAGCTTGACGACGCTGCCGTTTTCACTTTTTATCAAAATTTCGCCAAATTGTTTTGGATCTTTAAAACGTCCTTCAGAAACTACTGAATAAACATAAGGATTTTCACCTTTTGATGGCTGCTCGCCGATCTTGCCAGCTGCGTATTGTGAGTTTTGAATTCTTACTTGAGAGATGACATCGCTTGGAGTTAGTTTAAACTGAGCGAGCTTGTCTGGCTTTAGCCAAATTCTCATCGAATACTCTTTGTTGCCAATTAGCACTGTATCACCGATACCATTTACCCTTTTGATCGCATCAGCGATGTTTAAATTTACGTAGTTATATAGCTCAACTAGGTTCATATTTGGATTTGTAAAGCCAACAACCTGAAGGATCGAGCCACTTCTTTCGCGCACTGTTACGCCCATGCTTTGCACCTCTTGAGGCAATCTTGAAAGGGCAGCTTGCACGCGGTTATTTACATCGATCGTAGCTTGCTTTGCTGATGAGCCGATCTTAAAATAGACGCTTATATTCATAGTACCTGCTGAGCTTGAGGTGCTTTGCATATAAAGCATATTTTCAACACCATTTATCTGATCTTCAATGGCACTTGCGACTGAGTCAGCGATAGTCTGTGCATCAGCGCCGCTATATGTCGCAGTTACAGAGACAGTAGGCGGTGTAAGACTTGGATACTCCTCTATAGGAAGCCCTTTGATACCCATAAAACCTGCTATAACTATGATGATAGATATAACAGTTGCAAATATCGGGCGGTTTATGAAAAATCTTGAAAACATCTATCTGCCTTTACTTGCTACTTGTAGCGTTTGCATCTTTGTTTAAGAAATTTGCGCTTAGGTCTTTATCAGTTTCAACTGGTGCGCCAACTCCGATTTTAAGGAAGTTATTAACTATTATCTTATCACCCTCTTCAAGACCCTCGGTCACTACGACCATATCTTTTGTTTGGTAGCTAGTTTTTACATTTTTTTGACCTACTTTGCCATCTTTTACGACCAAAACATAAGTGTTTGTAGCGCTTTGCTGAAGGGCGATTTGTGGGATGTTAAAGGCATTTTTTTGAACAAATCCGCTCATCTTTATATGACCAAACGCACCTGGCAAAATTTTACCCTCGCTATTATCAAAGCTAGCCTTTGCCAAAACGCTGCCAGTTGCGGTATTTACGACATTATCTATAAATGTCACTTTGCCAGTGAAATCTTCATTGTTTAAATTTAAGACAGCCTCGCTATTTAGTTGCTGCCAAGCGCCACTATCTAAATTTGCTTTTCTGCTTAGATTATCCACGTCTGCGATGTAAAAGTCAGCTTCAATCGGATTTATCTTAGTTAGTCTTACAAGCTGTGTTTGGCTCGCTACTACAAGTGAGCCAACATCGACTTTATTATCGCCCACTACGCCGTCAAATGGAGCCACTATGCTTGTGTATCCTAGATTTATTTTTGCACTTTTTAAATTTGCTTTTGCGCTTACTAAATTTGCATTTGCGATATCGTAAGCTGCAACGGCTGCGTCGTAGTCTTTTTGAGAGACTGCATTTTTCTTATAAAGGGCAGAAATTCTTTTAAACTCAGTCTCGGCATTTTTTAAATTTGCATTTGCAACGCCAACAGCTGCATCAAGTGAGTCGTAGCTGGCTTGATATTTCTCTGGATCTATGAGAAATAACTTCTCTCCAGCTTTTACCTTATCGCCAGGCTTAAAAAACTGCTTTATGATCGTGCCGCCAACCTTTGGATAGATGATGACATCTTGGTTACTTGTAACTGTGGCTGTGTAGTCAAAGCTAATAGGCACATCCGTCTTTTTAGCCACGAAAATATCAACATGAGATGTTGGCATCTGGCGGCCTGCAGCAGCCTTTTTGTCGCCACTTTCAAAGCAGCCAGAAAGCAAAAAAACGGCAGCTGAAAGCACAAAAAAACTCTTAAATTTCAACATAAAAACCTCTCTTAATTTTAAATTTTAATCCCAAGTTTAGTTTTGTAATTTTCATTACAAATTATAAAAGTTACTGACTATAACTAAATATAAATTAAAAGTCAATTCTACTTTTTAATGATGCCATTTAAAAATAGCTCAACACACAAAGTAACGTGCTCTTCACGATCTTTTTTGCTTAGTTTTGGCTCTTCGTTTAACATAAGAGAATCAAAGTAGCAAAGCCCGATCACACTTTGTATAAAACACTTTGTGATAAATTTGGCTGAGAATTTTGGATTTAGCTGTGATTTTACCTCATCTCTTTCAAAGAAATTTATAAGCACAAGGTCGATCTTGTTTAAAATTTGATCTAAGAATGTCCTGCCAAGTTTGCCGCCATTTTTAGAGCCCTCGCTCATCATTATCCTGCCAAGTGAGATGTGCCTTTTACTGCAAACGATAGAAAAGATGATGGTTGCAAATTTGGTTAAAAACTCCTCCAAGCTGTGAGAAATTTTAAGATCTATCCTCTCATCGACCTCTTTTATAAGCGCATCTATCTCTTGCTCGATGATCGCTTGAAAAAGCCCCTCTTTGCTCTCAAAAAATGTGTAAATGCTAGCAAGCGAGCCGCCACTTATCGCCACGATATCGCTAAGGCTTGTCTTTTCGTAGCCATTTTTTAAAAATAGCTCAAGTGCTGTTTTTACGATGAGCTCGTATCGTTTTTTGCCTTTTTCTGAGATCGCCATTTCACTTCCCGCTAAATTTTCGCCATTTTATCATCTTTTAGGATAGATAAAGGTGCTAGCTCTTTGCACGCTGATAGTTGGCTCGTCAGTGGCGTAAGCTCTTATATTTATATGTTTTAAAAGATCTTTTTCGCTTTTGTTTTCATTTTTTGATTTTAGCGTGACGATGACCTTTTGCTTTGCGCCAGCTTTTAGTGTAAAAGGCTTATTTGGACGAGAAATTTCTATGCTTTTATCATCTATCTCAAAGTAAAATTTATGATCATTGCTTTGGGTATTTTGAACCAAAAAAACGTAAGAATTTTCAACCTCACCTTGATCTAAAACCTTGTAAAGCTCGCTAGTTCTATTTATATTTAAAAGCATGCTCTCTTTTTTGCCGCTCATCAGCGCTGCAGCTACCAAAACTACGCACAAAATGACAAGATAAGCAACCGTTCTAAATCTAAAAATTTTTACCTTTTTATTTTCATTTTGAGAATTTATGCTTCTCCACTCTATAAGTGAGCTCTCGTTAAAATGCCCCATCACTTTAGCGCACGCGTCGCTACACTCAAGGCAGTTTATGCACTCAAGCTGCATGCCCTTTCTTATATCTATATGTGTCGGGCATATCCTCACGCAGGCCTCGCACCCAGTACAAAGTGCGCCTTCTTCTTTTGGCTTTTTAAATTTCTCCCAGCCATCATATATGACGCCGCCTCGTTTTTGATTGTAGATAACTTGTATCGTGTCGCTATCAAACATAACTGACTGCACCCTCGCATACGGGCAGACATAGACGCAGAAATTCTCTTTTAAAATGACCACGTCATAGACTAGCCAAGCAGCGATACTAAGCCAAAATGCAAGTAAAATTTTATGTTCGCTTGCATCATTTAGATAAGCAAAAAAATCAAGTGGTGGCACAAAATACCACATAAAATTTGCAGCGATTACAAGGGCTAAAACGCACCAAATTCCAACAGCTAACGCACGCTTAAAAATTTGACCTTGTGGCTCATTTTGTTTGTTTTGTATGTTTTTTCTGATCTTTAAAATTTTAGTTTGCAAAAGGTCACGAAATACCGCTCTAAAAATGGTCTGTGGACAGCTCCAACCGCACCAAACTCGCCCTGCAAGCGTCGTTAAGAAAAATATGCTTAAAAACAAAGTGATAAACAAAAATGGCAGCAAATATAGCTCTTGCATGTCAAATTTTGTAAAAAATAGATCAACTCTGCTCTTATCAAAGCTCAGCAAAAATAGTTGCGCGTCATTTATCCTGATAAATGGCAAAATAAATACAAATAACGTGATACAGGCGAAAAAAATGTAACGCCTCTTGGCGTAGCTAAGATGAACATCCTTTGACATGGTAAGCCTTTTTTGAAATTTTAAGATTATAAATTTTGGGTTATTAAAAAAGTATTAAATATTTTAAATTTGCCTAAAAGCTTAAATTTATGAAAGTTAAACTATACTCACGACTTATTTTAATCTGAAAGGTGGTGAGGACGTTGCCTGGTATTAAGGTACATCCTAACGAGTCATTTGACGAGGGTTACAGAAAGTTTAAAAAACAAACTGACCGTAATTTAGTCGTTACTGAAGCAAGAGCTAGACGCTTTTTTGAGCCTAAAACTGAGATCCGCAAGAAACAAAAAATTGCTGCTCGCAAGAAAATGCTTAAACGTCTTTATATGCTTAGACGCTACGAGTCAAGACTCTAAAACCAAGACAAAGAGGGCTTTGCTCTCTTTGTTTAACTCTTCTTTTAGCCTTATTTTTTTATAATCAAAGCAATTTTTTTATTTTATTTTAAACGGAAATCCGATGCAAAAGCTAGCTGTAAATGAAGCTGCAGAAATTTTAGGCATAACAAAAGAAGCAGTCTATAATAGAATTCGCCGAGGCTCGTTAAAAACGGTCATTGAAAATGGCACTAAATTTGTCATCCTTGACGAGGAGCCAGGTAGCGAAAAACCCACAAAAACCGCCCCAAAAAGCACAAAACCTAAATCCCAAAACGACGAGTTTGTAAGTTACTTGCTAAATGAGCTAAATGAGCTAAAGAGCTTAAATTTAAATTTGCAAGCCGATAAAGATAGGCTTTTTAAAGAAAAAGAGCAGATGCTCATCGAACGCAAAAATGAAATTTTGCAAATTTACAAGGACAGAGACGAGAAGCTCATGCAGTTTCTAAATGCTATGCAAAGGCCACTTTTAGCACCTAAAAACGAAAGTGCCGCAAGCGAAGTGGCGATAGATGCGCAGATAGAGGACGAGTCAAAATGGATAAATTTAAGCGAATATCTAAAGGAGTTAAATTTAAAGCCAAAAGCGACAAAAAAGATCAGTGAAAAGATAATAAAAGCGATACATCACTCCAAATTTATAAAATTTAAACGAGGCGTGATACTTGTTAGAAGACATAAAAATTTAAAAGAGTTGATAGGAGAGATATGAAACACATTAAAAAGATAGCAACTTATGCTGCGGTTGGGGGATTTGGTGCCATTATCATGGCTGGACTTGCTGGTTGTGGAAGCGACGATGGCGGTAATGAAAACGCACTAAACGAAGTTGCGCAAAAAAACGGCGCCTTTGTCATCATCGAGGAGAGCGCACCTGGCGTTTATAAAATCTTAGAAGAGTACCCAAGCACCGAAACTAGGGTTGTGCTAAAAGATATGAACGGCACTGAGCGCGTGCTAAGCAAAGACGAGATCGATAAGCTTCTAGCGCAAGCAAATGCAAAGATCGACAATAATACTTCAAATTTGACAAGAACTAGTGACGCACAGCTAAGTAGCGGCGGGCTAAGCCTTGGCGAGACGATCCTTGCCTCAGCAGCTGGCGCGATACTTGGTAGTTGGATAGGCAGTAAGCTCTTTGGTAACCAAAATTTCCAAGCAAACCGCCAAAGCACATATAAAAATCCAAGTGCCTACACAAGAAGTGTGGATAGCTTTAATAAGCAAAAAGCGGCAAATTCTGCTGCAAGAAGCAGTGGCGGTAAGAGCGGATTTTTCGGTGGTGGCTCAAAATCAGGCTCTAGCTCATCAAGCTTTGGAGGCTGAAAATGATAAATTTAAGAAAAATCACCCCATTAAACAACGAATTTATGGAGAAAATCGGCTTTGCATGGCATACAGATAACGACAACAGCTCGTATATCGCTGATGAGATCGTGCAAGTAAGCGAAAAAGAGGCAAATACCTACTACGAGGCGGCAAACGAGCTATATGATATGTATGTAAATGCCGCTCAACACGTGATCGACAACAACCTTTTTCACGAGATAGGCATACCATTTAACCTTGTTGATATCATTAAAAATAGCTGGGAAAATGACGTTCATTGGCACCTTTACGGCAGGTTTGACCTAGCTGGCGGGCTTGATGGTAAGCCTATAAAGCTCATTGAATTTAACGCTGACACGCCAACGGCAGTTTTTGAGACGGCGATCATCCAGTGGGCTATGCTAAAGCTAAATCATATGGATGAAGCTGCCCAGTTTAACGACCTTTACGAGTCGCTAAAGCAAAATTTCAAACGCCTCATCACGCTTGGCGACGAGGATGCGGACTTTGACGAGCTTTACGAGGAGTGGGGGATACTCTTTAGCAGTATCGCAGGCAGTATCGAGGATGAGCAGACTGTAAAACTATTGCAATACATCGCAAAAGAGGCTGGCTTTAAAACAGACTTTGCCTACGTAGATGAGGTTGTTTTTGACGATAATGAGGGCATTTTTAAAAATGATGAAAATTTCGAGTATTGGTTCAAGCTGGTCCCTTGGGAGAGCATAGCTATCGATGAGGGCGAGCTGGCTCTGATACTTTCAAACATTGTAAAAAATCAAAAAGCTATCATCATAAATCCAGCCTATACGCTGCTTTTCCAAAGCAAAGGGATATTAAAAATCCTTTGGGATCTTTATCCTAATCACCCGCTCTTGCTTGAAACCTCAAATGAGCCGCTAAAAGGCAAAAAATATGTGAAAAAGCCGGTATTTGGCAGAGAAGGTGCAAACGTCTCGATATACGATGAAAACGGCGCACAAATAGCAAGCAATGACGGCGAATACGACTCAAACAAAGCCATCTATCAAGAATTTTACGAGTTTAACCAAGATGAGAGGGGCGAGAGCTACCAAGCAGGGGTGTTTTACGCTTATGAAGCGTGCGCGCTTGGATATAGAAAGGGCGGCAAAATTTTAGATAACTACTCTAAATTTGTAGGACATTTTATTAAGGACTAAAGATGAAGATCGTTTGTTTAGACGCGGCAACGCTTGGAGAAAACGTTAATCTTAGTGTTTTTAAAAAATTTGGCGAGTTTATAAGCTACCAAAAAACCAAAAGCGATGAGGTCGTGCCCCGTCTAAAGGGCGTTGATATCGTCATCACAAACAAGGTCATCATCGACAAAGCCGTGATGGACGCGACAAATTTAAAGCTTATCTGCATAAGCGCAACTGGGATGAATAATGTCGATCTTGAGTACGCAAAAGCTAAAAACATAGCCGTTAAAAACGTCGCTGGCTACTCAACCACAAGCGTCGTGCAGCACACATTTGCCTTGCTTTTTGAGCTAACAAACCGCATCAAATTTTACGATCACTACGTAAAAAGTGGCGAGTGGGTGAAGAGTGAAATTTTCACCTATCTTGGCGCAGATATCAGCGAGATCGCTGGCAAAGAGTTTGGCATCATCGGACTTGGCGAGATAGGACGCGGAGTGGCAGCAGCAGCACGTGCATTTGGTGCAAACGTGAGCTACTACTCGACAAGCGGAGCAAATAAAAATAGCGAATTTGCGCAAAAAAGCTTAGACGAGCTACTAAGAAGCAGCGACATCATCAGCATCCACGCACCGCTAAATGAAAAGACTAGAAATTTACTGGGCACAAACGAGATAAATTTGCTAAAAGATGATGCGATAGTGCTAAATTTAGGGCGTGGCGGCATAGTGGATGAAGCAGCGATGGCAAGGGCGATAGATGAGAGAAATTTACGCTTTGGCACCGACGTTTTAGAAAGCGAACCAATGAGCGAAAATAGCCCATTTTTAAATGTAAAAAACAAAGAAAATTTACTCATCACGCCGCACGTAGCATGGGGCAGCTTGGAGGCTAGAAAACGGCTGATCTCACTCATGGTTAAAAATATAGAAGAATTTATAAAAGGATAGAAAATGGCAAGCGAACATAGCTTTGATATAAGCGCTGAAGTCGATATGATGGAGGTTAAAAATGCTCTTGAAACGGCTAAAAAAGAGATCGCGGCGAGGTATGACTTTAAGGGGCTTGCGGCTGAAGTTGAGCTAAATGAAAAGGAGAAATTTATCACGCTTCTTAGCTCAAGTGACAACAAGATCGACGCGCTAAAAGATATCGTGATCTCAAAGCTCATCAAGCGCAACATCCCACCAGTGGCGATCACAGAGACAAAAAGAGAGCCAGCAAGTGGGGGAAATTTAAAGGCGACGCTAAAGCTAAACGATACGCTTGATAGTGAAAACTCAAAAAAGATCACCAAAGCGATTAAGGACTCAAAGATCAAAGTAAGCGCGCAGATCAGGGGCGAAGAGATCAGAGTAACAAGCAAAAGCATAGATGATCTGCAGGAGTGTATAAAGCTTGTTAGGGGGTTAAATTTAGAGCTTCCGATAAGCTTTAAAAACCTAAAATAATGGCTTCTCGCGAGCGCCTTTAAATGGGCTAGAAAAATTCTCGCTCCGCAGGCTATATCGCATATTTTCGCTTTATTATGCGTCGTTGATTTAAATTTTTGCTCGGTCATTACTAACTCGGTAACTCCCATCACAAAAATTTAAATCGCCTCGCCTAATTTTGCGAAATAAATGTGCGAATTTTGTATTTAAAATCTCACAGGATTTTGGGCTAAATTTGCGAAATTTCGCATGATTTTGTATCTGAAATTTGGCGTATTCGTGGATGAAATTTCGCCTTATCGTTTTATTTAAATTTGATCTATCTAAATTCTAAAAAGGAGTAAAAAATGGGCTTTTTTGAGAAAATACTTGGTAAGCAAATAGACCTTGGCGAGCAGATGCCGATCTATTTTGTAAGTAGCGACGAAGACTACATGCAGTGCGCATTTGAGCAAGCTCGTGAGAGCTTTAAGTATTTTTGGCGTGAGCTTTACTGGGAGCGCCGTAGGATCGTACCTATGCTTGATTATGCGATGGTAAAAATTTGTTTTTTAGATGTCATAAATGGCGAAGAAGTTGGCGAGCACATGTGGGTAAATGACGTTGAATTTGACGGCGAGACGATATATGGCACGCTCGTAAATGAGCCAGATAGCGTGCAAAACGTCAAAGTTGGCGATCAAATAAGTGCAAAATTTACCGATATGAGCGACTGGTTTTTTGCGATAGACGGACGTGCTTATGGTGGCTTTAGCGTGCAGGCGATGCGCTCACGCATGCAAAAAGATGAGCTAGCCGAGCATGATGCGGCTTGGGGGCTTGATTTTGGCGATTATAACGACATTTTGGTAGTTTTCGAGCAAAAAGAGCATCCAGAAAATTTGATAGAGCATCCGATGAGCAAAAATATGCGCGGCCAGGTGGAGCAGTATATAAAAGCGCATCCAAGTATGGTCGCAGACACTGACGAGCTTGGCTTTACACAGCTTCACCACGAGGCACTTGCTGGGAATTTAACGATCGTAAATCTCTTGCTAGAAAATGGCGCTAGCAAAAACGCCCGCACAAAAAGTGGCAAAACCGCAGCTGAACTTGCTAAGCAAATAGGCTGGAGCGAAATCGCAAAGGTCCTTAAATAGCATTTCGTGTAAATTTTTAGGATTTAAATTTGAGCTATCAAGACATTTTAAGTGAAAAAGATGAGAGCGTAAAAGAGGCTAGTAAATTTATAAATTTCATTAAGGCTAGGTTTTTAAACTCTCATATCATAGGCAGCAAACAAGGTAGGCTAATAGCGCTTTTAGAAAGCGAATGCGAGCTGTATTTAAAGCTAAATAGGACAAATTATGCTGAAATTTCAAAGGAGCTTAGCGAGCTAAAAGAGCGAATTTGCTTCGTGATCTTAGACATAAAAGATGAGATCGCAAAGGATTTTGAAGACAAAAACTATGAAATTTATAAAGGCGCAGCAAATAGCGATGAGGAGGGCCTTGAAAAGATAAAAAATGAGCTGCTTTTTAATTCGTATTTTGAGAGCCGTCTTGGCGAGCACTCGGCAAATTTAAAGGCAAATTTCATAAAAGAGTGCGCTACAAATTTCTTTAAGCACTCAAATTTCATCGTCCCAGTTGTCAGCATGCTTTGCTACTTTTTGTATTTTGGCTTTGTGATCGGCTATTTTCCGAGTTTAGATAGCTCAGAGATGATATTTACAGGCATCTTGCTATTTTGCGCGACCGCGATCGTGACGGCTTTTGAGATCGCTATCTTGGTCTTTGTCTCCTATCTTTACCAAAATGACGATAAAAAATATAAATTTAAAAAGCCGAAATTTCTATTTTTTTATAGCTCAAATTTCATCTATTTTTTAACGCTCATCTCATTTGCCATTTTAGCCTTTGCAGCATTCAAGCTAAACTACAGCAAAAGCGCTATTTTATCGCTACTTTTGCTCTCTTATGCTGGGGTAAATTTGGCAGTTTTCTTTAAAGATAGATCAAATTTCATCATCTATCTTTTATCGATTATCATGCTTTTGCTCTTTATCATTTTGGTTGTCGTCTTAAAAGATGGCGGATTTTTGGCACTTTGGATACTCTTTTGCTCGCTTATGCTTTCTTTTGTGCTAGGCGTTGCGAGCATCAAAGAGACAAAGGACTTTTCATTTGTTTTTTACGCTGCGCTTTCGCTTATGATCGTTTCAAACTCGCTTTTGTTTATCAAATACACAGCAAAAACCTTTAACATAGGCGATGTGGATTATAAATTTTTACTTGTAGATAAAAGTGCGTTAAAAGCGCTACCAAGCTCACTTTGCGAGACAAAAGGCAAAGAGCAAACGCCTTGCGAGATAGATGAAAAGGCGGTTAAAATTTATGATGTGAAGTCGCTTTGCAATATCGGTAAATTTTACTACTTGCAGACAAAAGACGGAGTGAAATTTGAGCTTGACTCAAGCAAGGTCATCTCAAGGGTAAAAGAGTAAGTAGGCTAAGCTTAAATTTATAGAGCAAAAGCGAGCTAGATATGTAAAAATCGCAGGTTTGTAAAAATAGAAAATTTAAAAAATGATTGCATTTTTTACTCAAAATTTACGTTAATGCAAGGCTAAATTTATTAAAATTTGGCTATCCTAATGGACTAAATTAAAACTAACTTATTTAAGGCGATTAATTATGATTTTTAAAAATATTGTTGAGAGTTTTGCTGTAAATTACGCTCATAATTCTATACAAAAATCGCTATACAACGAATTTAACATAGACATTTTAAACACGACTTACACCAAAACTCCAAAAAAAGACAAAAAATATATGCTCTACGCTCACGTGCCATTTTGTCACACATTTTGCCCGTATTGCTCGTTTCACAAGTACCACTACGAGCAGGAGCTTGCGAAAATTTACTTTGAAAATTTACGCGAGGAGATGAGGCAGGTAAAAGAGGTTGGCTTTGACTTTACATCGCTTTATGTGGGCGGTGGCACGACGCTTATAAACGAGCCAGAGCTTGAAAAAACGCTAAAACTCGCAAAAGATCTCTTTAGCATAGAGGACGTCTCAGCAGAGAGCGACCCAAATCACATCTCACCAGAGAGCCTAAGCCGTTTTGATGGGCTCATCAACCGCTTAAGCGTAGGCGTGCAAAGCTTTGATGATGAGACGTTAAAAAGGGTTGGCAGATATGAGAAATTTGGCTCAGCCAAAGAGACAAAAAGAAAGCTCGAGCTGGCTATCGGCAAGATACCAGTCATCAGCTTAGATCTCATCTTTAACCTGCCAAATCAAACAAAAGAGCAGCTAATAAACGACATAAATACTGCAAAATCGATCTCCCCACAGCAAATCACCTTCTATCCGCTCATGAAATCAGAGCTAACAAGAGAGAACATCGCTCGCGCACTAGGCGTCTCAAACGTCGATAATGAACGCGAATTTTACGAGATCATCGTGAGTGAATTTGCTAAGGGCGGATATAGGCAAAGCAACGCTTGGGCGTTTTCAAATGAAAAAAGCGCAGACCTTCGCGACGAATATGTAGGCTCAAATTTAGAGTATGTGGGTGTTGGAAGTGGGGCGTTTAGCTTCTTAAACGGCGAGCTTGTGATAAATGCCTTTAACCTACTTGACTACGGCAGAAAGGTCAAAGATAGACAAAGCCCAGTCATCGCAAAATGCGCATTTAGCAAAAAAGAGAGACTAAAATATACATTTTTAACAAGGCTTTTTGACGGTGCTGTGGATATCAAAGCCTACAACGAGCAAAACGGGGCAAACATCAACAAAGACCTATTTATCGAGCTTAGCTTGCTAAAACTTGTAAATGCGATCTACGAAGAAAATGGCGTTATCAAGCCAACATTTTTTGGCAAATACATCTGCGTCGTGCTTATGCGCGACTTCTACGCTGGCATGGACAAGGTGCGCGCGATATTTAAGGATGACGCGAAGATCAAACGCAGCAAAGTGCTTCACATCATGAGCGAAGATACCGAGCAAAAATTTGATCAAAACATCATCCAGCCACGTGCTGCCATGTAATGCTTGCGAATTTAATAAAAAGCAATCTTTTTTCAATAATCAAAATAGTGATCCTGACGCTTGCCTTTAGCGGGCTTGGCGTCTGGACGCTCTCTTTTATAAACAACGAACTTGTAAATTTAAAAGAATTTGACGCCTTTGTGGCGGTTAAATTTATAGCGGTTTTGCTCCTCTTTTTTCTAAGCGCCATCGCCGCAAACATCTCGCTCACAAATTTTGGACATAAATTTATCTATGAGCTTAGATATCAAAGCGTAAAGCAAATTTTAGACACGCCAAATAGCGTGATAAACGAGATCGGCAAGGCAAAGATCATAGCTAGTCTAAACAACGACATAAAAACGATCACATTTGCCTTTATGAGCGCTACTGGCTTCATACAAAGCCTAGTTTTCATCATCTGCGCGAGCATCTATCTTTGCGTGATCGCGCCAAAAGTTTTTATATTTCTAGCCGTTTGGATCGGTGCGACACTTTTTATAAACACGCTTTTTATGAAGAAAATTCACTTCTATTTTAAAGACTCAAGGACGCAAGATGACGCGCTGCAAAGACACTACGACGACATCGTTGAGGGGCACAGAGAGCTTAGTCTAAACAGAGCAAGAGCGCAAATTTGCTTTGATGAGCTAAATTTGACAGGCGATAAGAAGCGCCAAAGCATGGTAAAAGCTGACGTATTTCACGCACTAAGTGATAATTTCACAAACGTGATGCTGCTTGGCTCAGTCGGACTTTGCGTATTTTTGTGCGTGGCATTTGGCTGGGCGAGCCTGCAAACAGCACTTAGTATAAGCCTAACGATACTATTTTTAAGAGGCTCATTTATGAGCATGGTTGGCTCCATACCAGCCGCACTTAGCGCAAAGGTGAGCTTAGAGAAGATCATGAGTTTAAATTTAAATGAATTTAAAGAAGGCTTTAAATTTGATGATAGTCTAAGCGATGAGTGGCAAAGTATCAGGCTAAAGGATCTGAATTTCAACTACGACCACGGCAAATTTAGCCTAAATGATGTAAATTTAGAGATCAAACGCGGCGAGATAACATTTATCATAGGTAAAAATGGCAGCGGCAAAAGCACGCTTATAAATTTGCTTTGCGGACTTATCCGCCCAAGTAGCGGCGAAATTTACCTTGATAGCACAAAGATAGATGATGCAAATTTACAAAGCTATCAAGCCAAAATAAGCGCTATTTTTGCTGATTTTTATCTATTTTCGCAAACACTCTCTCGTAATGGCTTTGCTAGCCAAAGCGATATAGAGGGACTCTTGGCTCTGCTTGAGATCGATAAAAAGGTAAGTGTCGTTGATAATAAGCTTAGCACCACGCAGCTCTCAACCGGTCAGAGAAAGCGCCTAAGCCTGCTAATAGCCATCTTAGAGCGCCGCTCTATCCTTATCCTTGATGAGTGGGCGGCCGATCAAGACCCATTATTCAAGCGAAAATTTTACAAAGAAATTTTGCCGTTTTTGCAAAGCAAGGGTGTGAGTGTCATCGCTGTAAGCCACGACGATAGCTACTTTGACGTGGCAACTAGGATCATTTTAGTAAAAGATGGCTTTGTGCGCGAGCTTGATGAGGCTGAGCGCATAAGTGCCGCAAAAGACGCTGTGGAAAAGATAAAATAAGAGTATTTTTTACACAAAAAGAGATTTACATCGCTACTCTTGAGCTATTTCAAGATCAAATAAATTTAAATTTAGTAGAATTTTGAAAAATTAAAAAAGGCGAAGTATGTCACACTCAGAGCTTGACAGCACCTATCTTGGCGCTTTTATCATACTTTTGTTAGCTACTTGTTCATTTAGCTTGATAACATTTTTATCTTCAAAGATAAGCAAAAAGCTGGCCAACCGCAACACTGAGCGCTTAAAAGTTGGCTTTTACGAGTGCGGACCGACAACCGTAAAACAGCCAAATAAGATAAATATCCACTACTTTTTTTATGGAATTTTATTTATTTTATTTGACGTTGAGGTCATTTTTATGTATCCGTGGGCGGTGGATTTTAGGCTGCTTGGGCTATTTGGGCTCATCGAGATGCTGCTTTTTGTGGCGATCTTACTCATAGGCTTTGCCTACGCTTGGCAAAAAGGAGTCTTTAAATGGCAAAGCATCAGATAAACTACGCTGCAAATGGCGGTCTGCCAGTAGTTTTAACGACCGTTGATAAGCTCGTGCAGTGGGGCAGGAGCAACTCGCTTTGGGCGCTTAGCTACGGGCTTGCATGCTGTGCGATCGAGATGATGGCAAGTGGTGCTAGCAGATATGACTTTGATAGATTTGGCACTATATTTCGCGCTAGTCCAAGGCACTCAGAAGTGATGATCATAGCTGGCACGCTAACTAAAAAGCACGCTGAATTTACAAGGCGACTTTACGACCAGATGCCTGAGCCAAAGTGGGTCATCTCGATGGGTAGCTGCGCAAACACTGGCGGTATGTTTAACACCTACTCAACCGTTCAAGGTGTCGATCGCATAATCCCTGTCGATATCTACATCCCAGGCTGTGCCCCGCGCCCAGAGACACTTCAGTACGCACTTATGATGCTTCAAAAAAAGATAAGAAAACAAAGTGCATTTAGGGCGCAAAATCCAAGAAAGCTAGATATATGAGAGAGTATAAGCCAAAAAACGACCTGCAAAAAAAGCAGTATTACAGCGAGAAATTTTATATAGCTAAAGAGACGCCAAAAGAAGCAGCAAGTTGCTCTAAATTTGACGAAGAACTGGCTGTTTTAGAGCAAAGCGGAGTGCAAATTTTATCTAGTTATGTAGAGTTTGACCAACTTGTTCTCTACGTAAATTCTAGTGAAAATTTTAAAGCGCTTGAAACGTTAAAAGGCTTTGGCTACGAGCAGCTTTGCGAGCTTGCAGCGATTGATTATATAGCTCAAAAAGGTGGATACGAGGTCTTTTATCAGCTTCTTAGTATCACTAAAAATAGGCGCACGCGAGTAAAGTGCTTTGTCAAAAAGGATGAAATGCTAAAAAGCGTCTGCGAACTTTACAAAAGTGCAAACTGGGCGGAGCGTGAGATGTATGATCTAAGTGGCGTTCTCATCAAAGATCATCCAAATTTAAAGCGTCTTATAATGCCTGATGACTGGCACTCGCACCCACTACTAAAAAGCTATCCGCTAGTTGGCGACGAGGCTGCTAAATGGTACGAGGTGGATAAAATTTTTGGGCGTGAATTTAGAGAGCAGATCGGCGAAGAGAACCGTGACCCAGCCTTTGTCGATGAGAAAGATACCTTTGGCTTTTCAAGAGTGTTTGATGAAAATGAAGAGTACGAGTATCAAGAAGAAGGCGGCGTGAGATTTGTCAAAAAGGCTAAATTTAACCAAAGCCAGATAGTAAAGGAAAGACCTTGAGCCAGGCACCAAACCGCTTAAAACCATTTTTTGAAAATTTAGAATTTGAGCAAAATGACGGCAAGATGATACTAAATTTTGGCCCGCAGCACCCAAGCGCACACGGTCAGCTAAAGCTTGTGCTTGAGCTTGATGGTGAAAAGGTCGTGCGCGCTATGCCAGAGGTTGGCTTTATGCACCGAGGCGTTGAAAAGATGGCTGAAAATATGACCTATCAAGAATTTATCCCAGTGACTGACAGGGTCGATTACATCGCATCAAGTGCGAATAACTACGCATTTTGCGCGGCTGTGGAGAAGCTTTGCGCTATAGAAGTGCCTCGCCGTGCGCAGATCATTAGAGTGATGCTTTTGGAGCTAAACCGCATCAGCTCGCACCTTTTATTTTTAGCTACGCACGCCCTTGACGTGGGGGCTATGAGCGTCTTTTTATACGCATTTAGAGAGCGTGAATACGTCCTTGATCTCATAGAAAAATACTGCGGCGCAAGGCTAACGCATAGCTCGATAAGGATCGGTGGCGTGCCGCTTGATCTGCCTGATGGCTGGTGCGAGGAGCTGCTTAAATTTTGCGAGAAATTTCCAAGCGACATCACGCTTTACGAAGGTCTGCTAAGTGAAAATAGAATTTGGCAAGCAAGGCTAATAGACGTGGGCGTAGTTAGCAAAGAGCTAGCCCTTAGTAGTGGCTGCTCTGGCGTCATGCTAAGAGCAAGCGGGGTGGCACGCGACATCAGAAAAGAAGAGCCATATCTCATCTACGACGAGCTAGAATTTGACGTGCCTTACGCTACAAAGGGCGACTGCTACGCGAGATACCTACTTTATATGAAAGAGATGCGCGAGTGCGTGAAAATTTTAAAGCAGTGCGTTAGCAAGTATCAAACAAGTAGCCCCGCTATCATCGCCGACGCACCAGAGTATGTGAGCGCTTCAAAAGAGCAGATAATGAGCCAAAACTACTCACTAATGCAGCATTTTGTGCTGATAACTCAGGGGCTAAAGCCACCAAAGGGTGAAATTTACTTTGCTAGTGAGTCGCCAAAGGGCGAGCTTGGCATTTATATAAACTCAGACGGTAGCGCAAGCCCGTACCGTCTAAAAATTCGCACGCCAAGCTTTTGGCACTGCGCTATTTACGAAGATATGCTAGTTGGGCAGTATGTGGCAGACGTGGCCGCAATAATTGGCAGCACAAATATCATCTTAGGCGAGGTTGATAGATGAGAAGGGTCGATCTTAGGCATCTAAAGGGCGAGTTTTTGAGCGCTCTTGGACAGCAGATAAAGGCGAGCGAGCCAGGCGAAGTGGTGATATTTTTGTTTGAGATAGGTGATTACAGCGGTGTGGAGAAGGCCGTAAATTTGGCTTATAACCTAAACTGCGAGGTGATGAACTCGCTTAAATTTAACCAAGTTGATTGGGCATTAACGATAAAAAAGGGCAAGATATGAAATTTAATGATCTAATAGCAGGCAAGAGCCTAAGCATCGCAAATTTACTAAGTTTGAGCGACAAAAATTTAGCAAAAAAGATAAAAGAGCACGAGTTTAAATATATCTCATGCTTTGAAGATAACGAGCTTGGCAGTAAAAATTTGATCCGCTGCGAGATAGGATCGATAAGCTATGTCTTGGCGCTTCTTTGCAAGTATGCAAATTTGGTGCAAAATGAGTTTTTTGATGAGCTTGATGACGGGCTTATAAGCGGCGAGTGCAACGTGGGCGAGGAGGAGTTTGAGGAGCTTGGCGAGTGGATAAAGGACGTTAAAAACGTGATCATTGATGACTCTTTTTTTACTCATCCAGACAAAGAGGCTATCTTTTGGCTACTTGAAATTTTAGGCAAAAATGTCGTTTTAGCAGGCGGCGAAGTGAGAGAATTTGCAGCAGGTGGCGAAGTTGGCGAGCTAAGAGAGCTTGACAATTTTGACGGAGCGGTCGTCTATCTAAACAAAAACGCAAGCGACGAGATCGTGGGCGGCGTGCAGTTTGGCATCGTGGCAAAGGCAAAGGATGGCGAAATTTTAAATTTAAAGGCAAAAGACTTTAGCGTGAGCGCTAAATTTAGGCTTGATCCAACGCTAAAAGGCACGGTTGCCGTGCTTGGCGCAAAAAATTTTGATGGATATGCATTTAAACAAGTAGTAGTTAGCAAATGAAAATCACCATAAACGATCAAATTTTAGAGGCAAACGAGGGCGAGAGCATCCTAAACATCGCAAGGGCAAATGGCATCTACATCCCTGCGCTTTGCTACCTTAGCGGCTGTTCGCCAACGCTTGCTTGCAGGCTTTGCATGGTCGAAGCAAACGGCAAAGTGGTCTATAGCTGCAACGCCAAAGCCAAAGAGGATATGCAAATTTACACAAACACGCCAGAGATCGCTGCCGAGCGAAATGCGATCATGCAGACCTACTGCGTCAATCACCCCCTTCAATGCGGCATTTGCGACAAAAGTGGCGAGTGCGAATTGCAAAATTTAACGGCGCATTTACGCGTAAATGAGCAAAATTTCGCCATAGAGGATACGCACAAACCGCACAAAAAATGGGGGCTAATAAACTACGACCCAGCCCTTTGCGTGGTCTGCGAGAGGTGCGTGACGGTTTGCAAAGATAAGATCGGCGAGAGCGCGCTAAAAACGGTGCCAAGGGGCGTTGAAGTGCCAAAAGAGCTAAAAGAGAGCATGCCAAAAGATGCCTACGCCGTCTTTAGCAAGATGCAAAAGAGCTTAATTGCCCCAAGTGTGGGCGAAAATTTAGACTGCTCATTTTGTGGCGAGTGCATCAGCGTCTGCCCTGTTGGCGCGCTTGTTAGCTCAAATTTCCAGTATAGCTCAAACATCTGGGAGCTAAGCCACGTCCCAGCGGCAAATCCGCACCAAAGCGACTGCGAGCTCATTTTTTATGACATAAAAGAGAAAAGCACTAGCGATAGAAGCAAGCAAATTTACCGCGTTAGCAATGACTTTCACTTTGGCGAGATCAGCGGTGCGGCAAGGTTTGGCTACGACTTTCACAACGAAAATGCCCGCAAAAATGAGGTGAAATTTAATGAGCTAGTCTTAAATTTTAAAAACGGCAACATAAAAAATATAAAATTTAATAGCTTCATAACAAATGAAGAGGCGCTTATTTTGGAGCGCTTGAGAGAGAAATTTGATCTAAATTTATTAAACGATGAGGCTTTTAAATTTCAAAATTTCTTAAATATTTTTAGCGAATTTAGCGGCCTTAGCTCGTATAACGCAGACTATGAGAGCCTAAAAAATAGCGACTTTGTGATCACGGCTGGTAGCTTCTTGCGCCATGAGAGCCCAGTAACTAGCTATAAGCTAAATAACGCGCTTAAGATGAATAAAGCTGCTGGAATTTACTTTCATCACATCGCTGATGAAGTGGTGAAGAAATTTTCAAAGAATTTCGCCTGTGTGAGCTATGAGGCTGGGGATTTGGAGCAAATTTTACTCTTTGTGTTTAAAAATTGGGGTGAAAATTTACCAGCAGCACTTCAGGCAAGAGTTGAAAAATTTGAAGAGAGCTTTGGCTTAGAAGTAGCTACCCTCTGCGAAGGCAAGGCTAAATTTACGCTCATTTTGGGTAGCGACTTTTACGCTCATGAAAATGCAAATTTACTTGCCGCTCTTGCTGGAGTGATCGCAAGAACTACGCCGTTTCGTGTAATGCTCATACCGCCTCGCACAAACTCGCTTGGCGTGGCTAAAATTTGCACGCTTTCACACGAGAAAAAGCCTGGTAAGACGCTAGGATATAACGAAATGGGCGAGTTTAAATTTAGCATTTTTGAGGGCGACCTTGACGCTGGTGCGCTAAATCAGCAAGAGGGCACATTTACAAGCATAAATAACGAAGTAGTGCCGACAAATGCGGCTTTGGCTCATAATGGCTACTTCTTAAACGATATCGCAAATGCGCTTAACATAGCGGCTAAAAATACGATCGACTACACAGCGCAACTACCAAAAGAGAAGGGCTATAGGGGCGTTAAATTTGATGATTTAGAAAACTTTTACGCAAATGACGGCACAAGCCACAGAGGCTACAAGCTTGAAATTTCAAATTTCGCGCCAAAAGAGGACGTAGAGCCACTTTTTAAAGAGAAAAATGAGCTAAATTTAAAAGAGGATGAAGCGCTAATAAGCCTTGCAAATCCTATAAATTTGCCTTCATTTTTTGCAAACTATGCTAGCCAGATAGCTAAACGCGCGAAACTTTATGCAAGTAGCGAGTTTATGGCTAAATTTGAAATTTCACAAAATGAAGCGGTCATTTTAGAAAAAAATGGGCAAAAGCTTGCCATTTGCGTGGAGCTTGATAGCGAGCTAGGAGGCGTGGCAGCCTATCTTGGCGACTACGATGATAAGCTTGATGTAAGCGCCATTTTTGAGGGCAAGAGTTACGCAAGCGTAAAAATAATAAAGGCAGAGAATGAGTGAAATGCTATTTTTTGTGATAACAACTATTGTTAAAGCAGTCGTCATCTTGGCCGTCATGGCTAGCCTTGCAGGGCTTGCGACCTACGCCGAAAGAAAGGTGCTAGCCTACATGCAGCGCCGCGTGGGACCTGATATGGTGGGGCCTGCTGGTGTGCTGCAGATCGTGGCTGACATGATAAAGCTCTTTACAAAAGAGGACATCGTCCCAGCAAATGCAAATAAATTTATATTTCTTATCGCCCCTCTAATCTCTGCTATCGCGGCATTTGCAGCGCTTGCGCCCGTGCCATTTTTGCCAGAGTTTGAGGTTTTTGGGCATACGATTAGACCGATACTTGCAGATATAAATGTGGGCGTTTTATATATCGCTGGCGTGGCAGCGGTTTGCGTCTTTTCGCCACTTGCAGCAGGTCTTGCAAGCTACAATAAATTTGCACTAATTAGCGCCGCTCGCGCAGTCGTGGCGCTTCTTAGCTTCGAAGTGGTCGCTGGCATGGCACTTTTAAGCGTTGTCATGGTGGCTAGCTCGCTCTCGCTAGTTGATATAAACAACTACCAAAAAGGCATATTTAACTGGCTCATCTTCAAGCAGCCCCTTGCTTTCGTGCTTTTCGTGATGGCAAGCTTTGTGGAGTGCAACAGAACGCCATTTTGTCTAACAGAAAACGAGACCGAGATCGTAGCAGGCTATGGCACCGAGTATAGCGGCATGAGATGGGCGATGTTTTTTATCGGCGAATACACCAACATGATCGCAGCAAGCATCATCATCACGCTTTTGTTTTTGGGTGGTTTTAATGAGTTTTTATTTATCCCAGGCGGGCTAATGATACTTTTAAAATCAAGCCTAGTCTTTTTCTTTTTTCTTTGGACGAGGGCGTCGTGGCCGCATCTAAGGGTCGATCAGCTTAGCATGCTTTGCTGGAAAATTTTACTTCCGCTTGGTATCTTAAATGTCGTAATCACCGGCTTTGCACTACTTATCTAAGGCGTAAAATGAGCGAGAAAAGATATATTTTGATAGACGAAAAGATAGAGCCAAAAGGGGCATTTGATAAATTTAAGCACTTCATCGTCGCTACTTTTAAGCTTGATCTTTTAGTAGGGCTAAAGATCACGCTAAAGCAGATGCTCTTTAGCAAGTCGCACACTCTAAAATATCCTATGCAAAAGATGGAGCTAAACGCCAGATATAGGGGAATTCACAGGCTTTTAAAATTTGTTGAGAGCGAAAATGAGCGCTGCATAGGCTGTGGGCTATGTGAGAAAATTTGCGTTAGCAACTGCATCTCGATGAAGACTTCGCTTGGTGAAGATGGCCGCAAAAAGGTCGCAAGCTACACGATAAATTTAAGCAGATGCGTCTATTGCGGTTTTTGTGCTGATGTCTGCCCTGAGCTTGCCATAGTTTGTGGGCAAGAGTACGAGGTCGCAAGTGAAAATAAAATTCTCTTTGGTACAAAGGCTGAGTTTTTAACAGATGATAAATTCTTAAAAGATCAAGCTGAGTTTGAGGGCTATGGCGCGCTACCTAAAAATGCTAGTAGCCTAGTAAAAAAGACGCCAAATGCGCTTACAAATGAAGATAAGGCAGAAACGATGGATATAAATTTAAAAGGGTCAAGCGATGTATGAGAGCTTTGCATTTTATCTTTTTAGCGCCCTTATATTAGTTAGTTTTTCTTTTAGCGTGCTTTGCAAAAACGCCCTAAATGCAGTCTCTGCGCTAGCTGCTGGCATGGTTTTTATATCAGCTATATTTTTCTTGCTTGGGGCTGAGTTTTTAGGCGTGGTGCAAATCGTCGTCTATACAGGCGCAGTGGTCGTTTTATACGCATTTGCGATGATGTTTTTTGACACCAGCAAGGAGTGCGAGCCAAAAAGCGGCAAAAAAGCAAAGATCATCGTCTATCTTCTAAGCAGCTTCATAGCGCTTCTTTTGATATTTATCTTTTTAGCGCCGATCTATAGCGCTAAGCAAGAGGTGGTAAATTCTACCCTCGCTAGCCTTGGCAACATCGAAGCGGTTGGAATTTTGCTCTTTAGCAAGTATCTGCTGGCCTTTGAGATGTGCGCTATCATGCTACTTGTGGCGATGGTGGCTGGCATCATCTTGATACATAAAGACCTAGACGCGCAAAGCAAATTTGAGGAGATGCTATGATAGGCCTTACTCACTACCTCATCTTAGCAAGTCTAGTCTTTGTCATAGGGCTTGTTGGCATAATGCGAAGAAGAAATTTGATAATGCTATTTTTCTCAAGTGAAATTTTACTAAACTCAGCAAACATCGCACTTGCAGCCATTTCAAAATACTACTTTGACCTAACTGGGCAGATCATCGCATTTTTCATAGTAGCCATCGCTGCTAGCGAGGTCGCTGTGGGACTAGGTCTGCTCGTGCTTTGGTATAAAAAGACTGGCAGCATCAGTTTAGATTCGATGACAAATATGAAAGGCTAAGAGATGATTTTATTTTGTATTTCGCTATTTTTCCCGCTTCTTAGCTTCATCATAGCTGGTATCTTTTCACATAGCAGTAAGAATTTATTTATCGGTCTTTTTTGCTCGCTTCTCATGATCGTTAGCGCCACAGCTTCACTCATGCTAACGGCTAGTCTTAGCGTAGATGAGCCACTAAATTTAACCCTAAAAGAGTTTATAAACTTAGGCTCGCTCGATCTTAGCTTTAGCTTCTACCTTGACGCGATTAGCCTTGTGATGCTTAGCACCGTGGGCGTGGTCGCTAGCATCGTGCATATCTACTCCATTGGCTACATGAGAGATGACGCAAGCTTTAACCGCTTTTTTAGCTACCTTGGGCTCTTTGTCTTTTGCATGAACGTCCTTGTCTCAAGCGATAACTTCATAGGGCTCTTTATCGGCTGGGAGGGCGTTGGACTTTGCTCTTGGCTGCTCATAGGCTTTTGGTATAAAAGGTCTAGCGCAAACGTCGCTGCAAACGAAGCTTTCGTGATGAACAGAGTAGCTGACCTTGCCATGCTTGTTGGTATCTTTTATATATTTTATAGCTTTGGCTCGCTTAAATTTAGCGAGGTTTTTAACGCTAGAAGCGACCTTTCTGGGCTAAATTTAGGCATCATCGCCACACTTCTTTTCATAGGCGCCATGGGTAAAAGCGCTCAGTTTCCATTTCACACTTGGCTTGCAAACGCCATGGAGGGACCAACGCCGGTTTCTGCGCTCATCCACGCTGCGACCATGGTAACAGCTGGCGTCTATCTAGTCATACGCGCAAATTTCATCTTTGCAAATGTGCCTGAAGTATCGCACTTTATCGCCTGCCTTGGCGCATTTGTAGCGATTTTTGCCGCAAGCATCGCGCTAGTGCATAACGACCTAAAAAAGATAGTCGCTTACTCGACGCTTTCGCAGCTTGGCTATATGTTTGTAGCGGCTGGTCTTGGCGCTTACAAGATCGCACTTTTTCACCTTGTCACGCACGCATTTTTTAAGTCGCTGCTCTTTTTATGCGCTGGCAACGTCATGCACGCGATGAATGACGAGCTAAATATCAAAAAAATGGGCGGACTTTATAAATTTATGAAGCCAACTGCGCTCCTTTCTATCATCGCAAGCTGCGCGCTGGCTGGATTTTATCCATTTGCTGGCTTTTTTTCAAAAGATAAAATTTTAGAGGTCGCTTTTAGTGAAGATCAAATTTTGTGGGCCGTCTTGCTCTTTGGCGCAGTTCTTACGGCATTTTATAGTTTTAGGCTTGTCATGCTTGTCTTTTTTGCAAGGCCAAAGAGCGAGGGGCACGCACATGAAGCCAAAAACTACATGCTTGTTGGTATGAGCGTGCTTGGCGTTCTCTCGGTCATCAGCGGCTTTTTCTGGAATAACTTTAGCGAGTTTTTAGGTGCTAGCCTTGGGGATTTTAAGCTAAATTTATCTCACAGCAGTGAAATTTTCTTACTTGTTTTAACGCTTAGTTTAGTGCTTGCAAGCGCTGGCTTTGCAGTCTTTGCTTATAAAAAAGAAATTTTTAAAGAGAGCATTTGTGAAAATAAAATTTACAAAATTTTGCAAAATGCCTACTTTATACCAAAATTTTATGAGAAATTTTTTATAAATGGCTACGCTTTAATCTCTAAAATTTGTAAGAAATTTGATGAGATGATAATAGACCAAAGTGTCGATTTTGTCGCATTTGTGGTTACTAAATTTGCATATCTTGCAAACAAAATGCAAAGTGGCGATCTAAGCGTCATGCTTAGGTTTATGGTCGCAGGATTTGCCTTGCTTTTAAGCTTTATATTTTTATTAAACGGAGCCAAATAATGCTAAGTGTCATAATATTTTTCCCAGCAATAAGCGCAATACTTGGCTTTTTGATAGAAAATAAAAGCATCAAATTTTATGGAGCAAGCATCGCTCTTATCGAGCTTTTACTAGCCATTTTTATCTGCGTAAATGTCGATTTTCAGGGTTATGACTTTGTTTTAACGCATCAAGTCTCGCTCATACCAAGCCTAAATATCAGCTATTTTGTGGGCATTGACACCATTTCGCTAGTGCTTATAGTCCTTAGCGCATTTATGAGCTTCATCTCTATCGCAGCACTTAGCGATGATGGAAATTTAAAGCACCTTGTTATTAGCGTGCTATTTTTAGAGAGCACGATGATGGGCGTCTTTAGCGCGCTTGATATGATCTTATTTTACAGCTTTTGGGAGCTTAGCCTCATACCGCTGCTTTACATCATCGGCGCATTTGGTAGTAAAAATAGAATTTACGCTGCGATTAAATTTTTCATCTACACATTTTTAGGCTCTGTCTTTATGCTAGTAGCGATCATCTTCATCGGCTATCTGTGTTATCAAAAAAGTGGCGTCTTTAGCTTTAATCTGCTTGATTGGTACAAGCTTGGCATCGGAGAAAATGCTCAAATTTGGCTATTTTTAGCATTTTTCTTTGCTTTTGGCGTGAAAACTCCGCTATTTCCGTTTCACACGTGGCTACCTTATGCACACGGACAGGCTCCGACTATCGGCTCGGTGCTGCTTGCTAGCGTGCTTTTAAAGATGGGTACTTATGGCTTTGTGAGATTTTCACTCCCACTTTTTCCAGACGCGAGCCTACTTTTAAGTGGCTTTGTCTGTGTCATAGCCATCATCATGATCATCTACGCAGCCTTCGTTGCCTACGCGCAAAGCGATATGAAGCAAGTGATCGCTTATAGCTCCATTTCACACATGGGCGTCATCATGCTTGGCATCTTTTCACTAAATTTAATAGGTCTTGGCGGCTCGATATTTTTAATGATAAGCCACGGCATCGTTAGTGGCGCGCTATTTTTGTTAGTAGGTGTCATCTACGAAAGAGCTCACACAAAAGAAATTTGCGAATTTGGCGGCCTTGCTAAGGTGATGCCAAAGTATGCGCTTATATTTTTTATAGCAACGCTTGCAAGTATCGGCCTGCCACTAACGATCGGCTTTGTGGGCGAGTTTTTGAGCCTACTTGGCGTATTTAAGCTAAACAAGCTCTTTGCGCTACTTGGTGGCTTTAGCATCATCGTGGGCGCTATTTATATGCTAGTGCTTTATAAAAGGGTCTTTTTGGGCGAGTGCAAGGAGAAAAATTTAAGCCTTAAAGATCTAAATTTTAAAGAGTTAGCCGCTCTTGTGCCACTTTGTTTGCTCATAATCGCTCTTGGTGTCGCACCAAATTTGATACTAAAACCACTTGAGCCAAGCGTGCAAAATATTATAAGCAAAATGCAAACTAGAGCTGTAAATAGCGGCACAAAGGATAAAATTTCATCTTTAAACGGCGGGAGCAAACTATGAACGAAATAGCCTTTTTAGACCTAAATGAAATCTCGCTACAATCACTCTCGCCGATGCTTAGCATGATGGTTTTTGCGCTTTTTATCCTCATAGTTGGAGCGATAAAGAAGGATCTTTCGAGGAATTTCTACTGCGTATTTTGCATCATCGCTATATTTGTAAATTTAGGCATTACGCTTGATTTTAACGGGCTTAGCCTAAGCTTTTGGGATATGCTCTTAGTTGATGGAATTTCTATCATCTCGCAGATCATTATCCTAATCGCCTCAGCTCTTTTCATCCCGCTTGCACTTAGCACAAAAGAGTATTTTGAGTATAAAATTTACGAGTATTACGCGCTATTTTTGTTTATGATCGCTGGATTTTTATTTATGGTGAGCTCAAACAACCTACTCATCATCTTTTTAGGCCTCGAGATCAGCTCGCTTTGCCTCTACACCCTAATCGCCCTTCACAACAAGGCAAAAAGCGTCGAGGCTGCTATCAAATACTTCGCGATGGGCTCACTCTCGGCTGGCTTTTTTGCGATGGCGATAGCGATGTTTTATCTAGCAACAAACTCAATAGACATCGCTCGTATAGGCGTTGTCATAAAAGATCTTAGCCTAAATCAAAATTTGATCATCTTGCTTGGCTGCGTTTTCATCGCATCAGCCATTGGCTTTAAGCTCTCGCTCATACCATTTCACACATGGATACCAGACGTTTATGAGGGCTCAAATGCCCCGCTTGCTGGCTATATGTCTATCGTGCCAAAGGTTGCGGGATTTATCGTCGCGTTAAGAATTTTTGCGATGCTTGAGGGCTCTGGAATTTCATGGATAAAAGATATGCTCTACATCATCGCCGTGCTTACGATGAGCCTTGCAAACATCATGGCGCTAGTGCAAAAAGACGTCAAAAGGATGCTCGCTTTTAGCTCGATAGCTCACGCTGGTGTCGTGCTTTGCGCGCTTGTGGCAAATTCTCACGAGGCAAATGTCGCCTTGTTTTTCTACTGGATCATGTTTTTGTTTGCAAATTTGGGCGCATTTTCTATGCTCTGGGTCGCAAGGTGCGACGACGTCGTCTGCTGGGACAAGCGTTTTAAACACCCGTATGAGAAATTTTCAGGGCTTATTAAAATTTTGCCAAGTTACGCCGTGATAATGGGAATTTTCATGATCGCCCTTGCTGGCATACCGCCTTTTAGCGTATTTTGGGGCAAGATGGTGCTTATCTCATCGCTCATAAAGTCTGATTACGTCGTGCTTAGCCTCATCATCATGATAAACTCTGCCATTGCTATTTATTACTACCTAAAGCTCATCGTCTTTATGTTTTTAAAAGAGCCTATCGTAAAAGATAAAAATATCTACATCTCAAACGTCTCGATGGCGCTAAAAGTGATCGTTGGAGTTGCCGTTGCTGGCACGGTCTTTGCCTTTTTATTTTCTGGAGCGATTTTGGAATTTATCGAGCATTTTGTCTTTGCTTCAGGATTTTAGAAAATTTAACTATAATGGCGGCATGAAAAAGCTCTTAACCATCTTATTTTTACCGCTTTATCTATCCGCCTTTAGCCTTAGCTTAAACAGCGGCGCAAACGCAAATAAGCCTTATAGCGTCCTTCAGCTAAGCGACGAGAAAGAATTTGAATGCGTGGAGCAAATTTTAGCCTATGACACGAAGCGCTACGTTTGTATGCTTGATGATGGAATTTTACCTAACATCGAGGACACGACGCTGCCGCTAATGGACATAAAATACAAAAAGCAAGACGGCAAACTCTTCATCGTCATCATGCCAAAGGCGCCTTCAAAACTTTTAAATGTTCAAACTGAGCTTTACAGCAGTCCAAGCGTGCAAGATACGCCAAAGACGACCATTTCAAAGCACTTTAGCATCATCATCGACACTTCGCTTAGCGAAAATAACAAAAGAGTATCTGGGCTAAATTTTTCGCCTGATTTTAGAGATATGCTAAGTCCAAGCATCGGAGCGCTAGATCTTAACAAAACGCCTATCGCTGGGCTTGATAGCAATGATATAGACATCTACATAAATATAAAAAGAGCTTACGAAAAGGGCGCTTATGAAAGCGTGGTAAAAGATACGCAAACAGCGATGAAAAGGCACCCAGCTAGTCTTTTCTCAAGTGAGTTTTTACTTTTTAGACTAAGAGCGCTTGATAAAATTTTTGAGACAAATAGCGAGTTTGAGGGGCTGGAGCCAAAAGATATCGTAAGCGAGGGCAGAGCCTGGATAAGAAAATTCCCTTCTGATGAGAACTACTCTGAGGTGCTATATCTCATCGCCAGAGCTTACCTCAAAGATAGCATCGCAAGTGATGCAAAATATATGCTTGACATACTAAGTGAAGAGCACGCGGAGTCTAAATTTACAAAGCTTGCCACGCTTGATTATGCTGACTACCTATATAAAATAGGCAGGCAAAAAGAGGCGCTAAGCGACTATGAAAAGGTGCTCTACTCTACAAACGACATCGACCTTGCAAGTAGAGCTGCACTAAGCCTAGCGGATGCAAATATCGATAAAGAGAAATTTGAAGAGGCAAAGAAATTTGTACTAAAGATCGCAAATGCAAATGAAAAATTTTTCATGAACGATCCGACAAAATCGATGAATTTAGCCTATACATTTGCTAGTAAAGATATGCCAGACGTGGCTGCTAAAATTTATGAAATTTTGGTAAATAATAGCGACAGGACAAAGGATTTTTACGAGGCAGCATTAAAAAATTTAGCGCTAAATTTAGCCAAAACCAAAGATGAAAAAAGGGCGTATGAGTATCTAAATAGATATGAAAAAGAGTTTAAATATGGCGATTATATCGATGAGGTCGCTAAAGCAAAGGATGGACTATTTTTTGAAGAGGACGACAAAAATGCCACCGCACTTCACGCAAGATATAAAGATCTCATCGAAAAATATGCCGGCACAAATATCAGCCAAAAGGCATTAATCAGCGAGCTTGAGCTCGATCTAAAAGAGCGTAAATTTGCCGATGCGCTAGCTTACAACAACCTCGCGAAAGATAAAAATTTAAGCCGGGCAATGGAGCTTGTAAATGAGGCTGCGCTTGAGCTAACAAAAGAATTTTTCATCAAAGATGACTGCACGGCAGTTGTAAATTTACTAGAAAACTACGATGTGAGCAAGGTCTATTTGCCACAGTTTAAGCTATTTAACTGCTACTTTAGAACGGCACGTTACAACGATGCGCTAGAGCTTGCCAAGGCGCATGTAAAGGATGAAAATTTAGAAGATAGAGTCGAGTGGCTGGTAAATTTGAGCAAAATTTTATATAAAAATAAAGACTACGAGCATGCGATCACTGCAGCAAACGACGCGCTCTCGCTTGGCTCAGCGGTCGAGTACTCGGATCCTACGCCATCGCTTTTTGATAGATTTTACTCGCTGCTTGCGCTAAAGCGCTTTACTGAGGCAGTCTCAACGATCAGCGCGATCGAGCAGCTAAGGGGGCAGGATTTTAAAATCATCGAGGCGTATGCGGCTATAAGCGACTATGCGATGAAGAGCAACGACTATGCTATCGCTGCAACCTACGCTAAAAAGGCGCTTGAGCTGCAAACTAGAGCCAAGATAAATACCTTTTCGCCAAAGCTAAATTTTGACTACTCGGAGGCTTCGCTAAAGACAGATAATCTTGACGAGGCGCTTGACGAGGCGAAATTTATACTAAATATGAAGCTTGAGCCAGAGGACCGTTTGCATGCTCTAAATTTAGCAAGTGAAATTTACATCAGACAAAAGCAGTATAAGCTGGCTAAGCCCTATCTAAACGAATGCGTTGGTTCAAATTTCACAAGTGCTTACAAAGATGCCTGCAAAGCCAAACTTGAGATGATAAAGTAAAATTTAGTGCTAAGTTTAAATGACCTTGAAAAAGAGTATCTGGGGCTTAAAAAAGAGAATTTTCCTGACAGCAAAAGGATCAAATTTATCGCAAATTTAGGCGCAAGTGACGAGATAGCATATCACTATGAGCTCATTTGCAAAGAGTGGCAAGAGGGCGGGCAGCTAAATTTAGAAAGCAGTTTTGATAGGCATGGAGGCGCTGGGCTGGAGTTTTTGTTTGAGCGCTTAGCCAAAAAGAGCGATCAAAAACTAAAAATAGAAACCATCTATCTTATAGCGCAAATCCTCACTAAGTCTAAGCATAGAGACTTTTATGCCGCATTTTGCGACCGCCTTATCCCTCAAATAACTTCTTTTTTGGAGACAAATGATGCCTTACGCCGCAAGCTTATAATAGCTCTTGGTTGGGTTGGCACGTTAGAGCAAATAGATATTTTGATAAGCGAGATGCTAGAAAACAAGGATAGCCTTTGCAGGGCATGGGCGGCAGCTAGCCTTATGCAAATGTCCTTTCACAGGGTCAGCCAAGCAATCTTGCGAGATAAAACAAAAGCTGCATTTTTGCAAGGCATCTCTAGCGAAAAAGAGCCATACACCTGCGCAGTTATGATAGAAGCGGCTCAAAATTTATTTGGTAAAAAGTGGATATCATCTAGCGCAGCTCAAAATCAAGAGGCTGAAAAGATAGAAAAAGCTAGAAAAATGGCGATAAGATTTTTAGACAAGAATTAAATTTACCACTAAGCGGATTAGGTGCTTGATTGTGTTTTGTTTGTTGGATTATAAAGTAAAAATGGTTTAAATTTATAAGAAATTTTGGCTTTAAATTGACAAGATTTAAAAATAAAATTTTATATTTTTCGCTTAGAAATAGCGGACAAAATAGCTTTAATTTGATTTAAAATTTAATTTTTTCTTGACATACAATAATGTTTTTTGTATAATCTCAATTCTTTTTTAAATAATCATGTCTTGCTAGCTCAGTCGGTAGAGCATCTCACTTTTAATGAGGGGGCCGTTGGTTCGAATCCAACGCAGGACACCATTTTTTGGGTTTATGACCCTTTCGTCTAGTGGCTCAGGACTCTACTTTCTCTGTGTAGAAACAGAGGTTCAAATCCTCTAAGGGTCGCCAGATATTTTAAAATTTAGGTCGCTTAGCTCAGTTGGTAGAGCGCCACCCTTACAAGGTGGATGTCATAAGTTCGAGTCTTATAGCGACCACCATTACTTTTAGGTGCAGCGGTAGTTCAGTTGGTTAGAATGCCGCCCTGTCACGGCGGAGGTCGCGGGTTCGAGCCCCGTCCGCTGCGCCATCTATTAAACCTTAGGTTAAGGTTGCGTCTCATAAAGCACCCATTATTGAGTGTCAAATTAAATTTTAAGATTATAAGTTCTAAGATAACACTTTACGATTTGTTATTGATACTTAATCTTGCCTCGTTAGCTCAGTTGGTAGAGCATATCACTCTTAATGATGGGGTCGTAGGTTCGAGACCTACACGGGGCACCATCTTTGGCCCATTCGTCTAGCGGTTAGGACACCAGCCTCTCACGTTGGTAACACGAGTTCGAGTCTCGTATGGGTCACCATTCTTAATACTTTGATATAATTTAAAGATTAATTCTTATTAGTAAAGATTTTATTTTCTTATATGTTTCAACTATTTGTATGTTGTTGTAAATCAGAGTTAAATACATCTATGATCAATTAATAAATAACTATTATAAATTTGAAAAGATTTTATTAAAGATTGAGTAATATCTATTTTTTATATAAATACACTATGCGATATAAAATTAAAGATGTTGTTAATTAGAGGTGCTGGTTAAGTGTTGAGTATAATGGCATAGTTGTGTATCATTGCATTTATTAGCCTCAATAGAATTAAGTATATCGTTTTTTGTGTTTTTTGCGACTATGACTAGACTCATTATTTAAAATGAAGCAAGATCTTTTTTAATATAGATAGTCTATGCTTATAATATATCTTCATCTACTTGTGGTAGTAAGATAAATCTGCAGCTAGAAAATTTTTATACTATTTTATGTGACCTTATGATTAGTAAATTTATTTTCAGAATATTTTACTTTTAAAATGGACTAAAGCTACATAATCTATTAATTTATCATAAGCGTTACATGTTTTTACACTCTTGCTTAGATTGCTAAGCTCAAGCAATATTAATGTTAATTCATTTGTATAGTGGTTTCAGCTATTTTGGGTATAAACTCATCATTATATTTTATATATAAAATACTTGGAATTTTATTTGCTACACATTTACCAGTTTTGCCTCATACTTATTTAGCCATAAAGTAACTTTTATCTGTTTTCGTATCATCTTAAAATTTAGATATTTTGGTAATCTGCATATCATGTGAAAATGTTATAAAATTTCTATAAAATTAGGAAACACATTATATGTTTATTTTGAGTTTTGCCGCGTTTATTACTCTTTTTAAGAATATAATTTTTATCGTATCTCAATACTGCTTATATTTGTATTGGCTTTTTGTTGAGTGTTGAAAGTTTATAGTAAATTACTATCTCACAATACTTTTATAGTCTAAATTTTTAAAAAGTAGTAGCTCTTTTTTGCTCTTTTTTATAAGTGCTTTTACTAGCTCTGAGGTTTCTTTGTTTTTTGGCAAGACAAGATGGATTTTTTCATTTATAAAGATGACAAAGATATTTTTAAGCTCGTAAATTTCACTTACATCTTTTATGTCAAAAATTTCATTTTCTTTTGGCTCATTTTCGTAAAATGCCAAATTTTTCTCATCTACTTCAAAGATCATCTCTTTTTTAAAGCCTGAAATTTCTAAACTTTTTAGCGCCGCTCTTCGTCTATTTTTTAAAAAAAATGGATAAAAAATGATCCAAAAAATAGCAAAAATGATGCCAATAATAGTAAAAATTTTGGTTTTTAAGAGCATATCAGCGACAAATCCAGCTATAATAGCCTCCGTAAAAATCATAAAAACATTTATAAAATACTGTTTTCTAGCCTTTTTTGAGAAAAATAGATTAAACGCTTGGTAGTCCATTAAATTTTCTCCAGATAAGACGATATTGCACTTCATATACTAACCTTAATGAAAAAATTGTAAAATTATAACTAAAAATAAGGTTTAAAATAGAATAAGCAATGAAACAAAACATTTTTTTTACGTTGGATTCATCTCTTGTCGTAAGACAAAAACAGATTTTCTATGCCGTTATAGCTCTTTTTATATTTTCTGAGTTTGCCGGCATCTTAAACTATAAAAATTTTGAAAATTTGTTGATATTTTTGGACTTTGGTCTTGTAGTTCTTGGTATCTACATATCTATGGATAAATCAAAGCTTAAAGTCATGCACTGGCTTGCTGCTTGTTTTAGTGTGTTTATTTGGGCTATTCTTGATGCCGTTAGAAACGTTAATGAGGATTTCCTTTTAAGAAATAAAGAACAAATTTCTTACCTTGATCTTTTTGCATTACTTCCTATGTTTTTATTTTTTATCGCTGTTAGTATACTTTTTATAAATAAGATTAAAAGACTTGATAAAAGTAGTAGAAATCAGGTTTTGTTTGATATTTTTAACGTTTTTTTGTTGGTTTGTGCATTTGTTTATTGCATTATTGATAATTTTGATAGTTTTAAATGTTTTATTTGTTCAAAAGATATAAATAAAACAACTTCTACTATTGCATTTTTTATAAATTTGCTAACTTTATTTGTGGCACTTAGTGAATTTTTTACTAGCAATACTCTTAAGCTTAAATATAGTGGTTTTTATTTTATCTGTGCGAGTGTTATTTTTGCATTACTAAATTTATATATTTTTTATAATAAATTTTTAAACAATAATTTTAAATTTATGTTTTACTCACTATATCTTATTATCTTTTTTATTTTAATGCTTGGGAGTTTTTATTTAAAAGGTAATAACAAATATTTAAATATACCATTTTTTAATGCACTGCCAAAATATGTACCAATTATTTCAATATGCATGTTTTTAATGAAGGATAATTCAGAACCAGTATTTGATTTGTTATTTTTATTTCTTATAGTAGCTTTTGCCATCTTGGGCTATTATTTTAGAGCTTCTAATCATATTAATGAAATTCGCCTTGCTGAAGAACGTTTACTTGAAATGAAAACAAAAGAAAAAAATAGCAAAATGGTTGAGTTGGAAATGATAAATTTAAGCTTAGAAACTATTTCTGCAAAGGACTATTTGACATCTTTAGACAACAGGGATTCTTTACTAAATAAACTAAAAGAGATGTGTGAAAAATTAGATGATCAAAAAGAAATTGCAGTCTATTATATAAACATAAGTCGTTTTAAAAATATTAATACATCTTATGGACATGAAATTGGAGATAAAATTTTAAAGTTTATTGCAAAACGTATGAGGTTAATTTGTAATAAAGAAGAAGTTGTATCAAGAGTTGGCTCTGATGAGTTTATTATATTAGCTAAAATGGATATAGGTAGCCATACAAAGAGAATGAAATTTGGTATGAGGCTAAAGGATGCAATAGAGGATTCTTTACAGATAGATAAATATCACTTTTCTCTTAGAAGCGTAATAGGAATCTATGTTGTAACTAATAAAAATATTACTGAACCTAGAGATATTATTAAAAAAGCCGATATGGCGATGTATTTTGCTAAGCAAAATCCAGCTTTAAATCCTGCAGTTTATAGTGAAAAAATGAATAGTGAAATACGCAAAAAATTAGTCATAGAAACAGCTCTTAAAAAAGCAAATTTTTATGAAGACTTTCAAGTATATTTTCAACCAATTATCGATTTTAAAAATAAAAAAATGATTTGTGCGGAAGCACTTTTGAGATGGCAATCAAAAGAATTCGGACTAAAAGAAGCTAATGAGTTTATGCCTATAGCAAGTCTAAATAGTGATATATTAGATGAAATTTGTGAATTTTCTGTTTTGAAAACGATAGAACAAATTGTTTTTTGGAAGAGTAAAAGATTAAAGATACCAAAAATAAGTATGAATATAGACTATATTCAAAGTACATCTGAAAAATTTATAAATAATTTTTTAATTACGTTAAACTCAAATCATATAAGTCCAAGTCAATTCGAGTTTGAATTTAGTGAAGATATTTGGCAAAACAAACAAGAAACTCTGGACAAAATTTTTGCCATTTTGGAAAAAAGCAATATTGATGTTTGCATAGATGACTTTGGGTCTGGATATACATCGCTAATTTATGTTAGGAAGTATAAAATAAAGCACATTAAGATTTCGAATGATTTTGTTTCTAATGCTATAAGTAATAAATTAGATATGCAAATAGTTACAGCCATCATAAGTTTAGCTAAATCAATGAAGCTAAGGGTGACAGCAAAAGGCGTTGAAAGCCACGAGATAAAAGAGCTTTTAAAAGAGCTTAATTGTGATGAAATGCAAGGATATTATCTTTGCCATCCTATGAGTGTATCGGATTTTGAGGATTTTATAAAACAAAATCCTCACATGGTGGCTGATATTTAAATTTCAGCCTTTATCTCTTCGTTTGATTTTACGACCATGCCTGAGCCATGTATCACGCTTGGGATACAGCTTGTGCAGATATCAACCTCTTCGCCGTTTTTGTGAGCGTGGATGAAAACCGCATTTTTATCATCGCTGCTTTTTAGTCCGCAAACGTTGCAAACTACTAGATCTTTCTCTCTCATCTTTTCTCCTTTGAAATTTTGGGTGATTTTACATCTTGTAAGCTTGCATTAAGATGATTTGGGTCAAGCTTGTCGCTTAAGCATTAATTGTTTTTTGTTATAATCATTTAAAATTTAAAAGGTTTAAAAATGGATGAAAGAACTATTGTTTTAGAGATGTTAAAGATGCAACAAAGCCTAAATGACGAGACAAACGGGCTTGGTTGGGAAAATGGCTATACAAATAAAAATAAACTCATAAGCTGGAGGCGCTGCATATATATGGAGTGTGCTGAGCTCATTGATAGCTTTGCTTGGAAGCACTGGAAGAGCATAGATGCTAAGACTGATGAGCAAAATTTACGCATAGAGGTTGTCGATATCTGGCACTTTATAATGAGCCTAGCGCTACAAATTTACAAGGCAAAACAGCTTGGTGATGTTGAGACTTTAGCTGATGATATCTGCCAGTCAAGTGGCTTTAGCGACTATTGCAAAGAGCCATTAAAAATCGAAGATGAGAGCATTTATGAGATCATGAACGACGTTGAGATGCTTATACATGAGTGCAGTGGCTTTGATTATGACATCTTTGATATCTTTAAAATTTATTTCTCGATGTCTTTAAAATGTGGCGTAAATTTATACTCGCTTTATGAGTGCTACATCGCTAAAAACGTGCTAAATCGCTTCCGTCAAAACAACGGCTATAAAGAGGGCAGCTATAAGAAAATTTGGAACGGACGCGAAGATAACGAAGTGATGAGTGAAATTTTATCAAACGGCGTTAGCACGATAGATGAAATTTACGCCGCACTTGAGCGTGAATACAAAAAGGTAAAATGATAAATCTTCTCCGTCTTGGCTTTAAAGACTTTTTTACAGCCAAATTTATAACGCTATCTATCTTGCCACTTTGCCTTAGCATACTTTGCCTAGCTTGGCTAAGCATCTGGGGAGGTGGCGAGATATTTGATCTTTTAAGTGACGGCGCTAAAAACGAAAATTTCGCCTTTCTAGAGTCAAACTCGACGCTATCTTTTATAGCTATTAAAATTTTAAGCTTTAGCGCTACAAAGTGGATAGTTAGCATACTTTTTTACGTTTTAAGCACCTTTTTAACGATCATCATTAGCATCGTGATCGCCCTAGTCGTAGCTGGCTTTTTAACGCCAGTCGTGGCCAAAGAGATAAACAAAAGGCACTACAACTACGTGCTTAAAAGTGAGGCTAGCACGGCTAGAGTGCTAAAGGTGATGATGGTTGAGATCATGAAATTTCTTGGGATATTGCTCGTTTGCTTGCCACTTTTGTTTGTGCCATTTGTAAATTTTTTCATCATCAACGTGCCGTTTTTTTACATCTACTATAAGCTTTTACTCATAGATGTTGGCTCAAACACGCTTGATAGCGATAAATTTGAGCTAGCACTGCTTGAAGGCGGCGGGGTTAAATTTATAGTTTTTACGCTTTTGTTTTATCTCATCTCGCTTGTGCCGCTTGTGGGATTATTTTTTCAGCTTTATTTTGTGATAGTCTTGTCGCACCTCTTTTATCAAAGAGAGGCGCTAGTTAAAATTTAGAGCCAAAAGCTCTAAATTTATGCGTAGTAAGATACTTTTTTGCTCTCATCAAGCAAGGTATCAAATAACCTTTTTGTCGCACTTAGTAGATTTTTATTTGCATCATTTTTAGCTAAAAGTTCGTCAAACATCTTTAGCATATTGTCATTTATGAAATTTTTGTGATCCAGATCTTTTGCGTCAGGCAACATCTGCTTGATCTTGTTTGAAAGCTCACTTATGCTTTGGCTGCTACCTGCGATCTTATCGCCCTCTTTGACATTTTTCATAAACTCATCAACCTGTGGGCGAATTTGCTTCATCGCCTCTTCGATCTCTTTCATGTCCTGCTCGTCTATGCCGTTTCCTTTATAGGCAAACTCGTAGCCGTATTCGTGCGTTAGAGTTAGGCTTCTTTGGCTTGAAGTGCCATTTTTCTGGCTTGAAAACTCTAAATTTTTGTTGTCATACATCGAAAAGCTTATCTCGTCGCCTGAGCTAGTCTTCATCGAAAAGCTCATGTTGTTGTAGCTTCCTTGAGAGTAAAAATTTGTTTGCATTTTAAATCCTTTTGAGGCTAAATCGGCAAAATTTTAATTTCATAAAGCAAAATTTTGTAAAATGCGTCAAAAAAGGATGGGCGATGTGTTGTTTTGGGACTAGGATCTTTTTGCTGATGCTTATCACTGTTTTAAGCTTCGTTTTTGCTAGGCTTTGGCCTGTTTTGCCAGTCGTTGGCTACTACTTGATACTTGCAAATTTGCTTGCCATTTTAATGTTTTCACTATTTTTTAAAGGGCTTTTGCCAAGCTTTGTAAAGGTAAATGCGATCCACTATTTTTCGCTAATTGGTGGCTTTTTTGGAGCATTTTTAACAATGCTTGCCTTCAAAAAGGTTGCAAAAGATAAATTTACTCTAATAGAGCTCATTATTTTTACGCTTTGGGTGCTGATAATCGCCATAGTCATCTTTAAATTTCAAACCATTCTTGACATTTTTAGGGGAATTTAGATGGATGAGAGGATAGTTAAATTTTTAAAAAAGATGCACCTTGCAAGCGTTTGCGCCATTGATGATGATGGGCAGCCTTACGCTTTTAGCGCGTTTTACGCCTTTGATGAGCTAAATTTTTGCCTTTTACTAGCTAGCTCTGATGAGAGCTCGCATGTTAAATTTTTAAAAAACTCAAAGCTCGTTGCTGGCACGGTTGCTCTTGATACAAAGATCGTTGGTAAGATAGAGGGCGTGCAGTTTCAAGGAGTGATGAGAGAAGCTAGCGCAAGTGAGCGAGAAATTTACTTTAAAAGATTTTTTTACGCAAAAGCGATGGATCCAAAAATTTGGTCTATAAGCCTTGAAAAGGTTAAATTTACGAGCAACACTCTAGGTTTTGGCAAGAAAATTTTTTGGCAAAAGTAGGGCTTTATATAAATTTTTGTCTCTAGTTGTATTATAATATTATTCTTTTATAACTAGTAAGTATTTTTTATCGTACCAAGGTACAATTTACAAAATTATTATAATCTAATATAATTCACAAAAAATTAAATTTTTAAAGGAGTAATTGATGGCAAGAGAAGCCGGAGTGGTAAAATCATTAACGGGCAAGGCAGTTGCAGTCGATCAAAATGGAAATGCGAGAGAACTAAAAGTTGGTGATATTGTCTATATAGGCGAAAGCATCAAAACTAGTGACGCAGCCGACAAAGTAACTATAGTTGCAAACAATGGCAAAGAGATTACAATACTAGGCGATGATACATTAGCGTTAAATCAAAATACAATAGGAAGTGATGGATTAGCTGATGTAAGTGCTTTGCAAAATGCTATTTTAAATGGTGGAGATCTAACAAAACTTGAAGAAACTGCTGCTGGTGGAAATGCTGCAGCTGCTGGTGGCGGAGATGGTGTTAGCTTAAGCGATGCTAGATTCGCCGAGGGTGGTCACTACTCAAATATCAATGAAAATTATAGAAATTTAACTGACGCAAATAGAGCTTTTGCTTCATACGATAGCCCAATAGGCGGATACAGTGATGGAAATGCTAATGGTGGCGACTTGATCCCTCCAAAACCAAGTGTAAGCGTTGAATTTAAAGAAGATAGAAATAACGATGGATTTTTAACATATACAGAAAACGAAAATGACAGCAAACAAAATGAGTCACCAGTAACTATAACTGCAACAAATGTTATCCCTGGCGATATTCTTCACATTAAACTAACAAAACCAGATGGCACAGTAGAATCTTTATCACCTATAACTATCAATGCTACTGATATAGTAAATAATACTTTTACTAAAATCATCTCTGATATGCCAGTTGCTGAGGGTAAAATTTCAAAAGTAGAAGCGCACATTACTGATAGTGCAAATACAATAAAAAGCAATAAAGCGTCTGATAGTGTTACTCCATATGAAAGACCAACTATAAGATTTACTGAAGATAAAGACGACAATGGCTTTCTAACAGATGCAGAAAATAAAGGAACAGATGAAAATTATGAAAATTTTAGAACTTCACCAGTAGAGATAACTCTTCCAAAAGGTGTAGTAGCTGGCGATAAGATCGTTATAACTTATACTGATCCTTTAAACCCTACAGGAACAAAAGAGTTGGCCCCAATCGAACTTACTGATAAAGATATTACAAATCACAAAGTAACTGGCATTGAGGTTCCGATATTCCCAGGTTTGGAGACTAAAGCTAGCGTTCATGTTGTTGATAAAGATGGCTCTCAAAAAACTGAAAAATCATCCCCAGATAGCGTAACACCTCAAACTATAAAGATGGATATGAGTCTACCAGAACAAAAAACTCTTCACGAAATTTCAAGGCAAGAGAGTGTTAGTAGCTATTTTAGTAACTATGAAAAACCATTTGATGGAGTAAAGATAAATCCAGGTGATCAAAGAGTAAATCACACAACCGCTAAGATCACATTGCCAAATAGAATTGATGACGGCGATAGACTGACACTCCATGTAACTAAACCTGATGGAAATACGTATGATAGAAATTTCAAGATAAACATGAATGAGAAAGGTGTCATAACAAGCGTAGATGAAATTGATAGTGCAGGTCATACTATTGGTAATCCTTATAATACTGCAAATAAGAATTTCTTTAAAGAAGACACCAATCAATGGGCTATTAAAGTAGATGGTTTTGAGCTAGAGAATGGAAAAGATACAAAGATAAAAGCTGAAGTTACGCACCCAACACATCCAACAAATCAGTATTTACCTACTGAAGAAAATAGCAAATCAGCTAGCTTAGAGTATGTAAAAAAACCAGAAGTTATCTTTGAAGAGGCTGGTGGTGCTAAAACTATGACTAGAGAGCAGGCTATCGGCGACGGTAATCTTAACAGCACGACAGTTACTATCAAGCTTCCTAAAAATGCAGTAAATGGGGATAAAATAAATGTAACTATAAAAAATCCAGACGGAACTACCGAATATAAACACTATACTGTTGAAAAAGATGCTACTGGCAAGCTAACTGGTATAACAAATAATGATAACGCTAGTGATCATGTAACTATAAAAAATGGCAATAGTTTTGAAATACCTGGCATTAAAACAGCAACTGGTGTAAAAACCGAGGTAACAGCTGAGATAGTAGATAACGATGGTAGCATCCAACACGCCGAAAATTCAAGTAGCGTTATGATAGCTGGTTTAAATGATATGGCTGTAAGATTTGTAGAAGATAGTGATCACAATGTATCTCTAACAAGAGCTGAGAGTAAAGACGGAGATAATAAGCTAGACGAAACTACAATCGCAGTAAAAGTGCCAAATAATGTTATAGCTGGCGATATGGTAAATGTAACAATAAATGGCGCTTCACCTAAAACCTATGAGGTTAAAGGTAGAGATGAACATGGTAAGATCATACTAAAAGATACTTCTGATGATACTCTTAAAACCGTAAATGATAAAAATGAGTTTGAGATTAAAGGCGTTCATATAGAAGCTGGTAAGCCTATCAACGTAACTGCAGAGACTACTGATGCAAGCGGTGGTAAAAAAGCTGAAGCTACAAATCACAACACTCTTGAAAAACTTCATGATGATATGAAAATCACTTTTGATAAAGATATCGATAATGATGGCATTTTGGGTAGCACAGAAGCAACCACCGGAACCACTACGATGACAACCATTAAGTTACCTTCAAATATTGTTGATGGCGATAAGCTTATAATAAATAGTAAAACTGGTGCCAATATTTCAGATGATGAAACTTATACAATACAAGTAAAACCTAATGGTGTCGTATATGTTAAAAAAGATGATGGTAGTAATACTTATTTGCCAGTAATAAATAACAACGAAGTTAACGAAGTTAAATATCCTTTAACAAATTTACAAAATGGTGAAAAGACTATCATTAATGCTAGAGTAACTGGTGCTGCTGGCGATGTATCAAAGACAAAGAGCGATATCATCCTTGATACAGGAAATGGCTCTGGAACAAGATTTAGACTACTTATCGATGAAGATAAAGATAGAAATGGTTGGCTAGATAGAGAAGAAGCTATGAAAGATGGACAACTAAAAACAACTTCTGCTACGCTTGAGATCCCAAATACTGTAAATAATGGTGATGTTATAACAATCACGGCAACTGGAAAAAAAGATCCTGAAATTTATACAGTTGAAAAAGATGTTAGCGGAAAAATATCTCTAAAAGGTGCAGGCGGTAATATTGTGCATCTTCCATCTGACAATAAGCTACAAATTTCTGATGTTCATCTAGTCAAAGATAATCCAGACAAAGATTATCTAGCTAAAGTAGATGTTACTATTAAGGATCATGTAACAGGTAAAGAAAAAACAGCAACTGCTGAAGCTAAGCTAGAAACATTTGACGCTACAAATTTAAAGGTTGAATTTAAAGAAGATAATGCAAGCAGAGATGGCAAGATAGATAGAGATGAAGCTGTATCTGATGGTGACGTAAAATCAACAACTATAAGCGTTCAAGTGCCATATAATGTTATAAATGATGACAAAATAACAGTTACAATCAACCAACCAGGTGATTCAACACCTAGAACTGAAATTTTCAAAGTTGTAAAAGATGCTAGTGGCAATATATCTCTAAAACATAATGGTGCTCCTTATCCATTTACAAACAATACTTTTGAAATTCACGATGTTAAAATGCTCCCAGGTCAAGAAACCACTGCAACTGCAAAAATAACAAACGCTGCTGGCGATATGTCTGAAACTTCTCCTGAAGCTAAAGCAAAACTTGCCCCACTAAGCGAAGCAGGACTAAGTGTAAGCATAGCTGCCGATAAAAATGGCGATGGCGTGATCTCAAGAGATGAGTTAGACGAATACAAAAAAGATAATCCAAGCAACAATACTTCAAAAGTAAAAGTTTCTATCCCTGGAAATGTGATAAAAGGCGATAAGATAGATGTTGAGATAACAAATCCTGATAACTCTCAAACAACTAAACATTATGAAGTTATAGGCAAAGATGTCAATGGCAACATAACATTAAAGGACGTGACAGATCCTAATAATTCTTTTATTATTGTTGATGAGAATAACGATCCAAAGAAATTTAATGCAAGCAATCCTCTCGAGCTTGATGCAGCTATCGCAGTTGGCAAAGATAAAGATACAGTGGCAAAAGTAACTCTAACTGATGCAGATGGTAATTTCCCGATAGATCAAGATGGTAATGAGATTAAATATATTAATGTTAAAGCACATGCCGAGATTGATGCTATAAGAGGTATTCGATTTGTAGAGGATACAAGTAGGGATAATACATTACAGGGTTATGAAAATTCTAAAGATCAGGACACAACGCCTATTCAAGTTTATCTTAATGAAGATGCAAGAGTAGGTGATACAGTTGAGATCAAATATACTGATCCAGACAATCACGCTCAAACAAAACCAGTAAATCATGTGCTAACAGCTGATGATATAAGTAAAGGTTCATTTGAGCAATCACTTGATATCAACGCAAGATCAGCTTATGATCTAAAAGTTGATGCAACATTTAAAACTTCAAAAGGATTAGAGACTAAACTTCCAACGCAAACACTTCATATAGAGACCGAAACCTATACGATCAAATATGATGCAAGCAAAACAATGAAAGGTGGCGATAGTGATAATGATACTTTAGTGGTTGATGGACAAACGATTGATTTTAGTAAAGTTGAAAAATTTGAAAATATCCAACTTAAAGGCAACTCTAAGATCACTATTAATGCGCAAGATGTGCTTGATATTACAGATAGTGATAAGGTGCTTAATATCCTTAATATCAAGGGTTCTATTGATAATCAAGGCAATAAAACTACATCAGTTAAACTTGATGGTAATTGGGAGGAAAATACTCCTACAGGTGTCACCGACTACAAAACTTATAAAAGTGATGACGTAATTGGACATACTATCCAAATCAAAATAGACGATACAGTTCACATTCTTTAGCTTCAAAAAAGTGAGTGCGCTCTAAGCACTCACTTCAATTTATATCCATAATTTTTAAGTTTTATTTATATTAAAAACCATTTTAAAGGAAGAGTATGAAAAATGTCATAACCATTGTAGTGGTTATAGTGGCACTATTTTTTAGTGTTTTTGAATATGCAAATTCGTTTATTGCGCTTGATGAAAATACAAATGAAAAGTTATCGCGGATGCTAAACCAATACAAAAAAAGAGCCGATATCGTGCCAAATTTAGTTGAAACTGTAAAAGGCTATGCAACTCATGAGCAAAAGGTATTTGAAGAGGTAGCAAATGCAAGAAGTAAGAGTATGCAAATAGATATAAATACAAGCAGCCTTAGTGATAATGAAGAGAAGATAGAAAAATTTATGGTGGCTCAAGGTCAGCTAAGCTCTGCACTTGGCAGACTGATGACAGTTAGTGAAAGCTATCCAGGGCTAAAAGTAAATCAAAATTTTCTCCTACTTCAAGGTCAGCTTGAGGACATAGAAAATCTCATAAGTGTAGCAAAACGCGACTATATAGAGGCCGTAAGAGAGTATAATATAGCTATAAAGGGCTTTCCTGGTAAATTTGTAGCTAGAATGTTTAATCCTGAGATGAAACTAAAACAAGACATAGAAGTCGGCAGCGAAGACGCGAAAAATCCACAGGTTTCGTTTTAGAAGTTATGAAAGAGCTTTTGCTTTTTACCTTTTGCTTTGCTATAAATTTTAACGAGTAGATCAATAATAAACTCCATATCTTTTCAAATAATCAAAGAGGTAAGCTCAAGAGCTTAGCGCAAAATTTAGAGCAAAATAGTATCACACAAATCGCCATAGTAACTTTAAATTTACTAGAAAGAGCATCCAAGAGCTATCGCTTGAGATAGCTAGAAATTAAAACTAAGTCAAAATAAGATAGTAACGGCGTGCTTTTAGTGGTCGTTCAAAATGAAAAAATCCGCATAGAGGTTGGATACGGGCTTGAAGGTGTAGATCATAAATAGTGTGATGATAGCTGAGTTTAATGGCAAGATAAGCGAAGACGTGAAAAAGGGCGTTTTTGCCTTTATATTTGCGGTATTTTTTCTCATTTTAAAAGACATTTTTATATAAAAATAGCCAGGGCGGCTCTTTGTCAATGGGCTTTAGACGAGGTGGTTAAGACTCAAATGGCGGAGGTGGTCGCTCAAGCGGCAGAGGAGGCTGTTTTAGTGGCGGCGGCGGAGCTAGCGGTGGATGGTAAAATTGACCCGATTTAGAAATAAAATTATTATTTTTTACAGATTTTAAAATTATACTCACCCATAAGAATTGACTACTAAAATTTGACTTCACTTACCTTTTTAGTTCAAATTTTAGAACTAAAATTAATCACTACAGCGTTTTTTAAAGTGGTTATTTATATGATTGTTATAGTAAGAGTTGAAGTATATTCATTTATGTATCTTAAAATTTACATAGAAGTCTTATCTTATGAATTAAATATTGGTGTGTAGAGTTGATCATTTGCCAGTTTATTATCTGATAATGAAGTTTTTATAAATGATTTAAAAATCATTAGCAATACTTTTTATTAATATAAAAGAGTTTAGAAATTAACTCTTTTATATTGTTTAAATGAAAACTAACTATAAAAGCTTAAGCACATATCCATTTTCGGCGGTTTCAAGCTTATATTTATGCATTTTATCAAGCTCTAAAACCACTCTGAAATACTTATCATGCCAGCCGATTATGACGTTTTTAAATGTCTCGTTTTCAAGCTTTAAATTTCTAGTTTTAAAGCTTCTTGGAGGTTTTGCAAAGTCAAGTACGATCTTGTTTTTTTCATAGGCAAAGTGTTTTAAATTTTTAGCTTTTGTGATGATATTTAGCTCTTTTTCATGCACTAAAAAGCTCACAAATCCTAAGAATTTAACCTCTTTTTTTTCACTACTTTTTGTCTCTTGAACAGGCTTTGTGGTTGGCTCGATCTTTACTTCGACTACCTTTTGCTCAGGTTTAGCTGGCTCTTTTGCTTTTTTTGTGCCAAGGTCGATCACTACGACGTTTGGAGTTGGTACGTCTGAGGTTTTATTTCTATCTTTATTTGAAATTTTAGTCTCATTTTTTTCTATTATCACTGGCGTGCTAACCTTTTGAGCTGGCACCTCCGCCATCGTGACTGAGACGTCTAGTTTTTTAGCTGCGACTGATTCTGGATTTTTCATCTTGCTTATGGCAAATTCATCGTTCCAGTCGATAGTTTTGTTTATATCAGTTAGTCTTTTTTCTTTTATGCTGCCGTCATTTGCTCTATATCTTATGGTGACATCAAGCAAAAGCATCGCATCGCTTGGAAATTTAAACGAGAGCGAGTTGAAGCTGTCATATTTCTCTACGACGTTTGTCGTCATAACGCTTGTGTTTAGCTCGCTAATAGGCATAAATGGGTTTTCTCTGGCGCATAAGCTCGCAGTCAAGATAGATAAAACTAACCAAATTTTCTTCATCGTTCCTACTTTTTATTAGAGTCTGGCTCAAGGCCTTGTAGTTCAAAATAGTCTTTTTGCAGACGTGCATTCATCTTTTTTAAAATTTCCACGTCTTCGCTAAGCCTCTCTTTTTTGCTTTGAAGGCTTAGCATCACGTCAAGTGAGCGTTTGCCAAACATCATGTTGCCCACGTAAAAGGCAAACATAGCCACGCAAATGGTGGCTATGACGTAGCGTAATGTCGGGCGAACAAATTTTATGATTTTATGAAATATGCCATCTTCTTTGCCATATTCATCTAAAATTTCGCTCAAATATTATCCCCTAAAAACTCACCCGCCTCAAGCTCGATCTCGAGCAAGCGGTTGTATTTCGCGTTGCGCTCGCTTCTTGAGGTAGCACCTGTCTTTATCTCGCCAGTGTTTAGTGCGACCGCAAAGTCAGCGATAAACGCATCTTCGCTCTCGCCGCTTCTGTGGCTCATTATGCAGCGGTAGCCGTTTCTTTGAGCAAGGCGGACAGTTTGCATAGTTTGCGTGACTGAGCCTATTTGATTTGGCTTGATTAAGATCGCATTTGCGATGTTTTTCTCGATGCCTTCGCGTAAAATTTTCTCATTTGTGACAAAAAGATCGTCGCCAACTAGCTGCACCTTGCTGCCAAGCCTTTTTGTAAGCTCAGCCCAGCCGCTCCAGTCATCCTCGCTAAGGCCATCTTCGATAGAGAATATCGGATATTTTTCACAAAGTTTTTCGTAGTAGCTAATAAGCTCGTCGCTGCTAAATTTCTTGCCTTCAAGCTCGTATTTGCCGTCTTTGTAAAGCTCGCTTGAAGCGACATCAAGTGCTAGCTTTATCTGGCTGCCTAGCTCATATCCAGCCTCTTTTATAGCTTGTGAGATAAGCTTTAGTGGCTCTTCGTTGTCTTTTAAATTTGGAGCAAAGCCACCCTCGTCGCCGACAGCAGTGCTGTGACCAGCTGCGTTTAGGATAGATTTTAGCTTGTGATAAATTTCAGTTGCAGCTCTTAGTGCCTCGCTAAATGTGCTAAAGCCAAATGGCATGATCATAAATTCTTGAAAATCAACGCTGTTATTTGCGTGCGCGCCGCCATTTATGATGTTAAACATCGGCACTGGCAAGATGCTAGCGTTTGCACCGCCAAGGTAGCGATAAAGCGGGATATTTAGACTCTTTGCAGCTGCGCGAGCTACCGCCATAGATACGCCAAGGACAGCGTTTGCGCCTAAATTTGAGTAGTTGTGCGTGCCATCAAGCTCAAGCATCTCCGCATCGACTGCCTTTTGGTTGTAAGCATCAAGTCCTATCACTGCTTCTGCGATCTTTTCATTTACGTTTGAAACAGCCTTTAAAACGCCTTTGCCAGCATATCTCTCGTCTTTATCACGAAGCTCGAGCGCCTCACGCTTGCCAGTGCTTGCGCCACTTGGTACGATCGCGCTTGCCTCGGTGCCGTCGCTTAGTCTAACTGTCGCACGAACTGTTGGGTTGCCTCTGCTGTCTAAAACCTCGTGAGCTTCTACATCTTCAATAAATACCATTATTCATCTCCTGCTTCGTTTGTGTCGTCGTCTTCGTCTTTTGCGCCGCTGCTTATTAGGTGGTCTATACCCATTGAGCCTTTGATCGCCGCTACTATCTCATCAGAAATTTCTGGGTGCTCTTTTAGGTAGGCTTTGGCGTTTTCTCTGCCTTGACCTAGTTTTTCGGCCTTGTAGCTAAACCACGCGCCTGATTTGTCGATGATATCGAGCTTTACGCCATAGTCGATGATCTCGCCCTCTTTGCTCACACCCTCGCCAAACATAATGTCAAATTCAGCCACTTTAAATGGAGGCGCGACCTTGTTTTTAACGACTTTTGCCTTTGTGCGGTTGCCGATAGGCTCGTCATTTTGTTTAAGTGTGGCTATCTTTCTGACATCGATCCTTACAGATGAGTAAAATTTAAGCGCATTACCGCCAGTTGTAGTCTCTGGCGTGCCATATCCCATCATACCGATCTTCATACGAATTTGGTTGATGAAGATAACAGTTGTCTTCATCTTGCTTAAAATTCCAGTTAACTTTCTAAGCGCCTGACTCATTAGTCTTGCTTGCAAGCCAACGTGCTGATCGCCCATGTCGCCGTCTATCTCGCTCTTTGGAGTAAGTGCGGCCACGCTATCAACTACGATAAGATCGATAGCACCGCTTCTTGCAAGTGTCTCAACGATCTCAAGTGCCTGCTCGCCAAAGTCTGGCTGAGAGACGTAGAGATTATCGGTATTTACGCCTAAATTTGAAGCGTATTTTACGTCTAGTGCGTGCTCTGCATCGACAAATGCACAAATTCCGCCAGCTTTTTGCGCTTCGGCGATGATGTGAAGTGTGAGAGTAGTCTTACCAGAGCTCTCTGGTCCGTAGATCTCGATGATCCTGCCTTTTGGAACGCCGCCTATGCCAAGAGCCAGATCAAGTCCTAGCGAGCCAGTCGGTATCGACTCGATCGCCTCAACCTCTTTGTCGCCAAGTCTTAAAAGCGTGCCTTTGCCAAAAGCTTTATCGATCTGCTTTAGCGCAAGCTCAAGCGCCTTTTTCTTGTCCGCTTCGCTCTCTGGGATAGCTATCTTTTTGTCACTATCTTTTTCTTTTGCCATTTTTTACCTTATAGTTGAAATTTGGCTTGATTTTATCTAAAAAGAGATGAATTTTACTTGATTTACTCGCAAATTATAATATTTTCGCCAAGCAGTGCAGCGCTATCAATGAGAGCAAAAAGGTGCTCTTTTTCAAACAAAAATCCATAAATTTGATCTTCATTTTTTAGTATCGCTAGCTTTAGTGGCTCTATAAGCGAGCTTGCGCAAAGATTTAAAAAAGCTTCATCGATATGATTTTGTAAAATTTGGGGTTTGGTTTTGAAATTTTCATCTTTTATAAAAGAGATAAATTCCTCTTTGGTAGTAGATTTATTAAATTTAAAAATTAGTTTTTCTTTTAAGGCCTGGGCTAAAATTTCATCAAATTTAATCAGGTCGATGTAGTTTTTCACACCTAAAATTTGAGCAAAATTTAGTAGATTTTTATCATAATCAGCCATATTTTTCTCGTGCTCGCTTTGTGCCTTTTTAGCCCTATAAATAGCGTAAAAGCCGATAGCTATAAACAAAAGTGAAAGGGTAAAAACTTCGCTTAAAAACTCACTCATCATCATCCTTATAAAATGCAAACTTCAGTCTTAAGCTCTATGCCAAATTTCTCTAAAACTCTAGCTCTAGCCAAATTTATAAGGCTAGTGGCGTCTTCAAAGCTTGCGTGGTTAAAATTTATCAAAAAATTTGCGTGCTCTTCGCTAAATTTCGCTCCGCCGATCGCATACCCCTTTAGTCCAACTGCTTCAATCAATGCCCCTGCAAAGTGCCCATCTGGATTTACAAAGCAGCTGCCAAAGCTAGCGCCTTTTGGTTGATTTGCTCTTTTTGCGCTTATGGCTTCAGATATGCTCGCGTCAAAGCCGCTTTGAAGCTTAAATTTAGCTCCCAAAATGGCCTCATCTATACCGCTGTGACGGTAGCTAAAGCTTATCTCATCTTTGCTCACCCAGCCACGAGCCAGACGCACATGCGTGAGGTTGTCGCTTATGCTAAATTTAAGCAGCCCAGCATTCATCTTGATAAGTCCGCCAAGCGTGCCAGGGATATTTTTTAAAAACTCAAGGCCGGCTATATTGTTTTGTTTGCAGAAGTTATAAATTTTGGCTGATTTTGTCGCAGCACCTATTTCAAGGCAAATTTTTTCATCACAAATTTCTAAATTTATGTAGCCAAAGCTCTTGCTAAGCATCGCCATTTTTGGGGGATTTGGCGAGATAAGCAAGTTGTTGCCCCCGCCTATCATCACAGAGCCTAAAAATTGAGGTGAGCTTAGATCTTCAAGGCTATCAACCTCGAAAATTTCATGCACGCCACCGATCCTAACAGAGGTAAATTTAGAAAAATCAACAAGCCTCGTCACTGGATAAATTCCGGTATAAAATCAAGCATGCGAGTGGTAAACTCAACCATCATCGAGATCATCCAAGGCATCAAAAATATGATGACAACGACGACTAGCAAAATTTTTGGCACGAAGCTTAGCGTAGTTTCGTTTATCTGCGTGGTCGCTTGAAAGATGGAGATGATAAGACCTGCTATTAGTCCGCTTAGCAGCATCGGAAGGCTGATATAAAGGGCGATCTTAAAGGTTTCAACTCCAAGCGAGACAAGCGTGCTTTGCATCAGCTAAACCTTACTTCGTTGTATTCAGTTGGGATTAGGTAGTCGTTTACGTCGATTGGCTTTTCAAAAAAGCCTTTGTCGTAACCTATTTGATAGAGCTTATTTAGCGCTTTTAGCTGAGTTTCGTTCATGCTGATTGACTCGTCATTTGCATATAAATTTAGATACGCTTTAAGCTCGTCTTTGCCAACTCTGATGAGATTTCGCTCCATTAGCATGTGAGATAAAAATGGCTTGTGTGAAGTGGCGATCCTAACGGCCTCGCTAAGCACTCTCTCACACTCGATCGCATCAGTTATCGGTAGGCTTCGTCTAAGCGCCATGCCACCAAGTGGAAGGGGTAAATTTTCGCCGTTTAGTTCGCTCCAGATGTCCCAAATTTCACGCTCGACGCAGAGCTTGTCAGAGAAATTTAATATACTTTCATGTATGAGCACGCCAGCATCGACCTCGCCGCTAAGCACGGCATTTTCGATCTCTAAGAAATTTTTATAAACGATCCTTGCCTCTGGGTAGGCTATGCGAAAAAGCAGGGCATTTGTCGTGTTTTTGCCAGATAGTGCGACCTTGAAATTTCGCTTTAGCTGTTTATCTTTTAGCTTGATAAGCTTTGGGCCATATCCGTTGCCAAAGCTCACCGCACAGCGTAAAAGTGCAAATTCATCGCAGATTTTTGGATAGAGTGCAAAGCTGATCGCTGTGGCCTCATAAGTGCCTTTTAGTGCCTCTTCGTTTAGCGTTTCGATATCAAGCGCCTTTGATGTAAAGGCTAAATTTTTACTGCTAACCCAGCCAAATTTGACCGCGGCATACATGAAAATATCGTCAGCGTCTGGCGAGTGAGCGACGTTTATAGTTTTTAGATTGTGCAAAGATGATCCTTTTTTTGATTACGCCATTTTAATGAAATTTATTTAAAATAAAGTTTTAAGGGCGGTTTTGAAACGATTTTACCAGCTTTGCCTCTTTGAAATTTAGCACGTATTTCACGTCTATGGCGTCTTTAGCCCCTTTTCTTCGAGCTTGGAGCGTTGAGTAAAATGGATGCTTAAGTTCAAGCATCTTAATCAGTTTTTGATCGCTATCTTCTTTTTTTATATTTTCAACGATTATTGTCGTTATAAATTTGCCCTCAAACTCGTAAAATGGCCAGACAATCACGCCTGCGTCGCTTGTTTTAAAGTCTGTAATTTTAGATTTTTTAGGGATATTTAGCATGGAGATGATCTTTTTGCGTGAGTTGTCCGCATTTTGCACTGAGATCACCTTTACAAGCAGGTCTTTTTTGACTCCGATGCCATTTTGGCTAAAGCGATAAACTCCGTCCTCAAGGATGCCAACTTTTTCAAAGGCGTTAGCGTAGTTTGCAGCGGTGCAAGCAGTCAGTAAAAGCGACAGAATCGTTAAAATTTTTATAAATTTCATCTTCTCTCCTAAAATTTAACTCTCTTTAGCCTATCTGAAGCGAAATTTTTTCTGCCAAATTTAGCCTCACTTTTGCCGTTTAGCTCGACTAGATCGCCTGTAAAGCCACAAATGTCATTTTTAACAAGATAGCTTCCCACGCCATAAATATCAACTGGGGTGTTAAATTTCTCAAATTCACTCATTTTTTGTGGGTTAAAGCCTGAGCTAACGACGATTTTGACGTGCTTAAAGCCAGCTTTATCAAGTGCCTCTCTTAGGGCAAATATAAGCTCCTTGCAAACGCCGTGCGGGTCAAATTTACTCGTATCTTTGCCTTCAAAATACCTATCTATCAAATTTTTACTAGTATCAACTCTAACCGCGCCAAGCCTCTCTTTTAGGGCATTTGCAGCCTTTAAAGCGTCTGTTATCACGTCGTTGTTGTAATCAACTAGTGCCGTGATCTGCTCGTTTTCAAAGGTTTTAGCATAAATTTGGCAAGCCTTCACCACGTCTCCGCCACACATTTGAATGAGCGCGTGAGGCATGGTGCCACCACCTTTTAGCCCTGTAAGCTCGCCCTGAGCGTCTGTGGCGACCTTTTTGATGCCGCCGATAAATGAGGCATAGCCGTCGCCTGTCTGCGTGCAGATGTCATCTTGTCTGTCTGCCATGCTAAAGACGTCCTTGCCATTTGCCGCTTTTATCACGTCTCTGGAGTTTGTCGCCACGCAGCTTCTTCTAGTGAGCGTCGCGTCGATGACGTTTTCTAAAAAACCAAAATTTTCATACTTACCGCTTATCTTTAAAACTGGCTCGTTTGCGTTTATGATATCGCCATCATCAAGTGCGTAAATTTCAAGCTCACTTGGGTTTTTGGCAAATTTATTAATTATTGCTAAAACCTCGTCGATACCGCAAAGAACGATATCATCACGCCTTTGGAAAAACTGCATTGTCACATGCTTATCAGGCAGGTTTTGCTTAATTATCTCATTTACTTTTAGAAAGTATTTCGCCGTAAAGTAGCCCTCGCCGATCCTTGGATCTAGCCTAAAAGTCTTATCTGTTAGCCTATCTATCTTGCCTTGCATCTTTAGCTCGAGTTCGTTCATGCCTATCCTTTTGTTTTTGCGAGATTATACCATTTTGGCAAAATAGTAAAATTGTAAAAATATATTTTAAGAATATATAAGAGTATATTTTATAAAATCGTGAAATTTTATTTTTAAAGGAAAAAGTATGAAAAAATTTTTGCTTTTAATGGCCGCAGTCTTTGCATTTAGCAATGAAAATTTGCTAGTTAGTGCGGGCGGTGGATATAAAAAGATAGTCGAAGCAGTCGCGCAAAATCTTAAAAAAGACGGAGTAAATATTGACACCTCTTTTGCAAACATCAAAGCGATCATGGCGCAGGCAAAAGAGGGCAAAACTGACGTGATCGTGGGCGATGAGGACTTTTTAAAAAAGTCTGATCTAAAGATCACTGAATATGTAAATTTAGGCTCTGGCGCCTTGGTGCTAGCTACTAAAAAGGGCGTGAAAATAGAAAAAGTTGATGAGCTAAAAAAGTTTTCAAAAATCGCTATGCCAGACGCGGCAAAGACAGTTTATGGCAAGAGAGCTAGTGAGTTTATGCAAAAAGCAAATTTAGAGGGCGAGTTAAAGGATAAAATTTTAGCAGTTGCAGGCGTGCCACAGGTCGTTACCTATATATTAAACGGCGAAGTTGATGCTGGCTTTATCAACCAAACTGAGCTAAACGCACACAAGGATGAATTTGGTAGTTTTATCTTGATAGATAAGGCGCTTTATGCACCAGCAAACATCGTGGCTGCAAAGCTTGAAGGATGCGAGAAAAAGGCTGATTGCGAGAAATTTATAAACGAGCTAAAAAGCGAGAGATCAAAAGAAATTTACGCTAAATTTGGCATAAGATAGGGCGAAATTTGCAAGAGCTCGCTTGGCTGTTTGATCCGCTATTTTTAAGCATAAAGGTCATTTTATGCCAGGGGCTTTTGCTAGCCGTTTTTGGGCTAGCTCTTGCTTATTTTCTAGCTTTTAGCAGCTCTAAATTTAAAGCAGTTGCCGAGATGATAGTCACCTTCCCGCTCATATTTCCGCCCATTGCAACTGGATTTTTACTGCTTTATCTACTTGGCAAAAATGGCATCATCGGCAAGGCCTTAAATTTAGAGATCGTCTTTAGCTTTAAAGCCCTTGTTATAGCTGCTTTCATAGCCTCATTGCCACTTTTTGTAAAGCCCGTAGCCTCAGCGCTTAGCTCACTTTCAAAAAGCCTTAGTGAGGCGGCATACAGCCTTGGTAAAAATAAATTTCAAACAGCCATTTTAGTGCTTTTCCCAAGTATAGCAAAAAGCGTGGCGGCAGCCTTTATCCTAGCGCTCTCACGAGGGCTTGGCGAGGTTGGCATAACGCTCATTTTAGGCGGCAATATCATAGGCAAAACAGATACCATCTCACTTGCTATCTACAACGCAGTCTATGACGGCAGAAGTGATCAGGCGCTCGCTTTAAGTCTTGTTTTAGTTGTGCTTAGTTTTATCTTATTTGTTATTATAAATTTGCTAGAAAAAAGTAGGACTTAAAAATATAAAAGTGGCGAGAGGATGAGAGAATCGAACTCCCCACCAGACGGTCAACCGCCCAGTCATCGGGTTTGAAGCCCGTGAGCATCACCAGATTACTTTATCCTCCGTGCGTGTTATTTTAGCAGATTTAGATAAATTTTAGCCCATTTTCTATAAACTTTTTGAAATTACAAAAGGATTTATGATTTCTAAATTTAGCGTTTTTGCATTTTTGGTCTTATTTTTTTGCTCTTGCTCCTCAGTCCTCACTCCAGCAACAGCGCCACTAAATGTATATGACGCATACTCCATTTCTCGCGATAAACGCGGCATCTACTCGATCTCTCGTGATAAATTTATCCAAAGCAAGCTACAAAGCAAAATTTTGTTTTCAAAAGGGCTTAGCAACATCGACATCGAGATAGAGGTCTTTTACGGCGACGCCTATCTCATAGGGCTTGTTGATAGCAAAGAGCTTGAAGGTAAGCTAGTTGAGCTTGCCAAAAGCACGGACGGAGTGCGAAAAATTTACACCTATCTTAGGATAAAAAAGAGCGAATATCCGTGCGATAGCCTGAGCATACTTGCAAATTTAAAGCAAAATCTCTTTAAAGATAGCGTCGTTGAGGGCACAAATGTGCGTGTTAGCATCGTTGGCTGTGACGTTGTTTTTAGCGGTGTGGTAGATAGCATCGAGCAAGAAAAGCACGCCATTTGGTACGCTAAGCACATTGATGGCGTGGCTGATGTCTATTCGTTTATCAAAGTTATCAAATAAATTTATACCTCGCGCTTTTTCACAAAGCTTGCTATCAAACTTGGCAAGATGATGAGCGCACCAAGCAGCATAAAGACCATAACAAGATCAGTTAGCAAGCCAAAATAAATTGTCGGTATAAAGTTGCTAGTTATCATCACGCTAAAGCCAAGAAAAATGGTAAATGAGGTGTAATACATCGCGTATCCGATGCTAGCGTGTGCAGCCTTAATGCTCTCAAAAACGTCCTTTGTAAGCAGCTCCTCTTTGAAGCGGTGGATGTAGTGGATGATATCATCAACGCCGATGCCTATACTAATGGCAGCAATCGTAATGCTCATCACATCAAGCGGAATGCCAAAAAATCCCATCACGCCAAAAAGGGTGCAAAGCGGGATCAAATTTGAAACAATGGCGATGGTCGCTAGCTTGATACTTCTAAAAACAAAGCAAAATATAACAAAAAGTATCGCAACCGTTAGTCCAAATGTATCAACCTGCGAGCTAAGCAAATTTTGAAGCATGTTGTTATAAAGCACCATCATACCGGCAACTTCTATGCTTACGTTATCGTTTTTGGTTAGCTCTAAAAGTCCTTCTCTAAGCTCTTTTAGAAATAAATTTCGTCTAAGCTTTGGATCGCTATCAACGATCCTTAGGCTAAATCTAAGCTCGTCATTTTCGACGCTTACATAAGGACTTAGCAATATCTTTTTATACTCAAGTGGTAGTTTTTCATACATCGCAGCTAGCAAAAAATCATCACTAACGCCGTTATTTAGCTCTTTTATCGCCTTTATAAGCGTTGCAAGCGAGCTTACGTTGCCTACAAAATTTTGCTCTTTTAGATAGTCGTGAATTTTCTCTGCAACTCTTGTGTGGTAGCTGTTAAACCAGTATTTTGCGCTCTTTGCGTCGTTTTCAAACTCACTTTCAAAGTCATCTTTCTCATCAGTTTTTTCTTGTTTTGGCTCGCTCTCTTTAAATTTCACTATCACATCAACTGGGATCGTGCCACCAAGCTTTGTGTCGATGACTTGCATGCCTTGGCGGATCTGCGTGCTCTCTTTAAAGTAGCCAATGAAGCTGTTTTCAACCTTTATCTTGCTTATGCCATAGACGCCAAAGCAGACAACAAGCACGCAAACTGCGTAGATGATCTTTCTTGAGTTTAGGGCTAAATTTGCGCAGTATTTTGTAAATTTAAAGCTGTTTTCAAATGTCCTAACAGGAGCAAGCTTCTTTAAATTTACATTTATCGCGCCAAATAGCAAAAAGGCAAGCACAAGTGAAACGCTAATGCCAGCACTCATCATAATGCCAAGCATGATAACTGGCTTTATATCGGCACTCATTAGTGAGCTAAAGCCAATGACTGTCGTAAATATCGCCCAAAAAGATGGAGAAAATTTGTCACGAAGTGTCAGATAGATGAGCTGATTTTGGCTGTATTTTGGGTGCCTTGCGTAAAATTCTCTGTAGCTAACGACTAGGTGGATGACTGTTGAGATGGTGATAATTAGCTGAAGTGCGATGTAGTTTGAGCTAATGACCGTCACTTCCCAGCCAAACATACCAAAAATCCCAGTCGTAAAAATGGCACTTACCGCGCAGATAAACATCGGTAAGACGATCCATCTAACCTGCCTAAAAAATAGCCACAAGCTAAAGCTAAGAAGCGCTAAAACGCTTAGGCCGTAAACCAAAAGATCGCTCTTTATAAAGCCTATCATATCATCAGCGATCATGTTTGCGCCGCCCAAAAACAGCTCGTCATTTGCGTTAAATTTAGCGATGGCTGCCTTTATGGCTTCAAGGTTTTTGTGATCGCTCTTTCTAAGCTCATCTCGGTAGGCTTTAAACTCCGCTAAAAGCGCTTTAAATTTCTCTTTTTCAGCCTGCGTGATAGTACCGTTTGACTCTTTTAGACTAAGCAAATTTCGCTCATTTAAAAGCTCGTTAAATTTCTCATCTTGCTTTAAATTTAGCGCGATCGCTGTGGTTTTTAGATCTTTGCTTATCAAATTCCCACTATAAATAGGACTTTTTACAAACTCAAGCTTTGCTTTTGAGATATTTATATCTTTATCACTTAGCGTTGGCGTGTGATCTAAGATGCCTGTAACGCCACCTTTTACGCTATTTAGAAGCGGCACGTTTAAGATAGAGATGACGCTGCTAACCATATCGTTTTTGGCTAGCTCGTCGCTTAAATTTTTAATAAGCTCTAAATTTTTAGGTGAAAAAAGATCATCTTTTGGGGTGAAAGCGACCACCAAAAGCCCGGGAGAGTCGTAGCGCTTTGCGATCTGCCTATAGGCTTTTAGATCTGGGTCATGCTCAAGCAGCAAGGTCTCAGCCGAAGCGTCGATGCTTAGTCTTGTGCTAAGGTAGCCAAAAACTACGCTTAGAACTAGCACAAGCGAGATAACAAGCTTGTTTTTGGCAATGATAAATTTAAAAATTTGTCGCATTAAGGATTAGTTTTGTTTTGATCAGGTAAAACCGCTTCGTTTAGTTTTTGTAAAAGCGTATTAAAATCAGCATTATTTAGCACGTCGCCAAACTGACTTCTATAAGTTTGAATGATGCTCACACCAACGATATCAAGGTCGTAAATGAGCCAGCCACGCTCTTTTGCATCGTAAAATTTATAGACAAATTCATAGCTTTTGCCGTCATTTAGAAGCTCAGATGTGAGCCAATATCTATTTTTTTGAGGCTCGCTTTCTCCAGTTATGTGGATCTGTTGGTCTTTGTAGCCTAAGAGCTTGTCGATATATGAGCTTTTTAGCTTTTGTTCAAATGCAGCGTCAAATTTAGCTTGCTCGTCAGCACTTAGGCTGTTGTAGCGTTTGCCAAGGCTGATCTTTGCCATTTGCTTGTAGTCAAATAGTGGATCAAGCAGAGCAAAAATCTCTTTTGTCTTTGCATTGTTGTCTAAATTTGTATTTTTTAAAATTTCAATCACCTTTGTTGTCTTTGCCTCTATTTCAGGCTTTATCTGCTCTTTTGAAAGAGCAAAAAGGCTAGTTGCTAAAAGTAAAATCGCCGCTATAATTTTAAAAATTTTCATACTTACTCCTTGATAAGTTTATCGCGTCTTTGCTCGTAAGCATCGCGTAAAAATGGATATAGATCGATCGCGTCTTTGCGTAGTTTTTCATAAGCAGTTGGATCTTGTGAAAAGCTGTTAAACGCCCTATATGACTTGATGCCAGCCGATAAAAGCATAGGATCAACGTAGCTGATAGGATCGGCAAAATAGTCTCCAACTAGGCCGCCAGTATCTCTTAAATTTGATGGTCCGATAAGTGGCCAAACGATGTGAAAGCCGCTTCCTAGCCCCCAGTAGCCAAGGGTTTGTCCAAAGTCCTCGTTGTGAGCCTTTAGATCATAGTATTTTGCCCCGTCTGTTAGCCCTCCAAAGCCAATTATCGTATTTGCCAAAAAGCGCAAAGTCTCTTCACCAGCGTTTTGAAATTTAAACTGAAGCAAGTTATTTACAAAACGCACTGGGAAAAGGAGGTTGTCAAAGAAATTTGCAACCATCGTCCTAGCTGTGGCTGGCACGACATAAGCGTAGCCTTTTGCCACTGGAGTTAGCATATTTATGTAGATAAAGTCATTTACATTTGTCATCACTCTGTTATAGCCACTAAGCGGGTCAAAAACATCTTTTTTTGCTTCAAATTCAACGTCAAAATCATCTTTTTCACTGTTTGTGCTCAGATCAGCGCTGGCACAGGCTAAAAGCAGGCTACAAAAGATAGCGAGCAAAAATTTCATCATAAAACCTTAAAATTTATTTATAAAATACAACTTGATTTTATCCTCTTGAAACTTTACAAGAAATTAAAGAAAATTTGTAATTTTAAGCTTGTGAATTAATATAATTAGATATATTTTGCAAATTATTATTATATATTTAGAGGTTAAAAATTTGAAAGCAGATATAAATTTAGAGCTATTTCTAGGTGAAGATACGCAGGTTTTAGCAAAGCATATAGCGCTACTTAAGGCGATAAAAGAGACAAAAAGCATCACAAAAGCAGCTGAGGTTGTTGGCATATCATATAAAAACGCTTGGGACTGCTTAGATACGATAAACAACAAAAGCAGCAAGCCTCTCATCATAAGAGCTGATGGCAACAAGAAAAATAGCGGTTCAGAGCTTAGCCCATATGCCAAAAAACTGATAAAAATTTATGACGCTATTCTCGAAACACAAAAGGACTTTTTGCAAAAAATTTGCCAAAAGGTTGATTTTGAGGATGTTGATATCATAAATTTACAAAGGATGAGTATGAATTTAAGCGCTAGAAACCAGCTCTCATGCGAGATCGTTAGTATAAATAGAGGCGCTGTAAATTCTGAAATAGTTGCAAAACTAAGCAATGGCAACACGCTTGAAGCGACAATAACAGTTGAAAGCGAGAAAAATTTAGGACTAAAGGTGGGTCAAAAGGTCGTTTTCATCTTTAAAGCACCCTCTGTCATCCTTGCAAAGGATCTTGATCTAAAAATAAGCACTAAAAATCAGCTAAAAGGTGAGGTCATCGAGGCAAAAATAGGCGCTGTAAATGCTGAAGTCACGCTAAAACTAAGTGATGAGCAGACCCTAACTGCTATAATCACAAAAGATAGCGCGATGGATATGCAAATAGGCGTTGGTGACACGCTTTTAGCAATAGTAAAATCATCTCAAATCATAATAGGAGTATAAATGAAAAAGGTTTTTAAATTTCTATGTGTGGCAGCACTGCTTGCCATAAACGCACTTGGCGCAGAGGTAAATGTCTATGCCGCAGCAAACACGACTTACGCGTTTCCAGAGCTTATAAAAGAGTTTAACAAGCTTCATCCAGACGCTAAGATCAACCTAACTCTTGGTGCAAGCGGTGGCCTTGTCACGCAGATACAAAACTCGGCTCCAGCTGATATCTTCATGGCTGCTGATATGGGCTTTGCGCAAAAAGCTTACGACACAGGCTTTGCAGTAGCTGCTCCAAAAGTTTATGCTCAAGGCGCTGTGGCTATCTTTTCTATCAGAGGCGTGGATTTTAAAAAGGGCATCGAAGTTGTTCGTGGCTTAAAAGCGATCTCAATAGCAAATCCAGAGACTGCACCTTACGGCAAAGCTAGTATCGAGGCTCTTAAAAATGCAAAACTTTATGACGCAGTAGAGAAAAACATCGTCTATGCTCAAAAAATTTCTGAGACACTTTCTCAAGCATTGAGCGCTTCAGATGTTGGCTTCATCGCTGCTAGTGCATTGTTTGACAAAAAAATGGAAAAATACAAAGAGGGCACTAACTACATCTTCGTTCCACAAGAGCTCTACACTCCGATCGATCAAGGCATCGTGCTCTTAAAACATGCTGAAAATAACGCTGATGCTAAGGCATTTTATGAGTTTGTCTTAGGCGATAAAGCAAGAGAAATTTTCAAGAAATTTGGTTATAACGTCCCAGCTAAATGATAAAAGCAAAGATCGTTCAAATTTCTTCTAAAGATGGCGTCAATTTTTTTGAGCTTGAGTGCCTAAATTTAGGGATAAATTTATATATGCTAGCCTTAAATGAGGCTAGCAAATTTGCTCTAAATGATGAGGTGAGCTTAAATTTCAAAAGCTCAGATGTCATCTTATCAAGGCTTAGACTTGAGGCTAGTTCGTTTGAAAATGAGCTAAAATGCGAGGTCGCTGGCATAACTCGCGGCGAAATTTTAAGCATAGTTAGCCTAAAGTGTGAGCAGCTTTGCTTTGAGGCTATCATCTCAGATCACGCCCTAAATGGGCTAAATTTAGCGGTAGACGAGCAGGTTTTTGCCTACGTTAAATCAACAAGTATCCACGTAAGCGCTTAAAAATGATAGAAATTTCATGCAAAAAAGAGCTAAATGGCGGTGGCGGTAAATTTATGCTTGAGGCTGAGCTTGCCTTTGAAAGTGGTGAGTTTGTCGCACTTTATGGAGCAAGTGGCGGAGGTAAAACGACGATTTTAAGGCTCATCGCTGGCTTTGAAACCCCACAAAGTGGCGTGATAAAGGTTGGCGATAAGATCTTTTTTGATGAAAAGACAAATTTAGCCCCGCAAAAGCGAAATATCGGCTTTTTGTTTCAAGACTACGCCCTTTTTGAAAATATGAATGTCTTTAAAAATTTGCTTTTTGCAAATAATGATGAAAATTTAGTAAACAAACTACTTGAAATTTGCGAGCTAAAGAGCCTAAAAAACGCGAAAATTAGCACCCTTTCAGGCGGTCAAAAGCAGCGCGTGGCACTCGCTCGTGCGGTGATGAGAAAGCCAGAAATTTTACTGCTAGATGAGCCACTAAGTGCCCTAGATAACGTTATGCGCGAAAAGCTGCAGGATTATTTGCTAGCACTTCACGATGAGTTTAAGATGAGTGTTATTTTAGTAAGTCACGACATAGCTGAAATTTACAAGCTTTGTAGCAAGGTTTTCGTCCTTGAAAATGGCAAAATTTCAAGGTCTGGCAGTGCGAGTGAGATATTTTTAAAAAGTGCAGGATCGCAGAAATTTGCGTTTAACGCTAAGGTTTTAGAGATCAAAAAGCGTGACGCCATTTTTGTAGCAAGCGTGCTAATAAACCGCCAAATTTGTGAAGTCGTGCTAAGTAGCGCAGAAGCTAGTGGGCTAAGAGCTGGCGACACGGCCATAGTTAGCACAAAAGCATTTGGCGTAAATTTGGTAAAAGCATGATTAGCGAGCTAGCAAATATTGATTACGAGCCGTTTTGGCTCTCGCTAAAACTCTCTTTTATCACGACATTTATCCTATTTTTCTTCTGCGTAGGGATTGCTTATTTTATGTCGCAAAAGAAATTCTTTGGCAAGGCATTTTTAGAGTCCATCATATCGCTGCCTTTGGTGCTGCCGCCAAGCGTTCTTGGCTTTTATCTACTCATTTTTCTCTCGCCTTACTCATTTTTTGGCAAATTTATAGAAGAGACCTTTGGCATAAGACTGGTTTTTAACTTCACTGGCCTTGTTGTGGCAAGCTGTATCTACTCGCTGCCATTTATGTTTGGGCCCATTTACGCTGGTCTAAATAGTCTAAAAAAGAGCCTTTTTGAGGCGAGCTATAGCCTTGGTAAAAGCAAGCTCACAACCATTTTTAGAGTGATCCTACCAAGCATCAGATCAAATTTACTAACCGCGATCGTCGTTAGCTTCGCTCATACAATGGGCGAGTTTGGCGTGGTTTTGATGATAGGTGGCAGCGTGGCTGGCGAGAGCAAGGTCGCTAGTATCGCGATATTTGAAGCAGTTGAGATGCTTGACTATACCAAAGCTCACATCTACGCACTTTTGATGCTAATAATTAGCTTTTTCGTCCTTTTTATCGTCTATTTTTTAAATTCAAAAAAAGCTTAAAGATATATAATAGATAAAATTTTTAAAGGACGAAACATGATAAAAGTGCCTACAAGTATCTATCTAAGGACCTTAGACGGTAAAGAATTTGACTTTTCAGCCTTTGCAAGGACCCACGATTGCGTAGTTTTTATCTATCCAAAGATAGGCGAGGACTTCGAGCTTTTAAGCGAGCAGCTGCAAAAAACTGCAGGCATGAAAGGTTGCACCAAGCAAGCGATAAACTACAAAAAACTTCTTAAAGAATTTAACGATCTTGGCTTTATGGTAGTAGCTATTGGCTCCCAAGATATCGCGGCTCAGAAGAAATTTGAAGAAGAGACCGCAACTGGCGTGATGTTTTTAAATGATAGCGAGTTTATGCTAGAGAGCGCGCTTGAGCTTCCGGTATTTGCCGCTTCAAATAGGCATAAATTTTACTTTCGTCAAACACTTATCATAAAAGGTGGCAATATAAGGCGAGCATATATCGTTGATGAGCCTGAAAACGACGCTAAAAATATGCTGGAGAAGATAAAAAACGAAGACTACTAAGGATAGAAAATGGACAAAAATAGCAAGATCGAAAAGTCTTACGACGAGCTAACATATAAATCAGCAGCATTTGCGCAGTCATCGCCCTATAAACTAGAGGCTTGCGCTACGCTTCTTGGCATCAACCCACCGCCTTGCAAAAACGCAAAAGTTTTAGAGATAGGGTGCAGTTTTGGTGGAAATTTGATCCCATTTGCCGTAAATAACGAGAACGCAAGAGTAGTTGGCATCGATCTTAGCGGCGAACAGATAAGGCGTGGCAAAGAGATCGTAAAAGAGATAGGACTGCAAAATTTAGAGCTAATTCACGGCGATATCTGCGAGTTTAAAAGTGATGAGAAATTTGACTACATCATCGCTCACGGCGTCTTTAGCTGGGTGCCTGATTTTGTAAAAGATGCTATTTTAAGGGTCGTAAGAGAAAATTTAAGCCAAAACGGCGTGGCGTTTATCTCTTATAACACATACCCAGGCTGGAAGATAAAAGATGTCGTGCGTGATCTTATGTTGCTTGCCGCAAAAGACAAAGATAGCACTGAAGAGAGGCTAAAGGCAGCTAAAGAGGCTCTTTTAGTCTATAAAGATGTCTTACTAACAAAGCTTGGAGAAAATTATGAAGATAAGATCCCTGCAAAGTTGCTGCTTCACTGGATAGATAACGTGCTTGAAAAGGATGATTTTTACGTAGCACATGAGTTTTTAGAAGAGATAAACGATCCATTTTACTTTAAAGACTTTAACGCCATGCTAGCTAAAAATGATCTTGCCTATCTTTGCGAATACGGACTTGAATATCTTTTTGTGCCAGATCTTGGTATAGAGCATGTAGATAGTTATAAAGATAAGAAATTTAAAGATAGGATCGATCTAGAGCAGTTTATAGATATAGTTAATAACAAGGTCTTTAGGCAAAGTCTCATCGTGCATGCTAAGGCTTATGAGAGCGTGGCTAATAAACAAATAGGGCCAAGTGATGTAAATAAAATTCACGTCGTGGCCGACTTTATAAAAAAAGATGATGGCTGGCACGATAAATTTGCTCTTATGCCTCAGGATATCTCTTGGCTTTGTGAGGTATTTTACGGGATGTATCCAGCAAGCATAAATCTCTCTCAAATTTTAGAGATTTTGCCAGAAGATAAGCTTATGGTTTATAGTGCTTTTGTAAGGCTTTTAACTAACTCAGCAAGCGCAATGATCGTAAAAGATGAGCTAAAAGATATAGAGTATGCTCCAAACTACTCAAGGCTAAAGGCAAATTTAACTGGCTATATAAAATACTTTCTAAATCATAAAGATAACGCCGACATTACCTTTGCAAACAAATTTGGTCTTAGAGAACGTCTTGATAGACTTGATTACTATATATTTTTACTACTTGATGGTAAAAATACTTTAGAAGAAATAACGGCTAGGAGTTTAAAATTTGTAAAAGAAAACAGCATAAAAATATCTGATAAAAATGGCAAAGAGCTTAAAAATGACAGATTAGTCACTCACTTAAAGGGCTACATCGTAGGCACAGCAAAGATAGCTAGCATGCTCTATCTGCTTGAGGAAATTTAAAATGAAAAGAACTTTAGCTCTTATATTTTGCCTTTTTCTAGCAGGTTGTGCTAGCAAGCCAAGCGTGAAAAATCTAAATCTTAAAAGCAGCCTAAACTACGGTGGCGAAGAGCTTGCAAAGATACTTGAACAAGATGATGCAGTGGCTTTTAGCAGCAACTTGCGTGAGGGGATTTTTATCTATATAAGTAACGCTAAAGTCGCAAACTATCTTGGCGTAGTAAGAGCTGAGAGACACGCTAAATTTAGCGTAAAAGAGCTAGGCAAAAACGATCTTTTGATAAAAAGCGTAAATGATCTAACGCAAAGCTTTGATGCTAGTTTAGAGCGAGCCAGAGAGCTAAAATGTGGCACTTTAGTGATCAGACTAAAAGATAAATTTCAGGATTTAGAAGCGGCAAATAAATTTTTAGAGCAAAACGAGAGCGCATTTTTAAAGATGAGTGGTGAGATAAGGTGCAAGTAGCCTTATCTGCCCTGCTCTATCAGCCTAAAAACTTCATCCTCTAAGCCCAAAGTATTTTTACCAAAAGCTACGTAAAATGGGCTTTTTAGATCCGCTAGCTTGTAGCTTGGCTCGCATCTGTCGCTAGCGTTTAAGACCTTGCCACCGCTAAATTTCACTACCGCCTCGCCTGCAGCATTGTCCCAAAGATAGCTTGGGCTAAATCTCACATATATCCCGCCAAGCTCGGCTAAACGACAAAATTTAATGGCAGATCCGATGCATTTTTGCTCTAAATTTAAACTATCTCTTATGAGCTCAACCTTTTTTGTCTCGCCTCTTCTGCTTGAAAAAATGAAGTCATTTAAGCTTTTAGCTTTTTCATTTAGATCTTGTTTTTCTACAACCTCATCATTTGCACCTAAAATTTCTTTAAAAGCGCCGTTTTCATCGGCGTAAAAAAGCTCTTTGCTAACTGGGATAAAAATGACGCCAAGCACCGGCCTAGCCTCTTTTATAAGCGCTATGCAAACGCAAAATTCGCCATTTCTAGCTAAAAATTCTTTCGTACCATCAAGGGGATCAACTAGCCAAAACTCGTCTTTGTCGCTATCTTGCAAGATGCTCTCTTCAGAGCAAATTTTTATCCCACTTTTGCTTAGCTCTTTTAGTATCACCTCGTTTGCCGCTAGATCAGCGCTAGTTAGTGGCGAGCTATCATCTTTTAGGCAGACTTTAAGTGCCTGGCTATTAGATGAGTAAAATTTCATTATCTCACCTCCAGCGCTGATGGCTGCCTTGATGGCTAAATTTAAAAGCTCGCTCATTTTGGTGTTCTGTTTGTCTCTCCGACGTAGAGCTGTCTTGGACGGACGATCTTTATACTCTCTTGCTCTTTTAGCTCGATCCACTGACTGATCCAGCCTGGCGTCCTGCCGATCACGAAAATGACGGCAAACATATTATTTGGTATGCCAAGCGCTTTTAGGATGAGCCCTGAGTGAAAATCAACGTTTGGATATAAATTTCTACTTACAAAGTAGTCGTCATTTAGCGCGATCTCTTCGATGCGGTTGGCAATCTTTATGAGCTCTGAGCTAATGCCGATCTCATCCATCAGCTGATCCCTCATCTTTTTAAGCACCTTTGCGCGAGGGTCAAAGTTTTTATAGACCCTGTGACCAAAGCCCATTAGCCTAAATGGATCGTTCTTATCCTTTGCTCTAGCGATGTATTTATCGACGTTTGCCACCGAGCCGATCTCTTCTAGCTGACGGATAACGCCCTCGTTTGCGCCACCATGAGCCCAGCCCCAAAGTGCGCCGATACCTGCGCTTATACATGCGTATGGGTGCGCGTGCGTAGAGCCAACGGTCCTAACAGTAGTCGTTGAGGCATTTTGCTCATGGTCAGCGTGCAGCATAAAGACCGTATCAAGCGCCTTTATCTCGATAGGCTTAAGATCGACGTGCTCGTATGGATAGCCCCTCATCATGTAGAGGAAATTTTCAGTAAAGCCACGATCTAAATTTGGATATATGATGGGCAGGCCACGTGAGTATCGGTAGCTAAAGGCCGCTATCGTTGGGATCTTGGCGATGATACGCATAGCCATCTCGTGGTACTCTTCAGGTTTATCCATATTTAGGTGGTCTGAGTAAAAGGCACTTAGCGCTGAGACTGCTGCCTGCAAGATCGCCATAGGGTGCGCCTTGTCTGGAAATGCGTCAAAGAGCTTCATCATGCCCTCGTGTATGAAGCTTCTTTTTTTGAGCTCATCTTTAAAGCTTGCGTATTGCTCGCTAGTTGGTAGCTCTTTGTTTAAAAGCAGATAGGCAACGTCTAAAAATGTCTTATTTTCAGCCAAATATGCGATGTCGTAGCCTCTATACATGAGCTCGCCCTTTAGGCCGTCGATGTAGGTTATGGCTGAGCGGCACATCGCAGTTGAGGTGTAGCCCCTGTCAAAGGTAAACATCCCAGTGTCACTAAAAAAGGTCGATATGTCGATGACGTCTGGTCCCATCGTGCCTTTTAGGATAGGAAATTCATAGCTCTTGCCAGTTCGGTTGTCGATTAGTGTGGCTGTATTTGATGACATTTTTACTCCTTGCTTTTTGATTGCATTAAAATTTTGATGATTATAGCTCCTATTATAGCTTGTGCGAGGCTTGCTAGGATGAAAGATGAGTAAGAATAGTCACTTATCTCGCCTGATTTGTGTGCGATAGTAGCAACTGCGATCAAAAGAGTGAGCGGCATAGACTGCGAAACTGAAAATAAAAATATCCCTCTAAAGCCAAGCTTGCCCAAAAAGAGCAAACTAGATACAACTCTCGTGCCAAGCATTGCTAAAAATATAAAAATAGCATCCTTTATCACTTCGCTAGATCCTAGGCTTGAAAGCTTGAAAGTCGAGCCTATGTGGATGAAAAATATCGGTACCAAAAAGCCAAATCCAAAACTTGAAAGCTTGTGCGGCAAGTCCTTTTTGTGATCAAAAAATGTCGTGATAAACATACCTGCGATAAACGCGCCAAAGGCGACTTCTAAATTTAGATAGAGCATCAAGGCTATCATCGTGAAAAATACCGCGATGCAAAGCCTGATGTCCTTCTCGTCCTTGTCGTAGTGCGGCATGAGCACCACTTTAAGCCCCGGATACCACCAAAAAAGCACATCCAAAATTTTAAAACTAAGCACGCTAATAGCCAAAAATAGGATCAAATAGCCTATCGTTAGCCATAAATTTATGCTCGCTCCAAACTGCAAGTAAGCAGCGGTAAAGGTTAGAAGCGTGATGCTTAAAAGCTCGCCGATAGTTGCTATTAGCATGCTTAAATTTAGCCACTCTTGCTGCTTGCCATACTCCTTAAATAGCGTAAATACCATACCAACGGCCATTATCGGGATGATGATGATGTAAAGCAGGCTAAGCTCAAGTCCTAGCGTCAAAGCCGTGGCTAGAGCGTAGATGAGCGCAAGGTAGATGAGCCCAAGGCGCAAAATTTTACGGTCGATGTTTATGAGCATCCTAAGATCGATCTCCATGCCAGCTAGAAACATCAAAAAGAAAAAGCCAACTTCGCTGATGAGTTTAAACATCTCGTTGTCGCCAACAACTCCGATGTAGCCTGCAACCGCTCCAAGTAGTATCTCAGCAGGTGCGACTGGTATGCGTAAAATTTTAGAAATATAAGGCGAAGCAAAGACGATAAATGCCAAAACGACAAGGATGCTAAGCTCGCTTGCTTGGTGTAACTGCAAAAAGATCCTTAAAATAAAAATGCCTGATTGTATAAAAAGCTTTGTTATTTTTTGATTAAGCTAAGCAAAATTTGGGCAAAATGGCGGCTATTTTAGAAATTTGGAGTGAAATTTTATGCGTAAATTTAGCCTTTTTGTTTTGCTGTTTTTTGGTCTCTTTTCTTTGGCAGGCGAGCTAAGCTTGGTTGAGAGTTTTAGGTTTTATGGGAGCACATTTTATAAAAAGCAAGTGGTTAAAAATGAGAGCTTTTACTTTTTAAAAAATGAAAACATGGACGAGCACTTTGCCTCGTTTAAGGTAAAGTTTAACAAAGATGTCATGACAAAAAGCGAGCTAGAGGAGTTAAAAAAGGCTCTTAAGCAAGATAAAAATGTGCTTTATAGCGAAGAAAATGATCAAATTTTAGCTCTTATAAAAGATGAAACTAAGAGCAAAAATATAGAAATAATCCACTTTTTGTTTAAAAAAGATGGAGTTTTGATGCTTTCGTATGAGAGAATTTACGACCCACAAACATCAGCAGATGCACTCAAACCAGTGCTTTTAAGCGAAGCTAGAAATTTTATGCTGCAGATGCCAAAGGTAGAAGCTAGGTAGAGAGATGTATGTGGCGAAGCTTCGCACTGCATGCGTTTGTATATCGGTGAGCGTCAAGCAAATTTAAAAATTTCATGAACGAGTAATTTCGGCTCTAAAATTTGAGCTAAACTATAAGCGAAGCCAAATTTTAGTAGCCAATTCTTGCGAGTGAGTGGAATTTTAAAATTTGCAAAATAGTTTTTTAGAAATTTAAAGTTTTTTCTTCTTTGTTAAGGGGGAAGAGGCTTGAATTACGAAGTCGCTCCCTTCCCCCTTAACAATCCCCTAACCCCGACGACGTTAGAAGTGGCATGCGATAAGCACTATCGTGCCGCATGTGTTTTTACGCAAGATAAACTCGCACAAATTTAAAAATTTCATGAACGAGTAATTTCGGCTCTGATTTTAGTGGCAAGCTTTGCGAGACCTAAAATCAGTAGCCAATTCTTGCGAGTGAGTGGAATTTTAAAATTTGCAAAATGGCATAAATAAAGCTATTTTTATTACACACCTTAAAAACCTCACAAATTTTTACCAAGCAAAATGCCAAGATAGCTTGCGAGCAGGCAAAGGCTAAGGTTTAAAAATATATTTAAAAAGCCTTTTACGAGTTCGCCTTCTAGTAAAAATTTCACACTATCAAGGCTAAAGCTTGAAAACGTGGTAAAGCCGCCAAGTATGCCAACGATTAAGAAAACCCTCACGCTTTGGCTTAAATTTAAGCAAAATAAAACGCCGATAATGAAGCTGCCAAGCACATTTACGCTAAGCGTGGTTAGCGGAAAGTGGCTAAATTTTAGCAGCTCTCCAGCTAAAAACCTACATCCGGCTCCGATAAAGCCCCCAAGCCCTGCAAAAAGCAAATTTACTAGCATTAGTGGCAGATGCTTGCGAAGCTAAAACCGCGCTTTGTAAGCTCCTCGATGTCCTTGCTCGCCTTCTCGCCCTTTGCGGTGAGGTAGTCGCCTATCACGATAGCGTCTGCGCCATTTTCAAAGATCTCGTACTGCCTCTCGCCCAATATCTTCTCCCTGCCGCCAGCTATCATGACCCTAGTTTCTGGCAGCGCGCTTTTGGTTTCGCGCACGATTTTTAGGGCTTCATCCGCGCTAAGAGGTGGCTGATTAAGCCTTAGAGCGTCACTTTTTATGAAAAAATTTATAGGCGATGAAAACGGCTCAAGCTCTTTTAGGCTAGCTCTAAAGCTCACTCTGTCAGCCTCGCTCTCACCAACGCCGTAAATGCCGCCAGTGCAAAGCATGAGCCCAGCCCTTTTTGCGTCTAAATTTGTCTGATATCTCTCGTCCCAAGAGTGCGTTGTGCAGATTTTTGAAAAAAACTCACGGCTAGTTTCTAGGTTGTGGTTGTAGCTAAAAACGCCAGCTTTTTTGAGCTCACAAAGCTGCTCGTAAGTCGCCATTCCGTTACATGCGATGAGCATCAAATTTGGCACTTCTTTGCTCACGGCTCTTGCTAAAGATGCGATATAGTCGGTCTTTTTGTCATTTAGCCTGGCGCCACTTGTGACTAAACAAAAGCCAAGAGCGTGGTTTTTATATGCCATTTTGGCCTCATCCACCACCTGCTGCACGCTTTTTTCTTTAAATTTCGTGATATCAGCGCCAGCTTTGGCACTTTGCGTGCAATAAGCGCAGTCCTCAGCGCAGTTTCCCTGCGTGACAGAGCATATCGCACAAAGCATAATTGTTTTCATTTTTTATCCTTTTTTGGGGAGCATTATAGCTTTGGTAGGTTTAAAATTTAAGTAGAGTGGCTTGAATTTATGAGAAATAGGTAAATTTAAATGTTTATTCCTTTGTTAAGGAGGAAGAGGCTTGAATTACGGTCTGCTTGCAGTTGCGAGCTCACGAAGCAAAAGAGCTCCCTTCCCCCTTAACAATCCCCTAACCCCGACGACGTTCGAAGTGGCATGCAACGGTGCTAGCGCACTGCATGCTATTTTTAAAAAAACTCGCGCAAATTTACAAGAACGAGTAATTTCGGCTCTAAAATTTGAGCTAAGCGATAATCGAAGCCAAATTTTAGTAGTCAATTCTTGCGAGTGAGTGAAAGTTTAAAATTTGCCTTTAGAAATAAAACTATGCAAAAATTTAAATTTTACAGCATTACTTTTTCTTGTAAATTTCTGCTCTCTCTTTTAAAAGACCTGTTGTTAAATTTGGCAAAGCGCTAAGCTCGTCAAAAAGTCCAAAAAGTGCGTGCTGTGGTGGCAGACTAAGGTGGGTGAGGGATTTTAGAGATAAGATAGGCGAGTAGTCCTTGCTTTTTAGCCTAGCCACCAAGATCACAAGGCTGGTTAGTCCAGGCATCTGGCGTAAAAACTCTAGGCTTTCGATGTGGATAAATTTAGGCGAAAGTCCGTCGCCGCTGATCTCAAGGCTCTTTAAATTTTGCAAATTTGAAAATGCAGAATAGTCACTTATCTTTTGAAAATTCTCCACCGCAAGGCTTTCAAGCCCATTAAGTGTCGCGATCGGCGCGATGCTTTTTACGCTGGCACCAGAACCTACAAAAAGGCTCTTTAGGTTAGAAAGATTTGCCAGCGCGTCAAGGCTCTCATACGAGCCCCATTTGATGTGAAGGCTCTTTAAATTTCTTTGGCAGCACGCTGCGTCAAAGAGTTCTTGAGGCATTTTGGTGCAAAAGCTAAGCTCATCAAATGCGTCTTGCTCGCTTCTTAAAAAGTCGCACCACTCATCAAGCACCGCTCTTTTTTGCTTGGCGGTTTTATACTGCGGCGTGAAGCTATCCCCTAGCTGCGTGCAGTTTATCACAAGGCTCTTTTGCCCTTTATACTGGCTAACTTTTATGATGGTGTCAGGCATTTAAGGTCCAAATTTATAAGCCAAATTTAGGCTAGTGGGCTCAAATTTGGCTAGAAATTTTAATTTTCAGAGATAAGTGTCTTTTTCTTACACTTTGTGCACTCTATAAAAGTGCCTTTTTTTAGCTCTTTTTTGATCATATCGCCGCCGCACTCATCGCATTTTTGCGCGATTGGCTCGTAGTTTGAGATGAAGTCACATTTTGGATAGTTGGCACATCCATAAAATTTACCACGCCTACTAAATCTCTCGACGATCTCACCGCCACATTTTGGACATGGTACGTCAAGCTTTTTAAGCTCGCGTTTTGGCTTAGCTGCCACAGTAGTGCCAGTTTCTGCACTCTTTTCATTATCTTTTGCGACGTTTCTTGAGTATTTGCATTTTGGGAAATTTGAGCAAGCGATAAACTCACCGTATCTGCCCTTTCTAAGCACTAGCTCGCTTCCGCACTCTGGGCACTTCTCGCCGATCGGAGTGGCTGTTTTTAGGCTTTTTATGCCAGTTTTGCCAGCGCTTATTTTTTCCATAAATGGATAGTAAAAGTCACTTAGCACCTTTTGCCAGTCAGCCTTGTCAAGCGCGATCTCATCGAGCTTTTCTTCAAGATGTGAGGTAAATTCGCTATCGACGATGTTGCTAAAGTGCTCCTCCAAAACGCCTATCATGCTAAATGCGATCTCGTTTGGTATGAGCTGCTTTTTCTCGATCCTTACGTAGTCTCTTGAGGTTAGCAGCGAGATGGTCGGTGCGTAGGTGCTTGGGCGGCCGATGCCTAGGCTTTCTAGCTTTTTAACAAGGCCAGCTTCAGAGTACCTGGCTGGTGGCTCGGTGAAGTTTTGCGTGCTTTTTATGCTTTGCAAACTCATCTCGTCGCCCTTTTTTAAATTTGGCAAAATTTTATCCTTATCAAGCTCGCCATAAACCTTATAAAAGCCGTCAAATAGCACCTTTCTGCCGCTTATCTTAAACTCGCCTTTTTCGCTTGCGACATAGACGTTTTGCGTTTGGCTCACACATGCGCTCATTTGGCAGGCTAAAAATCTATTGTAGATGAGCGTGTAGAGTTTGAGCGCATCTTTTTCTAAAAATTTAGCCGCGATTTGCGGTGTGAAGTTTAAATTTGTAGGGCGGATCGCTTCGTGGGCTTCTTGCGCACCTTTTGAGCTTGTCGTGTAGCTTATCGCTTTGGCTGGCAGATACTCTTTGCCGTAGTTTTGCAGGATGTGCTCTCTAGCGGCTGCGACGGCCTCTTTGGCTAAATTTAAGCTATCTGTTCTCATGTAAGTGATCGCACCCATGAAGCCCTCGTTTGTTTGCACGCCCTCATAGAGGCTTTGCGCGATCATCATCGTCTTTTTAGGACTAAAGCCAAGACGGTTGCTCGCACTTTGCTGAAGGGTTGAAGTCATAAATGGCGGGCTTGGCTGGATCTTTCTATCCTTGCTCTCGATCTCACGGACGCTAAATTTCTCATTTTGTAAATTTTCAATGATGTATTTTGCGCGGTCAGGATTTTGAATGGTTAGCTTTTCTATCTTTTGGTTTTCAAATTTAACTAGCTCGGCGTCTAGATCTTTTTTAAAAACTGTGTCGATAGTGTAGTATTCAACTGGTTTAAATGCCTGAATTTCACGCTCGCGATCGACTATTATCTTTAGGGCTGCACTTTGCACACGGCCAGCGCTTAAGCCTTTTTGTATCTTTAAATTTAAAAGCGGACTTAGCTTATAGCCAACGATGCGGTCAAGTAAGCGCCTTGTTTGCTGGGCATTGACGCTGTTCATATCGACGTGTCTTGGGCTTTTTAGAGCATTTTGTATGGCACTTTTGGTGATCTCGTGAAAGACGATGCGAGGCAGGCTTGTTGGCTCTTTGCCGATGGCATTTGCGATGTGAAACGCGATTGCCTCACCCTCCCTATCCTCATCGGTCGCGAGGTAAATTTCATCTGCACCCTTAGCAAGCTCTTTTATCTCTTTTACGATGGCGGAGTGATCGCTGCTGATGCGATACTCTGGGGTAAATTTATTATCCTCTATCTTTATGCCAAAGCTCGTTTTTGGCAAGTCTCTGATGTGGCCTTTTGAGGCGATGACGTTGTAGCTTTTGTCTAAGAAATTTTTGATAGTCTTTGCTTTTGCGGGAGATTCCACGATGATTAAGCTTTTCATTTATATATAGCCTTTGATTTTTTTGGCGTAATTGTAGCAGAAATAAAATCGATTAAGTTCATAAACTTTTTTGAATATTTTTAAATGTAATTAAATGTTTATAAAATGTATAATTTATGTGAGATTTACTTTTTATCTATAAGCTAAATTCCTTAAAATATGCCAAAAAATTAGGAGTAAAAATGCTATCAGGCGAGCTACTTAAAAGCCATTTTGCTAAATTTGATCTAGTGGCGATGCTTAGTGAGTTTTTAAAGCAAAGTTGTTTTTATAAAGAAAAATTTCAAGCACTTAGGCGGGTTGGTTTTAAAAGCTTAGATAAGAGCCAAAGAGAGGAGCTTATTAAAATAGCAGGCTTTAAAGCGTATCTTGACACGAAATTTCAGAAATTTTTGCGTGAGCTGATGCAAAGCAAGATCCTCGTTGTAAGCGGCGCGGAGTATAAATTTAGCGAGCTTGAAATTTACACCTGCTTTGATGCAAACACCTACAAAAGATCGTGCGAGGCGGGCGAAATTTACTTTCACAACTTTGGTTTTGACATCTCTTTTAAGAGCGAGCCAGCGCTTTATGGTGGCATTTTAGTAAGGAGTTTAAAGCCATTAAAAGAGCGAAATTTCATCTTTGGACCAAGAAAATGTGCCTTGCATATCTTAAATAGCAAAATAAGTAATTTAAATTTTGATCTAAAAGAGGCTGATTTTAGAAAGGATGAGGTCGCTTTTACGCCAAGGATTAGGTCGTTTAAAGATGAGAGTGAGCTTCAAAATGACGCTTTAAGGGCGGTTAGTGGCGAGTTTAGAGGGGCACTTGAAAGTGCAAAAGAGTATAAAAAAAGAGTTGAAAATGCCTATAAAAAGGGGTGAAATTTATCTTTTTATAGGCTTTGATGCTGAGAAATTTAGCCCCAAGCATTTTGGCTATCTCGGGGCTTTGGTGATATTATTTTATGACGGCTAGTTTGCCTGTGCCAGCGTTTTGATTTACCTCTTTTTGGACGTTTGAAGCTTCGAGGAGCTCAAATTTATATGGAGGCTCAAATGGCGGCTTGGTTAGCTTTTCGCAAACGCTGCCTTTTTTAGAAAGGTCTATGTTGCCGCTTTCAAAAATGGTGCCTTTGTTACATTTATAGCTTATCTTGACGCCATTTGTAAAGTAGTTGTTTTGAGCGTATACTAGCGAGCCAAAGCGCACTCCAATGGCGTATTTTTGGTCATAAAAGCCATCTTTTGAGTCATAAAAGTTGTTATAGACGTGCACCTTTGCATTGCGTGCCATAGGTAGGCGTTGCGCGCAGTTGTCAAAAATGTTATGAGCGACCGTTATAGTCCTTGTTTCGCTACTGCCATCTGAGTCTCTTGAGCCTATTAGCATCGTTTTGTCGTGGTTTTCAAAGATGTTGTGCGAGATCGTGATGGCCGCACTATCCCCCTTGATGTCGCATAGTCCGTCATAAGTTTGCCATTTAGTAAGCTCTCCGCCTGCTAAATGCACATGGCTAAGATCCACAGTGTCCTTAAAATGGCAGTGATCTACCCAGATGTTTTTGCTTGATTCTATGCTAACGCCGTCATATTGCGCGTTAAAGCCGTCATTTTTTTGTATATCTGGAAATGGATCAAAAGCATCTTCGATCAGCATGTTGCGGATCGCGATATTTTGGACATTTTTTAGTAAAAATGAGCCACCTTTTATGCCTGAGTTTTCGCCTAAGCCGATTATCGTGGTATTGCTAGCTACCGGCACTACGATGAGCTTTTTGTACTCATTAGCTAAATTTTTGCGAAGCTCTGCTAGCTTTGGATCTTGCGATCCATCTAAAAATGCACGGCATGAAGCGCCGTAAGCCTGCATAAACTGGGTATAAGAGCTAAACTCACCACCACTAATCTCACTTATAAATTTATCAAGCCCCTCGCTCTTGCCATTTTGCGGGATCTTGCCTTCGCTAAGGTCTATGAGCCCATCCACATAGATGACGTAGCCACCCATTTGAGCGTATTTTACGAGTTCTTGTCTATCTTGAATGGTGACTTCTTTACTCTCTTTGCCGGCGTATCCGCCAAAATTTTGCTCCGCACCAATGCTAGCGTAACCAAAGGGCGAGTCACTTGCTTTTATCTCGCCCGCTTGTGCCTCAGCGCCAAATGCAAATAACGCACTAATGGCGAGTAACAATATCTTTTTAAACATCTTTAGCCTCCTAAATTTGGCTTTTTATTTTTGATATTTTATTGCGAATGTCGCCGTTAAATTTAGTGCAATTTTTAAAAAAGATAAAATTTACGCGAAAAATATCTCGCTTTTTAGACGAAGCAAACATAGATAGGCACTTAGCACGCTTTGCTCTCTAACGTAGTTGCGCTCCCCTTTTAAAAGTAGCCTCTCAACCTCGATGTTGCCGTTTCTATCGCCAGCTGCGACATATACTGTGCCAACTGGCTTACTAGCTGTGCCCCCACCTGGTCCTGCTATGCCACTAATCGCAAGTGCAAAGTCCGCATTTGTAGTGCTTAGCGTGCCTTTTACCATCGCTTTTACGCAAGGCTCGCTCACGGCTCCGTAAGTATCTAAAATTTCATCCTCAACGCCCAACCACTCGTGTTTTATGTGGTTCGCATAAGTCACCAATGAGCCATCAAAGCTAGCTGAGATGCCGCCATATCTTGCAAATTTAGCCGCTGCAAGCCCAGCCGTGCAAGACTCAGCAAATGAAATTTTAAGCCCCTTTTGCATGAGCTTTTTTGCTACAAATTTGATCACATCTTTTTGTGGGATAAATTTTTGCGAAAATAGCGTTTTTACCCCTTGTAAAAAGCTCTCGATCTGGCCAAATTTATTGCTTTTTGCCCTTACTAGTATCAAATTTGGCAGGATCTGCGCAAGAGTGATATCGACCTCATAAGTTTTAGCAAGTGGCAGCATAAGGATCTTCGCGCTATCTGCGTCGATGTCTATTAGATGAAAGTAGCTAAAATCAGGCTCGTACTCGACTAAAAACTCGCCTAGTTCTTCATTTGGATTAGCTTTTATGAGATTTATCTGAGCATTATTTAGGCTGGCTAAAAAGCTATTTTTAGAGTAGTCTAAGCTATCTTTAAGCGCAAGTGTCGTGCTATCTTTTAGCTCGAGCGAGCCCCCAGTTAGCGTCGCTACGATCTTTGCGGCGATAGCAAAATTTTCATCTGAGCCAAAAATGCTTACAAAGTCGTAATCTTTTGATAAATTTTCGATGATAAAAGGTAGCTCTTTGCTATTTTTGGGAGCAAAACTGACCACTCCAAGCTCGCCAAAATGATCCTCGTAACTTTGAAAAATGTAGTTTAGAAATTCTCTATTTATCTCAAGATCTTCGCCTATTATCAAGATACTTTGTCTCATTTTTAAGCTCCTTTTTTTGCCTCATTATACTATTTTTCAGTGTGATTTAACCAGCACAGGTGTAAAATTAGCAAATTTTAAAATCAAGGTAAAAAATGGACTACAAAGAGACACTTTTACTCCCAGAGACAAATTTCCCGATGCGCGGAAATCTCCCACAAAATGAACCACAAAGACTAAAATCATGGTACGAAGAGCGCAAGGTTTATGAAAAAATGAAGAAAAATCGCCAAAATGCGGTTAAAAACTTCAACATCCACGACGGCCCTCCGTATGCAAACGGACACCTACACATCGGCCACGCGTTAAATAAAATTTTAAAAGATATCATCACAAAAACGCACTATTTTTACGGCGAAAACGTCCGCTACGTGCCAGGCTGGGACTGCCACGGCTTGCCGATCGAGCAGCAAGTCGAAGTAAAGCTTGGCGATAAGAAAAAAGAGCTTAGCAAGGTCGAGATCAGGGAGCTTTGCAGGCAGCACGCGAGAGAATTTATAGACATTCAAAGAAATGAATTTAAAAGCCTTGGCATCATCGGCGACTTTGAAAATCCATACATGACGATGAAATTTGAGTTTGAGGCTGACATCTACAAAGCACTTTGCGAGATCGCTAAAAAAGGCCTTTTGGTTGAAAGAAGCAAGCCAGTTTATTGGAGCTGGGCGGCTAGATCAGCGCTAGCTGAAGCTGAGGTTGAGTACGAGGAGAAAGAGGACTACTCTATTTACGTAGCATTTGAGCTTGATGGCGATGCGCTAGAAAAGCTTGGCGTAAAAGAGGCAAGCGCTGTCATCTGGACAACCACGCCTTGGACGCTTCCAGCAAATCAAGCCATAAGCCTAAAACCAGATGAAATTTATGTGCTAACGGCTGAAAATTTGATATTTGCAAAGCCACTACTTGAAAGCGTTGTAGAGAGTGGCCTAAGCAAGGGCGAGATCAAAAAAGAGTTTAAATCAAGCCTGCTTGAAAATACCCACGCGATAAATCCACTAAACGGCAGAAAGTCTAAATTTTTACTAGGTGATCACGTCATGATGGACGGGGGTACTGGACTTGTTCATACATCTCCAGGTCACGGCGAGGACGACTACTACGTCTGTTTGAAATATGGCTTTAGCGAAATTTTGATGCCAGTTGATGATGGAGGCTGCTACGATGAGAGCATAAAACATCACGGACTATTTAGAAGTGACGTGGTAGACGAGTTTGTCGGCATGCACATCTTTAAAGCAAATGAGAAAATTTTAGAGCTACTTGGCAAAAGCTTGCTTAGCGTCTCTAAATTTAGACACTCTTATCCGTTCTGCTGGAGAACGCACAAGCCAGTTATTTATAGAGCCACAAAGCAGTGGTTTATAGCTATGGACGAGGCTAAACTAGGCGGCAAAACGCTTAGACAAACAGCGCTAAAAGAGCTTGAAAAGGTTAAATTTTACCCAAGCGTTGGCATAAAAAGAATAGGCTCTATGATAGAAAATCGCCCAGACTGGTGTATCTCTCGTCAGCGTGACTGGGGCGTGCCGATCGCGTTTTTCAGAGATAAAGCGACAAAAGAAGTTATATTTGATAGTGAAATTTTAGACCACATCGCAGGCATCTTTAAAGAAAAAGGCGCTGACGCGTGGTGGGCACTAAGCATAGACGAGCTTTTACCAAAAGGCTCAAAATACAAGGCTGAAAATTTAGAAAAAGTGATGGACATCCTTGATGTTTGGTTTGATAGTGGCTCGACGTGGCACGCGGTCTTGCAAAGCGACAACTACGACGCTGGCAAATACCCTGCAAGCATGTATCTTGAGGGCTCAGATCAGCACCGCGGCTGGTTTCAAAGCTCGCTTCTAGTAAGCACAGCTATAAATTCTCACGCACCTTACGAGAGTATCCTAACTCACGGCTTTACAGTCGATGCTAAGGGCGAGAAGATGAGTAAGAGCAAGGGCAACGTCATCGCTCCACAAGACGTGGCTAAGACTCACGGCGTGGAAATTTTACGCCTTTGGGTTGGCATGAGTGATTACTCAAGCGACCTAAAAATAAGCGAAGATATATTAAAGCAAATAAGCGAGCAATACCGCAAAATCCGCAACACTATCCGCTTTTTACTAGCAAACGTAAATGATCTTGAGAGCTTAAATACAGAGTTTAACATCCTTGATAAGTGGATATTGGCGCGCGCTAAAAAGGTCTTTGACGAGGCGAGCGCTTGCTTTAGAAATTACGACTTTTCAAAGGGCTTTAACATCCTTTTAAATTTCCTATCAGCCGATCTTAGCGGCGTATATCTTGACGTTTGTAAAGATAGACTTTACTGCGACGCAAAAGACGCACCAAGAAGAAGATCAGCTCAAAGTGCAATGGCGATTATCACAAAGGCACTTTTGCCACTCATCGCTCCAACGCTTACTTACACCGTTGATGAGGTGATGGACTACGCTCCAAAGATCGTCAAAGGCGAGGCAAAAGACGCGTTTGATCTAGTCTATGAGCCAATCAAATTTGACCTTAGTTTTGAAGATGAGCTTCTTTTTGCCAGCAGGGAGAAATTTAACGAGATCGTGGATGTTCTTAAGAAGGACAAAAAGATAAAATCAACTCTAGAGCTAAGTCTAGAGACCACAAACCATAACATCACAGGCTACGACGAGCGCGAAGTGGCCGATCTTTACATGGTAAGCTCGGTTAGAGCTTATGATGATAGCGAGCCACTAGCTGAGTTTGAGCTTGAGGGTGATAAATTTAAGATTATAGCAAGCAACCTTTACAAATGCCCAAGATGCTGGAAATTTAACGCTAGCAAAGAAGATGCGCTATGCCCAAGATGTGAAGAGGTCATAAGTGCTAAGTGAGCCAGTAAGCGCAACTATCATAATAGCAACGATCGCTGCGGTGGTCGTTGTTAGCTTGTTTGGCATATTTTTGGTTAATAAATTTAAAGGATAAAAATAGTGGTAACTTTAAAAGAAGCTTTGAAATTTTCAGCTGAAGAGATAAAAAATTTAAGAGCCGAGCTTGAGGCGAAGATCATAAAAGAAAAAGAGCTTGGCGCTTATGTCGAGCAGCTAGCAAATTTAGAGATCGCAAAACTAGGCGAGGGCGTGCCTATCGCTATAAAAGACAACATCCAAGTAAAAGGCTGGAACGTCACGTGCGCTTCTAAAATTTTACAAGGCTACGTAGCACCATATAATGCAACTGTCATAGAGAAGCTACTTAGTAAAAATTTAGCTCCATTTGGCCGCACGAATATGGACGAATTTGCGATGGGAAGCACAACTGAGAGCTCATTTTATGGCAAAACACTAAACCCACTAAATCACGCTCACGTCCCAGGTGGCAGTAGCGGTGGCTCAGCAGCAGCAGTCGCAGCCGGCCTTGCAGTAGCCGCACTTGGTAGCGACACTGGTGGCTCGATCCGTCAGCCAGCGGCATTTTGCGGATGCGTAGGGCTTAAGCCAACTTATGGCAGAGTGAGCAGATATGGCCTTGGTGCCTACTCAAGCAGCCTTGATCAAATAGGTCCGATCGCGCAAAACGTAGAAGACGCAGCCATTTTATATGACGCGATCGCTGGACACGATCCAAAAGATAGCACGAGCGCAGATGTGCCGTTTGTGAGCGTTAGCGACAAGATAGATGGCAACAAAAAATTAAAAATTTGTATCATCAAAAACTACGTAGAAAACGCAAGCGAGCAGACAAAAGCTGCTTTAAATTTAGCTATAGAAAAGCTAAAATCACACGGTCACAGCGTAACTTACACAAATTTTGAAGACTCAAAATATGACGTCGCTGCCTACTACATCATCGCAACCGCAGAGGCAAGCGCAAATTTAAGCCGCTACGATGGCGTGAGATACGGCAGACGCGCGGATGCTAAAAATTTAAAAGAGCTATATGTAAATTCGCGTTCTGAAGGCTTTGGTGAAGAGGTAAAAAGAAGAATTTTGCTTGGTACATTTGTGCTAAGTAGCGGATACTACGATGCTTACTACATCAAAGCGCAAAAAGCAAGAGCGCATATAAAAGCTCAGTACGAGAAAATTTTAGAAGAAAATGATCTCATCTTCATGCCAGTTGCTCCAAGCACAGCTTATAAATTTGGAGCACACAGTGATCCGCTTCAAGCCTATCTAAGCGACATTTACACGATCAGCGTAAATTTAGCAGGCCTACCAGCTATCTCTGTGCCAGTTGGTAAAGATGATCAAAATTTAAACGTGAGCGCCCAGCTCATCGCAAAAGCGTGGGACGAACAGACCTTGATAAATGGTGCTAAGAGCCTAGAAAATTTAATAAAAGGATAAAAATATGAAGATAGTAAAGAGAGCTTTAACATTTGAGGATGTGCTTCTTGTGCCGCAATACTCTGAAATTTTGCCAAAGCAAGTTGATGTAAAAACCAGGATTAGCAAAAACGTCACGCTAAATATCCCGATCGTCTCTGCTGCGATGGATACGGTGACCGAGCATAGAACTGCTATCATGATGGCAAGGCTCGGCGGTATCGGCGTCATCCACAAAAATATGGACATCGAAAGCCAAGCAAAAGAGGTCAAACGCGTCAAAAAAAGCGAAAGTGGCGTCATCATCGATCCTATCTTTATAAATCCAGAAGCGACCGTGGCTGAAGCTCTAAGCCTTATGTCAGATCTTCATATTTCAGGCGTTCCAGTCATCGACAAAGACCGCAAACTAATAGGAATTTTAACAAACCGCGATTTGAGATTTGAGACAAATATGAGCACTTTGGTAAAAGACCGCATGACAAAGGCACCGCTTATCACTGCACCAAAGGGCTGCACGCTTGATGATGCGGAGAAAATTTTCTCTCAAAACAGAGTTGAGAAGCTTCCTATCGTCGATAAAGACGGCAGACTTGACGGACTTATCACTATAAAAGATCTAAAAAAACGCAAAGAGTATCCAAACGCAAACAAAGATAGCTACGGCAGACTTCGCGTGGCTGCGGCTATTGGCGTGGGTCAGATAGAGCGCGCTAAAGCGCTAGTTGATGCTGGCGTAGATGTCATCGTCATCGACTCAGCTCACGGCCACTCAAAGGGCATTATCGATACTTTAAAAGAGGTAAAAGCAAATTTCAAAGTCGATGTAGTAGCTGGCAATATCGCAAATCCAGCAGCCGTAAAAGACCTAGCAGAAGCAGGAGCTGACGGCATAAAAGTAGGCATTGGACCAGGATCTATTTGTACCACAAGGATCGTTGCTGGTGTCGGCGTGCCTCAAATTTCAGCTATCGATGACTGCGCAAGCGAAGCAGCGAAATATGGCATCCCAGTTATCGCAGACGGCGGTCTAAAATACTCAGGCGACGTGGCAAAAGCCCTTGCAGCAGGTGCAGCTTGCGTTATGGCGGGAAGCTTACTTGCAGGTTGCGAAGAGAGCCCGGGCGAGCTTATAACATTCCAAGGTCGCCAGTATAAAGTATATCGTGGCATGGGCTCAATAGGCGCTATGACAAAGGGCAGCTCTGACCGCTACTTCCAAGAGGGCACCGCTCAAGACAAGCTTGTGCCTGAAGGCATCGAAGGCCGTGTGCCATTTGCTGGAAGCATAAAAGATGTGATACATCAGCTAATAGGCGGCCTAAGAAGCGCTATGGGCTATGTTGGCGCAAAAGATATCCCAACTCTTCAAGAAAGAGCTGAATTTGTCGAGATAACAAGCGCTGGACTAAAAGAGAGCCACGTCCACGACGTAGTTATCACTCACGAGGCACCAAACTACAAAGTTAATTAGTGTTAGAGCTGCAAACTAGAACTATTAAATTTAACGAGCCACTCTATCTTGAGAGTGGCCGTATGCTATCAAATTTCAAGCTTATTTATGAGACTTACGGCACGCTAAATGCTGATAAAAGCAACGTTATCGTGATCTGCCACGCCCTAACTGGCTCGCACCACGCTGCTGGTACATACGCAGGCGATGAGAAAGCTGGCTGGTGGGACGGGCTAATAGGCAGCAAAAAGGCGGTCGATACCGATAAATTTTACGTCATCTGCGTAAATATCTTAGGCTCGTGCTTTGGCTCGACCTCACCGCTAAGCGTTGATCGAAGTAGCGGCAAAGAGTATAGGCTAAATTTCCCAGTCCTTGCCATAAGTGACGTGGTAAAGGCGCAGATGAGGCTATTTAGCGAGCTTGGCATCACAAGGGCAAGAGCCGTGATAGGCGGCAGTCTTGGCGGTATGCAGGCACTTTGCTACGCTATCGAGTTTCCAGAGTTTGCGCAAGATATCATAATGCTTGCAAGCACCTATCAGACGAAGCCTTGGGCAATAGCGTTTAACAAGATCGCTATCGAAGCCATTTTAAACGATGAAAATTTTAAAAACGGCGAATACGACGCAGAATTTATAAGAAAAAACGGGCTAAAAGGTATGGCTTATGGCAGGATGGCAGGGCATATCAGCTTTTTAAGCCCTGATAGCATGGATAAAAAATTTGGACGCAACTACGTCGAAACCGACGGCCTTTACGATCTTTTTGGACATTTTCAGGTCGATCGCTACATGGAGTATAACGGCTACAACTTCCCAAAGAGGTTTGACCCGCTAAGCTACCTATACATCGTAAAGATGATGAATATCTTTGACTGCACAAGGCACTACGATAGCCTAAAAGACGCCCTTGCGCCGATCAAAGCAAATCTGCATCTAGTCGCTTTCAAAGGCGATCTACTCTTTCCGCCAAGCTGCATGAGAGAAATTTATGACGCACTTTGCGAGATGGGCAGAGGCGCAAAGACAAATTTTGTTGAGATAGATAGCAACTACGGCCACGACGCCTTTTTGGTCGAGATAGAAAAATTTGATGGATATATAAAAAATATATTAAAAGGATAGAAAATGGAGCAAAAAGAGCAAAGTTTTGAAGAGAAATTATCCCTAGCTGATAAAATTTTAAACGATCTAAACAAAGATGATGTGAGCTTAGAAAAGAGCATAAAGCTGCACGAGCAGGGCAAAAAGCTCTTAAATGAAGCAAGAGAAATTTTAGAAAACGCAAAACTTAGCATAAAGCAGGTGGATGATGAGTAAAATTTGCGCCCTTCAGCTACCAACGCAGCCCTTAAGCGAGGCTAGGCTTGATTATTACCTTAAAATTTGCGCGGATGAAAACGCAAGGCTGGTTGTGCTTGGTGAATACGTGCTAAATAGCTTCTTTAAAGAGCTTGCTACTATGCCAAAAAGCCTCATAAAAGAGCAGAGCGAGCGCAAAAAAGAGGCGCTCTTTGCGATGGCAAAAAAGTACGATCTAAACATCATCGCGCCTATCATAAATTTAAAAGGCAAAGAAATTTTTAAAAGCCTAGCTAAATTTAGCCAAACACAAGTAAAGCTATATGACCAGCAGATCCTCATGCCTTACGCACACTGGAACGAGGCGAAGTTTTTTAGCAACGCAAGCGAGGAGCTAAATTTACCTATCTTTACATACGATAAATTTAAGGTTGGCGTCATGTTTGGCTTCGAGGCGCACTTTGATGTGTGCTGGGCGTATATGAGTGCTAAAAAGGTCGATATCGTGCTTGTGCCAACGGCTTGCACATTTTTTTCGCAGGCGCGCTGGGAGGAGCTTTTAAAGGTTAGAGCCTTTACAAACAACGTCTATGTGCTTCGCGTAAATCGCGTGGGAAGCCACAAGAGTGAGGACGAGCAGTGGAGTTTTTACGGCGACTCGATGCTTATTAGCCCATTTGGCGAGGTTAAAAACAGGCTTGGCAAAAATGAAGAGATGATGATCGATGAGCTTAGTAAAAAGGAGCTTAGCGAGGCTAGAAGCACCTGGGGCTTTATGCAGATAGAGGCGAAATTTAAAAGATGAAGCGCTGCGCCTGGGCTGAAAAGAGCGAATTTAGCAAGATCTATCACGACTGCGAGTGGGGCAGGGCAGTCAAAGATGATGAGAAATTCTTTGAAATGCTCATTTTAGAGGGCTTTCAAGCAGGCCTTAGCTGGGACTACGTGCTACGAAAAAGAGCTGGGCTTGCTCAAATTTTAGATGGCTTTGATGCAAAAAAGATCGCTAGCTATGACGAGGCAAAGCTTCAAAGCCTTTTAAGCGATGATAGAGCGATCAAAAACCGCCTTAAAATTTACTCTCTGCCAAAAAATGCCAAGGCTTTTTTAGGGCTTTGTGCCGAGTTTGGCTCGTTTTATAACTACATCTATAAATTTACAAATGGCAAGCGCGTGATAAATGACATAAAAAGCGCTAAGGACATGCCAGCAAGTAGTGAGCTCTCAGAGTGCATCTCAAAAGATATGAAAAAGCGTGGCTTTAAATTTGTAGGCGCTGTGATCATCTACTCGTTTTTACAAGGCGTTGGCATCATCGATGATCACGAAAATGAGTGCTTTTTTAAAGGAATTTCGGAGTGAAATTTGAAACGAAGTGAAGTTGAAAAATATATAAAAGAGAAATTTGACATTTTAGGGGAGCAAATTTTCCCAAAATATCCAAAATTTAGTGTATTTCGTCACAAGAAAAACAAGAAGTGGTTTGCGCTGCTTATGCAGCTAAGCGCTAGTAAGCTTGGCCTTGAAAGTGACGAGGTGATAGAGGTTTTAAATTTAAAATGTAGCCCAGATCTAGCCATGGTGCTAGTTGATGAGCGGCAAATTTTTAAAGCATATCACATGAATAAAAAGCACTGGATAAGCGTAAATTTAAACTCCAAAATCTCGCAAAAAACCGTTTTTGACCTGATAGATGAAAGCTTTAGCTTAAGCAAATAAAAGCCATTTTTCAGCCTTAAATTTAGTAGTTTTTGTTAAAATCACGAAAAACTTAAGGATAAAATTTGCAAGAGCTAAACAACGAGATCAAAAAAGTCCATTTCATAGGCATCGGCGGCATCGGCATCTCAGCCATCGCTAGATTTTTACACGAAAAAGGCCATAAGATAAGCGGCAGCGACATCAAAGAGAGCAAGACGACGCTTGAGCTTCAAAATGAAGGCATCGAGGTCATCACGCCGCACTGCAAAGAGGCGATAAAAGACCAAGACTTCGTGGTCTATTCAGCTGCGATAAAAGAGGATAACATCGAGCTAGTGGAGGCTAGAAGAAAGGGCATAAAGTGCTTTTCAAGAAAAGAAATTTTGCCCTATGTGCTTGAAGATAAGTGCGTCTTTGCAGTTGCTGGCGCGCACGGTAAGAGTACTACTTCAGCGATGCTAGCAAGCCTTATTGAGGGCTCAGTCATTATCGGCGCCATCTCAAAGCAGTTTGGCTCAAATATGCGCTACGCAAAGAGCGATAACGTCGTATTTGAGGCCGATGAGAGCGATTCTAGCTTTCTAAACTCAAACCCATATCTAGCCATCGTCACAAACGCAGAGCCAGAGCACATGGAGCACTACGACTACGATCTAGCTAAATTTTACGCAGCATACAAGGGCTTTTTGGAGCGCGCAAAGGTTAGAGTGATAAACGCTGAGGATGAGTTTTTAAGCACGCTTAAGCTTGATGCGATCAGGCTTTATCCAAGCAGTGATATCACTGAGCTTACGATGGTGGTAAGAGACTATCAGCCATACACTAGCTTTAACCTTAAAAATTTAGGCAAATTTGAAGCCTTTGGCATGGGCGAGCACATCGCTATAGACGCATCTTTGGCTATCCTTGCTGCGATGCACGAGACGCCGCTTAAAGATATCAGAGAAAATTTACTAAATTTTAAAGGCATCAAAAAGCGTTTTGACATACTTAGCGCAAACAAAAATTTCGTCCTAATAGACGACTACGCGCACCATCCAACCGAGATAAAAGCGACGCTAAAATCAGTCTTTGAATACGCCAAAATTTTAGGCATAAAGAGCGTCACAGCGATATTTCAGCCACACCGCTACACAAGACTTAGCACAAATTTACCTGGCTTTAAAGAGTGCTTTAAGGGCGTTGATGAGCTTGTTATCTTGCCAGTTTATGCAGCCGGAGAAAATCCGATCGAAGTTGATATGAAGAGCGAATTTAGCGAGTATAATCCGATCTTTACCGACAAGGTCGAGAGGGTTGAAGAAGGGATAGAATTTACAGATGAATTTGGCGTGAAAAACCGCCTAAGTGACGGCATCGTAGTTGGCTTTGGAGCGGGCGATATCAGCGTGCAGCTAAGAGGCGGATATTAATGGATCTAAGTAGTTTCAAGCCTCAAGATGAAAATGAAATTTTAAAAGAGATAAAAGAAAAAGAGCTTAGCGAAGAAGAAATTTCAAGCCTTATAAATTTAGGCAAAAAAGATATCTTGATAGCCCTTGCAAGGTCACAAAAGCTAAATAGCACCCAGATAAAAGATATGCTGCCAAATGCCCCGTATCTAGCCGTTTGCTTGCTGGTTGAAAAGCAAGATATCAGCGAGGTTAGGGCTGAAATTTTAGAAAAGATCAAGCCTCATGCTGAGCTTTACAAGGAGCTCATCGCAAAGTATAAAGGCGTAAAATGGTAAGAAATTTGATAATAATCGCTGGCGTGATGCTGCTTTTTGGAGCGATCTGGGCGATAAAAGATGAAAAGATCAGCAAAAGTATAAAAGCGCTCGTTAGCGCGGTGCTTGTAGCGATCCTTGTTTGTGTATATTTTTATGAAGAGAATTTATCAAAAAACGAGGACGCCATCTCAAAGCTAGTGACTGACTTTAAGCAGGGTAAAACACTAAAATGTGGCGAATACAACGTGAGCGCTGAGAAATTTAACTACGAATTTGGCACGGCGTCATTTTTGCCAAAACGAGAATTTAGCGAACTTTCAGGCGTCATCGTGCCTATAACGAGCTGCGAGCAATGAACGATATATTTGCAAAGCTCGATCTGAACGAGTATTTAGAGAAATTTAACTCATTTTTAGCAAGGCAAAAACCGCTATTTTTACAAGGCGACAGCAAAATCCACTTTGAAAATATAAACGAGCTTTCAAAGTATGACTTCAAAGCGCCTGATGAGATAAAAGAGCTTGATGACGCGCTTATGAGACTTAGTAAGCAAGCAGTGCTTCACATCAGTGAAATTTACGAGTTTGCAAAGATCATTAAGTATTTTTCATATCTAAAAAAGCAAAAATTTGAAGGTAGGCTTGGCGAGTGGATCGCAAAGGTTGAAATCCCTGAAGCGATGAGTCAGATGGCAAACAGCTTTGATGAAAACGGCGAGTTTAGCGACAGCGTGGATGAGAGATTTTACGCGATAAAGCAGGCGTTTAGCGAGAAAAAACGCCAGATCGACGCTGAACTTAAAAAGCTCATCTACTCAAAGCACATCACGCCCTATCTAGTCGATACCCAGACGCACTATATCAACTCACAAGAGGCACTTTTGGTGCGTGGCGGCTTTAACCACGCCCTAAAAGGCACTGTGATCGCTAGAAGCTCAGGCGGCTACTTCTACGTCGCACCTGCAAGCACCGAGCGCCTAAAAAAGGAGCAAAGCGAGCTGCTTGATAGAAAAGAGGAGATCATTTACGAGCACTGCAAGAAATTTAGCCTGCAGATGAACAAGAGCCTACTCTTTTTGAAATTTATAAATAACGCTTTTGATCAGTTTGACGCCTATCAAGCGCGCGTAAATTTGGCTAGGTCACGTGACTATGAGTTTGTTTTACCAAATAGCTCGCATGTCATAAAGCTTGAGAAATTTGCCCATCCAGCGCTAAAAAACCCAAAGAGTGTGAGTGTGGATTTTAGCAAAAAAGTGCTTTTAATAACCGGCGTAAATGCTGGCGGTAAGTCGATGCTTTTAAAATCTATCATCTCAGCCACGCTGCTTGCAAAGTATCTGCTGCCTATGCGTATCGACGCAAACCGCTCAACGATCGGCTCTTTTAAAGAATTTGACGCGATCATAGAAGATCCGCAAAGTGTGAAAAACGACATCTCGACCTTTGCTGGCAGGATGGTGCATTTTGCAAGGCTTTTTACTAAAAAATCGATCATCATAGGTATCGACGAGATCGAGCTTGGCACCGACTTTGAAGAGGCTGCGAGCTTGTATGGCGTCATGATAGAGCGCCTCATCACTCAAGATATCAAAATGATCATCACGACCCACCACAAGCGCCTTGCGATGTTGCTAGCTAAAAATCCAGAGGTTGAGCTGGTGGCGGCACTTTACGATGAGGCGGCTCAAAGGCCTAAATTTGAGTTTTTAAAGGGCACGATCGGCAAGTCTTACGCCTTTGAAACGGCGGCAAGATACGGCATATCTCAAAATTTAGTGGCGCAGGCAAAGAAAATTTACGGCGAGGATAAAGAGAATTTAAATGAGATCATCACAAAGACTCTAAATTTACAAACTAAGCTTGATGAGGGGATAAAAGAGGTCACGGCAAAAGAGGAGCGGCTGGAGCGCTTGCTTGAGGAGCAAAAAGAGCTAAAAGAGAGAAATGAGATCAAGCTAAATGCGACTATTTCACGCCTTGAAAAAGAGTATTATGAAGCGATAAATGCGGCAAAAGCTGTTATAAATTTCAAAGAGATAAAAGACAAGCAAAGGGCGCTAAATGTGGCAAATGAGAAAAAAGCTGCCATCGTTAAGCCTAAAAAAACTGAGCGAGAGAGCCTAAAAGTAGGCGATAGAGTGAAGTATGAAAATATAAAAGGCACGGTTTTAAGCATCTCTAAAAATGACGCGATGATCGAGTCAAATGGCATAAATTTGCGTGTACCACTCGAGCTTTTAAGAAAAAATGGCAACGAAGTGGCGGTGCCTAAAAAAAGTGGAGTAAGTTTAAGTGTCGATAAGCCAAAAACAGCCTCGCTCTCGCTTGATCTGCACGGCATGAGAGCTGACGAGGCGATAGCTAAGCTTGATAAATTTATCTCAGATAGTCTTGTTATGGGGTTTGATGAGGTTAGCGTATTTCACGGTATCGGCACTGGTAAGCTCGCCTTTGCGGTTAAAAATTTCTTAAAAGAGCATCCAAGCGTGAAAGAATTTCACGATGCACCGGCAAATCAAGGCGGATACGGTGCTAAGATCGTTAAGCTTTAATTTAAAGCAAAAGTTAAATTTTATTTAATGATAGTTATAATTTGAAAGCCTTAGCCATAGGAAAGGGAGTTTAATTTTATGTCTGAAGATTTACAAAAAAAAAGTATAAACAATGTCAAAATTATTGTTATTGTTATGTTTGTATTTTTTTCATTCTTTACGATTGAAAATTTGGTTGTTTTTTATTTTAAATATAATAGTGCTATTGCCTCTAATGACTATGATATTAGAAAAAAGACAGAATATTTAACATATCAGTTTGTAAATTACTTTAAAAATGCTAGTAATTTAAATGTTGCAAATTTTCAAAATTATATAAATAATAGTGCCATTGGAAATGTAACCTTACTAAAAGACAATGATAAAAATGGTTTTAAAATCGTGGCAGCTTCGGATGCAAGTTTAGTCGGAAAAGACTATGATGATAAGGAATGTGGAGATATATATTCGCATGATTTTCAAAAAGATTATTTCTTAGCTGAAATCTTGCCTGGAAATAGTGCAAAAGTTTGTATGTTTGTGCCTATAAAAGACTATATTTTAGGCTTTAAGGCAAATATCGACCAAAGAATTGTTGGTTTTAGTGATAGGTACTTTTATCAGTGGTTTTTTCAAAATATGTATATAACATTTTTTATAAGTTTTGCTGGGTTAATTGTCGGCCTTATCATAAGTTCTTTATTTATTATCAAGTATAAAAGAATTGTATCCGACTATGATGAATTAAAAAAAGATAGTGTTGAAAAGATAGCTGATTTAAGTGAGAAACTATATATTGATCCGATGACAGGACTTTTAAATAAAGCTGCACTCACGAGAGATGTAAATGAGTATAAATATCCAAAAGTGATACTTATGGATATCGATGATTTTGGCAAGATGAACGACTACTACGGCAAATACGTGTGCGATCAGATCTTAAAACAGATGGCAAATCTCATCAAAGAATTTGCAAAAAATGAGAATATGAAGGCTTATTGTATCGAGGCGGACAGATTTGCTTTGGTCGAAGATAATAACGACTTTATCGACAGATATGAGGAGTTAGCTGAAAATTTACTAGATATCTTTAAAGGCAGGATGCTTAGCATAAAAGATGAAAACGGCGTAGAGGTCGATGATATAGAAATTCACAACACCATTGGCTTTGCGCTTGATAGCGACCAAACGCTAAGAAAGGCAACCATCGCGTTAAAATCAGCTAAGACGCTTGATAAAGACTATGTTTGCTACTTTAAAGGGCTAAGTCAAAAAGATGAATACGCAAATCAGATCGAGCGCTCAAAGCTTATCCAAAATGCTACGATAAACGACAACATCGTGCCGTATTTTCAGCCGATATTTGACGAGAAAAAGATCCCTATAAAATATGAATGCTTGATAAGAATTTTAGACCGCGACGACGTCATCTCACCAAGCGTATTTTTGGATATCTCAAAGCGTATCAAGCGTTACGCAGACCTTGAAAAGCAGCTCATTAAAAAGTGCTTTGAGCACCTCACTGAAGATCCAAATTTGGTTCTTTCTATAAATTTAAGCAGCCGAGATATGATAGATGGCGACGTCTCTGCGCTAGTTTTAAATTTACTAAACAAGCACAATGTCGCTGGCAGGATAGTTTTTGAGATAGTCGAAGATGAGGAGCTAAAGAGCGCTGAGCGCGTCTCAGTCTTTATCGAGCGAGCAAAGAGCATGGGCGCTATGATAGCGATCGACGACTTTGGCTCTGGCTACTCAAATTTCTCTTACATTATAAAGATCAAGCCAGACTACGTGAAGATCGATGGCTCTATCATCAAAGATATCGATATCAATAAAGACTCATACGCCATCGCAAGCGCGATCGTGGCATTTGCAAAGGATCTTGGCATAAAAACGATCGCAGAGTATGTTCATTCTAAAGAAATCTTTAACGTCTGTAAGGAGATAGGCATCGACGAATTCCAGGGATTTTACTTGGGAATTCCTTCTAAAAAGGCATTTTAGTGGTAGTTAGCTTTTTAAAAGAGCTTTTAAAATTTCGTTCTATCACGCCAGATGATGCAGGCAGCTTGGAGTTTATCGCTAAATTTTTGCCTGATTTTGAGGCTAAATTTATAGAAAAAAATGGCACAAAAAATCTCATACTTTCTAAAATTTATGGAGAGGGCGAACATCTAGCTTTTGCAGGACACGTTGATGTCGTGCCTCCAGGAGATGGCTGGGAGAGCGAGCCATTTACCCCGCTAGAAAAAGATGGCTACATCTACGCAAGGGGTGCGCAGGATATGAAAAGCGGCGTGGCTGCCTTTGTTTGTGCGTGCAAAGAGGCTAAATTTAATGGCAAGCTAAGCCTTATCTTAACAAGTGACGAAGAGGGCGATGGCACTTTTGGCACACCTTTGGCACTTGAATATCTGCGTGAAATAGGTGATCTGCCAAAAATTTGCGTCGTGGCTGAGCCAACTTGTGATAAGAAATTTGGCGATAGTATAAAGGTCGGCAGACGTGGCTCGATAAATGGCAAGATCGTGATAAAGGGCATTCAAGGCCACGTGGCATACCCAGAAAAATGTGTAAATCCAGTAAATTTGATAGCTCCACTTTTAAGCAAGATAGCTGACCACGATATGGACGTCGGGAGCGAGTTTTTTAGCCCAAGCAAGATCGTGGTGACGGACATTCGTGGTGGCATGCAGGTTTGCAACGTCACGCCAAGCGAGCTTAGCATAATGTTTAACGTTAGAAACTCAAATTTAACTGACGCAAATGACGTTGAGAGCTATCTTAGAAGCGTTTTAGATGGTCTTGATTGCGAGCTTAGTATAAAGCAAAGCTCGAAGAGATTTTTAACCAACAAAGATAGCAAGATCGTAAGAAATTTAATGGCATCTGTCACAAAGATCACTGGCGTTACGCCACTTTTAAATACAAAGGGCGGCACGAGCGATGCAAGGCACTTTGCAGAATTTGGCGTAGATGCGATAGAATTTGGCGTCATAAACGACCGCATACACGCCAAAAACGAACGTGTCAGCATCGGCGAAGTAAATAAACTTTATGAAGTTTTTAAAGACCTGATAGAAAATTTTCACTAATCTCTTTTTGATTAAATAGTTAAATTTAGTCGCCACTTCTAGCGTCTTTAGGATAAATTTTAATAAAAATGGCTACATTTTACCTGAAACCGAAACTGCTCAATTATATAGACTGCGCTTATTACCGCAACCACCGCTAAAATGGTGATCGTTATTATTAGAAGCGCCTATTTGTCAGGATTTGAGCCTAGAAAGTAGCCAACTCCAAACAAAACAGCACATAAAACCCCAGCACTAAGCGTGGCAAGTAGGTAAAATCTAAAAATATTCATCTTGGCAAGCCCAGCTGGCAGGCTGATATACTACGAATTTTAGAGATAAGGCGCGAGTTGAGGGTTGAAATTTCGCCGTGTTTATTAAAAAATGTCTCAAATGTATCTATCTTTTCGTGAGTTATACCTACAAATTTGCCGTATTTTAAGAATATCTCACACCCAAAAAAAGTAGCAAAGACACTGCAAAGGTGATAGGGCTTTTGCCAACTATCATTGCTATTTTATTTTTGATAGCACTTGTCTTTGGTCTAAAACTTGGAGAAAATGGCGCATTTATGCAAAGAAGTAAATTTTGCTCAGTGGGAGCTATCAGTAAAATTTTCGAGTGTGACTTCTCTATGTTTTATGGCATAGTCTCTATCATCGTCTGCACAAGCATCACAAATTTAGTGCTAAATCAATACAAATTTGGCTTTGATGCTCAGCTCTTTTTGTTTTAGGCTGGAAGCTGGAGCTGCTATAAGTCATAACTTTATCTTAGCAAGCCCAGGAGCTGGCATCACACCTTATGCCCCGTATGCCGTAGTGATAGGCTTTATCTACGCTATTTACGTTGGATTTTTCACTAAAATTGTAATTAAATTTGGCTGCTTTTGCAGGTTTTTGCTTATAAATTTTAAATTTAAATTTTAGAGAAATTTAGCCACCAAAGTGGCTAAATTTGAAGTTATCTTAGGATTTGAATTTTTGCTTTTGCGCGGAGTTTTTCGAAGTAATCACTCATTAATTTTTCTTGCTCGCCTTGGTAAAGCTCGTTTATAACGTTATCTTTTACATCAGCAAAGCTTGGTGTGTATGAGCCGATCTTCTCTTTTACCAAAAACATATCAAAGCTATCAGGTCCTTGCAAAGGCTGTGTGTAGTCGCCGTTATTCGTGCTTGAGATGATCGCAGCAAGCCTTGGATCTATGCTTTGATAGTCCAAACTCACCTCTTGTGTTTGCACGCCGTCTAGTAGCTTTGGACTTGTCTTTTGAGCTTCAAGCAGATCAGGGTCTTTTGCTCTATAAACTACGACTCTAGCGGTGCTAAAGACCTTAAATTTATCAGGATTAGCGTCAAAATACGCCTTTGCTTTTTGCTCATTTATGTTTTTACCAGCCTCAGCAGCTATGCTTTTATAGAGCTTTTCTTGAAGCATCTTGTGCTCTAGGTTGTTTTTAAAGTCCAAAAAGTCCATGCCTTGAGCTTGGATAGAGTTTCTAAACTGCGAATTTGTCATGCCATTTTGCTTTGCGATCGCCTCGATCCTGTCGTTTAGCTCAAAAGGTGTAACGCTTAAATTTAAGTTTTTTATCTGCGCATCTTCAAGTCTATCTCTGATAAGCAAATTTAAAGCGTCCTGCTCTGTTGTCTTTAGCTGTTCCTTCAAGCTATAAACCTCGTAAAGCGTGATAGGCTCGTTCTCCACGATAGCTGCGATGCCGTTTATCATCTGAGCTGAATATAAATTTAAGGCACTTAACACGCCAGCAGCCAAAAAGAGCAATTTTTTCATAATGAAACCTTTATTTAAGTATTTAGTAAATATAATTTTGGGCAATTATAACATAAAAATAAGGCACAAAATGATAGTTACTAGATTTGCTCCGTCGCCTACTGGATACCTACATATAGGCGGACTTAGGACAGCTCTTTATAATTATTTATACGCAAGAGCTAACAATGGAAAATTTCTGCTCCGCATCGAAGATACTGACTTAAAACGAAACTCAGAAGAAGCCACGCAAGCCATAAAAGAGGCATTTGCTTGGTGCAAGCTAGATCACGACGGCGAAGTGACCTATCAGTCAAAGAGATTTAATCTTTACAAAGAGTACGTTAAAAAGCTGCTTGATGAGGGCAAAGCCTACAAATGCTACATGAGCAAAGAGGAGCTTGAGGAGCTTAGAGCTAGTCAAGAGGCTAGAAAAGAGCGCCCAAAATATGATAATAGATATAGAGATTTTACTGGCACGCCTCCAGCTGGTATCGAGCCAGTCATCCGTATAAAAGCCCCACTTAGCGGCGAGATCGTCATACATGATGGCATAAAGGGTGAGGTTAAATTTAAGGTTGAAGATATCTTAGACGACTTCATCATCGCAAGAAGCGACGGCACGCCAACATATAACTTCACAGTTGTGATAGACGATGCACTAATGGGCGTCACAGACGTCATTCGCGGTGATGATCACCTCTCAAATACCCCAAAACAGATCGTTCTTTACGAGGCGCTTGGCTTTAAGGTGCCAAAATTTTATCACGTCGCTATGATAAACGGCGAGGATGGCAAAAAGCTTAGTAAAAGGCATGGCGCAACTGACGTTATGGAGTATAAAAAGATGGGCTACTTGCCTGAAGCGCTCTTAAATTTTCTCGTTCGTCTTGGCTGGAGCCACGGTGATGATGAGATTTTTACTATCGAGGATATGCTTAAATACTTCAATCCAAACGATATCAACAAAAGCTCAAGCACCTATAACGCTCAAAAGCTTGACTGGCTAAATTCTCACTATATAAAAACTTTGCCTTACGAGAGGTTAGCACATGATATGCTTGAATTTGGCGTGGATTTTAAGGCTTTGGTAAAGGGCGAGCTACTGCTAAATTCGCTCCGTGAGAGATCAAAGACACTAATTGAGATGGCAAACAGCGCAAATGCTATCATCAACGCTCCAAAAAGCTACGACGAGAAAGCTTGGGCTAAATTTATAAATGAAAATAGCAAAGAAATTTTGGCGAAATTTGCTCAAATTTTAGACCGCGACCTTGACGCAAAGGGCTACGAGGAGCTAACTAATAAATTTTTAGAGCAAAATGGCTTAAAACTAAAAGACCTAGCTCAGGCCCTAAGGATAGCGCTAACTGGCTCAAGCGTGAGCCCAAGTATCTTTGAAGTGCTTGAAGTAGTAGGCAGTAATGAGATCAAAAATAGAATACAAAATTTATTAAAGGAAGAGAAATGACACATGTAACTAAAGAAGAGGCGCTAAACTACCACATCGGCGGTAAGATCGAGATCAGGGTAAAGACACCTTGCGAGACTTCAAGAGACCTTTCAATGGCCTATACACCAGGCGTTGCTGAGCCATGCCGTGAGATAAATGCAGACACTGAACTAGCTTATAAATACACAAATAAAGCAAATTTAGTAGCTGTCATCACCGATGGCACGGCTGTTCTTGGTCTTGGCGACATCGGCGCTATCGCTGGTAAGCCAGTTATGGAGGGCAAGGCGGTGCTATTTAAGAAATTTGCAAACGTTGATGCCTTTGACATCGAGCTAGATGAGCATGATCCTGATAAGATCGTTGAGATTTGCAAGGCTCTAGCTCCTACATTTGGCGGTATAAATTTAGAAGATATCCGTGCTCCAAAGTGCTTTGAGATCGAAAGAAAGCTTCAAGAAGCAGTCGATATCCCTGTAATGCACGACGATCAGCACGGCACAGCGATGATAACAAGCGCTGGCATTATAAACGCGATGGAAATTTCTGGCAAAGATATATCTAAGATAAAGATCGTAGTTAGCGGCGCTGGTGCAGCTGGCATCGCTTGCGCAAAGATGTATAAAGCACTTGGCGCAAAACACATCGTGATGATAGATAGCAAAGGCGTCATCCACTCAAAAAGAACAGACCTAACTCCAGAGAAGGTTGAATTTGCGCTTGAGACCGAGGATAGGACACTAGCAGATGCGATGAAAGGCGCTGATATGTTTTTAGGTCTTTCTAAGCCTGGCGTTGTGACAAAAGAGATGGTTGCGTCGATGAACAAAGAGCCTATCATCTTTGCTTTGGCAAACCCAGTGCCTGAAATCTTCCCAGAGGACGTCGTAGCTGTAAGAGATGACGTTATGATGGGCACAGGCAGAAGCGACTATCCTAACCAAGTAAATAACGTTTTGGGCTTTCCATTTATCTTTAGAGGGGCGCTTGATGTTAGGGCTAAAAAGATCACTGAAAATATGAAAATGGCTGCAGCAAAAGCGCTTGCGCAGCTTGCAAAAGAGCCAGTGCCAGCTGAAGTTTTAAAAGCAAGTGGCGTTAGCGAGCTAAAATTTGGCAAAGAGTACATCATCCCAAAACCATTTGACAAGCGCGTGCTAACGGCGGTCGCTCCAGCAGTTGCAAAAGCTGCAGTTGAAGATGGCGTAGCGAGAGTAAAAGATTTTGATGTTGAGGCTTACAAAGCCAAACTTGCAAAAGGTTTTTAATCAAATTTAGCCCAAATTTTGGGCTAAATTCTCCTCTTGGCATTTTGTAAAAGACAAACCTTGTAAAAACAGTAAATTTAAGGACAAAAAATGCAAAACGTGAAGCTCATCTCACATCCATTGATCGAGCATAAATTAACAATCTTACGTGATAAAAACACCCAGCCTTTTCAGTTTCGCATGCTAGTTGATGAGATCAGCTACCTTATGATCTTTGAAGCGACTAGAAATTTAAAGGTAAAAGATGTCAAAGTCCAAACACCAGTTGCGGTGGCAGACGCAAAAAGGCTCACTACAAAGGTGATGATATGCCCTATTTTAAGGGCTGCTCTTGGTATGCTTGATAGCGTCTTTACCATCATCCCAGATGCGAGCGTTGGCTTTTTGGGCTTTCAGCGAAACGAAGAGACAGCGCAGGCTGAGTTTTTCTACGCAAAGCTTCCAAAAGACGCAAAAGAGCGCATGGCGATCATCATCGACCCTATGTTTGCTACTGGTGGCACGGCGATAGATGCGGTTAAATTCTTGCGTGAAAAGGGCGTTAAAGAGATCAAATTTATCTCTATCATCGCCGCACCTGAGGGGCTAAAGAGATTTAGCGAAATTTACCCAGACGTCGAGGTCTATACGGCTTCGATCGATGAGAAACTAAACGAGAAAAACTACATCGTACCAGGTCTTGGTGACGCTGGCGATAGAGTTTTTAACACTCTTTAAGGGCTAAATTTGAACAAAAGACTTTTGCCAGCTCTAGTCGCCTTTGTCATTGCTATCATCGTTGGCACCTTCTTTTTTTCAAAAGAGGGTGGCGAGGCAAACAAAAACGCTCAAATTTTACTTGAGCAGCTAAACAAAGAGGGGCAAAAGAGCCAGAGTCTCGCAGAAAATGGCTCATACACCTCAAAAGATGAGGTCGCACTTTATATCTATAAATTTAACAAGCTGCCAAAGAATTTTATAACCAAAAAAGAGGCAATGGCTCTTGGCTGGGACGCAAAAAGTGGAAATTTATGGCAGATAAGCGGCGGCAAAAGCATTGGCGGGGATAGGTTTTCAAACCGAGAAAAGAGGCTACCTGAGGCTGATGGTAGAAAGTGGTTTGAGTGCGATGTGAATTATAATGGCGGCAGGCGCGGCGCTGAGAGAATTTTATACTCAAACGACGGGCTTATCTACTACACGCCCGATCACTACGAGCATTTTTACCTGCTTTATGAGAAGAGGATGCAATGAAAAGCGTGATCTTAGATGCCAAAAAGATGCTCGAAAAAGAGAAGATGCATGAGTATTTTGCTAAGAAATTTGACCTGCCAGAGTACTACGGCAAAAATTTAGACGCGCTCTTTGACTGCCTTTGCGAGATAAATGAGCCAACGCTTATAAAGCTAAAAAATGAAAGTGCTTTGGATGGTGCCACAAAAGAGAGCCTAGCTCAGCTATTTCGCGACGTTTGCAGTGAAAACGCGCTAGTTAAATTTGAGCTTGTAAAAGATGAAAAATGATATTTGGAAAGATTGATTATCTAAATTTACTCCCATTTCACGTATTTTTAAAATCAGCCCCACTAAGCTCTCAGATAAAAAAGGCGATTGAGTTTAAAAAGGGTGTGCCAAGCAAGCTAAATAGAGCCCTAAACGCCAGAAAGATCGACGCTGCGGTGATCTCAAGCATAGCTAGCAAAAAGGCAAATTTAAAGAAGCTAAATTTTGGAATAGTCGCCAAAAAAGATGTCAAAAGCGTGCTTGTGCGCAAAAACTCAGCTCCAAAGCCAGATCCTGCCTCAGCTAGCTCAAACGCCCTAGCCAAGGTGCTTAAACTAAATGGCGAGGTGATCATAGGCGACAGGGCGCTAAAGGCATACTTAAGCGAGGGCAAAGAGTGCTTTTACGACCTTGGTCAAATTTGGCACGAAAAGACAAATTTGCCCTTTGTTTTTGGTAGGTTTTCTTACGTAAAAAATGGTTCGTTTTACAAAAGGCTGGTCGCAAATTTTTTGCAAAAAAATGTAAAAATTCCAAATTATATATTAGCCCAGTATGCCAAAAGTCGCGACATAAGCGAGCAAGATATCAAGTGGTATCTTAAATTTATAAGCTACAAAATAGGTCCAAAAGAGCAAAAATCACTCCGAAAATTTTTTAAAGAAGATAGATTGTTAAAAGCAGAAAAAAGAATTAAATTTTATAGCTTCTTAGCAGCTGCCAAGAAGCTATAAAAATTTAGTGATTCATGTGCATATTAGTTGAGTTATCTTCACTCATATTTTGCATCATCATATTGTGGTGATCATGCATTGGCATATCTGCTGGCATGTTCATTGGCATATTCATCTGCATATCCATCGCGCCATCATTAGCCTTGTAACCTGTTATAGTAGGATCAACCATGCCAAATATCATAGCGACGTGTCCGACGATCAAGAAGAAGATTAGCAGGCAAAAGTGAAGCTTTAGCTTTGCTCTTTCGCTTGCGTTTTTATAGATCAAATTTAGCTCCAAAAGTGCGATGCCAAGAAGTGGGATAACGCCGATGAGATATGAGTAGATAGCGATGACATCGGCATATCCACGCCATTTTATACTTGGATAAATTTTTGCTAAAAAGTAGATCACAAGAGCTGTAAAATAGACCCCAAGCACTATGCCAACAAATTTGCTAACAGCTTTAAAGCCAGTATTTTTGCCGCTATCCATGTGATACATCGTGAAAAACTCCATCGCCACTAAAAGCTCCGCAAGCCCCATAGGTATCACCATGTAGAGGATTAGATTGTAAGGTTGATTGAGCGATAAAAGCTCCATGTAGTGTGTCATTACCATTGTAAATCCTTTGTAAAAATTTAAAGAAATTTACTACTAAAGGGCTAAGATAGTTAAAAAATATCAAGAATAGTTGCGGGATTTAAGCAGATGTTAAATTTACTCCCAGCTAGGCTAAGAGTAAATTTAAGCTAGTCTTTAAACTCGTGTGAGATGACTGGAGAGAATTCCTCCCAGTGAAGTTTGGTTTTAATAGTTGGCATCTTGCTTTGAAATGGCTCTTTTTTAAGCGCTGCCATAGCGACGCTATCGCCTTGTGGCTTAGCAGGTGCTTCTACGCTTAAAACAGCTCTTTCAAGCTCGATGAAGTCTTTTAAGATGAGCGCATAGGAGCGGAAGAAATTTGCATTTTTATGAGCTAAAAGTAGCGAGCCAAACTCATCTACAAATAAATTTAAAGTCTCGCTAAAAAGCTTGTCGCTGATATTTTTTGCGCCGTTAAATTCATCATTTAAAAACGTAGCCATCGCCAGAAATATAAAGCCAACGTAGTCTTCGCTATCTTTGCAAAGCTCCTTATCACGCCTATATGGGCTAAGGTTTAGGCAGTGTATCACCCTAAGTCTAGCAGCTCCATTGTCTCTGCCCTCTTCATAAAATGAGGCGCTTAAAGGGATATTTGTAAAGCCAAAAAGAACCTCATTTTGCTCATTTACAAGCTCATCAAAGCTAAATTTATCTAAATTTGCAAATGCCTCTGCGCTTTGCTCGCTCAAAGGATTTTGCGCTAGGTAGCTTAGCTGCTCTCTCCACCTTGCAAATTTCTCGTCACTCGTGTGAAAAAATAGCGGATAAGCTAAAAATTCGTAAAAATATGCCCTTGCCTTTGTGATGTTCTTATCCATTTAATAAATCCTCTCTCATCGCGTTTAGTTGGGCTTGCACCATGATCTTTGCCTTGCAGTCAGCACAGCAGTAAAGGGCTTTTATCTTGGCTCTGTCGTTGCCAAAACGTGGCTGCATGATCGCTGCGATCTTCTCGACTGCTTTTTTAGTCGCAAACTCTTTTCCGCACTCCACGCAAGCAAATAGCTCATCATGCGCAAGCTCGCTATAAACGAAGCTCTCAGGCTTAAGTGTAAGCTTGCCAACCTCAAGTGAGATGGTGTTTTTCTCAGCGCAGCTTAGCTCGCAGTAGCCACAGGCGGTGCAAACGCTTGGGTTAAATAAAATCGAATTTGTCTTCTTATCAGCCACCAAAGCGCTTACGTTACAAGCTCCAATGCAGCTAAGGCAGAGCGTGCAAGTTTCAGCGTTTATCTTAACCTCGCCATATCTTATCATCTCGCCGCTTTTTACCACGCCAAGATCGCTCTCGCCTACGATAAACTCAAGCCTTTTGGCAAAAATTTCTCTCTTTGGCAGCGCATATTCGTTGATCGAGTGCTGAGAGCCGTCTATTAGTTTTGCTTTTTTAAGCGCGATTTCAAGCTCAGCCTTATCTTTTGCGTGATAAACCGCAGTCTCTTTAAATTTAAGCTCATAAATTTGATTTACTATACTAATGGCGTCCTTTTCGCCCTTGCCAAGGCTCTTGCTATATAAAATCACACTCGCGCCACTTTCTTGAAGAAGTGTCAAAAAGTGCGTTTGGCTTAGCAGATGTGGGGCTAGGATGACAAAAGGTAGGACATTTTGCGGTAGGCTCACGTTAAGCTCTTCTAAATTTATCTCTTCAGATACGATGAGTGCTATCTTGTCCTTGTAAAGCTTAGCGATAGTAGCAAATGAGCTTTGAGGCATGAGCGTTGAGTCTAGCGAGCCGCTAGGGCAGACGCTGATGCAGTTTCCGCAGTTTGTGCAATCTATCGCTGAAAAGACCAGGTGCTTTGTCTCGTCCTCTTTTAAGATGGCAACAGTTGGACAAACCTCGGCGCAACGACCGCAAATTTCACTCCTGCGCTCGTGATACTGGCAGATTGATGAGTCGTATTGCGTAAAGCTTTTGTATCTAAATTTTGGGCTTTTTGCATTCAAAATTTCAAGCACTTTTTCATCTTTTAGCCCTGAAATTTCGTAGCAGCCGCTTTGTTTTAGCATATAATCCCTTGCGTTTTCAACCAAGAAAAAGTCGCAATCAACCTCAAATTCATCATTTGCTCTAAGCACCAAAACGCTTAGCTCGCCAGCTGCGCCGTATATAAATTTAACCTCAAAGTGCGTAAGCTCTATCACTTTGTAGCCATTTTCTTTTAGTAAATTTGCTAGCTCTTCGCGGCCTGAGTTGCTTACTATGACAACATTTTTGCCGACCTCTTTTTCGTAATCCACATCCTTTGCCATGTCAAAGGCGCTCGCTCTTGCCTCGTATAGCAAAAGTGTGTTTTTGGCTTTTTCTAAGACGCTTGCGGTGGTATTTTTAAGGTAGAAATTTATCTCAGGTGCGATGATGTTTGCCTTTAGCTTTGGTGAGTTTGAGACGAGATAGTCGCCATTTTCATTGTTGATCTCTATCTGCTCATTTAGCATCAAAGCATCGTCAAAATCGTTATAAAAGCCAAATTCTTTCATTGTTTCTCCTATTATCAAAAACGAGCTTATTTTAATATTAATGGGATTAATAGACTCTGAAATTTATATGCTCTTTTTTTGCTCTAAGTTTTAATTTATAATATTTTTATGTTAAAATCACGCCTTGGTAAAACTAACTTACTAGGAGCGCAAATTGAACGATTTAAGAAATATCCCACAAGTTGATAAGATCATAAAAAACGAAGCATTTTTGGGGCTTGATACGAGTTTAGTCACTATGCTTGCAAGGCAAATTTTAGATGAAATAAGAGCTAAAATTTTAAATGAAAATGCAAGTTTTAGCGGCGAAGAGATAATAAATTTGATCCTAGACGAGTACTATAAATTTAATGAAGCCAGCCTTCAAAGAGTGCTAAATTTAACTGGCGTTGCCATACATACAAACCTCGCTAGAAGCGTTATCGATAAAGAAATTTTAAAGCGGGCAACGCCTGTTATCACAGGATACTCAAACCTCGAATACAACCTAAAAACAGGCAGCCGTGGCAACAGATATGACTACGTTGGCTCGCTAATAGCAAGGGCTTTTGGTTTTGAAGACGCCATCGTTGTAAATAACAACGCAAGCGCTGTATTTTTGGTGCTAAACACCTTTGCAAAGAGCAGAGAAGTGGTCGTTAGCAGAGGCGAGCTAGTCGAGATCGGCGGCAGTTTTAGAGTGCCAGAGGTGATGGCAAACGCAGGATGCATCTTAAAAGAGGTTGGCACTACAAACAAAACTAGGCTAAGAGACTACGAAGAGGCGATCAGCGATGAGACAGCGATGCTTGTGAAGGTCCATAGATCAAATTTTGACATCGTTGGTTTTAGCGAAGAGACCACGGCAAATGAGCTAAGCGAGCTAGCAAGCAGACAAAATTTGATAGATTATTTTGATCTTGGCAGTGGATTTTACGGAAATTTACCATTTAACTTAGACAAAAACGAGCCAGATCTAAAAAATTTAAAAGATGTTTCGCTAGTTAGCTTTAGCGGCGATAAGCTGCTTGGTGCGGTGCAGTGTGGCATAATTGTCGGCAAAAAAGAGCTCATCGCAAAGCTTAGAAAAAACCAGCTTTTAAGGATGCTTCGTGTCGATAAAGTGATCATCTCGCTTTTGGCTGAGAGCATGAAAGCCTATTTAAACAAAGAATTTGAGCTAATCACAACGCAAAAACTGCTTCACAAAAGTGTAAAAGAGCTTGAAGGCTTAGCAAATTTTATAAATAAAAATTTAAAAAATCCGCTTGAGATAGTGCGTACACAAACCTTTGTGGGAGGTGGAGCGATGCCAAATAAAAAGATCCCAAGCGTGGCTTTGGCATTTGGTGGCGACGCAAATTTAAACGAGCTAAAATTTAGACAAAAAAAGGTGATCGGACGCATAGAAAAAGATAAATTTATGCTAGATCTTAGGTCGCTTCTTGATGAGGACGTAGAGACGCTAATAAAAATAATAAATGAAACGGAAGAAAAATGAGTTTAATAATAGGAACAGCAGGGCATATCGACCACGGAAAAACCGCGCTTATAAAGGAGCTAAACGGCTTTGAGGGGGATAATCTTGAAGAGGAGAAAAAGCGTGGCATAACGATCGATCTAAGCTTTTCAAATTTAAGCAAAAATGATGAAAATATAGCGTTTATCGACGTGCCAGGCCATGAAAATCTCATAAAAACGATGATAAGTGGCGCGTATGGCTTTGATGCGTGCTTGTTTGTGGTGGCGGCAAATGACGGGCTTATGCCTCAAAGCTTGGAGCACCTTGAAATTTTAAATCTCCTTGGCGTGAAATCTGTGATCGTAGCGCTTACAAAGTGTGATCTAGTAGATGAAGCCACCATAAATTTAAGAAAAAAAGAGATAAGGGATGAAATTTCTAAATTTAAAAACCTGCAAATTTTAGAAATTTTCGCCGTTAGCATAAAGGATAAGGCGAGCATCGATGAGCTTAGAAACTACCTCTTTACGCTAAGAGCCAAAAAGCGCGATGAGGAGGGCGTTTTTAGATACTACATCGATAGAGTTTTTAGCCTAAAAGGTATCGGAAATGTCGTAACTGGCACCGTGATAGAGGGAAGCGTTAGTAAAAACGATAAGCTTTTTAACTACGACGCTGGCAAAGAGGTGCTAGTAAGAAGCGTGCAAAGCCACGATAAATTCGTTGATAGCGCTGGAGTTAGCAGCCGCGTGGCGCTTAATCTAACTGGCATAGAGCTTAGCGAGCTAAAAAAGGGTCAGCTACTTAGCAAAAAGGGCTTTTTTAGGGGATTTAGAGAGGTTGATGCGGTCGTAACTGCTAAGAATTTGATACATTCACAAAGCGTGACATTTTGCGTGGGCGCTAAAAACGTCCCTGCAAAGGTGCTAATACTAAGCCAAAAAGATGATAGCTACTTTGTGAGCTTTAAATTTCAAAGCGATATGTTTTTGAAATTTGACGAGGCCTTTGTGCTTATCTCAGATGCGCGCGTGATAGGTGGCGGCAGGGTGCTAAACCCAGTGCTTGAGCCACTAAAAAAGGCTGGCAAAATTCTCTTTTTAGCCTCGCTTTTAAAGCATGATTTTGTTGAAGCTTTTTCTATCCTAAAAGAGGCTCACAAAAATGGCTTTGGCATCATCTCTTCTTACCAAAGATTTGGTCTAAATCACGAAGAAGCCGTAGCTGTGGCCAAAAAAGTCTCAAACGTCTTTGTCGATGAAAAGGCTTTAAATATCTACGATCTAAGCGCGGTTGAGCGGATAAAATCAGTCATTAAATTTATGATAGAAAAGAACGAATTTGCTGTCTTTTCAGCTCAAAGTATCAGCCTAAAACTTGCTTGGGCTAGCCAAAATTTGGCTCAAAAAGCACTTGATGAGCTTGAAAGTATAAACTTAATCTCTAAAAATGATGGCGTCTATACAAAAAAAGGTGTTGATCTTAGCAAGCTAAAAGTTAGGCTTGAAGAGAAAATTTATGAAATTTTAGAAAGTGGTAAGCTTGCTCCTACGGCGCCATATAATATATATGATGATCTTGAGATCGATAGGGTTAGTGGTGACAATGCCCTTAAAAAACTTACTGCAATGGGTAGGGTCATAAGGCTGGAGCATAACCTTTTCATCACTAGAAATTCACTAAAAATGGCACTTGATAAGCTAAGAGAGATCATAAAAAATCAAGGCTTTGTAAATGTCACAAATGCCAAGGATGCGCTAAATTTAAGTAGAAAATATATCATCGCCTACCTCGAGCAGCTCGATCTTGAGAGTGACATAATGAAGCAAGGAAATGATAGGGTTTTTCGCAGTTAGTATTCATTTACAAAAAGCAAATATAATCCGCCAAATTTTTAAAAAGGATAAAAATGAAAAAAGTGATCTTAGCCTCAATCATCGCGGCAACTAGCCTAATGGCAGCAAGCGATAAGCAAATAGAGGACTTCTACTCTCAAATGGTTGATAGTAGCGTAAAAGTAAAGGTAGCTGACCGTCACAAAGTGGCAGGCGACATCGAAGCTGTCGTTGTAAAACTAAGCAAAGATGGCAACTCACAAGATGAGATTGTTTTTACAAAAGGTGACTTCATCTTCCCAGACGTGATCGATCTAAAAGAGCAAAAATCATACCTCGCTGAAGTGAAAAAAGAGGTCATCGCAAAGGGAATTTCTAAAATTTATAAAGATGAGGACAAGGCAAACATCATCGTTCTTGGTAGCGACCCTAAAAAGCCAACTATCATAATGTTTTCAGACCCAGAGTGCCCATACTGCAGAGCTGAGCTAGCAAAGATCGAGACAACACTAAAAGATAGCAATGTTGAGATCGTCCTAACTCCAGTGCATGACATCTCGTCACTTCAAAAAAGCTCGCTAATCTACAAAGATGCAAAAGCTGCTAAGAGTGACAGCGATAAGGTTAAAATTTTAAGAAAATACTACGCTGAAGACTACAATGTAGATGATAAGAGCGTTAGTAAAGAAGATGTCGCAAAGATCGATAATCTACGCAAAAAATACTTTGCAGCTGGCGTTAGATCAGTGCCATTTATCGTAAATAAAAGTGATCTAAAATAACATTTTCTAGGGAGCTCTCCCTAGAATTTCTACTACAAATAAATTTTATAATTTTAAAGTATATTTAACTATATTTTTAATAAATACTTAACATTCTTAATTAAACTTTTATATTTACTTTGCTTAACTTATAAATATGCTAAATTTACATAGTTTAACTTTAGGGTCACGAAAGCCCTAAACTAGGCCATTTTGCATATTCATAGAATTTAAAATATGCAAATTTAAAAGATCAATGAACCAAATTTCTCAAAAAATTTTGAGGCATAAGGAGGAAAAATGCAAGGATCAAGAAGAGATTTTCTCAAAAAATCTCTAAAAGTCGGTGCTGCCAGCGGAGTACTCGCAGTCTCAGCCGTAGCAAAAGTGACTAGTGATGACTTGGCTCCTGATGACAATGGCGTTGTCGTAGGCAAGTCAAACAAAAAAGAGGTGCTTTATAAAAAAAGCAAAAATTGGGAAACCTACTATAAAATCGCATACTAAGGGAGATAACCATGAGTGATGCACGTATAGGAAGACGTTCATTTTTGAAGCTAGCCGCACTAGGTGCTGGCACCACAATGGCTTTTGGACAAAATGATACGATAAGACACGCTAGCGCAGAGGAGATAAAGGATCCTTTCCCTGGCTCAAAAAAGGTTAGAACTATTTGTTCTATATGCTCAGCAGGCTGTGGTATCGAGGCTGAGGTACAAGATGGTGTTTGGGTTCGTCAAGATATGGCGATGTTTCACCCGATATCTCAAGGCTCACACTGCTCAAAAGGTATCGATCAGATCGACCTTACACACAGTAAACAACGCATCAAATATCCTATGAAAAAGGTTGATGGCAAATGGCAAAGAATTTCATGGGATCAAGCTGTAAATGAGATCGGCGATAAGATGCTTCAGATCCGCAAAGAAGATGGTCCTGATAGTGTTGTTTTCTTAGGATCTGCGAAATTTAACAACGAACAAGCATATTACTTTAGAAAATTTGCTGCGTTTTGGGGCACAAACAGCAACGACCACGTAGCAAGAATTTGACATAGCGCAACAGTCGCCGGTGTGGCGAATACTTGGGGTTATGGCGCGATGACAAACCACTTTGGAGATATGGCTGCAAATTCAAAATGTATATTTATAATAGGTGCAAATCCAGCTGTGGCAAACCCAGTTGGCGGCATGAAGCACACTTTGCAAGCAAAAGATAGAAACAACGCAAAGGTGATCGTAGCTGATCCAAACTTTACAAAATCAGCCGCACACGCTGATCTATACCTAAGACAAAGATCAGGCACAGATATAGCGCTTGTTTATGGCCTTATCCACATCATCTTAAAAAATGGCTGGGAAGATAAAGAATTTATAAAAAATAGAACTTATGGTATCGACGAGATAGCAAAAGAGGCTGAGCACTGGACACCAGAGGTTACATCTGACGTTACAGGCGTACCAGTTGATAAGCTAATGGAGGCTGCAAATATCCTAGCTCACACAAAACCAGGTACTGTTGTTTGGGCACTTGGTATCACTCAGCACTCAGTTGGTAGCTCAAATACTAGAATTTTACCTATCCTTCAACTAATCCTAGGCAACATGGGCAAACCAGGTGGCGGCTGTAACATCATCCGTGGTCACGACAACGTTCAAGGTTCAACAGATATGTGTAACCTCTCAGATAGCTTACCGATGTATTACGGACTAACTGACGCGGCTTGGAAGTACTACTGCCAAGGCTGGGGTGTTGATTATGATGAGTTTATCAAACGCTTTGCAGTCTCAACCAAAGAGCCAAAACAAGGCGGCACACCAGTTAAAAACACTGTTTTTGAAGAGTATTACTACCACGATCCTAAAAATCCAGAGGATAGAAACTGGAGAAATGAAAAGGGTTGGTCACTTTCAAAATGGTGGCAAGGCGTCTTGAAAGAGGAAAATACCTTTAGCAGTGGCGCATTAAGAGTTCTTTGGGTTCAAGGAACTGGTCTAACATCTATGGCGCACCTAGCTAAAATCCAAGAAGCAGCTTCAAAACTAGATATGATCGTAGTTGCTGAGCCATTTGTAAATGAAATTTCTATCCTTTCAGATAGAAAAGATGGCGTTTATATCTTGCCAGTGGCAACTGCCTTTGAAAACGAAGGTCACCTAAACGCTACAAACCGCTCAGGTCAGTGGAGAACAAAAGTCGTTGATCCACTTTATGAGAGCAAGGGCGATCACGAAGTTATGTTTGCATTTGCTAAGAAATTTGGCTTTTATGATGAATACGTAAAAGGCATGAAGATGGCTGTCGTAGATAGAGAGCTAAAACAAGTAAAAGATGACTTTGTATGGCCAGATGATGCGACAAATGAGATAGCAAGGGTTGGAAATTCTATCGGTTATGGCGGCAGAACTGCTGAGATGTTTAGACGTCACCAAGCAAACTGGGATAAATTTGACCCAGATACACTAATAGGTCTTGGCGGCGAAGTAAAAGGCGAGTACTACGGCAAGCCATGGCCAGCATGGGATGAAAAACACCCTGGCACACCGATACTTTACGATATGAGTAAGCCTTATGCAGAGGGCGGCTCTGGCTTTAGAAACCGCTTTGGCTTAGAGCATAACGGCGTTAGTCAGCTAGCTAGCGAAGAGAGCACGCTTGTTGGCTCAGCTATAAAAGGTGGCTACCCACAAATCACAAAAGATAATATAGAAAAAGTCCTAGGCATCACTCTAACTGAAGAAGAGAAAGCTAAGATAGGACCAAGCTGGAGCATGGACTACAGCGGCATCATCTTAGAAAAATGCCGTGAAAAAGGCGTCGTGCCGTATGGCAACGCAAGGGCTAGAGCTATCGTTTGGGAATTTCTTGATCCTATCCCAAAACATAGAGAGCCTATCCACTCACCACGCTGGGATCTTGTCCAAAAGTATCCGACATTTGATGATCAAGCTAGAAATTTCCGTGTTTCTACTAGATTTAAGTCAGAGCAACAAGCAAAAGACTGGTCAAAAGAGTTCCCTATCGTATTTAGTACGCAACGCGTCGTAAATTTAAGTGGTGCGGGAATGATCGAAAGAACTAGTAAATACCTCTCAGCTATCACGCCTGAGATGTTTGCTAACGTTCACCCTGAGCTTGCTTTAAAATACGGCATAAAAGATCGCGATATGATGTGGATCCACAGCCCACAAGGCACGAAGATCAAAGTAAGATGCTACCACAGCTATATGGTCACTCCAGATAGAATTTGTATGCCTTACAACTTCGCTGGTGTTATGCAAGGTGTCGATCTCTCAGCTCGCTACCCAGAGGGCACTAAACCTTATGTTATCGGCGAGAGCTTTAACACAGTTACTAACTACGGATTTGACCCTGTTACTCAAATTTCAGAATTTAACGCAGGTCTTTGCCGCATAGAAAAAGCTGAGGAGAACACCTTTAAAACATCGTTTTATCACGAGTATGGCGAGAGAGACGCCTTAGGTAAAGAGTAAGGAGAGAAAAATGGCAAGAATGAAATTTTTTGTAGATACTAATAGATGTATCAGCTGCTATGGATGTCAAGTCGCTTGCTCTTCTGCTCACGAGCTTCCAGTAGGAATTTATAGAAGAAAGGTTATCACGCTTCACGATGGCATCGAGGGTAAAGAGGTATCAACTACTATCGCATGCCAGCACTGCACCGACGCACCTTGCGAGCAAGTTTGTCCGGTTGATTGCTTCTATATTAGAGCTGATGGCATTGTGCTTCACGATAAAAACAAGTGCATAGGCTGTGGATACTGCCTATATGCTTGTCCATTTGGTGCGCCACAGTTTCCTAAAGATGGGGCATTTGGCGTAAAAGGCGTAATGGATAAATGTACTATGTGTGCAGGCGGTCCAGAGCCAACTAACTCACACGAGGAGAGAGAGCTTTATGGTCAAAACAGAATGGCTGAGGGCAAAGTGCCTATGTGTGCGGCTATCTGCTCTACAAACGCGCTTTTAGTTGGCGACGCTGCTGAGGTTTCAAATGTATATCGCAAACGCGTCATGCTAAGAAATACAGGACTAAACGTATAACACTAAGGAGGGCGCTTGCTCTCCTTTTAAATTTATAAAATTTAAATTATCTTTATGATTTTTATAATCTAAAATTTTATCAATAATTTTCTCTACCTTTTGAAAATAGCAAAAATATATAACTTTTTTATCTCGATATGAAATTTAATCCTAACCCTCTAAATCCCTAAATTTACGTAAAGTTGATTATTAGATTGTAAAAAATATTATTTGTGCTTTCAATTTACATTCTTTTATGATAATCGTTTTTATTTTAATTAAAGTAAAGTCTTGGTAATATCTCGCTTTAAAATAATCTCACAGGTGGTTTAATTAATGAATAAATTTTTTAAATTTATGCTTATCATGCTACTGCCTATCTGGCTTGTGGCAAAAAATGACGACTACACACAAGTCGCAGCTCAGATAAAAGAGTCATTACAAAAAGTAATAACAGAGTATAGAGCTGGCAATGTCGAGCAAGCAGTTAGCGATACTCAAAATGCTTATTTTGGTCTATTTGAAGATGTCGAAGCTGGCATCAGAATAAATTTAGGTCAGAAAAAAGCTTACTCTATGGAGAAGCAGTTTGGCGAGATCAGAAAGGCGATAAAAGCTGGCGAAGCACCAGATGACGTGCAAAAAAGAATAGATCAGATAAATAGCGAAATAGCTGAAGTTCTGCCAGTTATTTTAAATGGACATAAGCTTGTTGGTGAGTATTCAGACACTCCAGCACAAGCTGCTGCAAGTGGCTATGACACTTCTAAATTTATCCCTGAGTGGAAGGTGGCATTTGAAAATTTATCAGCTACTCTAGATAAAGCTATAGCAAGCTACGAGGGCGATAAACAAGATGATGCTAAAAATTCTATCCAAGATGCTAAATTTAATGATTATAGAAACACTCAACTTGAAATCGCCGTTCGCCAATATATAGAAAATGGCAAAAGCATAGATGCTGACATCCAAAGAAAGATGGGTGAAGCAATAAGCGGCATCGAAAATGGCATAACAAAAGATGATTTTAAAACAAAGCTAGAAGAGATCAAAAAGCTAGCGTATGACGCTATCGCTAAACTCCCAGCTGAGACAGTAAAACTAGCAAAAGTTGATATGAGTAGTGCAGCATCTAGCGATAGCAGCGAAGATAGTGGCACAGACTACACTCAAACTGTTAAAAACATAAATGACAAAATTCAAGCAGCCATCGCGCTTTACAAAGGTGGCAATAGCGCTAAAGCTATGGGCGATATCCAAGATATCTACTTTGATGAGTTTGAAGGTAGCGGCATGGAGAACAAAGTAGGTGCGATAGATGTAAATTTAAAAACAGCTATCGAAGCTACATTTGGTAACCTTGTAGCCCTTATGAAATCAGGCGCAGACGAAAAAACACTTGAAGAGAGTGCAAGCAAGATGTCATCTCAGCTAGCAGCCGCACTTGAGAAAACTAGCGGTTCAAGCTCACCTTGGACGCTATTTATCTGGGCGCTAACTATCATCTTAAGAGAGGGCTTTGAAGCTCTTATTATCGTTGCAGCCGTTGTTGCATACCTTGTAAAAACTGGCAATGCAAAAGCTATGGGCAAGGTCGTATATAGCTCAGTTGGCGTGGCTGTCATCTTAAGCTTTGTTATGGCTTGGATAATGAATATCATCTTTGGCGAGGCAGCAGGTCAAAAAAGAGAGCTTATGGAAGGCATCACGATGCTTGTTGCAGTGGGACTTCTATTTTACGTTGGCTTCTGGCTTCTTTCAAATGCTGGCGCTAAAAAATGGAACGACTACATCAAATCACATGTATCTGAGTCTATCTCAAGTGGCTCAAGCACAGCGCTTTGGTGGACTGTATTTTTAGCGGTATTTAGAGAGGGCGCTGAGACAGTGCTATTTTATCAAGCACTTATCTTTGACGCAAAAGACTCAGCTGGCTACTCAATGATCGCAGCTGGCTTTGTCGTAGGTCTTATAGTTCTTTTAATAGTCTATTTCTTATTTAAAATTTTCGCTGTTAAAATTCCTATTAAACCATTTTTTATATTTACATCAGCGATCATCTTTTATATGTCGATCGTCTTTGTTGGCAAGGGCGTTGGCGAGCTAGTTGAGGGCAAAATTTTCATCCCAACTATCATAAAAGGACTTAGCTTCCCTGACTGGATGAGAGACTGGCTAGGACTTATGCCATATTACGAGAGCTTAGTACCTCAGATCATTATGGTGCTTGCCCTAATTATAGGCATCGTTATCATGAAATCAAAACAAAATAAAAATTAATTTTATTTAAAGGAGAGAATATGAATAAAATTCTTAGTTCAGCTCTAGCATTAAGCTTAGCAGCTGGTTTTGCACTTGCTGGAGAGCACCCAATCGGCGAGCCTGTAGAGGCTAATGGCATGGAGATAGCTGCTGTTTATCTTGAGCCAATCGACATGGAGCCAAAAGGCGTTGATCTAGCTCCAAGCTTAGCTGATCTTCACCTAGAAGCTGACATCCACGCTGTAAAAGGCAACAAAAACGGCTTTGGCGAAGGTGAGTGGATCCCATATCTAAAGATCAACTATGAGCTAAAAAACCTTGATAATGGTAAAACTAAAAAAGGTACATTTATGCCTATGGTTGCAAGCGATGGCCCACACTACGGTGCTAACGTAAAAATGGATACAGGTGTTGGTAACTATGAGCTTAAATTCCACATCGACAATCCAGAAAAACAAGGTTTTGGTCGCCACGCTGACAAAGAGACTGGTGTTGGTAAATGGTTTGAGCCTTTCACAACAACTTATAAATTTCAATGGACAGGTGGTCCTGTTAAATAATCATTTTGGGGCGTTTTCGCCCCTTTTTAAAAATTCTCATAGGGTTTAGTTATGTCAATTTACTTCTATCAGGTCTTTTTAGCCCTCCTTGGATTTACGCTTTTTGCTGCCTTAAATAACAATGGCAAAAGTTTAAAAACGATCTTTCTACCATCATTTCTTGGCGTTGTTGCTGGTGTGCTTATCTTTAAAGCTGCTCGTCATGCGCTTGTTGATGACCAGTTTAAAATGTTCATAGATTCAGTGACGCTGGTTTTTCTACTAATTAGCATTTTATGGATATTTTTCGAGCTTAAGATAGCAAAAGTCGTAACATTTTTTATTTTAGGCATTGGCTTTGGCTTTGGTTATAGCTCAAGTAGCGCATTGTTCCCACTATTTGGCGGCGAGCTGCTTGACACGCTTTCAGTCATTAGCTTCTTTTTGATGATCTTTGCGATGATCTTGATACTATTTTTATTTTTCTTCATTTCAAATTTAAAAGCTAGTATCCCATCATTAGTAGCTAAAATTTTAGCTCTTATCACATTAGTATTTTTACTAGTTGATAGAAGCTCACAAACTGCACTCGAGCTTTTACGTGCAGGCGCTTTAAAGATAAGTAGCGAGCTAAATTCTCAAATTTTATCTATCAGCGCAAAAGGCATCTATGTCACAGAATTTAGTGCCTATTTTTACATAGTAGTGATCCTACTTTTATGCATCATCGCGCTTTGCTTCATGCCAAAAAGTATCGATAAAAACGCATTTGGCTCTATCAAATACCGCTTTACAAAAGCCATTAGAGAAAATGTCTTTGACAATGCAAAATTTGCATTTTGCAGCGTTTTAATAGCGCTTGGCTTTTCACTTTATTTTGATCTTTGCGCATCTCGCCCACCTCAAATTTCAGAGCCAATATTGGTTGAGCCAGTGGGAGATAAATTTATATTTGATGTTGATATGTTAAAAGATAATGAACTTCACAGATTTGCCTACATCACAGACGAGGGCAAGCAGATAAGATTTTTCTTGCTAAACCGCTTTAGCGACCGCCCATCTCCTGTCATCGTCTTTGACTCGTGCATGATTTGTGGCGATATGGGCTACATAAAAAAAGGTAATGACCTTATTTGTATCTCTTGTAATGTTAGAATTTTCTTGCCGTCAGTTGGTAAAGAGGGTGGTTGTAACCCGATACCTATGGCATTTACCTTTGATGGTAAAAATATCATAGTTGATTATAAAACGATCGTCGCAGGGGCAAACTACTTTAGCAAGGTCGTTGAAAAGATGGTGCTTGATCCTGTGAGCCACAAAAAGGTGAGTAATCTTGATTCAAGATCATATTTATACTACGGACGCACATATTTCTTTGAGAGTAACGAAACTCAGGCGAAATTTGAAGCAAATCCAGAAAAATATGTAGAAACAAATGGAACGTTAAAATGAAAAATATGCAACTAAGAATGATAAAAAGCTCGATCACTGGCTCAAAGGTGCAAAAGACGATGGCGTTTATCACCATCTTGCTAGCTGCTCTTTTGATAGCTTGCATGCTAAATATCACGCTTAAAATCGGCGATCAAGTGGCAAGCGAGCTTAGAGGATATGGCTCAAATATCGTCGTTTTACCACGCGGTGAGAGCCTAAGTATCGAGATCGAGGGTAAAAATTTCACCCCACTAAAATCACAAAATTTACTCCCAGAGGCTGATATCTACAAGATAAAAGAGATCTTTTGGAGAAATAACATCGTTGCTTTTGCTCCGTTTTTAGAGACAAAGGTAAAAGACGCTAAAGGCGATGAGTTTAGCTTTGAGGGGACATATTTTGATAAAAATATCGGACTAAAAGATGAGCCAGAATTTAGCACAGGCGTTAAGAGCTTGTATGGATTTTGGGGTGTTGAGGGCGCTTGGCCAAAAGATGAGAGCATGGATGAAATTTTAGTAGGTGATGAGCTTGCAAAGGCTAAAAATTTAAAAGTCGGCGACAAGCTTAGCCTTGTAGGCAAAAACGGCACAAAAGAGGTTAGCGTGGTTGGCATCTTAAAAGGGGCAAGCGATGAGGCACATAAGCTAATAGGCTCGCTCAAACTTGCTGGCGATCTCTCAGGACACGCTGGCTCATACACAAAAGCTGAGGTCTCAGCCATGACGATCCCAGAAAACGACCTATCGCTAAAAGCAAGAAGAAATTTAGACAACCTTGATAGCGCAGAGTACGACAAATGGTACTGCTCAGCCTACGCTGGCTCGATAGCATTTCAGATAGAAGAAAATTTACCAAACGTTAGCGCAAAAGCTAGCCTTCAAGTAAGTGATGCTGAGAGTAATATCGTAAAGAAAATTCAAAGCCTAATGGGTATCGTTAGTATCATCGCTCTTGTGGTCTCAGCCATCGGCATAACGTCGCTAATGACAAGTGAAATTTACCGCCGCAAAAAGGAGATCGGCCTTTTAAAAGCCATAGGCGCAAGTAACTTTGAAATTTACGCCCTTTTTGCTAGCGAAAGCCTTGTGGTTGCCTTTTTTGCAGGCATCACGGGAGCATTTTTAGGATACGCGCTAAGCTACGTGATGTCTTACATCATCTTCTCTCACGGCATAGGCATAGCATGGATCGTGCTGCCAATTAGCGTGGCATTTGCCTTGCTCATCTCAGTTGTTGGCTCGCTAATGCCAATGAGAAATGTCATAAATTTACTACCTGCGGAGGTGCTATATGACCGCAAATAGCAAATTCTTTTACAACCTTATCTACAAAAGCCTAAAAAATGGCTCATCAAGGGTTATGGTCATCGTGATCTCGATCTTGCTTGGAGCGTGCGTGTGTGCGGCATTTGTCAATGTATATCTAGACATCGACTCAAAGGTCTCACGCGAGCTAAAAACTTATGGTGCAAATATGATCTTTGCTCCAAAAGATATGGCGACAAGTGATGATATGAGCGAGAGTAAATATAATGAAATGATCGCAAAGATCCCGTCAGATAAGCTTCTTGGCGAGAGTGGATATCTCTTTGCTCAGGCAAATATCGGTCCGACAAATGCCATCGTCATGGGGACAAAATTTAGCAATCTAAAAAAAGTTAAGCCGTTTTTGGATGTTAGAGATGGAACTATGATAAATGTCGATTTTGACGATAAAAACGTGCTAATAGGCGTCGATCTTGCTCGTCAAGCTGGCTTTAAAGCAGGCGATGATATAGAAATTCGTGCCATTGGTTCAAATGAGAGCATAAATGTTAAGATAAAAGGCGTAGTGGCAAGTGGCGATAAAGAGGACGCTCTTTTGATCACGTCACTATCTTTGGCTCAGAAAATTTCAAACAAAGTTGGCAAGATAAACTACGCTGAAGCTGTTGTGCTTGGAAATTTTGACGAGATAACATCGCTTGCAAAAACTATAAGCAACGATGAAATAGTCGCAAAACCAGTGGCAAAGGTCTCAAAGTCTGAGGGCTATATCTTAGAAAAGATCAAACTTCTAATGGCGCTTGTCAGCCTTGTCATCTTGCTCATTACTTCAATGTGCGTAAATACAACGCTTAGTGCTATCTTGCTTTCTCGCTCAAAGGAGATCGCACTTCTTAGAGCCATAGGCGCAAGCAAAAAAGATGTATTGAGGCTATTTGGCTTTGAAACATTTGTGACAGCGCTTATTTCAGCGTTAGTTGGAGCGTTTTTAGGTTATCTACTAGCTCAAATTTTAGGTTATGCGATATTTGATTCTAGTATTGATTTTAGAATTCTAAGCATCCCAGTAGCTGTGGTCATATCACTTCTTTTTGCAGCGATCGCAGCATTTTACCCGATTAAACGGGCACTTAATAACAAAATGGCAGATACACTAAGAGGAGAATGAAATGCAAAATGCACTAGAGCTTAAAAATATTTGTAAAATTTTTGGCGATGTAAAAGCACTTGATGATATAAGTTTTGAGGTTAAAAAGGGCGAGTGGGTCAGCGTCATGGGACCAAGTGGTAGCGGTAAGAGTACGCTTGTAAATATCCTTTCTCTAATGGATACTCCAAGTAGCGGCGTATATATGCTTGGCGGCGATGATGCGAGCAACCTAAATGCCGATGATACGCTTAAATTTAGACGTGAAAAGATCGGACTTGTCTTTCAGCAGTTTCACTTAGTGCCATATCTTAGCGCGCTCGAAAACGTGATGATAGCGCAGTATTATCACAGCTCGGTTGATGAAGAGGATGCTAAAAAGGCGCTTGAGGCAGTTGGACTATCTCACAGGCTAACGCACAGACCAAGTCAGCTAAGTGGTGGCGAGCAGCAACGCCTTTGTATCGCGCGCTCGCTCATAAACGACCCTGAAATTTTAATAGCAGATGAGCCAACTGGTAACCTTGACGAGGCAAATGAGAGGATCATACTTGATCTTTTTTGCAAGCTAAGAAAAGAGGGCAAGACGATACTTCTAGTCACTCACAACCCAGATCTAGGTGAGTATGGCGATAAGATCGTATATCTAAGGCACGGCAAGCTAGAGAAAATTCGCACTATCGAAAATCCAAAGGTGCCAAATGCGATATAAAATTTTACTTTTATGTCTAGTCTCAGCCCTAGTTTTGGGCTGCGTCAAGCAGTATGAGAAGCACCACATCACGCTAAATGACTCAAGTGGCATCGATACGCAGTTTTTCCCTACCGAAAAGCGCCTAAAGATCGGCGATAAGCCATATATGCTCTTTTTCTTTGGCACGGACTGCGGAGTGTGCAAGGCTGCGATCCCTGATCTAAATGCACTTGAAAAAGAGTATGGCAAAGAGGTTCAGTTTATTGGCATTTTAGGACCTAGCAAGGGCTTTGATAAGGATATCGAAATCTTAAAAGAGCACAACATCACCTTTAAAACTACAAGCGACAAGGTCTCGGTGGATTACTTCAGCAAGGCAGTTGGTGGCGTTATGGGCGTGCCAGTTATCTATTTTTTTGATAAAGATGGTAAGATGCGATCAAAATTTATCGGTCTTACACCAAAAAGTGTGCTTGAAGGTGCTATAAGATCGCTCTTATAGGAGTGAAGATGAGAAATTTCTTTTTATTTATTCTAGCGGTGTTTTTTGTCGGATGTGCTAGCAGCACGCCAAATATCTCGGTAAAAACGAGCGATCCGATCTTTTTTACGCTTGGTGAAGCAAACAAAAGCGTATATGTAAATTTTAAAAATAGCGCGACTGGACAAGATGTAAATGCTGAAATTTTAAGCGAATTTACAAAGGCTGGCTTTAGAAATGAGCCAAATATCAAAAATGCCGACTTCATCATCCTTGGCGACGTGCAAAGCTTTTCTAGGACAACCAAAAGAGATCCTAGATTTTCAATGGGCATGGGATATGGCTTTGGCAGACCAAGTTTTGGCTTTGGCTACTCGATGTTTCCCCCGTTTGGTTATGATGATTATGATGACGACTTTAGCACAAACAGCTATGCTTACTACATGCAAGTAAGCGTGCTAGTGCGTCCAAAAGATGGCGGTGAGAAAGCGACAAATATCTCGCTCATGCAAGCTGGCAATGTCTACTCACCAAGCTATATCTGGCCATTTTTCAAAGAGCGCCTAGCAAAACAGATCGTTAGCTTTTTTTATAATGTCTCGCAAAAATAGGAGAAATTAGTAAATTTAAAAGGATTTAAATGCTAGTTAATGGAAGCTATGAAATTTCATCTTGTGATGATATTGAACTTGGTATAAAAAGAAGCTCTCCTCTCTCCTTTTATTCCTGTTATGACGATGCCAAGGATGCAAAAGCCCTTTTGGTGATTATCCCTGGGCTTGGAGAAGACTCTAACCTTGGATATAGAGCTAATCTTATGCAGACTATGGCAGAGACTTATGATGTTGCATGCATTAGTGTGGATTATCACTGCATAGGCAACCGCCCACAGCTTGGGGCGAAATTTGGACTTGATGATATAGATCGCGAAATCTTAACAAGAGAACTATCAAGTATAGGTATAAATTTACCAATTGATCTAAAAAGTATCGACTGCCACGAGAAGGTTGATTTGCTACTTAAATTTCTCAGCAAAGAGATTACTATTCGAAAAGAGAGAGGTATTTTGCCGGCTGATTTTAGACTAAATGCTAGCATTACGATAGTGCCAACAAAAAATGAATATCAAAATTTTGGCGTTATGCAAGCAATGGATGTGCTAAATGCTGTGCTTTATACAAAAAAATATATAAATAATGCCAAATTTGAATATCTGCCAGTGATAATGGTAGGCAGCTCACATGGTGGATACTTGGCACATATGTGCGCTAAGATCGCTCCATGGCTAGTTGATGCGGTGATAGATAATAGCTCTTACGCTATATTTTTATGGCGTCTTATTGGCTTTGGCAAGGAGATCGATTTTACTAACTATTTTTGTTTTGGCACTGACACTTTGTATCAAAATTTATATCTTTACTTTTTTGATAAGACCTACTGGACACTTAATGAAAAATCACCATATTATTTTATTGACGCAAGAGAAGAGATAAGAAACATCCTAAATTTAGATCATTTAAATGTTCAAAGTAGCTACAAAAAGCCAATTTACGTGAGCTATCACTGCACTTATGATAATGAGACTGCCCCCGCAAAGGATAAAACCGAGCTTTATGAGGCTCTTAAGAAGCTAAATTTTGATGCGACGCTTCATATGGTAAAGGATGAGAGCGAGGTTGATGGTAAATTTATAAAGTCTCTAACTCACGGCATGGGCATGTCTTATAAACTACTTTTGCAAAGAGAGCTTCCTGGCGTTATGAAGAAAATCTTGTCTAAAAAAGATAAAAAAGATGAGATCAATGAAAAATGCATTGAGTATAAGTGTGGTGATTTGCTTTATAAATTTAGTGAAGTATCAGATCAGATAAGGCTTGAAGTTACCAATATTTAAATTTAGAACCGTTTTTATCTAAAGCTAGGCTTTTAAATACCTAGCTTTAAATTTTCTAGTTATCTATCATAAAATCATAAAATTCGTTGTTATATCCTACGTTTCCTACTTTGCTGTATTGTATAAGAGCTGCTTTTATGTTATCGATTTGCTGGTACATAAAGCCAAGAGCGGCTCTGTTTTCAACAGCGCTTGGATCATTTAGCTTTGTAAGCTCCAAAAGTGCGATCGCGTTTGTTATTTTGTTTGCTCCAGTGGCCGCCACAGAGGCTAAAAAGAGCGTTCCAGCGTCATTTATCTTAAACTCATCTATAATCTCATTATAAAGCTTATAGCTCTCGTCAAAGTCGTTTGTAAAGATATCCACGTAGGCTAGAGTTTGGATCAAATTTATATTTTTTGGAGCCTCTTTTAGCTGGGCTCTTAGCTTATCGCGCTCCCTTGTTAGCAGGCCTGAGATCTGAAGCAGTTTGATGTATTGCTTTTTGATGATGTCAGCGCCGTGGTAGAAGGCGTTTGAATCGAGATTTTTATCGATGAAGTAAATTTGTATCGCTTTTGCATACTCTTTGACATTTTGATCTTTGTTTTTAGAGATGAAATTTAAGATATTTGCGATGATGTCGTTTGGCAAGATTTTCATAAGCTCATCAGCCTTTTTTGACATTAGTTCATCGTTGTTTGAGATTTTAGCGATGATGATATCAAAGGCTAAATTTAGCGTCGTAGGCTCTTTTGGCTCTTCAAGCCATCTTATCATCGCACTTTGGTTGCCGCTAACTAGGCTTAAAAGTGAGGCGTATAAATTTACAGGCTTTAGGCTCTTGTCTTTTTCTAAATTTTCTCCGATCTCTTCAACTAGTTTTGGATTTAAATTTCTATTTATATCCATGCAGATCGCGCCAAAAATGCCAGAGAGGTGGTTATTTACATCTTGATGGTAGCTTGCTATAAAGTGCTTTGCTGCAAGGCTAAAATTTCCAAGCTGAGCGTAGCTTAGAGCTAGGTTATACTGCAAGATCGAGTGGTTTGGATAGGCTTTGGCAAGCTCTTCAAAGTCCTTGTTTGCCTCTTTTAAGCGGTAGTTAAGTGCCTTTGCGATGGCTTCGCTAAGTTTGGCATTGACCTTTGAGGCGGCGGCACTTTGGCTAAGGTAGTCATTTGCCGCTGAGGTGTCATCTAGAAAGACGCTAACACCACCTTTTCTTATCTGCTCGATGCTCTGTTTTGCGTCAAAGACCTTGTAAGGTGCGAAGTAAAATAGCGTCTCATAGCGCCTTGTTCTATCAAAAAACATATCGTCGCTAAAGTGCGCCTGAGCTAGACTGACGTCAAAAAGGTCTGGCTTTAGTATAGTTTTTATCTTGTAAATTTTACTTGGCATCGAGGCGTTGTAGTCATAAACATCTTTAATAAATGCTGCCGCATCGCCATAATCAGCAGTCTTTAGATCGATTAGCGCCTCAGTCATCTTGATAAGATCGATATTTGGCGTATTTTTAGAAGCCTTTGTTAGATAGTCCCTTGCCTTGTCGTATTTGCCAAGCCTTGCGTAGAGCTGTGCTAGCGTAAAGTCAGCCTTAAACGCCTTTTGCCCTTCAAGCTTAGCTATGGCTCTCTCATCATCGCCAAGAAGCGATAAAATTTTCGCACTCAAGTAGGCATACTCGCCCTTATAGTCCTCTGTGCTAGGGTGCGAGAGAGCTTGTAGTGCCTCATAGTAATTACCCTTGTAATAATTAACCAGCGCATAGTAGTAGCTGTAAAGTGGCGAGCTGTTTTCATACTGCAAAAAGGAGTCCGCAAGCCCTATGTAGTAGTTGAAATTTTTGGTGTTATTTAGCTCAAGTGAGCAAACAGCGGCGTTTATGGCGCTAACTGCTGTGTTTTCGCGGTCAGTTATCGCTTTGTTAAACGAGATGATCGCCTCGTCGCATTTTTCTTGTTTCATCTGCGAAACGCCGAGGTTGTAGTTTGAAAGTGACTGGTTATAAACAGCTATGTTTTCATAAATTTTTAACGCTTCAAATTTATTGCCACGCTCATAGAGCTGGTTGGCCTTGTTTATCATCTCATCGATCTTTGAAGCGCCAAAATTTTGCGTTTGGTAGTTGTTTTCTATATTTTTTACGATAGCTGTAGTATCTATCTCCTCTTTTTTATCTTTTTTTAGCAAGACGATTAGCAAAACAGCGATCAAGATGATAAGCACCAAAGCAGCCGCGCCGATGATGATAAAGAGCTTTTTCTTGCTCTTTTTTACAGGTATTGGCTCTGGGATACTCTCATCTTGCAGCACGCCATCATTTGCGATACTCTCAAGCGAGACGATCTCTTCAGGAGCCTCTGTCTTTGCCTCTTCAGGCGCTTGCTCTGCTTGCTCGCCAGGTGGTTTTAGAACTACAACCTCGTCATCAGCCACTACATATACCTTTTAAGAACTTCTGGAATTTCGATAGTGCCATCAGCTTTTTGGTAGTTCTCCATTATCGCTATTAGCGTCCTGCCAACTGCCAGACTTGAGCCATTTAGGGTATTTACAAGCATATTTTTCTTGCCATCTTTAAAGCGAATTTTCGCGCGTCTTGCTTGAAAGTCACGAGTGTTAGAGATAGAGCTTATCTCGCGGTATTTGCCTTGACCTGGCAGCCAGACCTCAAGATCCACCGTCTTTGCCGCGCTAAAGCCTAGATCGCCGCTGCAAAGAAGCATGTGGCGGTGAGGCAAACCAAGGCTAGTTAGCAAGTCACTCGCGCAAGATATCATCTCAGCAAGCACGCCCTCGCTTTGATCAGGTTTTGTGATGCTTACAAGCTCGACCTTTTCAAACTGGTGCTGGCGGATCATACCCCTTGTGTCACGTCCTGCTGAGCCTGCTTCTTGGCGGAAGCATGCTGAGTAGCAAGTCATCTTTATAGGTAACTGCTCGGCTTCAATGATGGTGTCATTGTATAAATTTGTCACAGGTACTTCGCTAGTTGGGATGAGGTAGAGATCCTCGTCGCGCACCTTGTAAAGATCCTCTTCAAATTTAGGCAGCTGACCGGTGCCAAAAAGTGTGTTTGAGCTTACTAGATAAGGGACATTTACAAGCTCAAAGCCACGCGCGCTGTTAAAGTCGATCATATAATTAACAAGCGTTCTACTAAGCCTTGCTCCCATGCCGCGAAGCACGGTAAAGCGCGATCCTGAGAGCTTTGCGCCTCTTTCAAAGTCAAGCCAGCCAAGGCTCTCACCTAGCTCCCAGTGCTCCTTTGGCGTAAAGTCAAATTTAGTTGGCTCAAGCACCGTTTTTATACAGACATTATCGTCCTCGTCCTTGCCAAATGGCACGTCATCGTCGGTGATATTTGGCACGCTAAATGAAATTTGCTCAAGCTTTTCTTCATATTGTTTAACGATCTCATCAGCCTCGGCAAGGGCAGCTTTGTTTAAATTTAACTCGCCCTTAAGCTCGCTCACATCTTCGCCAGCCCTTGCCTTTACGCCAAGCTCCTTGCTCTTTGCGTTTTGGATCGCTTGGAAATTTTCAAGCGCTTTGCGCTTTTGCTTTAGCTCGTTAAAAGTGTGTAAAAGCTCGTCTAGCAAGCTAGCTTTAACGTTTTTACCCTCTAGTTTTTTTACGAATTCATCGTAGTTTGTCTCAAGTAGTTTTAAATTTATCATTGCTTCTTATCCTTATTGAATTTAGGGCACATTTTAGCGAATATTAGTATAATTTTGACTAAAACTTAAAGGAGGCATGATGCAGGCACAAGATATTTTTGATAATAAAAATATTACAGCAAATAGCAAGCAGTTGGCTATTTTAAAACAAAATTTTCCACAATGCTTTGATAAAAGTGGTAAATTTGATATTGAAACGTTAAGTCAAATTTTAGGTGTAGAAAATATCAAAAAAGAGGGCTTTGAGTTAAAATTTTTAGGCAAATCTTATGCGAGATTAATGGCGAATTTAAATCCCAAAACGCTTTTAATGCCAGATATCGATCATAATTCTAAAAACGAAAATGCACAAAATTTACTCATAAAGGGTGATAACCTCGAAGTATTAAAACATTTTAAAAATGCTTATTTTGAAAGTATTAAGATGATCTACATCGATCCACCTTACAATACAGGCAGTGATGGATTTGTGTATAAAGATGATAGAAAATTTAGTATTGATGAACTCTCTAGTCTAGCTGGTATCTCACAAGAAGAAGCCAAACGTGTGCTTGAATTTACTGCAAAAGGTTCAAATTCACACTCTGCGTGGTTAAGTTTTATCTATCCGCGTCTTTATATCGCTAGGGAGCTACTTCGCGATGATGGCGTGATATTTATAAGCATTGACGACAATGAACAAGCACAGCTTAAAATTTTATGCGATGAAATTTTTGGGGAAGAGAATTTTGTGGCTAATTTGACTTGGAATTCCGTTTCTAGTGTTTTGAAACAATCAAAACTTATAAGAAAGGAACATGAATTTATATTAATCTATTCAAAAAATAAAGAAAAGTTGGCTTTTAATAGACTTGAAAACAATATGGAATTTAGCAATCCAGACAATGACCCAAATGGTCCTTGGTTTAGTTCTAATGCAGCTAGTCCTGATCAAAAATCAAAAATAAATTTCTTTGATATTGAATTACCAACTGGCAAAAAATGTAAAAGAAATTGGAAATTTACTTATGAAGATTGGACTAGTGGGTGTGTTCCTTTATATTTTAAAGGCGACAATGTTCCTAGATTAAAAATATATGAAAGGGATTACGATAAAAATACAAGTGTTCAATCTAGTATTCTAACCGACTTTGGCTCAATTACAACAGCTAAATCAGAAATAAAAAATCTTTTCAACCGAGATGTCTTTGATACTCCAAAACCAATAAAGCTTTTACAAAGATTTATTCACATTGCCACCAATCAAAATGATGTAATTCTAGACTTCTTTGCCGGTTCCGGCACGACCGCTCATGCTGTAATGGCTCAAAATTTAGAAGACGGCGGTAACCGAAAATTTATATTAGTTCAGCTTGATGAAAAGATAGATGAAAGAAATAGTAAAGTAGCTTATGATTTTTGTAAAAATGAGCTAAAAAGTAAAAATCCAACTATCTTTGACATAACAAAAGAGCGTATCTTGCGCGCAGCGCAATCTCTCTCTCTCTCTCTCTCTCTCTCTCTCTGAAGACGATGCGCGGCTTAAATTTAAAATCTTTTCGACCGTTCCACTTTTAAAATCATACTTAGATAGGTATTTAGACGGTGACCCTGATACAAAAGAGCTGAATTTATTTCCAAAAAATGAGCTTTCAAAAGATGATTTAATAGCACTTTTAACTACATTTGCAGCTTATGATGGCATAAAACTAACAGATGAGCTAAAAAGAGTAGATTTGGGAGGATATGAGGCGTATTATGCACAGAAAAAGCTATATCTTATAAATGAAAATTTTAATGGTAAAAATTTAAAAGCTTTGGTTGAGAAAATAGATAGCGATAAAGAATTTGCACCTGAGAAAATAGTAATTTACGAGCCTAGTTTTGAAAGTACGAGATGGCGTGAGTTAGACGAAGCTATTAAAAATTATGCAAATAAAAAGAATTTGCAAATAAGCTTAATTGTAAGGCATTAAAATGGCTGGATTTAATTACGAAAAAGACTTGCCTCATCAAAATGAAGCAATAAATGCGGTTATGGATGCTTTGGTTGGATGTGATATAAAAAAGGCAATAAACGCGGAGCAAAATCCTCTAATAGAAAGTAAAAATAAGGTTTTTGACATCTGTATGCAAACTGGTACTGGCAAAACATATACATTTACAAAAATGATGTTTGAGCTAAATAAAATTGCAGGCGTTTTTAAATTTATAATCGCAGTGCCGACACTTTCTATAAAAGCTGGAACGATGAGCTTTTTAAACTCGGAGGCGACTAGAGAGCATTTTAGAGATATTTATTCTAAAAATATCAAAATTTATCTAGTCGAGAGTGCAAAGCAAAACGATAAAAAAGAGCGTATGCCAAGTGCGATAAGCGAGTATGCAAGAGCTAGTGAAAATGGTGCAATACACGTGCTTGTGATAAATCAAGGCATGATAAACTCTCAAACGCTGCAAAAAGAATTTGACGTAACTCTTTTTGATGAGATATCAAATCCTTTTAAAGCTATCTCATATACAAGGCCTATTTTGATAATAGACGAACCGCATAAATTTGATAAAGAAAATAAAACGTGGGGAAATTTGAAGAAATTTAACGCTCAACTTACATTTAGATACGGCGCTACTTTTAAAGAGTTTGAAAATAAAATTTATGAGTTAAATGCACTTGATGCTTTTAATGCGGATCTAGTAAAAGGCGTAGAGGTTTATGTAGCTAAATTTGACGAGGCAGCTGATGTAAGTGTAAGGCTGGTATCTACTAGCTCGGCGATCGCTAGACTTGAGCGTAAAGCTGATAGAAAAAGTAAGTTTTATAATCTTGGTAAGGGTGATGATCTGGAGTTAATAGATAAAAATTTAAGTGGCATCAAGATAGAAAAGCTAAATACAAAAATCGTGTTATTAAATAACGGCTTAGAGATGAAAAGAGGGGATGAAATAAACCCTTTTAGCTACTCGCAAACACTTCAACAAAAGATGTTAGGAGTCGCTGTAGATGCGCACTTTAAAAATGAGCGTGAGCTGATGAAGAGATCTCCTCGTATAAAACCACTTGCACTATTTTTTATAAATGATATAGATAGCTACCGCGAGAAAAAAGGAGAATTTAGAGCTGAATTTGAAGACCTTATAAAATCAAAAATGGAGCAAATTTATAAAGAAGAAGAGCCTGGATTTTATAAAGATTATTTAAAAAAATCGCTTGATGATCTCTCTTTAACTCATAGTGGATACTTTTCAAAAGATAATGATGATAAAGACGAGAAGATACAAAAAGAGATAGATGAAATTTTGCACGATAAAGAGAGTTTGCTTAGTTTAGACAACACAAGACGTTTTATATTTTCAAAATGGACTTTACGTGAAGGCTGGGATAATCCAAATGTTTTTACGATCTGCAAACTAAGAAGTAGTGGCTCAAATACAAGTAAGCTACAAGAAGTAGGGCGTGGGCTAAGACTGCCTGTAAATGAGTATATGGCTCGTGTAAAAGATGATAAATTTATGCTTAACTACATTGTTGATTTTAAAGAAAAGGACTTTGCAAATAGCTTGATAAACGAGATAAATGAAAGTGTTGAAACTGAGATAAATAAAAAAGAACTTACTGAAGATATGATAAGGCTTGTAGCTTTGAAATTTAGCATAAGTAAAGATGAAATTTTAAAAAGGCTTGATGAAGAATGTGCTATTAACAGAAGTAATAAATTTTTAGAAGGTGGATATGAAAAATTTAAAGAGATTTATCCGCTACGAAACGGAAATTTATCGCAAAAGATAAGAAACGTCGAAGACAAGAAAAAAGGTATAAAGATAAGACCTGCTAAGTTTAATGAGCTAAAAGAGCTTTGGGAGAGGCTAAACGAGCGAGCGATCTTAGAATATATGATAAAAGATGAAAGCGAATTTGGCACAATTTTTAGTGATTTTTTATCTGATAGAAAAGATATATTTAAGCCAAGTGGGCTTGAGGTGCAGAGGTTTGGCGTAAATGCTACAAAAGGCGGTATGAGCGTCGTAAATATAAGTAGCGTAGAAGATAAAATAGAGCCTATAAATACACTGACTTATAAAGAATTTTTAGTGAAATTAAGCGATGTGATATGTGTGAGATTAGATACATTGCATATTGCATTTGAAAAATGTAAAGATGTAGATATAAAAAATTATTTAAATTTATCTACGATATATATCTTAAAAAATGAATTTAATCGCTATTTGCTAGAGAATGCGATAAGCAAATTTAGCATCTCTTATAAAAAAGTAGAAAGTAGCGTGCATCCAACAAAATTTACTGATGAAAAAGGAGATGTAAAAGACGTAAGTCCTAAAGATCTTGGGGTGCAAAGCATTAAAGGCGAGTCAGCAAAAGAGTATTTGTTTGATGAGATATTTTATGACTCAGAACTTGAGAAAGAAAATATTATTGAGGAGATCTCAGAAGTAGTTGTCTTTACAAAACTCCCAAAGAATTCGATAAAAATCCCAGTAGCAGGTGGTGGTACGTATTCGCCAGATTTTGCTTACATAATAAATAAAAAAGATGGTAAAAGCAGACTAAATTTCATCATAGAAACAAAAAATAAACCTAAAAGTGAACTTGCGCTAAGCGAAAAGCAAAAGATTAAGCATGCGCAAGAGCTTTTTAGTTGTAGCGGATTTGACGTGAAATTTGAAACGCAATTTGAAAATGAAAAAATCTTAGAAGTTATAAAAAAGTCTTTATGATTTAGAGGCAAAAATAGCCTCTAAATTTAAACCATAAACATAACTTTTGCAAGCAGGACGATTATCGCCGCAAGCGTAAGTGCGATAGGGTGGATGTTGCCAAGTGGGCTAGGGCGCTTAAATATAAATTTGCAGCTTAAATTTACTATCACCGCAGCTACGATCACCATCGCTAAGCAAAATTTGATCATAAAAGCGATCTGTAAATTTGTCTCAAAGTAGCCTCCAGCCTTGCTGCCAACCCAGTTACTCATCATCATGCCACCAGTTAAAACTAAAAGTAGCAGACAAATAGGCATGATCCTAACAGCTACCGAGCCGATGGCTTGCTTTGTCTTTTGCGCAAGCTCTGGCGGCATCTTTTTGCTCGCTGCTCTTAAGATAATCACATCAAAAAATAGATAACCAACAAAAATGATCGCACAAAAAAGGTGAATTATCTGCGCGTAGGGGTATAAATTTTGCATATTTTTCCTTATCTGTAAATTCCAACCGCTTCACGCACTTTTTTTATCGTTTCGTGAGCCACATTTTGAGCTTTTTTAGCGCCTAGATCTAAAATTTTAGCCACCTCGCCATGGTTATTTTGATAGTATTCAAATTTCTCTCTTGCATCTTTAAAATAGTCCCAAACAAGCTCGTTTAGATAGGCTTTAAAGTGTCCGTGACCTTCTCCTCCACGCTCATATCTAGCCTGCAAGTCGCGCTGTCCGCTCTCATCTAAAAAAAGCTTTGCGATGTTATAGACGTTGCAGTTTTGCCACTGCTTTGGCTCTTCAAGCGGCGTGCCATCAGTCACGATGCTTGAAATTTGCTTTTTAAGCGTCTTGGCGTCTGCGAAGATATCGATCGTATTGCCGTAGCTTTTGCTCATCTTTTCGCCATTTGTGCCAGGCACGGTAGCGACGTTTTCATTGATCTTTGCCTCAGGCAGAGTGAAAATCTCGCCGTGTTCGTTGTTAAATTTGATCGCGATATCGCGCGCGATCTCTACGTGCTGGATCTGGTCTTTGCCCACAGGTACGACCTGCGCGTTATAAAGCAAGATATCAGCCGCCATCAAAACCGGATAGCTAAAGAGTCCGTGGTGTGAGCTAAGCCCCTTTGCGACCTTGTCTTTGTAGCTGTGCGCGCGCTCAAGTAGCCCTATAGGCGTATGCTGGCTTAGCACCCAGTAAAGCTCAAGCACGTCTTTGACGTCACTTTGCACCCAGAAAATGCTCTTGTTTGGGTCGATCCCAAGCGCCAAAAAGGCACACGCAGCATCAAATGTGTTTTGCTTTAGTGCCTTGCCGTCGCTAAGGCTGGTCATCGCGTGGTAGTTTGCTATAAACATAAACATCTCGTTTTTTTCTTGCATATCAACCATCTGTTTTATCGAGGCAAAATAGTTGCCAAGGTGTAGTTTGCCGGAGGGTTGGAGGCCGGTTAATACTCTCATCTTATCCTTTCAAATTTTGGCTTCGTTTTTTTGAGCGCCTTTAAATGAGTTTGTAAATTTTAATCATCGACAGGCTAAATGCCTAGTCTTGATTAAAATTTGACTGCACAACATTTAAATTCATCTCAAAACACTTTGCCAAAACGTTTAAATTTTAACATCAGGGTAGATATTTTTATCTAGTCTAATCTTAAAATTTAGCTTGCTAGCCTCACTTAAAAACAAAATTTCGCCTCGCCTAAACAAAAAATTCTTCGCCAAAACGTTTAAATTTTAACATCACGTTAGACTTTATGCGTCTAGCTTGATCTTAAAATTTAGCTTGCAGGCTAAATGCCTAGTCTTGATTAAAATTTAACTACACAACATTTGTCGCTTTAGCGCTCTATCAAAGTAAAGCAAATTTATCTCAAAATTTTGCCAAAATTTCTCACTACAAAACATTAAATTTGGCTCAAACATCACAAATTACAACATCACGCCAGACAGCCATCTAGCCTGATCTTGAAATTTATCGTTGCAAGCAGCCCACGCCACTTTGCAACTAAACTTTTAAAAGTATCCTTATCTCTTTTACGATCTGCTTTGGAGTTTTGCCCTCCACTTCAATGATATAATCAGCCTTTTTTTCATAGAGTTTCTCTCGCTCCAGATGAAGCGCCTCGGCCTTTTTTAGGTCGCTTAAAAGTGGGCGTTTGGCGAGTTTTTTCTCGCTATTTTTGCTATTTTTTAGCCTTTGCATGATCGCATCAAAGCTTGCTTTTAGATAGATCACGGTACCTATTTTGTTTAAATTTTTAACCTTTGCAAAGCCCCCACCTGTCGAGATGATCGCATTTTTGACATTTGTGGCTAAAAATTTAGCCAGATCTTTTTCAAGCTGCCTAAAATGCTCTTCGCCAAATTCATCAAAGATAGCCTTTATCTTCATATTTTGTGAGCTCTCTAGCAAGTCGTCGCAGTCAAGGTTCATCGTCTTTAGCGCCTTGCTTAGCGCTCTTGCGGTTGTGCCCTTACCAACGCCCATAAACCCTATCAAAACGATATTATTGTTCTTTGTCTTCATCACTCTCTCCACGTTTTTTAGGGATTAGCACGATAGGCACGCCAGCTAGACTAAAGCTCTCTCTAAGCTTGTTTGTCAGGTAGCGCTTGTAGCTAAAGTGCAGGCATTTTGGGCGGTTCATTATGAGCGCTATCATGATAGGTGCGGTTTTAAACTGCACTGCGTAGTAAATTTTCACGACCCTGCCTTTATCTCGTGGCAGTGGGTGCGCCTTGGTCGCTTCGCCGATCACTTCATTTAGCTTTGAAGTTTGGATTTTTTGGGTGTAGTTTTTGTAAATTTCAACTATGAGCGGGTAAATTTTATGCACTCTCTTGCCGCCAAGTGCCGAAACACTGATGATCGGCGCGTATGAGAGAAATTTAAACCTATCTTTTATCTCCTTGCAAAGCTCGTCAAATTCTTCGCTGCTTTTGTCCCATTTGTTTAGCACGATGATGACGCCAAGCTCAAATTTCGAGGCGATGCCAGCTATGCGCTCATCAAGCTCAGTTAGTGGCTCAGAGCTATCAAGTACAAGTAGCGCTACGTCTGTCTCTTCTAAAATTTTCTCAGTTCTATTTAGTGCGTATCTCTCGATGCCCTCGATCTTGCCACGCTTTCTGATGCCAGCAGTATCGACAAACTCAAAAATTCTGCCATCATGCTCGTAAATTTCATTGACTGGGTCGATCGTAGTGCCTGCCACATCGCTAACAACGGCGCGACTCTCTTTTACAAGGGCGTTTAGAAGTGAGCTTTTGCCGACATTTACGCGGCCTATGATGCCAACTCTTATGTTTTTGCTCTCATAGTCTATCTCGTCGCTTAGCTCGCCCTCGTCGTTATAGTTTTCTAAAAAATCATCAAAATCATCGCTCGTATCGGCCTTTATCTGCACTTTTGCTTCTAAGTGCTTTGCTAGCCACATGCTAAGCTCATCGACGCCGGTGTTGTGGCTTACTGAAATGCCAAACGAGTTTTTTGCGCCAAAACTTACAAATTCCCACTCTCTTTGCTCGTCTTTTTTGCTGTCGATTTTGTTGATGACTAGAGCGATTGGTAAATTTAGCTTGCTAAGCTCGTAAAAAATGGCTCTATCTTCGTCATCTGGCATCATTTTGCCATCGACCATGTAGAGGATAACGTCTGAGTTTTTAGCCTCTGCTAAGGTCTTTGCTTTTACATTTTTAAAAAGCTCGCTGCTATCATCAAGCCCGCCGCTGTCGATTAGTATACACTCTTTGCCCTCAACTTCGATCTTAGCTTTATTTGTATCTCTTGTAGTGCCGCTAACGTCGCTTGTTATGGCGATGCGTCTTCTTGCTAAGCGGTTAAAAAGTGAGCTTTTGCCGACATTTGGCTTGCCTACTAATATTACTTTTTGCAAATTTTGTCCTTTTTATGATGGCTGATTATACAAATTTTTCTCTTATATAAAGTATAAAATTACGCTTAAAAGCGCCGAAATAAAAGAAAAAATCAACCAAAATTTAAGCCACTTTTTATTAAAATGAGTGCTTTAAATTTAGAGGTTTTGCGATGTTCAAAAGGTTTTATATTTCACATCTTGGCATTTTTTACATGCTCTTTGCTTGCTTTATGTTTGCCGTGACTGGCGCATTTGCGAAGTATCTGAGCAAAGATATGCCTTCTATCGAAGTTGTTTTTTTTAGAAATTTGATCGGACTTTTCATCGTCATCTACGCCATCTATAAATTTCCATTTAAACAAACTGGCGGGCACTTTTTCTTGCTAATGTTTCGCGGTTTTGTGGGCACGGTGGCACTTTTTGCCTTTTTTTATAACGTCGCGCACGTAAATTTAGCCACAGCCTTTACATTTCAAAAGACAAACCCAATCTTTACAGCCATTCTTGCAGCTATCGTGTTTAAAGAGCGGCTAAGTTCGCTTGGCTGGTTTGCTGTCTTTTTGGGATTTGGCGGAATTTTGCTTGTTATCCAGCCAAATTTAGGTATCAATAAAACCGATATCATCGGCATTTGGAGCGGTCTTGGAGCGGCTATTGCCTACACGAGTGTCAAGGAGCTAAACAAGAGCTACGGCACAAATATTATTGTGCTAAGCTTCATGCTTTGGGGTTCGTTTTTGCCGCTTATTTGTATGGGGCTGGCGGAGTTTTTTACCTACGAGCCACTTGATTTTTTGTTTTCAAAATTTAGCATGCCAAACTGGAATAACGTTGTTTTTATCTTGCTAATGGGACTTAGCGGTTACTATTTTCAGGCGTTTATGACAAAGGCATTTGCGGTTGGCAAAAAAGCTGGCGTGATCGCTGCGGTTAGCTACGCTGACGTCATCTTTACGCTGATAATTGGCTATTTTATGGGCGATGCGTTGCCAAATCACCTAGCGCTTATGGGCATTGTGCTTATTGTGGTGAGTGGAATTTTAGTTGTGAGAGAAAAATAGGACAATGCTATGAAAATAGAAATCGGAGAATCTTTATTTTATTCTTGGCTTCGCCATGTTAAAGAGTGCCAAATAGTGCAAACCAACTGGAAAATTTCTCCAAAATGGGAGATAAAATTTTCAGACGAGTTAGAAAATATAATGTCAAAAACAGATGAGCTTTTTTCTAGTAAATACGGATATAAAATTTATAAACAAAATACCTCATTAAAACAACTTTTGCAACAAGCAGAGTGTGATGCGCTTGGCGTTTGCGTGAGAGATGGAGTTAGTGAAATTTACGCAGTTGATGTTGCTTTTCATGAGTCTGGGCTAAATTATGGTGGGCTTGATGAAACAGTGGCTAGAGTTGTAAAAAAATGCACAAGAGCAGCTATGTGTATTTATGGATATTTTGGTGTTAAAAAAGCCAATATTATTTTTGCGTCTCCAAAAATAAACAAACAAATTTTATATGCTCTGCAACCTTGCTTTATTGATCTAAATGAGATGATGCTTGAAATGGGATTGGAATTTGATTTTAGAATGATTGCTAATGATGACTTTTTAAATTCCGTATTAAAACCAATTTTAGAAGTAAGTGGTAATGTGGCCGATACGTCAGAGCTTTTTATGCGTTCCTATCAGATGCTAACTTTATTTGACAAAAAAGAGTTAAAAGGCACAGAAAAACAAGAAATAGAAAAACGCAAAATAGTTGCACACGATTATCAATTTTCTAAAGAATATATTGATAATAAAAACAATCAAGATGAATACGCAGAGCTACAAGTTGGACAAATAGCAAGATTTGTCATGAGAAAAATTTTAGCCAGCGGCGAAGTGGACGCAGACGAGATAAGCAGGCTGCAAAATGAAAGATATAGCAAATATAATCTCGGATTAAATTATCCTGCGCTTGTAATGGCGAACGCAGAGTATGATAAAGCTCGTTATTATGCCGATCCGATACTTATAAACGGCATATATTATAAACTTTGTAAAGAATGGTATGAAAATCCGTCGAACAATGACAGACCGTATTTGATAGAGTGGATCAATAAATTTAAATAAAATTTTAGGAGAAAAAATGATATTAATAGCAGGGCCTTGTGCCATCGAGAGCAAGGAGCTAGTTTTTGAAGTGGCAAAAAGGCTAGTTAAATTTAACGAAGATAAGCGGATAGATTTTTATTTCAAATCAAGCTTTGACAAGGCAAATCGCACGAGCATTAGCTCGTTTCGCGGGCCTGGACTCGAAAAAGGCTGCGAAATTTTAGCTGATGTAAAAAAAGAATTTGGCTTTAAAATTTTAACCGATATCCACGAGAGCTATCAGGCAGCACCTGTAGGCGAGGTTGCGGACGTGCTGCAAATTCCAGCATTTTTGTGCCGCCAGACTGATCTGCTCGTGGCAGCTGCAAAGACAAAAGCGGTCGTAAATATCAAAAAAGGGCAGTTTTTAGCGGCGTCTGCGATGAAGCACTCTGTTAAAAAGGTGCTTGAGACAAGGGGTGTGAGTGGCGATGGATACGAGGTCGCAAAGAAAAACGGCGTGTGGCTAACGGAGCGTGGAAGCACCTTTGGCTATGGAAATTTAGTCGTAGATATGAGAAATTTGGTGCTGATGAGAGAGTTTGCGCCAGTCATTTTCGACGCTACTCACAGCGTGCAAATGCCTAGCGCACTTGGTGAAAAGAGCGGTGGCGACGCTAGATTTGTGCCGTATCTTGCAAGAGCGGCAGCTAGCGTTGGGGTGGATGGATTTTTCTATGAGACGCATATAAATCCTTGCGAAGCACTATGTGACGGGCCAAATATGCTAAATTTAGACGAGCTTGATGCAAATATCGCTCAAATTTTTAAGATAAAAGACGCTCTAGGCGATGCAAACTAAGGGCTTTTTGTGGATATTTCTTGGCGCGGTGGCCGAGTGTGGCTGGGCGTATGGGCTAAAGCACGCATCAAATTTAAGTGAATTTTTGCTTACGACACTGCTTGTAAGTATAAGTTTTGTCTCGTTTATGAAAGCTTTAAAGTATCTGCCAGTAAGCATCTCTTATGCTGTATTTGTGGGCTTTGGAACAGCTTTTATCGTCATAGCTGAGATCGTTAGCGACTACGTAGCAAGTGGGGCTTTGCCAAATTTCATTAGGCTATTTTTTATAGCGACGCTCATTTTAGGCGTGTTTGGACTAAAAGGCATAAAAGAATGATCCACTTTTTAGCGCTTTTACTAGCTGGATGTTGCGAGGTTTCTGGCGTCTTTTTTATCACGAAATTTTCAAAAAGCACAGGTGTAAAAAAATGGGCAAATTTCATCCTTTTGCTTGGAAATTTCGCCCTTTCTCTAACGCTACTTAGCTATGCTATGCAAACTATCGCTATGTCGGTGGCGTATGCGATCTGGACAGGCATCGGAGCGATCGGAGCAGTCGTGGTAGGCGTAGTTTTTGAAGGTGAGAAGATAAATTTTAAAAAAGCCTTGTTTTTAGCGCTCATCATCTTTAGCGTCATCATGCTAAAGATAGTTTGACGAAGGGTCTATTTTTAAACAAGCTTTTGCTAAACTTGCATAAAAAATAAAGGAGAAAAGATGAAAATAATCGAGGGAAATTTAGCCCTAAAAGGCAACGAAAAGATAGCGATCATAAACGCAAGGTTTAACCACATTATCACAGACCGCTTGGTAGAGGGCGCAAAAGATGCATTTTTACGTCACGGCGGCGACGAGAAAAATTTAACTTTAGTACTAGTTCCTGGCGCATTTGAGATACCTATGGCGCTTGAAAAGGTGCTTGCAAGCGGTAAATTTGACGCGGTTTGCTGCGTGGGAGCGGTGATAAGAGGCGCAACGCCACACTTTGACTATGTAAGCGCTGAGACCACCAAAGGCATCGCAAACGTGACGCTAAAATACGCAAAACCAGTCACATTTGGCGTGCTAACGGTAGATAACATCGAGCAAGCGATAGAGCGAGCTGGCAGCAAGGCTGGAAACAAAGGCTTTGAAGCGATGACGGGCGTTATAGAGATGCTAAATTTATACAAAAAGCTAGGAGAGTAAAATGGCCACACGTCATCAAGTGAGACAAGCCATCGTTTCGCTACTTTACTCAAACGAGATAAACCCCGTAACTGCGGAGTTTGAAGAGGAATTTTTAGAAGAGAAAAAGATAAGAAATGAGCGCAAAAACGAGGCGCAACAGACCTTTAAAGAGGTGCTTGCAAATAAAGAAAAACTAGATGAAATTTTAAAACCACACCTAAAAGATGGCGACTTTAGCAAGGTTGGCGCAACTGAGCTTGCTATCCTTAGACTTGGGCTTTATGAGATGAAATTTAGCCAGACCGATAAAGCCGTCATCATAAACGAGGCGATCGAGCTTGCAAAGGAGCTTGGAAGCGATCAGGCGCCAAAATTTATAAACGGTGTGCTAGATAAGATAAAGGGCGATCTATGAGGCTCTGTGTCGCTCTTGACATGGCTAGCAAGGATGAAAATTTAGCCCTCGTGCGTGAGTTAAAAGGGCTTGATCTTTGGCTAAAAGTGGGGCTTAGAAGCTACCTTAGAGACGGAGCTAAATTTATAGAGGAGCTAAAAGGGGCAGGGAAGTTTAAAATCTTCCTTGATCTAAAGCTTTACGATATCCCAAACACCATGGCAGACGCCGCTGAGGTCGTCTCAAAGATAGGCGTGGATATGATAAATTTGCATGCAAGCGCTGGCGAGCGAGCGATGAAGACCGTTATGGAGCGTCTTAATGCGCTGCAAAATCGCCCTTTAGTGCTTGCTGTATCAGCACTTACTAGCTTTAGCGAGAGCGAATTTGAAGCGGTTTATAACGATACTATTTCTCGCTCGGTTAGGAAATTTAGCCAGATGAGCTTTGAAGCAGGGCTTGACGGTATGGTCTGCTCGGTCTTCGAAAGCAAGCTCATAAAAGACGTGACAAATCAAAATTTCATCACGCTTTGCCCTGGAGTTAGGCCTTTTGGCGAGAGTGCGGGCGATCAAAAGAGGGTTGCAAATTTAGTTAGCGCAAAGCAAGAGGGCAGCGACTTTATCGTCGTTGGCAGGCCGATCTACGAAAACGCAAACCCAAGAGAAATTTGCGAACGCATTTTGGAGCAAATTTAGCGCACTAGCTTGCATAAAATTTGATCTAAAATCATTTTAAGCATGGCTTTTCGCGTAAGAAAATTTAATTAAACCACCTCGCCAGAAGCTTGGATAGCGACTTAGCGTAGTAGCAAGATGAAACTTAGCGAGCTTTACAACGCGCGAATAAAATTTAATTACGGTGAGCTTGGCGGAATTTAAAAGAAATTTGAGGTAAATTTTGAGCGATTTTAAGAAAATCCCCTATGTCGGCGAGGCGACGCAGGCTGATTTGCTGGCGCTGGGCTACAAGGATATCGCTTCGCTAAAGGGCGCGGACCCTGAGGAGATGTTTGAACGCACAAAGGCGCTTGGGCGAGGCAACGATAGGTGCATCCTCTACGTTTACCGCATGGTTTGTTATTACGCAAACACTCCGCACCCAGATAAAGCCAAGCTAAAATGGTGGCTTTGGAAGGATTAAATTTTAAATTTTTAGCGCTAGTTTTTAAATTTGATCTATTAAATTTAAATAGTGCAGGTCTTTGCAGAAAACAAGCACACTTTTTGCCGCGAAAAAACGGAGCCAAAAATTTGCTTTTTAAAATTTAAAATATAGGTTTAGATATGCTTTTTTTACTTAAATTTTTCTAGTCGTTTTTATGCTTTAGTTTTGAAAAATTTATTTGTTCTTGATCTTATAAACAAATTTATAGTTGTTTTAAAATTTTTTGATTTTTTAATTCATTTTTTTTGTAAAAGCGGATATTCGTCATATTTATTAGTGTTAGAAATACAAAATATATACACATTATAAGTAATTTTTTGATCAAAGAAGAACTTTTATAGTTGAAGCTTAAATGCAGACGATAAGAGAAAATATTTCTATGAAATTGTATGATTCAAGGGCATTGCGCCCTTGAGATTATGATCTAACAGGTGAAAGATAAGGTTTTTCAGAGTGCATAGACATCTCGTTTTGTTGTCTAAATGCTATATACTCCTCTTCGCTTAACCTTTTTATGTTAGCTATAGTGATCTTAAGAGGTGTGATACCTGAGAGTGGGTCGTGGTCTTGTGCGTTTGCAAGCTCGTTACCGTCAGCCTCACTATAGTGGAAAGTCGTAAATATCGTACTTTCTCTAAGGTCAGGATTTACGCGAAGTTTAGCTGCGATCCTGCCACGTTTATTCTCTACCATTGCATAGCAGCCATCTTCTAGCTCTCTTTCTCTTGCGATATCAGGGCTTACTTCGATTAGCGGACCTTCGATACCAGCACCATACTCTAGCGGTGGACACTCTCTAGTCATCGTACCTGTGTGGTAGTGATAGACTTTTCTACCTGTTGTAAATAAGCAAGGATAGACCTCATCTGGCACTTCGCTCATCGCACCTGAGCCTACTGGATAGCCATCAGGTATATGCATTTTGGCTTTAAATTCAGCCTCCATGCTCGCACGCTTATCTTTATCATCAGCATAAAGCACTGGAGCTAGGCGGAATTTACCATCAGGTAGCATTGATTTGTGATCAGTATAAAGATCAGGTGTGCCTGGGTGATCTTCATCAGGGCATGGCCAGCTGATGCCACCTAGTTTTTCAAGTCTATAGTAGCTGATACCGCCAAAGAATTTAGGCATTAGTTTTCTAAGCTCGTCCCAAACCTCTTCTGCACTTAAGAAGTCAAATCCTTCAAGTCCCATAGCTTTTGCGATGTTACAAACTACTTTCCAGTCAGGCTCTACGCCACCTACTGGTTCGCTTGCTTTTCTAGTTCTTTGAACGCGGCGAGATGTGTTGATAAATGTTCCATCTTTCTCGCCCCAACCAGCTGCAGGTAAGACGACATCGGCCTTTTGAGCACTTTCAGTGAAGAATAGATCTTGCACGATAAAGCAGTCTAGGTGGTGCGTAGCATGCACAAAGTGCTCTGTCCAAGGGTCACTCATAACAGGGTTTTCGCCGTAAACATAAAGCACTTTTAGCTCGCCGCTATCCATCTTATCAGGTGCATATGTTAGTTTAAAGCCAGGCACTGGATTAAGCTCGAAGTGCCAAACTTTGCGAGCTTGCTCTTGTGCGTAAGCGCTATTTACTGCACCTGCTGGGATGACGTTAGGTAGTGCGCCCATATCGCATGAGCCTTGAACGTTGTTTTGTCCACGAAGTGGATTTACTCCAGCGCCTTTTTTACCTAAATTTCCTGTTAGGATCGCTAAATTTGAAAGCGAGAATACATTTGATGTGCCGTCGCTAAACTGAGTGATACCCATAGTGTAGCAAATAGCAGCACTGCCAGCTTTTGCATACATCCTAGCAGCCTCAGTGATAAGCTCTTTTTTGACACCAGTCTCACGCTCAAATCTCTCAGGAGTGAAGTCTTTTACGGCTTCTTTTAGATACTCAAAACCCTCTGCATATTTTTCGATAAATTCTGTATCTTGTAAATTTTCAGAGATGATGACGTTCATCATTGTGTTTAGTGTTTTGATGTTTGAGCCAACTGGAATTTGCAAGAATATATCGGCTTTTTTAGCCATATCGGTGCGTTTTGGATCCACAACGATCATTTTTGCACCACGCTCTAAACCTCTTTGCATCTGCATAGCGATGATAGGGTGGCATTCGCTTGTGTTTGTGCCTATTAGTAAAAATACATCTGTATCAGTCGCAAATTCAACAAGATCATTTGTCATCGTTCCGTTTCCAAGGGTGCTGGCAAGACCTGCCACTGTTGGAGCGTGTCAAAGACGAGCGCAGTGATCTACGTTGTTACTTCCTAAAGCACGAAAGAATTTTTGAAATACATAGTTGTCTTCGTTGTTTGAACGAGCTGAACTAAAGCCCATGATAGAGCTTGGACCATATTTTTCAACGCTATTTTTAAAAGTCTTTCCTAAAAATTCATAAACCTCTTCAAAGCTAACCTCTTCAAGTTTGCCCTCTTTGTTAAACTCTCCGTTTAGTTTTCTCATCATTGGTTTAGTTAAACGTTTTGGAGAATTTACAAATTCCCAACCAAACATACCTTTTAAGCACAACTCGCCATCATTTACATGGTGGTTCTCAGTCGGCTTTGCATCGACTATCCTACCGTTTTCTACGATAAGGTCTATGCCGCAACCAGTTCCGCAATACGGACAGGTTGTTTGAACAATCTTTTGCATAGATTTCCTTTCAAGTAATATTTCTAATAACTCGGTTATTATATACCTGTTTCTTTAAACCATCTCCTA
>NZ_PPBR01000119.1:0-555 GCF_002913545.1 Campylobacter concisus | reverse complement strand
TATCTCGTGAAGCTTCCAGCCAAGTACTGGAGCGATGGCCTCAAGCGGCATCTTAGCCTCTTTAGCTGCTTGAGTGAGTACGCATCCTGGGAAAAAAGCGAATTCATTTTGCATAATTACTCCGTACTAGCAGCTTTGCGAGCCGCATTTATCATTTTTACTAGATCGTCATGACCTTCTATGTCTTCTTCGCCAAATACATGAAGCGGATTCATCTTACCAGCAAGCATTAAGTTTGCAGCGATGTCTAGTTTGCCCATATTTTTGATAACGCCTTCTGAACGAAGTGCAAGTCTAACCTCATTTAGTCTGCCTGAGCCATCAACTAGATCAGTTAAGAACGCCTCAGCGTGATCTGGTCCCATGCCCTCATTAAAGCCCTTTTGTATAGCCATGATGCGAAGATCAGTTATGTCAGCGCATGCGCTTATGCCTTTTGGACAGCGATCAGCACACTCTTGGCATTTTACACACATCCAAAGACCATTATCGATAGCTGGTTTTAGGTGCGGCATAGGATCTTTGCTACGTGAGTCAAAGGCAGCTCTATAAGCA
>NZ_PPBR01000118.1:0-1269 GCF_002913545.1 Campylobacter concisus | reverse complement strand
TATGAGCCACTCGCGGCTAGCGTTTTCTTTAAAATTATCAAAGCTCTCAAATTCGTTTTTTATAGCTAAGCAAAGCGTCTTTAGCCGTTTTGCCTTTGTGTTGTAAAAGCCACTTGGCTTTATAAGCGTGGCAAGCTCGCTGTTTTCAAGCATGCAAATGCCTTGCAGGCTATCTTTGCCTGCTTTTTTTAGATTATCCAGCGCTTTTTCAACGTTTCTCCAGTTGGTATTTTGCACTAAAATAGCGCCCAAAATAACCTCAAAAGTGCCCTCGCCTGGCCATTTTAGCTCGTCAAAATTTCTACTTTTGTGATTTAGCAGGGCTAAAAACAGATCAGTTGATCTCATTTTAAATTTTCTTTAAATGTAAGATAAAACTGCTTTGCTGTTCTGCCACTTCTGCTGGCTCTAAGTGTTGCGAAATTTTTAGCAAGCGTATGAAGCTTATCTTTATTGCCTTTATAGTCTTTAAAGTAAAAATCAACCATTTTTAGATACTCGTCGTAGTTGCCTTGATAAAAGCTGATCCAAAGGCCAAAGCGATCTGAGAGAGAAATTTTCTCCTGAGCTGCGTCGCTGTAGTGGATTTCGCCGTCAATTAGCTCTGAGTTTTCATTTTCACTTTTAAACTCGCTTATTAAATGTCTACGATTTGATGTAGCGTATAAAAGTACGTTTTTTGGCGGCTTTTGGATAGAGCCATCCATTATAGGCTTTAGAAATTTATACTCATTGCTGCCATTTTCAAAGCTTAGATCATCACAAAAAATGATAAATTTAAACTCGCTTTTTCTGATCTCATCGATAATATCGCCAAGGTATTTTAGATCCTCGCAGCCGATCTCAATGATGCGAAGTCCCTCTTTATAGAATTTAGTAAAAACAGCCCTTACAAGGCTTGACTTGCCACATCCTCTCTCGCCCCAAAGAAGCACGTGATTTGCCTCGTCGCCAGCTATAAAATTTCTAGTATTTTTTAGCAAAATTTCTTTTTGTTTCTCTAGTCCATAAAGTGAGTCGATATCGACAAAATCAATATCCTCAACAGGCTTTAACATCCCTTTTGTGCTCTTATAAATCGCTGCGTACTTTACTCCCCAATCTATCATTTCTTATCCTTTCTTAGATAGACCAAAATTTCAGCCAAAACATCGTCATCGTCCTTGCTACGTGACTTTAGCCTGATCTTCTCGTCATCATTTTTTGTTATAAGTATATTTTGCTCGCTATTTGAGATCGTCTTTATGCCAGCTTTTAGAGCTAAAATTT
>NZ_PPBR01000117.1:0-14362 GCF_002913545.1 Campylobacter concisus | reverse complement strand
GGGGACGGCTTCGTAATTCAAGTCCCCTTGTCTCCCTTTTGAATAAAAAGAATTTACAAATTTAATAAAGCTATTCTGCAAATTTTAAACTTTCATTCACTCGTAAGAATTGACTACTAAAATTTGGCTTCGCTTGCAGCTTAGCTCAAATTTTAGAGCCGAAATTACTCGTTCATGAAATTTTAAAATTTGCTTGAGTTTATTTGTCATAAACCGCATGCAGTGCGTTAGCACTATCGCATGCCGTTTAAAATTTTATCGAGGTTAAATTTGACAATGTAATATGCCAGCTCTAATTTTAAAATTTCCCAAACGCAAAATGGTGCAGCGTGACAGCTTAACCATGCGCTTTGTTCTTGCCACAGACTGAAAATTCTCTAAATTTTAAAGCTATCATTAAGCTTTCATCAAGCGCCTTATTAGCCAAAATTTTGTAAAATCCGCTCATTAAAAAGGATAAAAAATGAGTGAAAATTCTGGCTTTACACACCTACATTTACACACCGAATACTCCCTACTAGACGGAGCTAACAAGATAGAAGAGCTAGCTCATATGCTCCATGACAGAGGCGACACAGCAGCAGCGATCACGGATCACGGCAACATGTTTGGCGCGATTGATTTTTACAAAAAGATGAAAAAAAATGGGATAAAACCGCTAATTGGCATCGAGGCATACGTGCATAACGGCGAGCAGCTCGATGATAAGAGCACCAAACAGCGCTTTCACCTCATATTAATCGCCAAAAATGAGACTGGCTATAAAAATTTGATGTATCTTAGCTCCATGAGCTACATCGAGGGCTTTTACTACTATCCTCGTATCAATAAAAAAATCTTAAAAGAGCATAGCGAGGGCTTAGTTTGCAGCTCTGCTTGCTTGCAGGGCGAGGTGAGCTGGCATCTAAATTTAAGCGAGCGCAACGTTAAATTTGGCGCTAAAGGCTACGAGAGGGCAAAAGAGGTCGCACTTGAGTATAAAGAAATTTTTGGAGATGATTTTTACCTTGAGATCATGCGCCACGGCATCGGCGATCAAAGACGCATAGACGATGACATTTTGCGTATCGCAAAAGAGACTGGCATCAAGGTCATCGCCACAAACGACACCCACTACACTTTTAAAGAAAGAGCCGCTGCGCACGAGGTTTTCATGTGCATCGCGATGAACAAAACTCTAGATGATCCAAACCGACTTCGCCACAGCGTCCATGAGTTTTTTGTCAAAAGCAAAGAGCAGATGAATGAGCTATTTTTAGACATCCCTGAAGCGATAGAAAACACCCAAGAGATCGTGGATAAGTGCAACCTTGAGATCAAGCTTGGCAACCCAACTCCGCCAAATTTTAAATTTACTCTTGAGTGCGCCAAGGAGAGAAATTTGACCCTCCCAGAGCCAGAAAACAGATATAGCTTCAAAAATGACGCTGTATTTTTCGAGCACGAGTGCAGAAAGGGTCTTGAAGAGAGGCTGAAATTTGTCCCTGAAAATTTACACGAAGAGTATAGAAAGCGCCTTGAGATAGAGATCGGCATGATCAATAAGATGAATTTCCCAGGATATATGATGATCGTTTGGGACTTCATAAATGAGGCCAAGCGTAGAGGCGTGCCGGTTGGCCCGGGACGTGGCTCCGCGGCTGGTAGCTTGGTCGCTTACTCGCTAAAGATAACTGACCTTGATCCTATCCCATACAACCTGCTTTTTGAGAGATTTCTAAACCCAGAGCGCGTTAGCATGCCAGATATCGACGTGGATTTTTGTCAAAGTAGACGTGGCGAGATCATCGACTATGTCACGCAAAAATACGGCAAATTTAACGTTGCTGGCGTTATTACATTTGGTAAATTGCTCGCAAAAGGTGTCATTAGAGATGTCGCTAGAGTCTGCGATATGCCTTATGCTGAGGCTGATGCGATGGCAAAGCTTATCCCTGATGAGCTTAACATCACGCTAAAAGATGCCTACGAGAAAGAGCCAAAGATAGCTGAGCTAATAAGTCAAAATCCAAAGGCGGCTAAAATTTGGAAATTTGCCCTTGATCTTGAGGGGCTGAACAGAAACGCCGGCCAGCACGCAGCAGGTGTCGTCATCTCAAACGAAGAGCTTTGGAACAAAACCCCGCTATTTCGCCAGCCAAACAGCCCAGAAGATCGCTTCGTGACGCAGTATAGCCTCAAATACCTAGAAGACGTTGATTTAATAAAATTTGACTTTCTTGGCCTTAAGACGCTGACGGTTATAGATAATGCGATCAAGCTCGTTAAACAGCGCACTGGTAGGGATATCATCTGGGAGCAGGTCGATAAAAACGACTCTGGCGTTTATAAAATGATACAAAGTGGCCAAGCCATCGGCATCTTTCAGATAGAGGGCGAGGGCATGAGAAAGTTAGGAACTAGCCTGCGCCCAGACTGCTTTGAGGATATCGTCGCGATGCTAGCACTCTACCGCCCAGGACCGATGGAGAGTGGTATGCTTGATGACTTCGTCAAAAGAAAACATGGCGAGGCGGAGATAACATACGCATTTAAGGAGCTTGAGCCGATCCTTGCGCCAACATACGGCGTCATCGTCTATCAAGAGCAAGTCATGCAGATCGTGCAAGCCATAGGCGGCTTTAGCCTTGGTGGGGCGGACCTCGTGCGCCGTGCGATGGGTAAAAAGATCAAAGAAGAGATGGATAGACTAAAGGGCGAGTTTGTAAAAGGCGCTGAGGCAAAGGGGCTAAATGGCCAAAAAGCGGACGATCTTTTCGAGCTGATCGTTAAATTTGCAGGATATGGCTTTAACAAGTCTCACTCTGCAGCCTACGCTTATGTCACATTTCAGACGGCTTATCTAAAGGCTTACTATCCGGCTGAATTTATGGCGGCACTTCTAACAAGCGAGGAGAGCAACGTCGATAAGATCGTTCGCTACATCGATGAGATAAAACGCATAAACATCGATACTTTGCCACCATCTATCAACAAATCAACCAAAGAATTTAGCGTCGTTAAAAATGGTGATCATGATGGCATTATATTTGGACTTGGAGCGATTAAGGGTGTTGGTGGAGCAGCTATTGAGAACATCATCGCTGAGCGTGACGCAAAGGGCGAGTTTAAGAGCATGGACGACTTTGTCTCAAGGATCGATCCATTTAAGGTCAATAAAAAGGTCTTTGAAAGCCTTATAAAAGCTGGCTGCTTTGATGAGTTTGGCTTTAGTCGTAAGATGCTTTTACAAAATGTAGAAAATATCGTAGAAGCTTGCAAAAATGCAGCCCAGATACGTAAAAATGCGGCTGAGAGCCTATTTGGCGAAGATGATAGCATGAATGATGTGAAGATAAATTTCGTCACTATAGATGATGAATTTGACATCAAGCAGATATTAAAATTTGAGCAAGAGAGCGTTGGCATCTACCTCTCAGGTCACCCGCTTGATGACTATAAGGACGAGATAAATAAGATCAAATACACGCTAAGCTCGGAGTTTGAAACCTTGCCACAAAGTGCTGAAATTTTGGTGGTCGGCAAGATCGAGGACTTTAGCACGAGGATCACAAAAAGCGGCAAAAAAATGGGCACTATAAATGTACTTGACTTTCACGGCAACATCGAGATCGCCGTCTTTGAAAGAGAGCTTGGCAATATCGAAGATATCGTAAAAGACGAGGCAAAACGCGATCTGCCTTATGCATTTAGGATAAATATCTCGCGCGACGATCAGTTTGTAAGGACAAATTTAAATGAGGTTTATAGCCTAGAAGATGCGCAAAATTTAGACTTTAAGACAAGAAAGCTAAAGCAAAACTCTAAATTTAGCAAAAATGACGAGGCGAGCGCCCCTCAAAAAGTAAGAGAGTATGCCGAGCTAGAGGTGCTTTTGAGCCTTAGCGAGCTTAGCAGGCAAAAGCTGGAGCAAATTTACTCGCTAGTTTTTAGCAAAAATGCGCCAAATAATCAAAAACGGCTAATCTTGAAGATAAAAAATGAAGCAACTGGCGAAATTTTCATCTATAAGACTGAGTTTATCATAAGCGACGATGTGGGCGAGGAGATAGAAAAGCTCGCTGCATCAGCGTAAATTTAAGGACAAGAAATGTTTGATATTTTTAGAAAAAAGGGTCATTTTTTAGATGAGCTTGGCATAGATAAATGTAACTGGAGCGAGCTTTTTAGCGCTTGCCTTGGCAGAGCGATGCTGCTTCAAAAACGGCTTTTTAAGCAAGTGGTTGAGGCTAGCAAGTGGCAGGCTGACTTTGAAAGTGGCAAAATTTACTTTGACAAGCAAGAGTTTGATATGCAGTTTATCGGCTCTGAGAGCTTTTCGTCAAACACTTGGCTTTGGGGCTATGAAAATGTAAATGGCTTTGATGAGCGCTTGCTTAGCCTTGCAAATAGGGCGCGTGAGTTTGGCGAGAAATTTGGGCTTGAAGCGTTTAGCACGACGCAGTTTGATCTGGACGAAAATGTAAATGGTCATACGCTCAGCATGGTTGCTTGCGTGGCACTTGGCGACGAGCTAAGCTATTATAAAATTGATTACGACGGAGGCGCTGCGTACGTTGCATTTAGGGCTGAGACTATCTTTAAAGAGCCAGTTTTAGCAAACGAAGTAGTTAGCGTAGTAAATGAGTGTATAAGCGCCTATGAGCTTGATCACAAACTTTTTATAAAAGGACTTTTGCTGAACTGCGAGATAAAATTTAGCGAAAACAAAGATGAGTTAGTAGCTAAGTTTAAAGATAATGTAATTTTTTCATTTGATGAATTAAATAGGCTAACAAGCGTCTCTGCGAAGCTTTAAGCTTATATTTTGGCTGGGTTATTAGGCACTTATCTTAGTAGCCTAGCTCTTTTTTTAATAAATTTATCTCATCTATCACCATTTGTGGCTTTAGATCTTTCATACAAGCGTGCGTTTTCAGTGGGCAAACTCGCTTCATACAGGGCATGCAAGCCAAATTTAGATGCACTATCTTTGCAAATTTATTGCCCCAGGGCGAGGTTTCGCTAAATTTTGTCGGTCCAAAAAGAGCGATCGTTGGCACATGAAAGGCGGCAGCTACGTGCATAGGGCCGCTATCGTTTGTGACGAAAATGCCATTTTTACTAAGCCCAGCTATGCGTTCACAAAGCTCTTTGACGCTGGTTTTGCCAGCTAAATTTTGGCAAGTTGCGCCGTTTTCTTTTAAAATTTGCTCTATTTTCTCGCAAATTTCTTGCTCGCCTTTGCCACCAAAGATGACTATCTCAAACTCATCTTTGAAATTTAAAGCCACCTGCGCAAAGTACTCTGGGTACCATCTTTTCGCACTTCCGTAGCTCGCACCTGGATTTAGAGCTAGTGTTTTTTTAGCTGAAATTTGAGGTGTAAAATGTAGCTTTAGCTGAGTAGAAATTTCGCTTAGGCCTAGGGCATTTTTTACAAAATTTGCATATTTTAGCACCTGATGAAGGACAGTTTTGCTCTTTTTAAAGATGGCTTTTTTCTTAGCGTTTATAAAAAATAGCAAAAATTTACTAGCAAACGAGCTTCTAAAGCTAAGCGCTAGATCAAATTTACTAAGACTTTTAGCACTTTTAGCAAGGGATAAAAATCTAAATTTAGCCTTTTTGCTCTCATCAACGACTACTTTTTCGCAGTTTGGATGGCTTTTGTAAAGCTCGCAAGCTACAAATGAGCCAAAAAAAACGATTTGTAAATTCTTCTCATTTTGCACTAAATTTTCGATCGCAGCGCTTGCCATCACGCTATCACCAAGCCAGGTTGGAAGCTCTATAAAAACTCTCATTTTAAGGCGTCTTTTATCACTTCAAGCGTAAGAGCGGCGTTTTTTTCGATGCTAAAATTTAAAGAAAGCTCGTAAGCCTTCTCTTGCAGGCTCGCCATGAGCCCATGGTTTGTGAGAATTTCATCTATAAACTCCAGCGCGCTCTCGTCACTTGGGCTTTGAAGTACAAATTTATCTTCTAAAATCTCGCTAGCGCCATTTTGAGCCGTTGTAAAGACCACGTTTTTAAAGCTAAGCGCCTCTAGCACGACATTTGAAAATGGTTCATAGTGCGTTGGAAAGATAAAAATATCACTCGCCTCATAAAATTTAGCCGTGCTCTTTTGCTCGCCGACAAAATAGGCGTTTAGCCCAAGTTTTTTAGCTAGGCGTTTGTAGCTTGAGATGTTTTTGTCTTTGCCCACAATGAGCGTATTTACGGGCGTTTTTAGCTTTGAAGCAAGGAGCAAAAACTCTTTTAGCCCCTTTCTTTTAAAGCCATTTCCAACAAAAAGTAGGGTCGCTAGCTCAAATTTAAGTCCAAATTCCTCACAAAGTGCGAGCTTTGCCTCAGCTTTTTGCACCCTTTGGGGTAAATTTACGCCGTTATAAATGGTCGTGATCTTCTCTGGCTCTATGCCGTAAGTCGCGATGATCTGCTCTTTGATGAAATTTGAGTTTGTGATGATCTTTTGGGAGTTTTTAAAGCATCTTTTCTCTAAGTATGGATAGACGAAGTTTAGGGGGTTTAGCCACCAAAAGCTCTTTGTCGCCCTATAAACCTTGTGCACGCCGTCTCCAGCCCTGTAGATATCGGCGCAGCTTACTCGCTCTAGGCTAAAATAAAACTCGTCCTCTTTTTTTTGGCGTTTTACTTGGCGGTTAAAATTTAGAGCTTTTTTCCAAGAAGATATGCCAGCATCTCCAAGATATGAGCGAATTTCTGTTTGGATACCAAGCTCATTTAGGGCCTTAACAAGCCTTCTTAAGTATCTTTCAGCACCTCCAACTGCGTTTGGATTAGTTCTTAAAAATACTATTTTTTTCATCTATAACTCCGCCAAAAACATTTTTAAATAATATTAAATTATTTAATAATACAAAAAAATGCCTTAACCTAAAAATTGGCTTGTTTTAAAATAATCTTAGATATAATTTGCCATTTTAATGAAGGAACATTTTGAAAATTTTACTTATAAGAAATGACAACATAGGTGATTTAATTTGCACTACGCCAGCCATTGAAGCGTTGCGCAAAGCCTACGCCCAGGCTCAGATAGATATCGTAGTAAATAGTCTAAATGCTTGTGTTATTAAAAACAACCCTTTTTTAAACAAAATATACACATATACAAAGCCAAAGCATGTGAGATCCATTGCCGCGAAGGTTAAAGCTTTTTTTGGAAAGTGTAAAATTTTATTTCAAATTTGGCGTGAGAATTATGATGTAGTTGTTATTTTTAGAAGCTCTTATTCATCATCTGCCGCTATCTTTGCAAGAGTGGCTCGTGCTAAAAAGATAATAGGAGCAGTCAAACAAAACGAAGATAGACATCTCATAACAGATAGGTTAAATTTTGATCAGTCCTTACATGAAGCCATGCTATGTTGTCAATGCTTGACACCACTTGGGGTAAATTTTAAAGATGAAAAAACACTTTACGTGCCAAGTGAAAAAAATGAAAAATTTAAAGACTTTATATTTTTTCATATCTCATCACGAGTAGAACAAAATCGCTTAAGTGAAGGTAAAATCTTAGAAATTTTAGAATTTCTAAAGCAACGATTTAAAAATATTGTCATTAGTGCAGAAGAGACTAACTTTGGTAATGACATATCACATAAGGCAGATGTTGTTTTTGCTAGAACAAAAAGTTTAGATGAGCTAGCAAGTTATATCTGGGCAGCCAAATTTGTTCTTACTCTTGACGGAGGTGTAGCACATTTAGCCCCAGCGCTTGGTGTAAAGACGATTGTTTTATTTGGAAAAACAAATCCTTTAAGATGGGCGCCAATCTACGGCAGCGGTGAGTGCATAGTCTTGCAAAGCCCGAACAAAATAGCAGAGGAAATCAAAAATGATGAAATTTTTAACAAAATATTACAGTTTGCTTGAAAATTTAAAATATATATTTTTTACCATTTATCTCTTTTCTTTGCCAGTGGCAAAAGTAGCTTCTATACAGTCTATATCTATGTCATTATTTACTCTCTTAGTCGTTGCAACAGAGTATAAAAAATGGAGCTTGAAAGATTTACTAAAAATAAAAGCTCCACTAGCTCTACTTTTTATCATAGCTTTATTAGCGTATATATCACTTTTTTTTACCATAGATATAAATGAAACACTAAAAGAGGTTAATAAGGGTGTTATAAAAAATGTCGCATTTATGATCGTTTTGTTCTATTATTTTATGAATTTAGGATATGACAAAATTAAAATTTATATTTATATATTTTTCTCTTCACTTTTACTGCATTCTGTCATAAATATAATAACATGGGCTAATGTTGGCTTTGATTTTCGTTATAGAACTGGTGGGTTGTTAGATGGATATATTTACGATGGTGGCGGCGAGAGGTTTGGAATTTGGGCAGTGTATGCTTTTGGATGTGCCATTTCTCTTTTAACATTTAAAAAAAATAAAGCATTCGCGGTTCTTTTTTTAGTAATCTCACTAGTTAGCATCATTTCAAACAATACAAGAGCTACTTATATAGGTGTTATATTTGTGCTAGTAGCTGTTTTTTTTATTTTTATACGATCAAATAAAATTAGAATATTATCTTGTGCGTTAGTTGTTATATTTATCTTTGGTTTTTATGAGATTTCTCATCACATATCTCCAGATAGATATAATTTGACACTAATACCAAAATACATTGAGCTCATGAAAAAATCTCCAAAAGAGATGGGGACATACTCTAAAATGGGGCTAACTGAGTCAGTTCCTTCTAGAATAGCTTCGTGGAAGTCAGTCCTTATTTATAGAATGCATGAGCCATTTGTACCGACTGGATATGGTAGATTTTTATATGGAAAAACTATTAGAAAATTAAATAGCGAGCAAGATGTGCCTTTTTCTGATTATTCTCAAGTTCATAATGAATTTTTAGGAATGTTTTTTTCGCTTGGCATATTTGGGCTTCTCGCATTTATTGGAATTTGGATAAGTTATTTAAAAACTAGCATTCAGGTAAGTAAAAATAATGATACGCTTTTAAGGGTATTTGGATACACGATTTTCTTTGGCGGACTTGGTTTTATTGCAAGCTTGCTATTTGGTAGTTTTTTTGGAAGTAGCGAAGCAAAACTTTTCTACCTTACATTAGGTATGGCACTTGGTATATATTATAAAAAAGGCCCTAATAACGATGATAAATATACTAGAGCTTGAAAGCTCTCTTGGATTTGGCGGGCAAGAGCACCGCACACAGCGTGTTATAAACGGATTAGACAAGAGCAAATTTAAAGTTTTTTATGGGCTAAACTCTGGCTCAAAAAGTTTTGAAAAGCAGATAGAGTGTGAATTTGTCGAGTTTAACCTTAAAAAATCTTTTAATATCCTTGAAATTTTAAAAATTTGCAAATTTGTAAAGAAAAATAAGATAAAAATCATCTCAACTCACTCGGGTAAAGATGGAATTATAGGTGCCATAGTTAGTAAAATAACTGGTGCAAAGGTAGTTCGCACTAGACATTTGCAAACGCCAATTAGGTCGCCATTTAGTTACAACATAAATGATAAGATCGTTGTTGTTTCAAATGCCGTCAAGGCTCAGCTTATATCTCAAGGAGTACAAGAAAGCTTAATAGAGACTATCTACACTGGAGTCGATACTGATAAATTTACTCCACATTTTAAAAAAGATATAAGAGATCAACTAGGCTTGCCAGCAAATTCCATTATAGTTGGCATTGTGGCAGTGCTAAGAGCTGCTAAAAATCACAAAATTTTATTTGAAGCCTTTAATGAGTTAAATTTACCAAATACTTTTTTGGTTGTAGTAGGTGATGGCCCACAATATGAAAATTTGCAGAATATAAAAACCTCAAACATTTTAATGCTTGGCAATAGAGCCGATGTGAGCGATTTTTTAGGTAGCTTTGATCTATTCGTTTTGCCATCAAAAATGGAAGCCCTTGGCACAGCATTGCTTGAGGCTCAGTCTTGTGCCGTGCCTTGTATAGGTAGTGATGTAGGAGGCATTGGCGAAGCGATAAAAGATAATGAAACTGGACTTTTATTTGAGAACGACAACAAAGATTCTTTAAAAAATGCTCTAAAAACTCTCATAGAAGATGCCAATCTTCGTGCCAAATTTAGCGCAAATGCTAGAGATTTTATAGTAGAGAATTTCTCAATCCAAACAATGGTGAGACAAACGGAAAAAATATATGAAACTCTTTGAAAACTTTATACGTCTAATTTTAAATTTTAAAAAAATACAAAAGACGCAGCTGGTAACCGAGTCTTTTCAAACCGTTTGTTTTTTTAGTAACACAGCACTAGGCGATACTATTTTTAACACACCAGTATTTCGAGTGTTTAAGCAAATTTTTCCGCATGTAAAAGTAGTTGCGCTACTAAATCCATCTACAGCCTCACTTTTTAAAACCGATCCAAACATTGATGAAATTTTATTATATGATGGTAAAAAAAGTGGGTTTTTGGATATTTTAAAAAAATTAAAAAAACTATCACCAGATATAGTTTTTATTTTGCACTCAAATGAACCGCAAGCTACTCCACTAGCTGTTCTTAGTGAGGCAAAATATCTATTTAAACTGCCAAATTTAAATAATAAGTTTAGCTCATTTCACTCAAATGCTCCAGAGCCATATGGAGATGATAGATATGTGGTATTAAACCGTCTAGAACAGCTTAAATTTATAGGTATTCAAAGTCGTGACACGCGTCTAAATTTATACCTTGAGGCAAGTGATTTTACTAATGTTGATGAGGCGCTAAAAGGCTATGAGAGCCGTAAAATTGTCGGTTTTCAAATGGGTGCTAGCACTATTTCTAGGCAGTGGTTTATAGATAAATGGGAAAAACTTGCAAGGCTTGTTTTACAGGATAGAGATACTGTCATAGTCTTAACAGGAAGTCCTGCTGAGCGTGCCGTGACTAAGCAGCTAGAGGAAAAGATAAATGATCCTCGTCTTTTAAACCTTGCTGGTAAATTTAATATCAGAGAAGCAGCCGCACTAATTTCAAGGCTAAATATACTAATCACGCCAGATACTGGTCCTTTGCATGTCGCAGCAGCCCTAAAAACTCCAACTATTGGTCTTTTTGCGGTGGCATCACCTATAAATTCAAATCCAGATTTTGATATAGATATTCATAAATTTATTAAAAAAACACGCACTTGCTCTCCATGTGTAGGCAAAAAGTGTAAATTTCAAAAATGTATGTTGCAAATTGATGAAAAAGAGGTTTATGATATGCTCAAGGAAATGATTTGAAAAAAATTTTGTTTGTGGATACTGGACATGAATATGGTGGCGGAACAAAGAGCTTTATATATCTCTTAGAAGGTCTAGAAAAATACAAGAAATATCAATTTAGCGTTTTTTTTGAAAATGACTATAAAGTTGGTGAGCAAAATATATCTGAAATAATCAATAATCTTGGCGTGAACTTTATAAAATTTATGCCAAAGAGGCAGCCAGCAAAAATAATAAAAGAGCTGTTGCGTATATTTAGCAAAGAAGCTTTAGCTAAATACCTTTATCAAAAAGATTATAAATATGCCATCGCTATGCTTTCAAATGAAAAACCAGACATAATTCATCTAAATAATCACTTTTCAACAAATCTTGCCTATATCGAAGCTGCAAATGTTTTAGGCATTAAAGTTATACAGCATTTAAGAAAGAACTCTCGCATAGAACCATTTAAACTTAAAATTTTAAATAAACAAAAATTTATACCCATTTGCGTTTCAAACTCAACTTATGAATTTTATGCCAAACAGATAGAAATACAAAAAAACATCATATATAATCCAGTGATAGTTAATAACGAAGCAACTGTTATAGACAATATAAAATTTGATAAAAATAATATCAATATAATAATGCCTGCAAATTTTCTAACACTCAAAGGACATGAGCTGGTCTTTGATGCGCTAACTATTTTAAAAAGAGATGATGTCGATGTTTATTTTGCAGGCAGTGGAGAGCTGACACCTGGTGCAAAAGAGAAATTTGATATGCTAATAAAATCTGGTAAAGCACAATATTTGGGATTTGTGCAACAAATGGGAGAAATTTATAAAAATTGTGACTACGTACTAGGCTTTTCAAGCGATGAAGGATTGCCAAGGGTTGTCATAGAAGGACTTAGTTGTGGCCTTGGCGTTATTTACTCAAATATACCAGTTATAAGAGAAATTTATAATATATCATCAAAAAAAGAAGATTTTTTCATAGTCCAAAGAGACCCAATGTCGCTTTTAAAATGTCTTGAAAATTTAACTAAACCAAGCTCAAAAGCGCCAGATAGTGCAGTTATTGATGCTTTTAGTTTGGATAATTATATTCGCAGCGTTGATGCGATATATAGTGATCTTTGACAAATCGTTCAATCTTTTCTAGATCATCTTTGCTGAGCTCAAAAAAGGAACTCGCATCTATATTTCTAACAGTTTTAAACACTGAACTAATCGGGGATAAAGCGGAATTTATAATAAGCGAATCAAATACTCCCCTTTGCTCACTTGCAAAGCATGGTCCCATTAAACATATCGTTGGAGTGTGCACACTATCAGCCACATAGTAGTTTCCAGTATCAGAGCTTATGTATAACTGCATCTGTGATAGATAAAACGGAAGTTCTTCAAGTTTGATCTTATCTATCATCGATATAAATTTTAATCCCTCAAAACTATTTCTTTCACTACTTTCTAAAATTAGTTTTTCCAGCAGTTTAGCCTCATCACCAACACCAAAAACATAAATTTCACAGTCAAATTTAGAGAAAATTTTTAAGATCTTCTCCCAAGTTTGATTAGGTGGTGTTTTCATTTTATTGCCAGCACTAAGACTTATACCTACCTTAAATTTATCGCTTTTGATAATATTTTCTGATGGCGCAAACAGTGGTTTTTGCAGTTGTTTTTCAAATTTTAACTCATTGACGTTTATCATCTTTAGATATGTTGATAGTGTTAAGTCATTTAATGTATGTGAAATTTTTTTCATACCAAAAGCTAATAGTTTAAAGCTACTAGAAGTAGCGTAATGTTTGATAGTTACTATGTTTTTGGATAAAGTGCAACGTGCCAAGAAAAGATTTAGACTATTTGGCATAAGGACATAAACATCTTTATAGTTTTGTTTAAAAAGTGCAAATGCTAGTCTTAGCTTGGAAGTTTTTTTCTTTTTTATATCATTTATTATAAAAATTTTATCTATCCTATTGTCATGTTTGGCAAAAGCAACATTTATCTCATCAAGCAATATATCAAATTTAGCCAAAGGCTCAAAAATAACAGTCGAATTTGCATAGTCGCCGATCTTGGCAGTTTGTATGATTAAAATTTTATCAGATGGTTTTCTAAAAAAACTTATAAATTTAAATATGGGATAAAAAAGTATGTATTGTAAAAGGTAAAACAAAACAAATTCCTTTAGTTTGATTTAAGGCGTATTTTACATAGTTTTTAATAAATAGGTTGTTAGAATACAAAAATAAAAAATGAAATTTTGTAAAAGGTAAAAATGAGCGTACCAGTTTTGATGTATCACCACGTGCTTGAAAAGAGCGGATTTATCGCTAGTAGCGTGGATGAGTTTAGATCGCATATGAAATTTCTAGCCGAAAATGGCTATAAAACACTAAGCATAAATGAATTTATCGCATACAAAAAAGGCGAGCTTGAAGTGCCTAAAAAGAGCGTTTGCATAACATTTGATGATGGCTGGATGGACAACTACATCTATGCCTATCCTATCGTGAAAGACTTTGGACTAAAAGCAAATATGTTTATAGTCACTGGCTGGATAGAAGCGGCGAAAAAAGCCCATGAGATAAGTCATGGAGCCTTCTTAAATGGCAGCCATAGTGAGTGTAAAAATGTAGCTCTGAGCAGACCACAAGACGTGATCTTAAATTTAGAGCAGATTGAGAAGATGAGTGACTGTTTTAGCTTTCACTCGCATACGCATGGGCATTTTGATGGATATTTTGGGCAGCTTAGCTTGGATGAGGAATTTGGTCTTTGCCGTGAGTTTATGAAGAAAAATTTTGGCTTTGAGGATGAGGCACTTTGCTGGCCAAGAGGCAAATATAATGACGAGTATCTAAGTGCTGCTAAAAAGCATGGCTACAAGGCATTTTTCACGACAAAGCGTGGCATAAACAAGGCTGATGGCAACTTAGAGGAGATAAAACGAATAGTGACAAAGCGCGATGAAAAATGGCTTAAAAAGACTATGTTTATATATCAAAATGACTTTTTGGGATCGATATATGCTTTTCTTAGGAGTTAAAACCAATAAAACATTATTAAATTTTTCAATTAATTAGTGAGATCAAAAAAGATAAAGAACTTTTTTGATCTCAAAATATAGCGATTCTTTTTTT
>NZ_PPBR01000116.1:0-440 GCF_002913545.1 Campylobacter concisus | reverse complement strand
ATTGTAAATTTAGAGTTGAAGTTGTGATTTTTAGCTTTTGCAGGTATGAGGCTGTCAAAAAGGCTCGTTCTTTGCGTCTCATCATAAATGTAGCTGATATCGGCATTTAGGCTATCAAATTCACCAAGGTAGCCCACACCATAGCTCTTTTTCTCGTAGTCATAGGCGTTTAAAACCTTATTTGTCTTTATAGTGGCTGTTTTGCCAATGGTGCGCGAGTAGTCGTGTTTTTCACTTGAGCCAAGGATGAAAAATTTATTGTGCTCATCTGGAGTGATCCAAAGCTTTGCGCTTAAATTTCTCTTATCACTCTTTTGATAGCCGCCTTTGTAATTATCCTCGTCTCTTAGCTTTTTATAGCCCCAAAGCTGAAGCGCGAAAAGGTCTTTATAAAGAGGTAAATTTAGATAAAAGTCGCCTTGTCTGCCATCACCTATGCC
>NZ_PPBR01000115.1:0-1464 GCF_002913545.1 Campylobacter concisus | reverse complement strand
ATTTCTCTACTTTTGCATCTGGTGCTTGATAGCTTGTTGGATATATAAAGCCCTTTATTCCTTTGCTTTGCAGTAAATTTTGAGCATCACTTATAGTAAATTTAGAGTTATCTATATCATATATAAGTGTAGGAGTTATACCATCAATATCGTTAGCTTCTTCACTTTTATCTTTGAAACTTGCCACTGATATAGCTGAATAGTTTTTAAGTACCGATTTTAGGTTATATGGCTCTATTTGTATCGTTTTCCAGCTATTTAGCACTTGAGTTTTTGGGTTCTTATTTGGCGTGCTAAAGTCACTACTTACACTTAATGTTATCTTTGGCTCATTTTTATTAGCTTGAAGCTCTATAAGCATTTGCTCTAGTTCATTAACTACATGAAATAATGCTCCTTTTCTGCCATTATAGACTATCTTACACATTAGATCAGTTAGATTATAAGTTCCCTTAAACCCATCTACACTTACTTTATATTTGTCATTTACTATTTTAGGTTTTGTGGTGATGTTAAATTTTGCATTGATCATAGGTAAAAATTCTCTTATATCTATCGCATTAAGCCTCTTTGCTCTATCATAATAGTCTTTTTTGAAACTCGCATCTTCTTCTATCATTCTTAATAGATAATCAGCTGTAGAATTTCTAGCATCAGCTAGCAGCTCTTCAACACTTATGTTTTGCTCTTTTGTGCTGTCTTTTGGCTCGATTACCACATCTGTTTCTATCTTCATTTGCGTATCTTTTTCTTTGCCTTTCTTAACCTTTTGTGCTGCACTTTTAAAGCTTTCGTATTGTTTTTCTAGTTGATCTTCATCCATGCTTAAAGGTTCTATATTATTTAGACCATACTTGTTAGATAAGATGTCATTAACCACTCTTTTAAATTTCTCTACTGATTTAGCCATGATAGCTTTTGTTTGTTGCTTGGATGCACCTTTTGTATATATTACTCCACCAGTTTTTACACTATGAGTAAATTTCATATTTTCAAAAGAGACTATTAGATGGATATGAGGCTCTCTTTTTAGCGGTTCGCCATTTTTATGTTTCTTGTTTAATGTTCTATTTTCTAGTGCCCCTTCTGGACGAGGAATATATGGCTCTTCTTTGATTATAGGCAGATGAGCTTCAGCATAAAAAAGTAGCTCATCTATGTCGTGATTTGGGAAAGTGAGCTTCAAAAAATCCATTATAAGATCATCTATATTGCCACTTTCATATAGCTTGTTCCACTCCTCTGAAGTAAATGACAAGGATATATGATAGTAGTTATATTTCTTATTCTTTTTCTTGCTCTGGTGCCTTTCAGACATCTCGATAAGATCTAAATTTCAGCCAGTGGCAATCTATCATCTTTTTCATCTCTAGTTAGCTTTGAATCTCTTTTCTTACCAGTTTTTAGATAATCAGCTACGCCTTTTTCTCCCTTTGAGATCTTAACTATCATAGTTACTCCTTA
>NZ_PPBR01000114.1:0-891 GCF_002913545.1 Campylobacter concisus | reverse complement strand
ATACAATACATAAAAGGGTAGATAAATACGGGCTAAACATACAATTTAAGTGTCTTAAAACAAAAAAAAGTGTTGGTTGTAGCAGCAATAAAGAGCATGTGGTTGTTGAAGGTAAAAATATTAAAAAAATAGGGATACTTTCTTCAAATTTATGGGTCAACAGAAGGGCTATTTTTAACCATAGTGATTTGCAATATTTCGAATTTAAATATAAGTTATTAAAGTTAATAGGCGAAGATTACGAAGTATGTATAAAATCACATCCAAAAGGGGCCTTAAGGCCTAAGGATAAGGTATTATCATTATTTAATAATGTTAGTTATGTGGATGAATGCCCTATGGATAAATTTTTAGAAAGTGTAGATTGTGTTATTACTCCGTTTGCTGATTCTACATCTTTTAATGAAGTTGTTTCTTCTAATACTCCGTTGATCTTAATAGATTTATGTAAAGCAGGGCTTACATCCGAGGCAAAGGAAACACTAAAAAATAGAGTAGCTTTTGTTGATTGTACTTTTGAAAATGGTTTGGCTACAATCAATAAGGATCAATTTGCCGAAGCTTTTAATAGAAAGTATATTATGGATTTTGAATTTGCTGATAGGTTTCAATAAGACATGAATATAAAGATATTAAATTACTTTAGAGAAAATATCCCAATTCCAATTTTTATTTTATTCTTTATAATGATCATAAGTGCACTTTTTGAGATAGTTGGAATCGGTTTTTTTATTCCTCTTTTGGATACTCAGAGTAGTTCCGATCTTGTTAATATAATCAATTTTATTTTTTCTAGTATTGGCTTGCAATATTCAACAATTAATATTGCTATTTTAATTGTTGTAGTATTCGTTGTTAAATTTATGTTTTTAAATATTCAAAATTTCTATA
>NZ_PPBR01000113.1:0-977 GCF_002913545.1 Campylobacter concisus | reverse complement strand
CTTTTCATCAACTATGACTAAAAAATCTTCAAAATCTTTTAATGACAATACATTATCAATATTATCTATTTGCTTTAAGTATTCTCCATTGCCATCTAAAATACAAACCTTATTTTCATTAATTAAAATAGCTACATTTCCATTTTTCATTTCTAAGTTGAGTGGTGCGTCTTTATATGGCACATTGTATTTTTTTATTTTCCTATATTTACTATCTAAAAAGAGCATAGCTTTATCATCTTGAACTATATAATTTCCATTTCTTAAAGGTGTGATATTTGCACATTCTATTTTTTTATTGACTTTATTTCCGTGTATTTCGGCTAATATGTGATTTGTAGAATTATTTAACTTCGCATCTAAAACTATTCTTTCATTGTCATATCTTATTATTTTTACATATTTTAATTCTTGAAGTTCACCGACATCTATCTTTGTAATTTTATAATCAATTAAATCTAGTAATAAAATATCTCCTTTTGTAGTAAATACAATTAACTTATCATCAAAAATTTTAGTCACGCTATAGTATTCTTCTGCAATATCTAACTCTTTAATAATATTTAAATTTTTATCTACAATTGCTATCTTATAATATTTTTTTGTTATCCTATTTAAAGAACTAGAGAATATGACATATAAATTATCCTTTATTTTTTCGATCATATTATAATCATTTTGAATTTCTAAAAATTTATCTTCTTGTCTATTATAAATTTGCATACGAGAATACAACTGTAACACTATCATATCCGTATCAATTTCAAATATAAAATTTATATCTTTTTTTATGTCCTTGTTTATTTTAATGCTACCTTTTTTATCGAAAACTAAAAATGTTGAACTGCCTTGTCTATACGACAATAAATTGCCATCTGAAAGCCTTATAACTGTTTTACATGCATTATTCTGAATTATTGTATTTATGATATTAAAATTTTGTAAAGACCAAAACACAATCATATATACATTATAAG
>NZ_PPBR01000112.1:0-534 GCF_002913545.1 Campylobacter concisus | reverse complement strand
ATAAAAAAACGATAACAAGTAGAACTTGAAATCGTAGAGAGATTTCAAGAATGACAGCTATTTCTGAAGCTTCAATACACGCAATCGCGTGAGCATCACCACAAATTCCACAAACGCTCTCTGCAAGAGAGCACATTAGAACATAAGTAATACTATTTACAGCTAGCATCTCCAGCCCGCGGAGTTCGCAAAATGAGAAGTAGTGAGCATCGATGATCTCGTGGCCAACACAGAAAAGTGAAATGTGGTCTGGCTCGTCAGATGTAACGTGTAGTGGTCCAAGTGGTTCGTCCTCTACTGCGACACCTGTTGGGAAGAAAAATTCGGAATCGGGCAGATGTCTGTGATCTAGTGGATCAGGGCGGTAGCTGTGGTCCATAGCGTCTTTTCTAAGTGGGTGAACGCCGTCTGGCCAGTCATCACTTAATTATAGACGTATTGTATCAGTCAGACCCTCAGCTACTAGTCCAAACATATCATAAGCTACTCTCTCATTCCAAGCACAAGCTGGCACAAGCGGAGTAACTGATGGAA
>NZ_PPBR01000111.1:0-4556 GCF_002913545.1 Campylobacter concisus | reverse complement strand
GCTTTGTAAAATCCTCATCAACGACGTTTTTTAGGGTTTCATACATCACTCTGCTCATGCCGCTCACATCTTTTGTGGCAAAGAGTTTGTAAAATTTACCAAAGCCAAATATCTTTAAAATTTTAAAAATTGCTATCTTTGCTCGCACGATAAATGGCTTTTTGACGACTATACCAGCAGAGCTTAAAAGCACTAGATATGGTGGTTTTAGAAGTGTTGCGACCTTGCCGCCAAAGCTATGTCCTGCGATGATGTCTGGTTTTATTTGTAGCTCGTCACAGAAATTTGCAACGATTTTTGCGTAGTCGCTTGTTTTTAAAGGCTTAAAAATGGAGCTTTTACCAAAGCCTGGCATGTCGATATATACGTGGCAAAAGTCATTTAGATAGTGCCCAAAAGCCTTTTTCATTATCTCTTTGTTTGCGCCCCAGCCGTGCAAGAAGAGCACTACTTTTTTGCATTTTGGATTTACTACTTCGTAGCTGATCTCATACTCGTCTGAGCCGTATTTTACCGCCCTACTCGCCATCGTTTTCTCTCTTTTTAGCAGCATAAATGCTCTCAAGCACGCTTACTGCCTCGCAAAGGCGCTCGTACTCCTCCATATTTAAAAGGACAGCTTCAAATTTATTGTTTTTAACGATGACAGCGCGCTTTAGCTCGCTAGCTCCCACACGAGAAAGGACAGAGCTAAAATTTCTAACCACCTCGGTTGCTGTATAAATTTCATCTTTTGTAAAAGTTACCATTGTCGCTCTTTATGTAAAATTTTACGTAAAATATCACAAACTACTTTATATATCGCTAAATAAACTAGAGCTTGCCGCTACCTTTTACCGAAGTGATCGAGTTTATAAATTTATAATCAATCTTTATCTCACGCTCTTTTGGAAGTGAGTTTGCAAGGGCATTTAGTGTGCTCTCAAAGTCCTCAAACAGATAGTTTGCAAGGCTGCCTGGGTTTGGATTGATCTCGTTTAGATAGACCTCGTCATCTATCACAAAAAAGTCGCATCTAATGATCGCTCCGTCAAATCCACAATCATAAATTTTAGAAAAGTTAAATTTAAGCTTTTGCTTTAGCTCTTCAGAAATTTCCGCCTCTTTTACCTTATTTTCATTTGAAAAACTTAGATATTTTTGCTCGTAGTCAAGAAATTCTTTCTTTTTTGGCTCTTCAACGATAGAAAATTTGATCTTTCCATCGATCTTGCAGCCAGCTAAGTTATACTCTTTGACACCTTTTATAAAGGGCTCTACTAAAACATCTTTGTCAAATTCAAACGCTACGTCTTTTGCGTAGGCAAGCTCACTATCATCATGCACGACGCTCACGCCGATACTACTGCCTAGCCTTGCTGGCTTTAATATAATAGGATAGTGAAATTTTGGCTCGCTTTGACGAGTTAGCATCTCATAGTCAAGCGCCTTCACACCAGCCTTTTGCGCTAGAAATTTAGTAAGCTCTTTGTTGTAACTAAGCGCGCTTGCTTCAAGCCTTGGACCTATGTATTTGACCCCGTAAAAGTCAAAAAGTGCCGCTATCTTGCCATCTTCGCCGTCCATACCGTGGATCAAATTTATAATGACGTCACATTCAACTTTGTTTGCGCCAAAAAGCGAGTGCATGTAAAAGCCGCCCTTTGCTAAAGATAGCTTCTTTGAGTTTTTGTATTTGCCAGAACTAAAGAAATTTGCCCTCATATCCTTTTGCTCGATCAGGTAAAAGTCCCTATTTGCATCGCAAAATATAAATTTTAGCTCCTGTTTTAGGACGTTTTTTAAAACTATCGCGCTTACTATGCTTATCTCATGCTCAAAACTCTTTGCTCCAAATATCACGCCTAAATTCATCTTTTTTATCCTTATCCTAGTTTTTTAAGTGCCTCTTTTATAAGATCGCTCGTGTTTTCACTCTTACAATCAGGCAAAATTTTCACTATCTTCTCACGCTTAAAGCCAAGCGCCTCAAGTGCCAAAAGCGCCTCATTTTGGTAGCTTGGCACGCTCTCGTCGCTTATAAGCTTAGCATCGCTTAGCTCGGCTATTATGCGCCTAGCTGTCTTTGGTCCGATGCCTGGTACACTTTTAAAAGTGTCCGCATCGCCGCTTATTATGGCGTTTGTAAATGCCTGCGAGCTAAGGCTTGAGCAAACCGCCATCGCTGTGCTAGCTCCGATGCCATTTAGCTTTATAAGCATCTCAAACATCTTTTGCTCGTTTGCGTCTAAAAAGCCGTAGAGTAAATTTGCGTCCTCTCTTATGATCTGCGTTATGGCAAGCTCGGCCTTTTCGCCTTTACTAAGTTTTGCTGAGCAGAAAAGCGAGATGAAAATCCCATAACTTACGCCGCTATTTGTCTTAAGTATGACAAATGCAGGCTCTTTTTTTGTAACGACGCCTTCGATTGCTTTTATCATCATTTAACCTTTTGTTCCATGAAATTTATATCCGCGTAGTCTTCAAGTTTGTTTGACTTTTTGATCTTATATTCGACCTCGCCGCCGTTATCAAATTTATCTAGTGTGATGACGTGGGCGGTCTCGTTTTGCTTCGAGATATAGGTGACATTTTGCGGAGGATCGACGATGACAAATCTTATCTCATTTAGCTCGATCCAGTTGCCTCTGTTTATCACTTTGGCTGAAAAGATGCCATTTTGCATCATCTCAAGCTCATCTTTTAGATCAGCCAAAAGCTCTTTTTTCTCTTTAAATATCCTAAGCAAGGTGTTATATTCATTAACGAGCCCTTGATACTCTTTTAGCTTTTTCATAAACGTAACTGGCGGTATCACCTTGGCCTTTGAGAGCTCTTCGATCTTAGCTTTTATCGTATAGATCGAGTCTTTGTTCTCGTTGATGACATTTTTCTTGCTCTCTATATTTTTTAGAAGCGTAGCTAGCTCAGACTTGGTGCTCTCTATCTTGCTTAGCTGATCTTGCGTAGCCTCCGCACTCTCAGGCATCTTGCTGGCGTCAATGATAAATTTATTATCAGTGCCTCTTAGATATCTAACGTCGATTAGGTGCGAGGCTGTGATGGTGCAGTTTGAGCCAAGCGTGTCTATCTGGATGTTTTGAGCTGTTATAGAGCCACCAACTACGCTATTTATCTTCACTCTTTTTGCTATGACAGTGCCGCCTTCTAGCCTATCTATCTCGACGCTTTCAGCCTCTACCTTGCCGATATGGATAGAAATTTTGGCGTGTTTGGCATAAATTTTAGCCTTTTGGTGAGTTTGACCGCCGATATTTACATCATTTGCCTTGACCATCGCATTTGCGCCGACGTTTCCTTTTACCTCGATCTCATCAGCCTCCACGATGATGCCAGTGCCGATAGCGTCTTTTATCGTGTCAGTCTCACGAACTACTAATGTGACGTTTGTGTCAGTGCCTGCTTGGATAGAACCAGTCGTTTTAAAATTTGCTTCATTTATCTCTATGCGCTCTTCTATGTCAAAAGAGCCGTTTTTCTCAACCACGTAGCCTGCTTTTTTAGCGATGTATTTTATACTTTCATCATTTTCTACGCGCTCGATATTTTCGCTTATGCTTATCTCTTTTTCGCTCTCTTCTTTTGGCTTTGCAACCTCTATAAGTTTGCCTCTTACATCGCGTCCATTTGCGCCCTCGTGAGACTTTTTCTCCTCCATTATCACTTCATCTTTTGCCACGCCAAAGACAAAGCCCCTATCAGCGTAATCAACCTTATCTTCGTCTTTTAACCCATCAAGCTTGTCTTTGTAGTAGTAGATGATCTTAGCGTCGATCGCCTTTTTAGGGTTGATGCCCTGGGTTAAATTTAGCGTGTAGTCCTTGTCAAGCTCGCCTTTTACGTGGATGATCGAAGCGATTTGCTTTAGCTCCTCTTTTAGCTTGCCGATCCTTATGCCTATTAAAATTTGAGCCTTCATAAGCTGCTTTGCGATGTATTCATAAAGCTTATCTTCGTAGTGCTGCTCGTATTCGCACTCTTTGCTCGCTCTAACCTTTGCGATGACCTTTGTGATGGTTGAATTTACGCCGATGTCGATCTTTGGCAGCTTTGGCGTGGCATTTAGCCTCACGTCAAAAAACTCCACGTCATAGACCTGCTCGATCTCTAGCGTCTCGTCAAGATAAAATGTGTTGTCATCAAAAAAGCTTAAATTTTCTTCAGGGACAAAAACTGGCTCGACGTTGTCTTTGTTTTTGTAGTAAGTTAAGATATTTGAGAGTTTGTAATCTATAAATTCTACCGGCACGCTATATTGTTTGCTTAGCTCTTTAAGCGATAGATAAGGTGTTGAAGTTTGAATTTGCGTTGGCGGTAAAAATCTCTCGTTTTCTTGCACGTTCTCGCTCAAATTTGATCCATTTCACATAAAATTTTGGCTCTTATTATCTCTAAAACTTTATTAAATTTGGGTTATGTAAGCTTTAAAGCATCTTTTGTTACTATTGCGTTTTTAAATTTACTAGGTGGGCGATGTTTATAAAAGGCTTTTTTTCAAACTCAGTTGGCATCATGACTTCAAGGATTTTAGGGCTTATAAGAGATCTTTTAACGGC
>NZ_PPBR01000110.1:0-43268 GCF_002913545.1 Campylobacter concisus | reverse complement strand
GATGAAGCGCTTTTAACGCTTCTTATATCTCGCATTGTAGCCCTCGGCAGAGCAAGATTATACAAGGTATGAAAACGAAGTGTCATACATTGTATGTGTCTTGCTATTAGAAAAATTTGCTTACTACTGAACATTACCACCACCATTTTTGTTTAGCCATTTAGTAAAATCTTCACTAGCTTTTTGACTATCTTGGTTGTAGATATGGATGATAAAGCCTTTAAGGTTAGACATATCATAAAGTGCTTTATCTAGCCTGCTTTGTAGTGCAGATTTGGTTTCGTTTGTCTTATGGCTATCATAAAACAAGTAGCCAAAAAAGAAGATCACTTCTATAAATACAAAGGCAATTAATGCAGATACTATCTTCTTCATCAAAGAGCTAAAATATGAGTTGATCTTCGATATAGTTTTATCTGCACCTTTTAGAGTGTTATGAAAGTCGTTTTGAATATCTTCTGTCGCATTTATAAGTTCAGCACCTCCTTGCTCTATAAGCTCTATTTTTTCTTTAAAGCTTTTATCAAAGATATCTGCGGTTTGATTAAAAAGTTCAATATTATTTCTAATATTTTCACTAGTCTTATTGCCCATTTCGATATATTCTTGTAGAGCAATTACGGCATTTGCCGCAACTGCTGTATCGCTACTCTTGGTTATTAGTGCCATTGCTTAGCTCCTCGTCTTCTTTTTTGCCTTCTTTGGGTACGAGAATATGACATGCATCAGTGGGTTGATTGGCTTTTGTTGCCTCATACTCTTTTCTCCATTTGGAAAACTCCTTATTTGATAGCTTTACGCTAAAATTTTTTTCGATTAGTAACTTGCACTCTTTGAGTGTTGCTTGTTGTGGAAACAAGACTTCAATACACGCTTGTTTAATCTCATCCTTTTTCTTGTTTTTTCTAATGATTTTTAAATCATTTAAAAGTGTATTTTTGCTTGCCATATTTTTCTCTTTCTATTTTTTAAATTTTTATAAAGATAGTGATAACTATCTCACCAAATAGGCATACTTATAGTGTGCCTTTTATTCTGATATGGTAGATGTTGATAGGTTTTTATTTAAGTAGTTTAAAAGTAGAGAACTATTACAATAGGAGTCCTAACAACCTATCGTAGAGGTTCTCTTTTAAATACTTAAATAGAGCCTCTACTTTTAACTGGTTTTAATCATCTTAACCTCCTTGAGTAAAATATTTTTTTAAATTTGCGTGTATTATAGGATATTTTGGTGGCTAAATCGTTTAAAGTGGTAAATAATTGTTGACTTTTATTTCAGAAGCACGATATACTAGGGTTTTCCTGGCTTTATAGCATAAAAATACTTATAAATTACTTAATGCTAGTATATATATTAGGAATCGAAACAAATATCTTAAAATTATAGACCATGAATGGCCTTATTTTCAAGTAACAAAGATAAAAATGTTTTATTAATAACATGTATTTCTTTAAAAAGATAAACGAAAAATATTACATAATTATAAACTGCATTCTAGATAGTCCCTAAGCAATTTCTCAAATTTCACCCTTAGATACTCAGGCTCTTTTATCTTGATAAATGGTAGCCAGTATTTGACCACGCGCAGGATCTCGTAATGCTTATGTAGTCTATCTCTATTTTGTGTGTTATTGCTAGGAAATATGAATGAATCATAATCATCAAAAATATTTTTTAGCCCATGTTCAATAGCTATAAACGCCATTTTTACTACACATCTATACTCATTTTATTTAAGTTATGGTAAAAATTTAACCCGGTAGAGTGACAGATTATATCATAGTAGATGATTCGTCAAAAAATTTTACTTGTTTTTTAAAATTTTACAAAAAAACGTGTTAAAATTACTGCAAGCTTAAAAATTTGCTACATAAAATTTTATTTTGCTACAAACTTTAAGCTATATTTTATGAAAGGTGACTGCAATATAATATTGTAGAAACATCGTAGTTTAGGTATTTATGGTGTCACGGGGGAGACTTGAACTCCCGACCTCCGGCTTATGAGAGCAGCGCTCTAACCAGCTGAGCTACCGTGACAACTTAAAATAAGTTTTGGATTATACAACCTAAGAACTTATTTTTAGCTAAAATTTATCTCACACAAATTTTATAGATAAAAAGCAAATTTGACTGCAAAAGCAGCCAAATTTATTTAAGCTTTTTTAGTGAAAAATCCAACGTAAATAGCGTAGATAAAGCCGATCACTACGGCATACGGGGCAAAAGGTGTGATGCCAGCTCCTGAGCTCGCTAAGATAAAGTTGTGACTTATAGCAGCTCCTGCGCCCATGCCTAAAACAAATACAGCTGAGCTTAAATTTCCAGCTCCCATTTGCACTAGATGCTTGCCAGGGCAGCCGTAGCTTAGACTAAAGCAAAGGCCAGCGAGCGTCATACCTAAGAAATTCCAAAGCATATCATTGTGAGCGATAGGTTGTCCTTCAAAGCCAAATTTGTATTGATTTAGCACTAAATTTGTGATGCTTGCGCAGACGATGATAGAGATGACGCCATAAAACATCGAGAAGTCACGCTCAAAAATTTTGCTGATAGCTCCCACTGAGCAAAATTTACTTCTTTGCATAAATGCGCCTATTATGATCGCACAAATAAGCGAGATAAATAAATTTGCATGCTGTGAGCCTGGGCCTTTTTCTGAGCTAAACAATGCGCCATTTTCGCCAAGTTTTAGACCAAAGACAAGTGCCAGTAAAAGCAAAATAGCGATGATCAGTGGCAAAAATCCGATAGCTTTTGCAGTGGTTTCGCTCTCAGGTAAAATGTAGCCATTTTTCTTAAAAGCACGTCCCACAAAGACGCCAGCAAACAAGCCAACAAGCCCCGCAATAGCGGTCATATCACCGCCTCCAAGACGCAAAAAAGCTCTCCAAGGGCAGCCTAAAAATATGAGGCAGCCTATCATCGCAAACACGCCTAAGAAAAACCTAGAAAATGCCGCGCTACCAGATACTGGAGTGAAATTTCTACTCCAAAGCATGCTAGCTAGAAAGCCTCCGATGATAAGCCCTAAAATTTCAGGCCTTAGATACTGCACGACTTTGGCCTGGTGAAAGCCAAGCGCACCCATGCTATCTCGTAAAAAGCAAGCCGCACAAACGCCCATATTTGCTGGGTTGCCAAAATGAACGAGCACCGGACCAAGTATGCCAAGGCTCGCACCTGCGATGATGTAAAGTAGTGTTTTGTTCATGTAAATTCCTGTGTAAGGGTAAAACCAGACTGGTTTCTTAAACGACATTTTAATAATCATTAAATAAAACAAAGATTAATTTTTTGTAAAACAGAAGTGGCTAAAATATGCAAAAATTTCATAAAAAGGACAAAAAATGAAAGATTTTATGAGCTATGCAGATAGCTTAAAAATTCTAAAAGATACGATAAATGCGTGGGAAAAGGTCGAAAAAGTAGCTATCACAGATGCGCTTGATAGAAATATCGCCTACGATGTCACAGCCGCTGAAAACTACCCAGCAAAGCCAGTTTCGGCGATGGACGGCTACGCTTTTGCCTTTAAAGATGGACTAAACGAGCTTGAGCTCATCACAGACCTTCCAGCAGGTAGTGACAAAGGGCTACATATAGAGGGCAGCAAATGCGTCAAAACCTTCACCGGCTCACTAATGAGCGAAGGTACCAACACTCTTGTGCCAGTTGAAAATGTCGAGGTAAGCGGCTCAAAAATAATCATCAAAAAGAGCGTGCCAAAGGGCTTTGCCGTGCGTGCAGTGGGTGAGAGCTACAAAAAAGGCGAAATTTTAATAAAAAAAGGCACACGTCTAACCTACGCTGAGATAGCACTTCTTGCGGAGCTTGGCGTCTTTCACGTAAGCGTCTTTATCCGTCCAAGGGTGGCGATACTTGCAACTGGCAGCGAGATAAAAGACCTTGGCGAGCCGCTTGATAGTCCAGCACAAATTCACAGCTCAAATCACGTAGGCATCGCTATGCAGATACGCAAAATGGGCGCGGAGCCGATCCTTTGTGAGATCGTAAGAGATAAGGCCGAGCTTGTCGAAAAAGCGATCATAAATGCACTAAAATCAGCCGATATCTTGGTGACGACTGGTGGTATCAGCATGGGAGACTATGACTTTGTAAAGGGTGCTTTAAATGAAAACTTTAAGCTCATCATCGAGGGCGCTGCGATAAAACCAGGCCGCCACATCAGAGTGGCAAAATCAGGCGACAAATACATCTTTGCGCTGCCGGGATTCCCTTACTCGGCGATGGTTATGTGCGTGCTTTATGTAAGAGTGCTTATAAACACTTGGTTTAGCCAAGAAGAGCCAAAGATCACGGCGATAATGGACGAAGACTACAAAAAACGCTCGCCATTTTTGGAATTTACAGCGGTAAATTTAGAAAACAGAGATGGCAAGATCTTTGTAAATTTAAACGGTAAAAAGCTTGGTAGCTCAGCGATCGTAAATAACCTAACTAACGAAGCGGCACTGCTTATCATCCCAAAAGAGACAGAATTTATCGCAAAAGGTGAAGTGGTAGAAGTTTTAAAGATGCCTTGCTAAGGGTAAAATTAAATTTGCCAAAGTTGCTTTGGCAAATTTAGAGTAAAAAGCAGGGAGAGCTCCCTGCTGTGGTTATTTCTCTTCGTTTGTTTTGATGTAAGCGTAGTCAGAAATTTTAGTCCATTCTCTTGCTTTTTTGAGGAAAGCTCTTTGAGACTCGACGATTTCTTTAAATAGTGGATCTTTTGCGCTCTCTTCATCAAGTAGCTCATTTGTAGCCTTTTTAAGAGCTGCGATGACCTCTGGTGGGAAAGATTTTACTTGGATGTCTGGATACTCGGCCTTCATCTTGTCCCAGTACTCTACATTTGCGTAAAATACCTTAGTATTCACATCTCTTGCTACTTCAGCAGCAGCCGCTTCAAAGATCGCTTTTAGATCATCTGGAAGTTTTTCATACGCATTTTTGTTGAAGAAAAACTGAGTTTCGCCGTTTGGCTCTTGCCAGCCTGTGTAGTAGTATTTTGCCACTTTGTGGAAGCCAAGTGCCATGTCATAAGCTGGGCTGACCCACTCGACTGAGTCGATCGTACCCATCTCAAGTGCCATGTAAAGCTCGCCAGTTGGGATAGTGTTGATATTTGCGCCAAGTTTAGCGTAAATTTCACCGCCAAAGCCTGGAATTCTGATCTTTAAGCCTTTTATATCATCAACTGACTTGATCTCTTTTTTAAACCAGCCGCCCATTTGCATGCCAGTGTTGCCAGCTCTAAAAATTTTGATGTTATATGGATCAAAAACTTTCGCCTCTAGCTCTTTGCCGCCACCAAATTCATACCAAGCTGTTTGCTCGTCGGTATTCATCATAAATGGTGTTGCTGTAAAGAACATTGTCTTAGGGTCTTTGCCCTTGTAGTAGTAGCTAGCTGTGTAGCCGATGTCGTACTGACCACTCTTTGCAAAGTCAAGCATCGCAAAAGGTGACTTGTGCTTTGATGGGTAGTCAATCCTGATCTCGATGCGGCCGTTACTCATCTTTTCGACCTTCTCTTTTAGCTCTTTTGGCACGTCACCAAGCACTGGCATAGTGCTCTCCCATGAGGTTGCAAGTTTGAGCTTATAGACTTTGTCATCTCCCATGGCAGCGCAGGCAAGAGCCGCTAGGCCAAGAGATGCTAATAAAAATTTATTCATACTCTCTCCTTTAAAAATTTTGCATATTATACAAAAAATTTACATTATTAAAATGTGTTATAATCGCAAAAATCAAATTACAGGGCATAAAAATGATAAAAAAGACGAAAATTGTAGCGACTTTAGGGCCAGCAAGTGACAACGAAGAGACGATGGAAGCGATGGTTAAAGCAGGGGTTAATGTTTTTCGTTTAAATTTTAGCCACGGAACACACGAATACCACAAATCAAACATCGACAAGATAAGAAACATCGAAAAAAGACTAAACAAACGCATAGGCATCTTGCAAGATATCTGTGGTCCAAAGATCAGAGTTGGCAAGCTTAGCGAGCCATTTTACTTAAAAGCTGGCGACGAGCTTAGCATTTATGCCGAGGATATCGTGGGCGAAAAGATCGAAAAGGGCGTTTATAGAGTGAGCCTAAATCAGCCTCAAATTTTACCTATGCTAAAGGCTGGCGAGTACGTCTATCTCTACGATGGCTCGATCAGAGCAAGAGTTACAGGTGAGGGCAAAGATGTGGTAAAAACCATCATCGAAAATGACGGAATTTTAAACTCAAACAAAGGGGTAAATTTCCCAAATACCGCACTTGGCATCGACATCATCACGCCAAAAGATAAAGAAGATATGGAATTTGGCGCAAAACACGGGGTAAATTTCGTTGCCATTAGCTTTGTGCAAGACGCAAATGACGTGATAAAAGCAAGAAATATCTTAAAAGAATTTGGCTCCAAAGCTGCTATCTTATCTAAGATCGAGAAATTTGACGCGGTCGAAAACATAGACGACATCATCGCAAAGAGTGATGGTATCATGGTAGCTCGTGGCGATCTTGGCATAGAGGTGCCATTTTATAAGGTGCCAACGATACAAAAACTCATTATCAAAAAGGCAAATGCAGCCAGCAAGCCAGTCATCACAGCGACTCAGATGATGCTAAGCATGGCAGAGCATGAAACTGCCACAAGAGCGGAGATCAGTGATGTGGCAAATGCCGTGCTAGACGGCACTGACGCAGTTATGCTAAGCGAGGAGAGCGCGATCGGCAAAAACCCAGTCGCAGTCGTAGAGGCGATGAGCAAAACGATCATCCAGACGCAAAGCATCTATCCATACAATAAATTTGACGAATTTGACTTTTTTGACGAGACAGACATGGTCGCAAATAGCGCAGCTTCGCTAGCCGTGCGTATCAAGGCAAATGCGATACTCTCTATCACAGGCTCAGGCAAATCAGCCATAAAGCTAGCTAGAAACCGCACAAACATCGGCATCATCGCCATCGCGCACGACGAGCAGACAGCTCATATGCTGACCCTTGCTTGGGGCGTGACGCCAGCGCTTGTGCTTGAAAAGACAAAGCTAAATGTCCTACTTGCAAATGTCATCAAAAAGGCTTATGACGCTGGATACGTCGAGCATGACAAGACCTATCTCGTCACAGCTGGCCACCCAACAGGCGTAGAGGGCAGCACAAACCTTATACGTATCATCAGACGCGACCAGCTTGATTATTACCTAGACCTTGCAACTGAGTAAATTTATGGATTTTAGTGCCTGATATTTTGGCACTAAAATTTCTTTTAAATTTATGCGCTTTTATGCACTCGTTTTAATTTATATTTATACATTTTTAGCACTAAATTTATAAGCGTGATATGCCGGATCTAATTTTAAAATTTGCACGAGTTTTTTAACCGCATGCAGTGCTTTAGCACTGACGCATGCCACCTCTAACGTGCGAGGGGTTTGGGGGATTTAAAAAGGGGGATAAGGGGACGGACTTCGTGTCTGCCCTGCAGTTGCGAGCCTACGAAGCAAAATTCAAGTCCCCCTTGTCTACATTTTTGAATAAAAAGAAATTTACAAATTTAATAAAGCTTTTTGCAAATTTTAAAACTTTACTCACTCGCCTTAGCAGACTACTAAATTTAGGGCCGTGATATGCTCGCTAATAAATTTTAAAATTTGTCAGAATTTTCTAAAAATGAACCGCATGCAGTGCGAAGCACTGAAGCATGCACTTCTAACGTTGTCGGAGTTAGGGGATTATTAAGGGGGAAGCTTCTTTGCTTCGCAAGCTCGCAACTGCAAGCAGACCGTAATTCAAGCCTCTTCCCCCTTAACAAAGAAATAAAACTTTAAATTTTTAAAAACTTTAATTTACAAATTTAAAAATTCCATTCACTTACAAGAATTGGCTACTAAAATTACTCGCTCATAAATTTCAAAATTTGTGTGAATTTTACTTGTAAAAATTAGGATATAAAATTTATTTTAAAGAATTTGTGACGCCAAATTTAGCGTCACAAATCAAATTTGTTTTTTCTTTTTGCCTTTTGGCTCGTCGCCTTTAAACCAGCTTTTTATCTTATCAAAGACGCTCTCATCGGTGCTTGATTTGCCTGAAACTATGCCAAAGCTAGCTTGAAGCTTGTTTAAAAGCTCTTTTTGCTCGTCGCTTAGCTTATCAGGCGTTTGGATAGAAATTTGAGCTATAAGTCTGCCTTTTTTGCGTGAATTTACGCCCTTGATGCCCTCATTTTCAAAGATAAATTGCTGCTTATCTTTCGCGCCAACTGGTAGTTTTAGCTCGGCTTCACCGCGAAGTGTTGGGATTTTTATGCTCTCGCCAAGAACAGCTTGAGTAAAAAATACTGGAATTTCTATATAAACATCGTCATTGTGGCGGATGAAGTGTTTGTCCTCTTTTACATTTATGCTCACATAAAGATCGCCTTGAACGCCGTTTGCACCGATGTTGCCTTTGCCAGCGACCCTCATCCTCATGCCACTATCAACGCCCTCTGGGATCGTGATCTTGACGCTTTGTTGCTGGATTTTATAGGCTTTTGCGTTGCAGTCAGGACATGGCTCGCTTATCACTTCGCCAGATCCGTGGCAGTATGGGCACTCTTGAACGATATTCATAAAGCCATTTCCACGTGTGATCCTGCCGCTTCCGCCGCAGTGCTGGCAAGTTTTGTTTTTGCCATCTTTGCTACCTGTTGCGTTGCATGTTGGGCAAGGCACTTTTTGATCAAATTTGATCTCTTTTTCGCAGCCAAAAACAGCTTCGTTAAACTCTAAATTTATAGGAATTTCAAGGTCGGCTGAGTATTTTTCGCTTCGTCTTTTTCTCTGTCTAGATCCACCGCCAAAACCGCCACCAAAAAACGAGTCAAAAATGTCTGAAAGGTCAAAATCAGCGCTAAATCCGCCCCCGCTGCCAAATCTACCCTCAAGCCCTTCTTTGCCGTATCTGTCGTATATTGAGCGCTTTTGCTCATCGCTTAAGACCTGATAGGCTTCGTTTATCTGTTTAAATTTCTGCTCAGCCTCTTTGTCGCCAGCGTTTCTGTCTGGATGGTATTTTAAAGCGAGCTTTCTAAAGGCTTTTTTTATCTCGTCGCCACTTGCATTTCTTGAAATTTCAAGGATCTCGTAATAATCAAACTCCACATTTTTCCTTGTTTATTAAGCTTATTTTAAATGTGAGATTTTATCCAAAAAAGTTTAAATTTAAAAAAAATTTTACATTTTTGCCGTATAATCTCTACTATTTTTCAATGAAAAGGATGATTTATGATTAACGTTTTAATGATAGAAGACGATCCAGAATTTGCACAAATTTTATCTGAATATCTTGATAGTTTTAATATAAAAGTGACTAACTTTGAAGACCCATATCTAGGGCTAAGCGCAGGGATAAAAAACTATGATCTGCTCATACTTGACCTTACATTACCTGGCATTGATGGTCTTGAAGTTTGCAAAGAAATTCGCCAAAAATACGACATTCCTATCATCATAAGCTCAGCTCGCAGTGACATCAGCGACAAGGTCGTTGGACTTCAGCTTGGAGCGGATGATTATTTGCCAAAACCATACGATCCAAAAGAGATGTATGCTCGTATCACAAGTCTTATTAGAAGATATAAAAAGACAAACGAAGTTCAAGAAGAGGTCCTTGATAGCGCATTTAGGATAGACGACAAGCGCCATGAAATTTACTTTAATAATGAAGCCCTTGCTCTAACACCAGCTGAGTATGAAATTTTAACCTATCTCATCAAACAGCACAGCTTTTCAGTGTCTCGCGAGCAGCTAGTTTATAACTGCAAGAGCCTAAAAGATAAGGACTCAAAGAGCCTAGATGTCATCATTGGACGCCTTAGAACAAAGATCGGCGATAGCTCAAAAGCGCCAAAACATATATTTTCAGTTAGAGGCATAGGATATAAGCTTATCGGATGAAATACTCCATAACCACCAAGATAACTATCATCTTTGCCATCGCTTTCTCGCTGATGTGCTTGCTCTTTGTGACATTTGCAAATATTCAGCAAGAAAGTGCGCTTGAGAAGCTAAAAGATAAGCAAATAAGCGCTATGAACTATCTTGTGGCGCTTTACGAGCGTGGCAATCCTCCAAGAGATTTGGAGCACTACTTTAAAAATTTCAACCTAGAATATGTCGGCAACAAAAATTTAGCCACCTCTGTTACTACAAGCGGAAACGCCATTTTCACGCAGCACACGCCTCTTGGCATGATGCAGTCGGTTAATTACAAAGGTGATTTGTATCTGCTCATCAAAAATCCATCTTTCATGCTGCTACTTGAGAGTAACGACGCAAGACACGTAAATGACCCGCTTTGGGTGGCATTTTTGATCATCTCGGCTCTGCTTATCTCGCTTTATGTCTCGGTGCTTAGAAGCCTTTTGCCGCTTAGAAGACTTAGCAAAGATATCAGAAAATTTGCCAGCGGAAACATGGAGATGGCGATGACTGCTAGGCTAAATGAAAACGAGCAAGACGAGATCGGACAAGTCGCTGTTGAATTTGACAACGCCGTTTGCAAGATTAGAGAGCTCATTCGCTCAAGGCAGCTATTTTTACGTGCGATCATGCATGAGCTAAAGACGCCTATAGGCAAGGGTAGGATCGTATCTGAGATGGTGGCAAACGACACCCAAAAGATGAGGCTCATAAACGTTTTTGAGCGCCTAGATATGCTTATAAATGAATTTAGCAAGGTCGAGCAGCTCCTTTCAAAAAGCTACGCGCTAAACTATCAAGAGTGCCATTTTTCACTCATTTTAGAGCAGGTGCAAGATATGCTCATGCTTGATAAATTTGAAGAGCGAGTGAGCTGTGATATCAGAGATGACGTCATACTAAGAGTGGATTTTCAGCTTTTTAGTTTGGCGATTAAAAATTTGATAGATAATGCCCTAAAATACGCGGAGGACAAGAAAGCCATTTTGATCTGCGATAGCGAATTTATAGCGGTTAAAAATTTAGGCAAAAAGCTAAATCACCCTATCGACTACTACAAACAAGCCTTTGTTAGGGGCGACAAGGTTAGTGCGGGAAGTGGCATGGGGCTTGGACTTTACATCATCGAGCAAATTTGCCAGATGCAAAAATTTGAGCTTGCTTATGACTACGAGGACGGCTATCACGTCTTTAAAATTTTACTTCGAGTAAAGGCAAAACGCGCATGAAAAGGGGTTTAGAGAAATTTAACGAGCTAACTGAGTCTTTTGCTAAGCTCCCAGGTGTCGGTAAAAAATCAGCCGCAAGATTTGCCTACTTTGTCTGCATGCAAGATAGCTTTGCAGGGCTAAGACTCGCGCAAAATATAGAAGACGCGGTGAGGTTTATCAAGCGCTGTGAGCGTTGCGGTGGGCTAAGCGAAAATGAAATTTGCGACATTTGCAGCGACGAGAGCAGGGATAGCGAGGTCATCTTGCTGGTTGAGAGCCCAAAAGATATCTTGGTTTTTGAGCAAAATGGCATCTACAACGGCCTTTACTTCGTGCTTGACGAGATCGACGAGGACGCCATAGAGAGGCTAAGAAGTGCTATTAAGCAAAATGGCTCAAAAGAGGTCGTCTTTGCCTTTACGCCAGGGCTAAATTCAGACGCGCTCATGCTTTACGTCGAGGATAAGCTTGGCATGAGTGAAATTTCATTTAGCAAGATCGCTCAGGGCGTACCAACTGGCGTAAATTTAGAAAACGTCGATATGCTCTCACTCTTAAAAGCCTACGAGAGCCGCACAAAAGCCTAATTAAAATTTCTTTTAGTTATAATCTCACCTAAATTTATAATATTTAGTCCGCGCAGCAGCCGCTAAATTTAAAAGGATAGAGATTGATTTTACTTATAGATAACTACGATAGTTTTGTCTTCAACGTCGAGCAGTACGTAAAAGAGCTCACAAATGAAGAGGTTAGATGCGTTAGGAACGACAAGATAACGCTTGAAGAGATCAAAAAACTAAATCCAAGTAAGATCATCCTAAGCCCAGGGCCAAAACACCCAAAAGATAGCGGAGTTTGCTTAGAGATTTTGCAGGCAGACCTTGGCGTGCCAGTGCTTGGCATTTGCCTTGGACACCAAGCCATAGGGCTTAGTTTTGGCGCAAAGATAAAAAGGCTAGACGACCCGCTTCACGGCAAGACCTCGTTTATCAACGTAAAAAACAAAGAGCCGCTCTTTGCAGGGTTGCCTGAACGCTTTGAGGTTATGCGCTACCACTCGCTCTATGTCGATGAGCTACCAGCTAGCTTAAGTGCTGATGCGGTGAGCGATGATGGCGTAGTCATGGCACTTAGCGTAAAAGATAAGCCGATATTTGGCATCCAGTTTCACCCTGAGAGCTACTTCACGCAATACGGCAAAAAGATCGTTGAAAATTTTGTAAATTACAAAGCAAAAGAAGAGGTAAAAGAGCCAAAAATTCGCTCACTCAAGCCATATCTTATCAAGCTTCAAGAAAACATCCCACTTGATGATAGCGACTTTGAGCAAATTTGCGAGATAATAGCCAGCAAAGAGTATGAGATCGTGCAGCTTTCAGCCCTTTTAGTGCTAATTAGCGAAAAGAGCCTCTACCCAAAAAGCCTCGCTGCGCTTGCAAAAAATATCCTAAAATACTCGCAAACTTACCGCGATGATACGCCTATGATCGATCTTTGTGGCACTGGCGGCGATGGCTTTAAGACGATAAATATCTCAACTACAGTGGCATTTATCCTCGCAAGCCTTGGCATAAAGGTCGCAAAACACGGTAACAAGGCAGTTTCAAGCAAGTCAGGCAGCTCTGATGTGCTTGAAATTTTAGGCGTAAAAAGTGAAAAATCACTGGCAAAACAGCGTGAAAATTTAGCAAATAAAAATTTGGCCTTCTTTCACGCGCCATTTTTCCATCCGCTAGTTGGTGAGGTGAGAGAAGTGCGCCAAAGACTTGGCATAAGAACCGTCTTTAACGTGCTTGGACCGCTTTTAAATCCAAATTTAAACCTTACAAATCAGCTAGTTGGCGTCTATCACAAACCAGTGCTAAAACTCTACGCCCAGACTCTTAAGATCCTTGGCAGAAAGCACGCTTTGGTCGTTCGCGGCGATGACGGACTAGATGAGATCACGCTTTGTAGTGAAACAAGCGTTGTGGAGCTAAAAAATGGCGAAATTTTTGAATACAGCATCACGCCAGAGCAGTTTGGCTTTAAAAGAGCGCTTCACAGCGACATCGAGGGCGGCACACCTGAAGAAAACGCCAAAACCTTGATCCGCACGCTAAAAGGCGAGGAGCAGGGGGCAAAATTTGACATAGTGGTCTTTAATGCGATGTTTGCACTCTACGCGGCTGATGGCGCAAAGAGCCCAGACGAGGCCAAAAAAATGGTACTTGAAGCGATAAATTCAGGCAAAGCGTATAAATTTTATGAAGAGTTTATAAAGGCTGGGGCTAATGGCGCTAGTTAAAATTTGCGGTATCAAAACGCTAGATGAGGCAAGTGCGGTTTGCGCTTTGGATGTTGATTTTATCGGGTTAATATTTGCTAAAAGCAAAAGAAAGGTCGAGCTAAATTTAGCTAGACAGATAGCGAAATTTGCTCACAGCAAGGGCAAAAAAGTGGTTGGTGTTTTTGCGGAGCAAAGTGATTGCGAGATAATGGAAATTTGCCAGTTTGCTGGCCTTGACGTGGCTCAAGTGCATGGAGTGGTGAGTGAAAATTTAGAGGCAAATTTGAAAGATATGGGGCTTGAGATTTGGCAGGTTTTTAGTGTGAAAGATAGCTTGCCAGAGGTTGGTTTTAAGCATTTTGACATGGCGCTTTTTGACTGCAAGGGCGAAAATGCTGGCGGAAACGGCACTAGCTTTGAGTGGGAAATTTTAAAAGAGGTTAAATTTAAATTTGGCATGGCTGGAGGCATAGGCGAGCACAACATAAAAGAGGCGCTGAAATTTAAGCCATATCTAGTCGATATCAACTCAAAAGTCGAGGACGAAAACGGCATAAAAGATGCGCAAAAGATAGAGAGAATTTTAAAGATCATAGGTGAGGTAGAAGATGAATAGTAAGGCGTATTTTGGAAAATTTGGCGGGCAGTTCGTGCCTGAGACGGTGATGTTTGCCCTTGATGAGCTAGAAAATGCTTATGAGAGCATCGCAAAGACAAAAGAGTTTAAAGACGAGCTTGATGATCTTTTGAAAAACTACGTTGGTAGGCCTAGTCCGCTCTTTTTTGCAAAGCGTCTGAGCGAGCACTATGGACATGAAATTTACCTAAAAAGAGAGGATCTAAACCACACGGGCGCGCATAAGATAAATAACGCCCTAGCTCAAGCTCTGCTTGCTAAAAAAATGGGTAAAAAGAAAATTTTAGCTGAGACTGGAGCTGGTCAGCACGGCGTGGCAACAGCGACTGCAGCGGCACTTTTGGGCTTAGAGTGTGATGTCTATATGGGAGCTACAGACGTGGCTAGACAGCAGCTAAATGCCTTTCGTATGCAGCTTCTTGGCGCAAAGGTGGTGAGCGTAGAAGATGGCTTAAAAACGCTAAAAGAGGCTACCACAGCGGCCATACAAGCGTGGGTAAATGAGATAGAAAGCGCGTTTTATGTCATTGGCTCAGCCGTTGGCCCACATCCATATCCAAAGATCGTGCGTGATTTTCAAAGCGTGATCGGCACAGAGGCAAAAGCTCAGCTTGCAGACTACGGCAAAAAGGCCGACTACGTCATCGCCTGCGTTGGCGGCGGCAGTAATGCTATTGGCATTTTTGGCGCGTTTTTGGACGATAAGAGCGTAAATTTAGTAGGTATAGAAGCTGGCGGTCTTGGCATAGATACCCCTTATCACGCAGCTACGCTTAGCAAAGGCAAAACTGGCATCATCCACGGCATGAAAACGACTGTGTTGCAAGATGAGTACGGTATGATCTCGCCAGTGCATAGCATCTCAGCGGGTCTTGACTACCCAGGCATCGGCCCAGAGCATGCCCACCTAAACGACATCAAAAGGGTAAGATACGAGGCCGTGACTGACGATGAGTGCATAAATGCCTTGTATTTTCTAAGCAAGATGGAGGGCATCATCCCAGCCATCGAGAGCGCGCATGCGGTGGCGTATCTGGAGAAACTTTGCCCAAAACTCGATAAAAAAAGCATCATCGTCGTAAATATCTCAGGCAGGGGCGATAAGGACATAAACACAGTCATCGGCTACGAAAAAGGAAAAATTTATGGATAAGGTAAGAAGCGCATTTAACGGCAAAAAGGCAAACATCGGCTACATCGTGGCTGGATATCCAAGCTTAGAGAAAACTAAGGAATTTTTAGAAAATTTAGATGAAAGCACGCTTGATCTACTTGAGATCGGCATCCCGTACTCTGACCCGCTGGCTGATGGCAAGCTCATCGCGCAAGCTAGCTTTGAGACGGTGCAAAATGGCGTAAACACTGACGTTGTCTTTGATATGCTTGAGGGCTGCAAAGCAAAAGTGACAAAGCCACTTGTTTTTCTAGTTTATTACAACATCATCTTTGCTTACGGCGTGGATAAATTTCTAAAAAGATCACGTGAAGCTGGAGTTAGCGGCTTTATCGTGCCTGATCTGCCTTGTGAGGAGTGCGAGGAATTTGCTCTAAAATGCAAAGAGTTAAATTTAAGTCTGATACCACTTATTAGTGTCACTTCTGGGGGCAGGGCAGATGGAATTTTAAAATTTGGCTCAGGATTTATTTACGCTCTTGGTGCGATTGGCGTTAGCGGTTCAAAAAGGGCTGATGAAGATAGGATAAAAAATTTGGTCCTAGAGCTTAAAAAAAAGAGCGATCTGCCAGTGGCTGTGGGCTTTGGTATAAAAAACAAAGATGATGTTAATGAAGTAAAAAAATATGCTGACGGAGCAATCATAGGCACGCAAATAGTCAAGCTTTGTGCTAAATTTAGCGCAAAAGAGCTAGTTAAAGAGGTCGATAAACTCTTTTAAAATACTTAATAAATTTATAGCTAATTTAGTAAAGCCAAAGTATAATTAACGCGCATTTCAAGTCTTAAGGAAGAGATATGAGAAAAGTTATAGATGAAGCCACGAGCTATCTTTGCAAGGATACTTTGGGGTTGGATTTAGAGTTTGGCAAGAGCCTTGGTAAGGGATTTTACGGGGCAAGCATACCAGTTTATAAGGGCAAAAGCGAGTATCAGTTTTATCTGTTTTTTAAAAAAGATACTCTAAAAATTTTCATGAATGCCTTTTTTGGTCACGAAGATGTCGATGGTGGCGATCTGGACGATCTTTGCAAAGAGATAGCTAATCAGATCATCGGCAAGGCTAAAAATCTGCTAAATGAAAAAGAGCCAAATGCTTATAAACTCGGAACGCCTGAATTTTTGGGCGAGGTTGAGAATTTTGGCATAAAGCTAAAAGAGAAATTTATATATAAGATAAAAAATAGAACATTTCAAATAGGCTACAAGATACAATGAACGACGAAGGTGCGATAGAGACACTAGAACAGCTAGGGCTTTTTAAGAGCTATGATGAGCTTATGGATATAAGCGTTGATTTTATAGCTGAGCTAGGAACTACCACAGTTAGCATAAATGAGCTTTTGAAATTTGAAGCTGGCTCGGTCATAGACCTCGAAAAACCAGCTGGCGAGAGCGTGGAGCTATATATAAATAATAGAATTTTTGGAAAAGGCGAAGTAATGGTTTATGAGAAAAATTTAGCCATCAGGATAAATGAAATTTTGGACTCAAAGTCAGTTATTCAGTACTTCAAAAAAGAACTTTTATGAAATTTATACTATTTTTTGTGCTTTTTGCTACGCAAATTTTAGCTTCTAATCTGCTAACATACAACATCTATGAGCGCACCGACAGGGTCGATATCATGCTTAGCTTTGATGCGCCTTACGAGGGCAACATCTTTCAAAAGCGTGAAAAAGATACGACCTCTTTGATACTAAATTCACTAAGCTACGATCAAAGCGCGAGCAAGGACATAAATTCAAAGATCATTCAAGAGCTTGAGATAGAGCCAAAGCAAAACTCTTTGGTCTTAAATTTACGCTCAAACGATGCGATCATCGTAAATGCATCAAAGACAACAGATAGCTTCGGACTTCGCATCCGCGTAACACTAAAAAACACAAAAACGCAAGTGCAAAATATGCCTCAAGCTAGCGCAAAGATAGAAACTGCTAGCACGCCAAAGACAGAAAATGAACCTATGGTTAATATTGATTCAAGATACTTCATAGTCCTAAGTGTGCTCATCGCGCTTCTTATATTTTTATATGTTTTTAAAAGATATATCACTTCAAAAAGTAGTGACTTTAGTGGATTTAAAACGCCGCAAAATCAGCCGCAAAATGACACAAAGTCGATGAACTGGCTACTTAAAAATCAAAATAGCGGTGTCAATATCATCTACGAAAAATACCTTGACCGCATAAACAAGCTAATGCTTCTAAGCTACGAAAATAGGCGCTATCTAGTGATAGTTGGCAGCTCAAACGTCATGCTTGATAGCTTTGGCGAGGACAAGATCCAAAATGAGCAGGACTTTGCGGTATTTTTTGAAGAAAATAAGAAAAAACTTGGCTCATTTTTGCAAGAGCGTCAAAATAGTCTAAATAACTACAAAGATAAAATGAGCGGAGAATTTTAACTCCGCTTCGCTACTAAATTTAAAAATTTAGAAGAGTGTTTTCATAAATTTTAAAAGTGGCTTCGTATCCGCCATGAAGTTGCTAGCCTGTGAAGTAAAATTTGAGACCTTTCTCGCCTTTTTGGATAAAACAAATTTACAAATTTAATAAAGATCTTTTGCAAATTTTAAAATCTTACTCACTCGCCTTAGTAGACTACTAAATTTAGGCTGCACTTCATTTAGCACTAAATTTAGAGCCGTGATATGCTCGCTCATAAATTTTAAAATTTGCCTGACACTTGCCAGATAATAAACCGCATGCGACGCAAAGCGCTATCGCATGCACCTTGAAACGTGCTAGGGGTTTTTACTTCGGCTTCGTCTCGTAACTGCAAGCAGACCGTAATTCAAGCCTCTTCCCCCTTAACAAAGAAAAAACTTTAAATTTCTAAAAATATATTTTGCAAATTTTAAAATTCCATTCACTCGCAAGAATTGACTACTGATTTTAGGTCTCGCAAAGCTTGCCACTAAAATCAGAGCCGAAATTACTCGTTCATGAAATTTTAAAATTTGCCTGACGCTTGTCTGATTTGACAAAGTAAATTTACAAATTTTAAAATCTTACTCACTCGCCACTAAATTTAGAGCCGTGATATGCTCGTTCATAAATTTTAAAATTTGCTTGACACTTGCATGATGATAAAACGCATGCGGCGCAAAACGCTATCGCATGCCCCTTGAACGTGCGAGGAAAAAGGGGGATAAGGGGACGGACTTCGTGTCTGCCCTACAGTTGCGAGCCTGCGAAGCAAAATTCAAGTCCCCTTGTCTCCCTTCTGAATAAAAAGAAATTTACAAATTTAGTCAAGCTGTCTTTGCAAATTTTAAAATTTCACTCACTCACAAGAATTGACTACTAAAATTTGGCTTCGCTTACCGCTTAGCTCAAATTTTAGAGCCGAAATGACTCGTTCATGAAATTTTAAAATTTGTTTCACACTAAGAACATGGCACTTTGACACTATTGCATACTTTGAACGTGTGCTGAAGGATAAAAAGAGTGGGGGGGGGGGACTTCGTATCTGACTTGCATTGCGAGCCTACAAAGTAAAATAGAAGCCTTTACCCCCCCCCTTTTTTTTTATTTTTAGAAAATAAATTTATAAATTTGACCACTAGCTTTTTGATTTACACAAACGAAATGGCAAAAATTTCAGGTTTTGCGATCTTTTTTATTTCTTCTTTTGCCATGGCAAATTCTTTTGCACCCTCTATTTTTAGCGTGTGGCCGCTAAACTCAAAGCTTAAATTTAGCTTCTCACAGGTTATATCAAGTGCCTTGGCTAGCGCAAGGATGAAGCTTAGCCACCTTATACACTCAGCCTTTGGTAATAAATTTTTATACTTTTCAAACTCATAAATATTTTTCTTGCCATTTGTGCCGATGACTGCGGCTATTAGTGCCTTTTGCTCATGCGAGAAGCCGTAGTTTAGGGAATTTAGTATGATATAGGCCGAGTTTTTGTGATCGCCGTAAAAGCCTATCTCTTGACCGACGTTGTGGAGCTTTGCAGCAATTAGCAGCGTCTCAAGATAGCTATCATTTAGTCCATGAAGCTTTTTAAGTGCCACAAAGATGTCCTTTGCATATCTTGCCACGGCTCTGTTGCAAGAGAGGATGAAGCGATCTTGTAGGCTTTTAACGCTTGGGTTAAAATTTTCTGGAAATTTAAGACTTGGACGCAAAAAGTCTTTTAAAAAGACGCCCTCTCTTACTCCAACGCCACTTGTGATGATGTTTTTGGCATTTAGCGCCTTGGCAAGGGCTAAAAATATATGCGCACCCTCTCTGATGGTGTCATATCTATCTTTTTTTATAGGGAATTTATTTAGTTCAAGCACGCTAACGTTTGCAATGCTCTCGATGTAGGCTTGCTCGTCGCTAAGCTTGTAGCAAAAGCCATGCAGTGATGAGAGCGGATATAAATTTTTGCTCATTATGGCCGATGAGATCGCTCTTAAAGAGCCGCCGATCGCTATTAAATTTGGACACTTAAATCGCTCATCTATCTGCGCCGTGATCTGCGATAGAAACTTTGGTAGTTTGTTTAAATTTTTCTTATCAAAAAATAGCTCTTTTAGTCTCACTGTGCCTATATCAAGCGAGAGGACATCGACAATTTTGCCGTTGCTTATCCTGGCAAGCTCGGTTGAGCCTCCGCCGATGTCGATAGTGACGCACTCGGCTAGATCGTGAAGTAAATTTTTAGCCGCTATCGCTCCAAAAGTAGCCTCTTCTTTGCCGTCAATCACTTTTAAATTTATGCCAAGTTTTTTTCTTAAAAGAGAGATCAAAACGCCTGAGTTTGGTGCATCTCTAAGCGCTGAAGTGCCGACACATAGGACTTTGGAGCATTTGTAGCTTTTTATGATGTTATCAAATTCGCCAAAAGCTTTGATGGCTTTTTGCATTGAAGCTTCTGAAATTTCGTTGTTTGAACCGTATCCGCCTTCGCCTAGTCGCACTTTGGTTTTGTATTCAGCTAGTATAAAAAATGCTAAGCGTGACGTGCGCTCAAATATCGCCATACGCATAGAATTTGAGCCAAGATCGATCACTGCGGTTCTCTTTGCCATTTTTTATCCTTTTAAATTTAAAACGAGGCTTGCAACTGCTCCGCTTGCACCCTCTCTATTTTTGATAGATATCTCAGCGCCAAGCGCCTGTGCTGCGCCCTTTGCGAGAAATAGTCCAAGTCCAGCACCACCTTTGTTGCCGTATCTTTTAAATGGAGCAAACAAGTCCTTGCTCTCGTCTATGCCCACTCCCTCGTCGGTTACTTCAATGATAAATTTGCTCTTTTCAAGCCTTGAGCTAATCGTAATTGTGCTATTTTTTGGAGAAAATTTGATAGCATTTTGGACGAAATTTTGCACGATGTGAGTTAGCAAGCTGGTTTGGATATTTAGGTTAAAAATTTCAGGTTTTAGATCGAGTGCGAGATTTTTTTCTTCACCTTTTGCGAGCACCTCGTAGTTTTTGCCTAGTTTTTTCAAAAATGCGATCACGTCGGTATTTACCGGCTCTTCAAACTGCGCGCCCTCTTGACGACCTATCTCAAGGACAGAGCCTATCATAGCGTTCATGCCGTTGATCGCTTCGTTGTTTGATTTTAGCGCTTCTATATATTTTTCGCTCTCGCGTGGTTTTAAAAGCGTAACTTCGTTTTTGGTTTTCATGACAGCAAGTGGAGTTTTTAGCTCGTGTGCAACGCCTACAAAGAGCTCTTTTTGGTATAAGACAAAAGTTTGTATGCGAGAAATTAGCCTATTTATGCTATTACCAAGTGGCAAAAACTCGTCTGGCAAGCTTTTGATATCGATCTCTTTTAGAAATTTCTCATCTAAATTTGTAAGCTTGTGACTTAAAATTTTTATAGGTATTAAAAGCATTCTTGATAAAAATAGTGCATAAAATAGCACCAAAAGTATCGCTGTGACGTTTACGATTATAATATCTATAAAAATTTCTTCGACTATCTGGCTTTGAAGCGTCGTCTCTTTTTCTAGGACTAAGTAGCTGCTGTCATCTAGCCTTGTTGTTAGAGTGGTTATGCTCTCATTTTTTATCTTTTGCATCACAAGGTAGGGCTTTTCACCTTTAAGCTCGCCCGCTTTTACGGTGGCTAGAGTTTTGTTTGGGATTTCTATAGTAAAAGTTTTTAGATTGTTAGGATTGAAATTTTGTGGATTGTTTTTGTAAGCTGTGGCTTGCTGGTTTAGCTCACTAACTACGCTTTGAAAAACGGTGACTCTTATGTAGTGATAGAGCATCACCGAAACAACTGCAATTAGCATCATCGCACCAGATGCTAATTGCAGTATAAATCTATTTCTTAAGCTTTTTTGGGAAAGCAAAATCTATATCCGCGTCTTCTAACAGTTTCTATTGTCGAAATATTTAGCGGTTTGTCCATTTTTTGGCGGATTTGGTTGATAGCAACCTCGATAACGTTTGGAGTTACGAGCTCTGGCTCTTCCCAGATAGCGTCAAGTAGTTGCTCTTTTGATACGATCTGATCTGAGTGTCTTGCAAGGTGAGTTAGTACCTCAAATGGCTTGCCTTTTAGCTCGATGTCGCGGCCAAGATATGTGATCTTCTCTTCGTCAGGGTTGATGATAAGCTCGTCTATCTTGATGATATTTGTGCCACCAAAGCGTAGTCTAGCCTCTAGTCTGGCTACTAAAATGTCAAAATCAAATGGTTTTTTGATGTAGTCATCAGCGCCAGCTCTAAGTGCTTTTATCTCGCTCTCTTTGTCGTCTTTTGCAGAAAGAACTACAACTGAAGTGCGTGGAGATTTATGTTTTATGATGTTTATAAGATCAACGCCGTCACCATCTTGAAGCATCCAGTCAGTTAAAACTAAGTCGTAGTTTCTGATGCCGATGTAGTACTCAGCGTCTTTGAAATTTTCAGAGCTATCTGTCTGATAACCAAACTCTTGCAACCCCTCAGCAATAGTCTTATTTAGCGTTACTTCGTCTTCTACTATTAAAATACGCATTTCTTTTCCTTAAACTAAAATTTATGGTCGATTGTATCATAAATTAAGAAATATTTCAAGATACTTTAATAAATTTTTAAAAAACAGTGCTGATTTTTGCACCGACAATTGCATTTGGTAAAATTTCGGTTTTTAAAATCTCCATATCCAAACTAGTAAGCGAGCTAAACCTCTCTTTTAGCGCTTTGCAGGTAGCTTCTAGCGACTCTTCTACGCTTTGAAATTTCATCTCATTGTAAAATTCTTTTATAAAATCCGCCACCAAAACATAATCAATCAAGCTAGTTGAGCGAAATTCTAAGCTTACTTTTACCTCTTGCTTTGCAACTCGCTCAAAGTCAAACATCCCGATAACAGTTTGAAATTTATAATCTTTAATGATCGTTGTTATTTCACTTTTCATACGACTTTTTGCTCCTTGCCTGAAAGCAGGCGAACGATATTTGGTATGTGTTTATAAACTACCAAAAATGCAATGATAAGTATCGGCGCGTGAGTGTAAATTTCATCAAGCTCTGGGTGGATGATAAAGCTTGATGCGATGAGAGCTATCAGCGCGCATAGCGATGCTAGAGAGCTTATCTTTAAAAATTTACCGACCAAAAACCAAACGACAAGAGCGATTATGATCTCAACTGGCAAGAAAAATGCTAGCACGCCAGCTCCAGTTGCCACGCCCTTGCCTCCTTGAAAACCTAAAAATATAGAAAAACAATGTCCCGCAACGCTTAAAACTGCCATCGTCCAAAGCACGCTTTGGCTAGCTCCAAGAGATGAGGCTATGATGAGTGGCAAAACGCCTTTTAAAACGTCACAAACTACGGTTAAAATGGCTAGTTTTTTGGCTAGTTTTGGGTTTGTTTGCTTTAAAACCCTTAAAACATTTGTCGCGCCTATGCTTTTGCTGCCCTCTTTTTTTATATCAACATGTCCAAAAATTTTTGCTAGTATGAGCCCTGATGGGATGCTACCAAGCAGGTAGCTAACGGCATAAAGTATTAAATTTTGCATATTTTACCTTTTAAATTTAAAGAGAAATGATATTAAAAAAATACTAATTTTTTTATAAATCATCTCCACAGAAGCACGATTTTTTCGTCGTAGATGTCGCTTTTCTTTGGCGAAATTTGCGTTTCGTTTATCGTGATGTTCTTAACATCATTTGCCTCTTTTAGCGCGTCGCACTCTTGTGCAAATTTCTCCTCAAGCTCGCTTATGGCTAAATTTATATCATTTACGCTTTGCTCACTAAGCTTGACGTCGCTTCGCTCTTTTAAGACCTTATTTGCACTTCTTGCACTTGATGCAATCTTGCCCGCGTTTTGGCGAGACAAGAGCTTATTGCCAAATATCGCTCCAAATATGCTTGCGCCTATATTTATAGCTGCGTCAAGGCCGCTTGTAGTCATCTCTTTTTGCTCTTTATCAAGCTTTGCAAGGGTTTTATTTAGCTTATCTTGCAAGCTCTTTTGCTCTTTTTCAAATTTAGCCGTGAGTTTTGCGGTTTGCTCCTCTAAAATTTCGTTGCACTTATCCTGAAGCCTTATAAAAAACTCCTCTTTTGACTCGTTTTCTTTTGAGTAAATTCCCATCGCCTCAAAGGTGTTAAATTTGAAATTTCTATACAAAAACTCTTTAAAATCTTTCTCTAAAGCGTCAAAATTTTTAGCGCTCGTTATGAAATTTGGCACAGCAGCAAAGCTTGCGCCGTTTGGTTCATTGCCGCTCGCATCAACGTGCATGCCTTCGCTAGCCTCGCTCCAGTTTGGCTCTTTGTCATTTTCACTAAGCTCGTAAAGATAGTTTGCCTCACAAACGCTGTCTATGCCCTTTTTAGCGTCGTAAATTCTCACTTTTGCGCTTGCTAGTAAATTTGGTGTGAGGCTTTTTGAGTTAGCATAAAGCTGCGTGATCGCACTTGAGATGATAGGTTTTGCGCTAAATTTCATCTCGCTTTTATCTACGTCTTGGCTTCTTAAATTTTCTTTTTTATCTTTCATCAAATTTGAAATTTGCTCGCGGCTTAGCGGACCTTTTAGATAGCTAAGTGCCCAGCGCGTGGAGATGACGTTTAGGCCGTCCTCGTTTATATTTTTGAGTAAGAAATTTCTTTTGGCTAAATTTGATATGAGATTTTCAAGTGAGGCTTTGTCTAAGCTTGAGCCTGCGATGCCGCTTAGCCCGTCGATCACGCGTGCTTTGTCCTGCGCTGTTTGGAGGCGGCCGATGAACCAAGTGCCAATGTTGCTAAGGCCTTTGTAGTCAAGATCGACTGGGTTTTGCGTGCTTAATACGCAGCCCAAACCAAATGCACGGGCTTGTTTTAAAAGTGTGAGCATAGGTGTTTTTGACGGCGGATTTGCGTTTGGCGGAAAGAAGCCAAAAATTTCATCCATGTATAGGATCGCTCTAAGTGAGCTAGTGCCCTCAGTGTCTCGCATCCACGCGATGATCTCGTTTAGTAAAAGGGTGACAAAAAACATCCTCTCAGCGTCATTTAGGTGCGAGATCGTAAAGATATTGCACTTTGCTTTGCCATTTTCGTCAAAAAGCATCTTTGAAATTTCAAGTCTAACGCCCTGTGTCCAGCCCTTAAAGCTTGGGCTTGCGATGAGCGCGTTTATCTTCATAGCAAGCTTTAGGCGCTCACTGCTTGGATAGAAGGTATCCACGTCAAAAACGCCTATCTTTTTAAACGGCGGATTTGCTATGAAATTGATAAGCTCTTCGATGCTGACGTCTTTTTGCTCTTTAAATTTGCTCTCAAATATAGTGGAGATAAGCAGCTGCTCTTTTGAGCTCATATCCTCAGAGCTCATGCCAATGAGTGATAGCACCGACGCTGCGAGTGAGTTTATATAGTTGCTAAAAATTTCTTCGTCACTAATATTTGGGCAGGCAAAGTCGCTAAGTAACGCCACACCTATGCCAGCTGAGCTTTTTGGCGTATAGATATTAAAGCTAGCACTATCTTTTAAAATTTTTACTCGCTCGAGGTCTTGAAAGCTCGACTCTATGCCGTTTCTCCAAAGCTCGGCCTGAGCGGCGGCAAATTCCTCTACGCTTTGACCTTTGTTTGCCGCTTCTGCTTCATCGACATAAGGTAAAAAATCCTCCGCTCTCATCTGTGGAAAGGTGAGGGCTAAATTTGTGATATCGCCCTTTGGATCGATGATGATAGATGGGATGTTGTCTATGCAGGACTCTTCTAAAAGCGTGATGCCAAGACCTGTTTTGCCGCTTCCAGTCATACCGATAATGGCTGCGTGGGTGGTCAGGTCTTTGTTTTTGTAAAAAAATGGCTCTTTATCTTTTAGTCCGATGTAAAAAAGTTTTAAATTTTCTTGTACGGTTTTCACTAATTGCCTTATTCGTATAAATTTATGCGTGAGCGAAGCTCGTCAAGTGTCTCTTTGACGCGCTTTTGTGTGAAGTCTTTTATCGTTTTGTCATCATCAACTAGCTGCATGCAGTATCTGATGTAGCCCTTGTATGCTAGCTCAGTAACGAGCCTTAGCTTTAAAGATACGTTTTTTACTTCATCTGGTGAGAGCATGATGTCAAAATTTGCCTCCAACTCTTCGCCGTCTTTAAAATTTGTAGCTTGTGAGCTTAATATGCTCATGCCGCCCTCTGAGATGTCATAAAGGCTACCAACAAGCTCGCCTTGCTCTCCTTTTAGAGAAATTTTGGTAAAGCGGTTTGGCAAGACGCGTTGAAATTTTCTCTTATTTGCATGCATGGTCGCTGTGCGTGAGAAATTTGAAAGAGTGACGCTTTTATCGGCGATATTGTAGTCGATGATGTCGGCGCGAAGTTGCTTTGAGAAGAAGCTATTTGGCAGGATAAAGCCCTTGCCATCTTGTTTCATGGCTAAAATTTGCATCATATCTACGCGAAAAACGACGCTATCTTCTTTAACCTCTAAAATTTCAGCTTCGTATTTTATATTTAGTCCATCGTATAAATTTAAAAACTCAGGGCGGACCTTGGCATTTTTCATGCGTGTAAATGTGTTGATCGGATCTTCATAAAAAAATGAGCCAGTATCGATCATCGTTTTTACCGTGGCTTCTTGGTGATCCTGCGTGTTATATAAAATTTCTTTCATCCTTGAGACGGCATTTACAAAATAGCCCACATATACTGCATCGTCGCAGGCGTGACTAAAATTTAGTGTCAAATTTAAGAGCAAAAAATTTACTAGCTCATCTTTTGCATTTAGTTTTGGTATTAGGCTGTTTAAGTCGTCGCGAATTTGTGTGGCATTTGGCTTTTGGATGAGTAGCGCATCAAAGATACTCTCAAGGCAAATTTTCATCTGCTCGTGTGGCACTACAAGGGTTAGTTGTCTGCAAAATTTGATGCCCTCATCTATAAATTTAGCTCTTAAACCAAGTATGCAATCCTCGCAATTTTCGACAAGTTCTTGCCTGCCCTTAAACTCCATGGGGTCTCCAAAAAAGGTTGTTTATTAAAACATCGCTATCATATATAAAGTTATATTAAAAAAATATTTAAATTTGTGTAGAGAGGAAATTTCTAGGCAAAGCTGCCTAGAAATTTGAATAATTATAGTTTGCTTTCGTTGTGTGAAAGGTAGTCGGCAACGCCTTCTGTGCTTGGTTTCATACCAGCGTCACCTTTGTGCCAGCCAGCTGGGCAAACTTCGCCGTGCTCATTTGTAAATAGCATAGTGTCTACCATTCTAATCATCTCGTCGATGTTTCTGCCAAGTGGTAGGTCGTTTATAACTGCGTGGCGAACTGTGCCATCTTTGTCAAGTAGGAATGATCCGCGAAGTGCTACGCCAGCGTCTTCTAGAAGTACGTCAAAGCCACGAGCGATTGATTTTGTCATGTCAGCTACGATCGGGAAGCGAACTTTGCCGATACCGCCTTTGTTTACTGGAGTCTCTTTCCATGCGAAGTGTGAGAACTGGTTGTCGCAAGAAACTGCGATAACTTCGATACCGCGTGACTTGAACTCGTCATATCTTTTGTCAAACGCGATGATCTCGCTTGGGCAAACGAATGTAAAGTCCATTGGATAGAAGAATACAACAGCGCCTTTTTCGCCGATGTTTTTGTAAAGGTTGAAATCATTTACAATTTGATTGTTTCCTAAAACTGCTGCAGCTGTAAAGTCAGGTGCTTTTTTTGTTACTAACATTTTTTCTCCTTAATAATAAATTTTATTGATTGCGAAATTATATCCATAAAAATTTAAATTCTAATTAAATAGATCTAAAAATTTAAAACAGTGTAATTTTAATATGCATTTGAAAATGAATGGAAATTTTTAAAAATTTATAGAAGATGTTGTAGAAATTTTATTAAATTTAGAGTTTTGGGTGCAGAAGCGGTTAATTACAGGTCGCTAAAATTTCTTCCGCCAAATTTTAGTATCGCCGAACCCCAAGTAAAGCCACCGCCAAATGCATCAAGAAGCAAAACAGAGCCATTTTTGATGCGCCCATCTTCGTAAGCATCATTCATCGCCATTGGGATCGAAGCAGAGCTTGTGTTACCGTATTTTGCAACCGTCAAAACGCACTGCTCGTCAGTGAAATTTAGTCTATTTTTTACGGCGTCTATTATCCTGATATTTGCTTGATGAGGTATGAAAAAGTCGATATCTTCGCTTTGCATTTTGTTTGCGTGTAAAATTTCTATCACGCTTTTGCTAAGCGTTTGAACCGCTATCTTAAAGACCTCATTTCCGCTCATGTGGATGAAATTTAGTCTATTTTTTAGCGTCTCATCGCTAGCTGGAAATGCACTGCCACATCCTGGAGTTATCAAAAGCTCAGCCTGTCTGCCATCGCTTGCAGTGTGGATGTCGATGATCTCGTTTTCTTCGCTAGCACTTATTACAGCAGCACCAGCTCCGTCGCCAAAAAGTATGCATGTGCTTCTGTCTGTGTAGTCGATTATCGAGCTTAGTTTTTCAGCTCCTATGATCAAGACATTTTTCTTAGCACCACTTACGATAAGAGAATTTGCAAGCTCTAAAAGATAGATAAATCCTGTACAAGCTGCACTTATATCAAAAGCTGTAATGCCAAAATTTAAGCCTAAATTTGAAGCTATCTTGCAAGCAGTTGAAGGCATGCAAAGATGATCTGGAGATATCGTAGCGCAGATTACCGCGTCGATTTGTGATTTTTCAAGCCCTGAGCGCTTTATAGCTAGCTCGGCAGCTTTTGTACCAAGATCGCTTGTTATCTCAGTCGTTGCGATATGTCTTTGCTCTATACCGGTTCGCTTCACTATCCACTCATCGCTCGTGTCAACCATTTTTTCAAAATCAAAATTTGTTAAAATTTTTTCTGGGACATATGACGCAATGGAGATCAATGAAGCTTTTGGCATATTTTACCTTGCAAAGTGTGAAAGTTCTTCTTCTATAACTTTATTTATATTTGAGTTAGCAAATTTAATTGCTTGAAAGATTGCATTTTTTATAGCTTTTGAGTTGCTTTTGCCATGACTTATGATGACGCAGCCATTTACACCAAGAAGCGGAGCACCGCCGTACTCATCGTAGCTGACCTGTTTTTTTAGGGTTTTAAAGACTTTCCTCATAAGCACTGATCCAGCCATAGCAAGGGGCGATTTTTTGACTTGTTTTTTGATGATCTTGCCTATGGCATCAGCGACACCTTCGCTTGTTTTTAGCAGGATATTTCCCATAAAACCGTCGCAAACCATGACATCAATGCTGCCATCAAAAATTTGATTGCCCTCTGCATTGCCAACAAAGCTATCAAGCCTAGAAACTAGTTTAAAGGCCTCTTTACTGACTTCATTGCCTTTGCTCTCTTCTTCGCCGTTTGATAAAAGACCTACTTTTGGCTCTTTTCTGCCTAAAATTTCTTTTGCATAGGCTTCGCCCATTATGGCAAACTGAAAAAGGTGCTCGCTTCTGCAATCAACATTTGCACCAACGTCCAAAACCAAAGTAGCTGTCTCTTTTGAATTAGGCATAAGTGTTGCGATCGCTGGACGAGATACATTTTTTAATCTACCAACTCTTAACGTAGCTAAACTCATAGTAGCACCGCTGTGACCAGCAGAAACGACAGCATCGACTTCTTTTTCTTTTAAAAGCTCAACAGCTTTGTAGATCGTGCTATCTTTTCTTTTTAGTGCGTCTGTCGCTCCGTCAGCCATAGAGATGACTTCAGTAGCTTCTATAAATTCTATATTTTTTAAATAGGGTTGTGGGATGAGTGGTTTTATGGCATTGCTATCGCCAACTAATACAGCTTTAAATTCTGTCTCTTTTAGTGCTTCAATAACGCCAGATATTATAGGATCTGCACCAAAATCACCACCCATAGCATCAATAGCAATGCGAATCATATTTTAGTATTCACCTGTTGTTTTGTTTATGCGGTGAGGCATTTTCCAAGAACCATCTTTGTCTTTTACAGGCACTGGAAGTGTAACTTTGTAATGTGTTCTACGTTTTGCTGCACGAGAATGACTCACTCTTCGCTTTGGTACTGCCATTTTACTCTCCTTTATAAATTTTTACATTTTTCACAATAAAAATAATCGCTCTTAAAAGCTTCTAGCTCGCTTTCAAAAACTTCTTTTAAATCAATATTGCCATCAAAAAATTCAACCGTATCGCTAAGCTCATTTTCTCTGTCTTTATAGACACCGTCACTTAAATTTAGCTCTACGTCTTGATCGATAGGTAGCATAAATTCATCACCACATCGATCACAAATATATTTTATCTCACCCTTTATAGTGCCTTGGCATTTTACCAAAAAAGGGTCTTTTCTTTTTAAAATTCCACTAAAAATTAGATCATTATTTCTTACTAGCTCAAAGTTTATCTCTTTGTTTGCTATTTTAGAAAACGGAATAATCAAATTCTAGTCCAAAATTAGCAAATTTCTCTTGAAGCAAAGAAGAAATTTATCTCATTTACAGCGTTTTCTAGGCTATCGCTTCCGTGAACTGCATTTGCGTCAATGCTATCAGCAAAATCGGCTCTAATAGTGCCAGGAGCTGCTTCTTTTGGGTTAGTTGCACCCATTAGCTCGCGGTTTTTAGCAACTGCATTTTCGCCCTCTAAAACCATAACTACGACTGGTCCGCTTACCATAAAATCAACTAGATCGTTGAAAAAAGGTCTATCTTTATGAACTGCATAAAATGCTTTTGCATCGCATTTGCTAAGTTTGATTTTCTTTGCAGCTGCGATTCTTAAGCCATTGCTTTCAAATCTATCTATAATCTTTCCAACAACATTTTTCTTAACAGCGTCAGGCTTAATAATAGAAAGTGTTCTTTGCATAAATTTTCCTTAAAATTTAGGTTATTTAAATGAAGTTGGCAATTATATCAAATAAAGCTTAAAAATAAAATAGGCTCAAATTTGAGCCTAAATTTTGTAAATTTATTGGATAACTGGAGTGCTGCCAGTGCGAGCGTCAGCACCGATTTGATCACGTGAAGGTTGTCCTGCTACTACGGCATCCCAAACGATGCAACCATCAGTTGGACAGGCAGATGCACAGGCTGGCTCGTCGTTGTAACCTACGCACTCAACGCATTTGTTTGAATAAACATAGTATGTATCTGCTCCAGTTGGGTTGTCGCTATCATCAACAATAGCTGAAACTGGGCACTCATCGATGCATGAACCACAGCTTATACATATATCGGTTATTTTTACAGACATTTTTTCTCCTTAAATAAAATTTTGGCGTAGAATATCAAAAAAAACTGAAAATGATATAAATATACTCTTAAATTTTCACAGCACACTTAATTTCTCTAAACTACTTTATAAAGTTTTTATCACTTTTAGACTAAATTTACAGATTAAAATTTTAAAAAGGTCGTATAAATTTAATGAATGATACTATAAAAATAACTGGCGCACGTGAGCACAATCTTAAAAATTTAAACCTTGAAATCCCAAAAAACAAACTAGTAGTTTTTACCGGTCTTAGCGGCAGTGGCAAGAGCACACTAGCCTTTGACACGCTCTACGCCGAGGGGCAGCGCAGGTATATGGAGAGCCTTAGCAGCTATGCTAGGCAGTTTTTAGACCGCGTGGGCAAGCCTGATGTTGATAAGATCGAGGGTTTAACGCCTGCAATCGCGATCGATCAAAAGACAACTTCAAAAAATCCTCGCTCAACGGTTGGCACGATCACTGAAATTTATGATTATCTAAGGCTTTTATACGCAAGGGTTGGCGTGCAGCACTGCCATAAATGCGGCAAACCTATCTCAAAAATGAGTGCGAGCGACATCATAAATGAAATTTCAAAGCTCCCACTTGGCACAAAAGTGATCATCTATGCGCCGCTAGTTCGTGAGAAAAAGGGAACATGGGCGGATCTGATCGAAAATTTACGTCAAAAAGGCTTTGTTAGAGCACATATAGATGGCGTGGTGGTGAGGCTTGATGAGGAGATTGAGCTTGCAAAAACGAAAAAACACACGATCAAAGTTATCGTTGATAGGATCGCCATCGACGAGCAAAATCACGAACGTCTTGCAAGCGACGTCGAAAAGGCGCTAAATGAGAGCTTTGGTGAGGTCGAGATAGAGATCGCAAATGCTGACGAGCTGGGCTTAAAAGAGAGTTTTATACATTATAGCGAGCACATGGCTTGTTTTGACTGCAAAATTTCATTTACGCCGCTTGAGCCGCTAAGCTTTAGCTTCAACTCACCAAAGGGCGCTTGCGAGCACTGCGACGGACTTGGCATAAGATATAGCCTAGATATGAGCAAGATCATCGACGAGGAAAAGTCGATAGAAAACGGCGCTATCAAGCTACTTTATGGCTATAACATGAGTTATTACTATAAATTTTTACTTGCTTTTTGCGAGCAAAACGGCATCGATATCAAAAAGCCATATTATGAGCTTAGCGAAGATGAAAAGAGGCTCGTTTTATATGGCAACGTCAAGGATGTTGAGTTCTTTTGGAAGCGAAATAAGCTGCTTAGAAAATTTGATGGCGTGGTTAAAATTTCACACGGGCTTTTGAAGGATTATAAAGATTTTGATGAGTATATGAGTGAGAAAATTTGTGACGCTTGTAATGGCCACAGGCTAAAGCCTCAAAGCCTAGCGGTCAAGGTCGCTGGCCTTGGGCTTGGTGAAATTTTGGATATGAGCATAGAAAACTGCACCACATTTTTTTCAAATGAGAAAAATTTTGCCTATCTTAGCGACTACGACAAGGCGATCGCAAAGCCTATCTTAAAAGAGATCAACGAGAGGCTTTTCTTTTTGTATGATGTGGGACTTGGCTACTTGTCGCTTGGGCGTGATGCTAGGACGATCAGCGGTGGCGAGGCACAGCGCATCAGGATAGCTAGCCAGATAGGAAGTGGGCTAAGTGGCGTCATGTATGTGCTTGATGAGCCAAGCATCGGCCTTCACGAGCGAGATACGTTAAAACTCATAAAAACACTTAGAAATTTGCAAGCCAAAGGCAACTCCGTGATTGTCGTCGAGCATGATAAAAAGACGATAGAGGAGGCTGACTATATAGTAGATATCGGCCCTGGAGCTGGTAAATTTGGCGGTAGTGTGGTTTTTGCAGGCACGGCAAAAGAGCTTTTAAACTCAGACACTCAGACTGCACAATACATAAATGGTAAGAAAAAGATCGACTATCAAAAAAATAGAAAGGCTGAGAAGTGGCTCGAAATTTCAAATGTAAATATCAACAATATCTCAAATTTAACCGCTAAATTTCCGCTTAGAAACCTTGTGGGTATCACTGGCGTTTCAGGATCTGGCAAGAGCTCGCTAGTGCTTCAGACCTTGCTCCCAGAGGCGCAGGAGCAGCTAAATAGAGCTAAAAAAGTGAAAAAGATAGCTGGGGTAAATTTAAGCGGACTTGAGAATTTAGACAAGGTCATATACCTCGATCAAAGCCCGATCGGCCGCACTCCACGCTCAAATCCAGCAACTTACACTGGCGTTATGGATGAGATAAGAAATTTATTTGCGCAGACTAAAGAGGCAAAGCTTAGAGGCTATAAAATAGGACGTTTTAGTTTCAACGTCAAAGGTGGGCGCTGCGAGAAGTGCCAAGGCGAGGGTGAGATCACGATCGAGATGCACTTTTTGCCTGATATAAACGTGGTTTGTGACGTTTGTAATGGCGCTAGATATAACGCTCAGACCTTGGAAATTTTATATAAAGGCAAAAATATCGCCGAGGTGCTAAATATGAGTATAGATGAGGCGGTTGAGTTTTTTAAGGCTGTGCCAAAGATCGCTTCAAAGCTCACCACGCTGCAGGACGTAGGGCTTGGCTACATCACACTTGGACAAAATGCAGTCACACTTAGTGGCGGCGAGGCGCAGCGCGTGAAGCTAGCAAAAGAGCTTAGTAGAAGTGACACTGGAAATACGCTTTACATCCTTGATGAGCCAACGACAGGACTTCATTTTGCAGATGTTGATAGGCTGGTAAAGGTACTAAATCACCTAGTTGATCTTGGAAATTCAGTCTTTGTGATCGAGCATAATATGGATGTTATCAAAAACTGCGACTATATCGTAGATATGGGACCAGAAGGCGGTGCAAAAGGCGGTAAAGTGATAGCTTGTGGCAGCGTTAAAGATGTAGCTAAAAATTACAAAAAAACTGGCAGCTACACAGGGGAATTTCTAGCGCAAGAGCTTGCTTTGTTAAAAGCGAAATAAAATAAATTTAGTAGTTTGGTATTTGTCTAAAATGCCAAACTATATATAATAAGTAAGATAAATTAAAATTGCTAAATTTTAAGTGGATTTAAAAAGAGAAGGGGCGAATGCCCCTGGGGTTATGCAGCTGGATAAACAGATACTTTTTTTCTGTTTTTATCAAGTCTTTCAAATTTTACAAAGCCATCGACTAATGCAAAAATAGTGTGATCTTTGCCAAGACCTACGTTATTTCCAGCGTGAGTAGCTGTTCCTCTTTGGCGGATGATTATATTTCCAGCACGAACGAACTCGCCACCAAATTTCTTAACACCTAATCGGCGTCCGATACTATCACGGTTATTCTGGGTTGAACCTTGACCTTTTTTGTGTGCCATATCTTATCTCCTTAAGCTGCGATACTTACGACTTTTACACGTGTGAATTGTCTTCTAAAGCCGCGTTTTAGTTTTGAGTCTTTACGTCTGCGTTTTTTGTAGATAACTACTTTTTTGTCTTTGCCTTCATTAACGACCTCAAGAACAACTTTTGCACCCTTAACAAATGGCGCACCTACCTTTACTTCGCCGTCATTTACAGCTAAAACTTCTGTAATCTCAACGGTTGATTTAGCTTCAGCACTAAAGTGATCTAGCTTAAGGAACTCGCCTTCGCTAACACGATATTGCTTACCGCCATGCTTAAATATAGCGTATTTTGACATACTCTACCTTTCTAAAATTTGGTAAGACCAAAAAGCACTTTTTTGCAAAAGATTTATGGAGCTTTGTTGGTTGTAAGGTGTGAATATTAGCCAAAAGTTTATAAATTCTACTTTAATGCCCCTGATCTTATGATCTCATCAGCTAAATTTCTTATCATAGATGTGTGATCTAATAAAAATGTTTTATCACTTGGCAAATGTGGCTGATATATCAGCGTTTTAGCTACTGGCGCGTTTAAGATCACATTTATCAGTTTAAATTCAGGCGGAAAAGTAAAATAAAGTTTTGGCTTGGGAATTTCATTTTGAAAGAGCCTATTTGCGTAAAATTTACTGAAATTTTCATTTTTTGGTAGCTTTATCTCTTTAAAGAGTTCAAGCGGTAAAAAGTAGCGCGCCAAGGCGTGAAGTCCGTGCGCAAAAATGTAAAGTCGTTTTTCAAATTTAGGCGCATCTGTCCTACCAAAAGTGGAGCAAAATTTCTGCAAATGCTCGCTCATAGCAGCCGTATCTTTTTCATGCAAGGCAAGCACAAATTTAACCGCCTCTCTTTCATTTGCTGGCTTTTTAGACTCTGCAAAAGTGCGAGCTTTTTCTAGGGCAGGGGCAAGTAAATTTTCATCTTGCCAAAGCATCGCCGTGAGCAGATCATGCATAACGCATAGAAATTTATAGCCGTTTTTGCTAGGTGGCAGGCCTTTTGGAAAGATGCTTGCCATACTATCTGTGTCGCCACAAGCGATAGCAAAAAACGCTGGTATGAGCTTCTCGCACTGATCATATCCGCCGCTGCATCCTGGGAGTAAATTTAGCTTAGCGTATTGAAAGATGAGATCATTTAGCGCCTCGGCGTCGCCATCAGCTAGGCACTTTTCAAGACAAAAGTCGTAGCGTCTAGCTCTTGAAAAAGAGAGCAATCGTATGAGCTCACATAAAAAGTCGTATTCGTTTAAATTTTTCTCTTTTATCTGGGCGTAAATGCTTGCGTACTCGTCTAAAAGTAGCTCTTCATCGCTTTTTGGTGGTTTTTTGGTTTTGAAAATGTTAAATAAGCCTTCTAAAAATGACATTTTACGTCTCCTTATTTTTGCTAATTTTAGCCAAAAACGCCTAAAATAGCTTATTTTTTTGAATTGCAAAATTTAAATTTAGCGGATAGTTTAACCGCATTTTGGCTATAATCGCCCCAAATTTAAGCGAGCTTAGGACAAAGATGGCAGGCGAAGATCAGGAAAAAACCGAAGAAGCGACCCCCAAAAAGATAGAAGACGCCAAAAAGGACGGCAACGTCCCAAAAAGCCAGGACCTATCAGGCTTCGTGACCTTAGTCATTGCTATTGGTGTGCTGCTTGCGATGCTAAATTTTATGAAAGATCAGGTCATCTCGCTTTACATCTATTACTCTAAATTTATAGGTCAGCCACTGACTTTGCCAACGGTAAAAATGATCGTTGCAAATACCTTTGGCAGGGCTCTTTTGATGATCCTGCCAGTTTGTATCTGCGTCGCGGTAGCCGGCATAATCGCAAATGTAATGCAGTTTGGTTTTATATTTACCACAAAGCCTATAACGCCAAATTTTGGCAAGATAAATCCACTAAAAGGGCTAAAAAACCTCTTTTCAATGAAAAAGGCGATCGAGAGCGTCAAGATCGTCGTTAAGGTAAGCATCGTCTTTGGCGTTGGATTTTACTTTTTCTTGCAGTTTATAAAAGAGCTTCCGCACACGCTCTTTTTTTCTATGTTTGATCAGCTCGCGTGGCTAAAAGAGAAGCTCATCATCCTAGTTAGCGTCATGCTTTTTATACTTTTTGTGATCGGCCTTGCTGACCTGCTTATCGTGCGTTTTCAGTATTTTAAGGACCTTCGTATGAGCAAGCAAGAGATCAAGGACGAATACAAGCAGATGGAGGGTGACCCGCAGGTTAAGGGCAGGATCCGCCAAGCGCAAATGCGTGCAGCCAAGCGCCGAATGATGCAAAATATCCCGCAAGCTGACGTCGTCATCACAAACCCAACTCACTATGCCGTGGCGATCAGATATGACAAAAGCCGTGACGAAGCACCGATAATACTAGCTAAGGGGGTTGATTTCTTAGCGCTTCAGATAAAGAAAGTGGCTGTTGAAAACGGAGTGCAAATTTATGAAAATCCACCTCTTGCAAGGGAGCTTTATAGAGTTTGCGAGGTCGATGATACGATACCAGCGCACCTTTTTAGGGCTGTGGCTGAAGTGCTAAGCTTTGTTTATATGAGTAATAAGCAGAAATTTCAAGATAAACTTTGAGAGCATTAAGCCAAAAAATTTTATAAAAATAGTAGTAAATTTTGTATAAAAAAGACAAGCTGCCTTTAAAACAGCTTGTCAGAAATAAAATCTTAGTTAAGATATCCGTATATATTTGCTAGCACCCAGCCAACAGCACAAGAGCTAAATACACCTATGAAACCAGGGATGATAAAGCTGTGGTTGATTACATATTTACCAATATGTGTTGTGCCTGAGCGGTCAAACTGCACGGCTGCAAGGTCGCTTGGATATGTTGGAAGGATGAAGTATCCATAGCAAGCAGTGGCAAATGCAACAATAACGCCTGGGTGAACGCCTATTTGAACAGCGAGTGGCACGAAAGTCGCAGCTGCAGCAGCTTGAGAGTTTAGGAATTTTGATATAAGCATACCAACTACTATATACATCCAAGGATATGCTTTCATAACCTCGCCAAGTGAGCCTTTAAGCATATCAATGTGAGAGTGGAACATTGTCTCAGCCATCCAACTAATGCCATAAATCGCAACAAGTGCAACCATACCGCTGTGGAAGATTTCATTTTGACCGATCTTGGCTGCTTTGATGCCTGAGTAGATCATCATGATAGATGCTGCTAAAAGCATGAAAATTTGGATCGTATCAACCATGCCAAGTGGTGCAGTCTTTTTCATGGTATCTTTTACTACAATGCTCGCATTTGCGATAGTTTCGCTTTTATCGCCTGCAGTGATAACAACATCAGCGCCGTTTGAAACAATGCTTTGTGTTACTTTATTGTCTTTATCTAGCACTTGAACGCTTGTAAATTTAGTAGCGTCTTTTACTTTATTGTCTTTTACGTTTGAAACGATTTTGCTATCGCCAACCATAGAAACAACTTGTCCGTCTTTAACAGTGATGTTTTTAACTGTTTTTTTATCTACGATTATTTCTATTGATTTACCAGGAACATTGCTTGTCCAGCTTGGGCGAAGTTGTTTGTAATAGCCTAGAACCGCAACAACAGCAATCGTAGCAAGGAATATCCACATAACATTCCATTGTTTTTTTGGCAAATGAACACCGATTAATGAATGTGCCTCATCAGAACCATATATATATTTTCTTTGCTCTGGATCAGCTATTTTTGCTTGGAATTCTGGATCTTTATCAAGATCTTTACCTCTAAATACTGAGTAAGTTCCTATACAAAGCACGCCCAAAAATGTAGAAGGAATGGTAACTTTTAATAGATCAACATAGCTTGTAAAGCCCTCAATATGAACTGTGCCAGTACCAAGAAGAACAGCAACCATAGACACACCAGCAACTGAAACTGGGCTTGCGATAATAGCAAGTTGTGATGAGATCGTAGTAGCTGCCATCGGACGTTCTGGACGGATACCACTTTTCATTGATACGTCATAGATGATCGGTAAAAGTGTATAAACTGTGTGACCTGTACCGCAAAGCACTGTTAGTGTCCAGCCACAAATCGGTGCAAGATAACAAACTGTTCTTGGATGTTTTCTAAGCGCTCTTTCAGCGATCTGAAGCATAACATCAAGACCACCAGCTGCTTGAAGTGTAGCACTTGCTACAACAACTGCGAGAATAGTTAATATAACATCAATAGCAGGCTTACCTGGTTTTAAATCAAATGCAAACACCAAAATAACAAGACCGATGCCGCCAAGGACACCAAGTGCCATACCACCTTTTTTTGCTCCGTAGAACAAACAGCCGAGCACGACAATCAATTGTAAGAAAAACTGCGTACTCTCAGACAAACTTGTAAGAAATTCCATGATTTCTCCCTTTTCGAAAATTACACGCGGAGTATATAAATATTAAAATTAAATACTAATTAAAAAAGATATGTAGAATTTAATATTACATTTAATTCTTGTTATCTTATCTATATTTTTGTGGAAACATTAAATATATTTAAAAGAAAGATTGAGATAAAATCCTAAAAGCAAACAACTAATAGTTACATTTAAGGAGAGAAGCATGCAAATCCCTATCGCTTATGGCAAAGATGACCATATAAATTTAAAAATAGACGAAAAAAATCTGCTTGGTGTTTTTGACCCAAACAAGGTCGCTAAATTTGACGAAGTAGCGCTTATCGCAAAGGCTTTAGCAAATCCGATAAATCAAAAGAGCTTTGATGAGTTTATCGCTGGCGATGAAAAGATCGTTATTATCGTAAATGACGGCACAAGACCTACGCCAACTGCTAAAATTTTAAAGCAAATTTACCCAAAGCTTCGCGATAAAAATAAAATTTTCATCATCGCCACTGGCTGTCACAGAGAGGGCACGCTAGATGAATACAATATGATATTTTCTAAAGAAATTTACCCAGAGATCAGAGCTAAAAACGAGGTTCACGACCACGACTCAAAGCACGATGAGATGGTCTTTTTAGGCGAGAGCAAAAACGGCACACAGATGTATCTAAATAAGATCGTAGCTGAAGCTAAAAAGGTGATCGTTATAGGTTCAGTCGAACCCCACTATTTCGCAGGCTACACCGGCGGTAGAAAGGCCTTTTTGCCAGGCACTGCCTCATACGAAAGCATCACGCAAAACCACAAACTAGCACTTAGTCCTGACGCTCAGGCACTGCGCCTAGAGGGCAACCCTGTGCATGAAGATATGATCGATGCGATGAAAGTTCTTTCAAATATCGATGTATTTTCTATACAGACTGTGCTTGATAGCGAGGACGGCGTCTATTATGCGAGTGCTGGCGATCTGAACGATAGCTTTTATGACTGCGTGAAAAAGGCTGATGAGGTTTTCTGCGTAAATATCCCACAAAAGGCTGACATCGTGATCTCGGTGGCACCATATCCTATGGATGTCGATCTTTATCAGGCGCAAAAAGCCCTAGATAACGGCAAACTAGCGCTTGCGCAGGATGGAATTTTAATAATGGTCGCAAAATGCCGCACAGGCATCGGTCCAAAACCTTTCTTTGACCTTATGGCATCGGCCGATACGCCAAAAAAAGTGCTAGAAAAGATAAATTCTGGCTTTAAGCTTGGTTATCACAAAGCTGCAAAAATGGCTGAAATTTCGCTTTGGGCGCAGACTTGGGCTGTGACTGATCTAAGCGACGATGAGATGAGAGCTGTGCATCTAAATCCGTATCACGACCTACAAAAAGCCGTAGATGAGGCGCTAGCGCAAAAAGGCAATGACGCAAAAATAATCATCTTGCCGTTTGGCTCTATGACCGTGCCTAAGGTGTGAGTTTGGCTAAAATTTTATACTATGACGCAAGCTCTGGCATTAGCGGCGATATGAATTTAGCTGCTCTTGTCGGGCTTGGTGTGGATTTTGGCTATCTTTGCTCTGAGCTAGAGAAGCTAAATTTGAGCGGAGAATTTCGCTTAGAGCAAAAAAACGTAGTAAAAAACAGCATAGCTGCGACCAAAATAGACGTCGTGCTACTAAAATCTCAGCCTCACGCTAGAAGCTACGCTGATATCAAGCAAATTTTGGCTAGCTCAAATTTGAGCGAGATTTGCAAGAAAAAGGCCGCTGCGATATTTCATGTGATCGCACAGGCTGAAGCGAAGGTGCATAAAGTTAGCATCGATGAGGTGCATTTTCACGAGGTTGGAGCGCTTGATAGCATAGTAGATGTCGTTGGAGCGGCGGTCTGCTTTGAGTATTTGTCTAAAAATTTTGGCATTTCTAGGGTCGTTAGCTCAAAGATCGAGCTTGGCGGCGGCATAGTAAAGTGCGACCACGGCTATCTTAACGTCCCAGCGCCAGCGGTTTGTGAAATTTTAAAAGATGTGCCAGTTAGTCTTGGGCGAGCAAATTTTGAGATGACTACGCCAACAGGTGCTGCGATACTAAAAGCATGCGCAGATGAGTTTGTAAGTGAGATAAATTTCAAAATAGAAAAAGTAGCTTACGGAGCCGGCGAAAAAAATGCGCCAAATTTTGCAAATGCCCTTCGTGCGATGATCTGCGAGGTGGATGAGAGCCAAAATTTAGTGCAAAAAATGATATCTACAAACATAGACGATATGGACGCAGAAAGCTTTGCTTTTGCATGTGAAATTTTACGTGAAAATGGCGCTCTAGACGTCTTTAGTCACTCTATCTATATGAAAAAAGGACGCATCGGCTTTGAGTTAGACGTCTTGTGTAAAAGAGAAGATGCGAAAAAGCTAAAAGAGCTTATATTTACGCACACGACGGCCATTGGCGTTCGCGAGATAGATGTCGTAAAAACCGAGCTAAAGCGAAAATTTGTAAGTGTTGAGACGAAATTTGGCGATATAAGGCTAAAAATCTCAGGCGAGGATGAAAAGGCAAAGCCTGAATTTGACGAGTGTAAAAACGCTGCACTTATGCATAAAACATCGATATTTCATGTAAAAAAAGAAATTTTTAAAAAGTATGACGAAATTAGAAATTCTAAAAAATGATATAAAAAAGCTAGGAAATTTAGCCGTTGCATTTAGCGGCGGTGTGGATAGCTCACTACTGCTAAAGGTCGCTGCGGACGTGCTTGGCGAAAATGCGCTAGCATTCACGGTAAAATCGCCATATATGTCTTTGCGCGAGATAGACGAGGCAGCAAAATTTGCTAAATTTTATGGCATCAGGCACGAGATATTTGAAGTGGGTATCGCCGATGAGATAAAGCTCAATCCGCAAAATCGCTGTTATCTTTGTAAAAAAGCAGTTTTTTCAAGGCTTATCGCACGCGCAAACGAGCTTGGTTTTACAAATTTGGCTGATGGCACAAACAAGGACGATCTTGGCGAATATCGCCCAGGTTTAAAGGCAAAAGAGGAGCTTGGTGTGCTTTCGCCTCTAATAAATTTACGTAAATTTGAGATCCGCGAGCTCTCACGTGAGCTAAATTTAGCAACAGCAGACAAGCCAAGCTACGCATGCTTGCTAACTCGTTTGCCTCATGAAAAAGAGATAAGCGCAGATGGGCTAAATTTAGTAGAAGCGGCTGAAAATTTACTGATAAAAAGCGGCTACGCAAATGTGCGAGCAAGGCTTGATGATAGAAAAATGAAGCTACAAATGCCATTTTCTAGCATGCAAAGCTTTTTAAATGACGTGAAATTTAAGTCTATCGTTAAAAAGCTAGTTGCACTAGGAGCAGCAGAGGTGACGCTTGATCTAAAAGGGCTTAGAGAGGATGTTTTAGCATGAGTGAGGCTGAAATTTTAGAATTTATCGCTGGTATAAAAAACGGCAAGATGAGCGAGCAAGATGCGCTAAAGTATCTAAAAAACTACCCATTTAACGACATTGGATGCGCCAAGATCGACACTCAGCGTGCTTTGCGAAATGGCACTGGAGAGGTGATATATGGGGCAAATAAAACAGATGATGAAATTTTGCAAATCGCTAGTGCGATCGGCGAAAAAAATGAAAATATCTTAATCACAAGAACAAATGAGAGCGTTTTTAAACGCATTCATGAGATCTTTCCACAGGCAAATTTTAACGCTCGTGGCAGGGTGATCAGCGTCAAATTTCAAGAGTCTGCGCCTACAAAAAGCTATATAGCTATCGTCTCTGCTGGCACTGCTGATGGTACAGTCGTGGAGGAGGCTTATGAGACGGCAAAATTCTTAGGCAATGACGTGAGAAAATTTACCGATGTCGGCGTGGCAGGGCTACATAGGCTGGTCGCAAAGCTTGACGAGATACGCGGTGCAAAGGTCGTGATTGCCGTTGCTGGCATGGAGGGCGCACTTGCTAGCGTGCTAGCTGGGCTTGTAAGCTCTCCAGTGATCGCAGTGCCTACTAGCGTGGGATATGGGGCAAATTTTGGCGGATTATCAGCACTGCTAGCCATGCTAAATAGCTGTGCAAATGGCATAAGTGTCGTAAATATCGACAACGGATACGGCGCTGCATATAACGCGAGCCTGATAAATCATTTGTAATTTTATGCTTGTAGCACTGAAAAATAGACTAAATTTAAAGAAAAAGAGTTGTGAGAGTTAAATTTAAGCTGGAGAAAAGAGGCTTTAGCAAAAAAGAGAAAGTTTGCGGTCGAGGCTAGCATTTTTGGCTATAGCTGGTGTGATCTTAGTAACTGAAATTTACATCGCAGTTTGCGTAAAGGGTGGCTTTGTGCGGCACTACGCTGGCGACGTTTTGGCTGTTATCTTGCTTTACGCTTTGGCAAGGGCTATTTTTAGCGTGACGCCGTCAAATTTAGCGCTTAAAATTTTTGCTTTTGCGGCGGCTTTGGAGATTGCGCAGTATTTTGGAGTGGTGCAAATTTTAGGCATAGAAAATAAAATTTTAAAGATAATGATCGGCGGGACGTTTGATCTTACCGATCTACTCTGCTACGCGGCTGGCTGTATTTTAGCGGGCG
>NZ_PPBR01000109.1:0-519 GCF_002913545.1 Campylobacter concisus | reverse complement strand
TATTTTGGCCCTGAGAATGAATTTTTTGTATTTGACAACGTCAAAATCATCGACAGCCCAAACTGCGCGATGTATCAAGTAGATAGCGAAGAAGGCGAGTGGAACGACGCTGCAGACTTCAAAGATAGCTACAACACAGGTCACCGCCCACGCAGAAAAGGCGGCTACTTGATGACTCAGCCAATCGACAGCATGGTCGATCTAAGAGCTGAAATGATGCAGGTTTTAGAGCAAGTTGGTCTTGAAGTATTTTTAGGGCACCACGAAGTCGCACAAGGTCAAGGCGAGATCGGCGTGAAATTTGGCAACTTAGTTGAGGCTGCTGATAATGTTCAAATTTACAAATACGTCGTCCGCATGGTCGCTCACCTAAACGGCAAGACAGTTACATTTATGCCAAAACCGCTTTATGGCGACAACGGCAGCGGCATGCACGTGCATCAATCAGTCTGGAAAGATGGCAAAAATTTATTCTACAAAGAGGGCAACTACGCAAATTTAAGTGACTTTGCAAGGCAC
>NZ_PPBR01000108.1:0-954 GCF_002913545.1 Campylobacter concisus | reverse complement strand
TAATGAAGTATGAGGACGAGCTATTTTTATATCCATTTATGATAACGCCGCTTTTTTTAAGCGACGAAGAAAATTTAAAAGCGCTTGAGCTTGCTATACAAGGAGAAACGCCGATCCTTGTCGTGCCTACAAAGCCCCAGCAAGACGGCGCTAGAGACTTTGACGGCATCTATGACGCAGGCGTTATCGGCACGATAATGCGCCGTGTGCCGCTACCTGATGGACGCGTAAAAGTGCTATTTCAGGGTATCGACAAAGGTAAAATTTTAAAACAATCAGGCATAAACCCACTCCGTGGTATCGTTGATATGCTCCACGTAAAGCGCCCATCGCAGGTCAAAACTGATGCTCTCATCGTAGTTTTAAGAGAAAAAGTAAGAGAGCTTTCGCAGTTTAGCCACTTTTTTCCACCTGATCTTTTAAAAACGATCGAAGAGAGCGCTGAGGCGATCAGAGTTTGCGACCTAGTTTCAAGCGCACTTCGCCTAAAAAAACAGATCGCGTATAGCTTTTTTGTCGAAGAAAATTTAGAGCAGCGTCTACTAAAGCTCATCGACTACGTCATCGAAGAGATCGAGGCAAACAAGCTTCAAAAAGAGATCAAAAATAAGGTTCATTCAAAGATCGACAAGACAAACAAAGAGTACTTTTTAAAAGAGCAGCTAAAGCAAATTCAAGCTGAGCTTGGAGCGGATACGAGCCGTGAAGAGGAGCTTGAGGAGTACCGCAAAAAGCTTGATGCGAAGAAGAAATTTATGGCTGAGGATGCCTATAAAGAGATCAAAAAACAAATAGATAAGCTCTCTCGCATGCACCCAGACTCAGCCGACGCAAATACCTTGCAAAGCTACCTCGACTGGGTACTTGAAATTCCATTTGAAAATGTAGCTAAGAAAAAGTCATCTATCACCGAAGTGAGCAAGCACCTAAATGCCGACCACTACAGCTTAGAGA
>NZ_PPBR01000107.1:0-57477 GCF_002913545.1 Campylobacter concisus | reverse complement strand
ATGAAACATAGTGTTAGTGTGGTACTAGTAATGAAAAGATAGTATAGTCACACAGGATTGTGAAATAGACATTATATTTTTTTTTTTTTTTTTTTCAAGGAGAAAACGGCATAAGAGATCTAGTGCGGGCTCCTGGGCTCGGAGATGTGTATAAGAGACCTTCCTTTTTTTTTTTAGTGGATAATTTTCCCCCCCCCCCCCGCTTAAATCATGCTTAAATGAAGTTAATAAAATATTTAAAAAGTGGATTATTAAATTTTAAGAAGAAAAGTAAAGCAAAACGAGCACTTTGATATATAAAAGGTATAGCTATTTTACTATACCTTTAAGGATATTAATTTTCAAAAAAGCCTTTTTTAACGACCTTTTCGTCTTTAACGCAAAACTCACCTTTTGCGATCACGTCATATAAATTTAGCTCCTCGTCAAAGACACAAAAATCAGCGTCATTGCCAACTTTTATCTCGCCTTTTTGGCTTAAATTTAGATATCTCGCCACGTTTTTGCTCATCAAAGCTAAAGTGTCTTCTATCTTTAAAATTTTATTTCTCACCAAAGCTTGCAATACCTCTAAATTTGATGCACATGACGCACAGCCATATCCGATAAGCTCGCCATTTTCGTTAAATTTAGGCACGCTGCCGTTTCCGTCTGAGCTCATCGTTAGACGCTCTAAATTTAGCCCATTTTCAAGGCCATAAGCCACCACCTCATGAAGCGGGGCAAATTTACTTCCGCCGCTCGTGATATCGATGTTTCCGCCCATTTTTTGAAATTTCAAAGCCTCGTTAAACAGGTCTTTCGTCCTAGCGCAGTGTGTCGGCGAGAAGTAATGAACTGGGAATTCATAGTCTTTTATCACCTTAAAGACGTTGTCAAATTTCTCGCTTAGTCCGCCCATGTGCATGTGAAGCACGCCACCTTTTTTAGAGACCATGCCGCCTATGCGTATCTTGCTTAGGATCTTAATGAGCTCCTCTTTTGAGACGTAGCTGCCGCGGTTGTCGGTCAGTGCGATCTTTACGCCGATCACTTTGTCGATTAGTATGAGGTCCTTTGCGATGTTGCCGGTAAATGTCACACAGGGGCTTGCGTATGAGCCAGTGTGGATAAAGGTCGAGATGCCCTCAAACTCGAGCGCTTTTGCTTTCGAGTAGAGATTTTCCAAGCTTCTAGTGACACCATCAGTCCCCAAAACGCCAACAAGCGTCGTAGTGCCATACTTTACGATCTGGCTAAGCGTGATCTCAGGCGTTCTTGAGTGATATCCAGCCTCGCCGCCACCACCCGTGATATGCACGTGCTGATCAATGAGACCTGGAGCTAAAACCTTACCCTTTAGGTCGTAAACGCTAAGCCCTTCTATGCTAAAGCTTAGCCCCTCGCCGATGGCTAAAATTTTACCACCACCTACCAAAACATCGCGCTTGCCAAGAAATTTTGGCGTGTATAGATTAGCATTTTTAAGCAAAAGCATATTTTCTCCTTTATTTGCTAAGTTGTACTTTTTCTTCTATCTCCATCAGTTTTATAAAAATTTGCTCGATATTTTCCCTATCCACGGCGCTTAGCTCCATCTTTTTTGAGTTAAGTAGCATCTGCACAAACTCTTCATTCATAAGCTGCTCAAAGCCCAAATTTCTAGCGTTTTGAGCTATTTTTGCCGCTAGCGGATTTTTAAAGCTCTCATATCCCATTTTTATCCTTAAATTTCACTGCAAATCCGCAAAATCTACCGCACACGCCGTCTCTTCGGTAGGAAAAATATATCTCGTCGCAGTGCGTGCAGACCTCGCTAAAGTTTAAATTTCTAACCCCAAGTGCGCTAAATTCATCTCTCAAGGCCGCGTTCATATCAAAATTTCTACCTATCTTATATGCGTTAAATTCCCCAAGATCAAGCTCGCCCACCTCGTAGCAGCCGCCTTTTATATTTGCTCCGACAAAGACGCTGATGTCGCCCGCTCTTGAGCCAAATTTCTCGCCCATAAGCATAACGGCTTTTGTGCAAATTTTTAGCATCACGCCAGCTCTTCCTGCATGAGCCACGCAGATAGCGCCCTGCCTCTCATCTATCATCACGACTGGCGAGCAGTCCGCCACCAAAACGCAGATGCCAACATCACTTAAATTTGTGATCACAGCGTCGCACTCTGGCAGCTCGTCCTCCTCGTTTTCAAGGACAAAAACCTTGTCCGAGTGGATCTGCCTCATAAATTTAAGCTGCCTAACGCCCAATTTTTTAGCCAAAATTTCTCTATTTTTTATGACATCTTTTGGCTCATCACCCACGTGATCGCCCAAATTTAGCGAGCTAAATTTAGCTTCACTTACGCCGCCAAGCCTGTTTGTAAAGCCAGCCACTATGCCATTTTTATCAAAAACGATATCTAAATTTTCACGCATCTTCGCTCGCTTAGTAGAGGCTTGAAATTCTCTCGACCTCGTCCCAGCTAAGGCCGCCATTTTGCTTAGCTTCAAGCATCCTAGCCACGTAGCGAGCCAGCAGGTCGCTCTCGATATTTACGCGTCTGCCGACCTTGAAAGTGCCAAAAAGACTATCTCTAAATGTGATCGGTATGATGGTTAGCCTTATGCCATTTGGCAAAATTTCATTTATCGTAAGGCTCACGCCCTCAACGCCCACCGAGCCCTTGTTTGCCATCAGAGCCATCGCCTCACGTGGCAGGTCGATGTAGAAATCAACGCCGTTTTCATGTTTTTTTATAGCTGAGATCACGCCGATAAAGTCGATGTGTCCTTGCATCAAATGCCCATCCACGCGCTCTCCAAGCTTCATCGCTGGCTCGATATGTACTAAGCCACTTAAATTTTCAACTGCGACATTTGCCCTGCTCTCTGCGCTTAGCTCCACGCTAAAGCCATCATCGTATAGTTTTATGACGCTTAAGCAAGCGCCATTTACTGCGATGCTGTCGCCTAAATTTGGGCGAAATTTAGCCCTTATTCGTAAAACATTTTGCGAGTAGCTAATGACCTCGGCAAGCTCCCTGATTAAGCCATTAAACATATTTTGCCTTTAAATTTTTTAAGGATTTTACTAAATTTTGCCTAAATTTGGCGCATGGATAGATTTGCTAGTTTTGTGAAATTTAAGCCACACCAAAATAAATTTATGACGCCACACCAGAGCGTAAAATTTCGCTATGAACTTTAGGCGGCATGCCAAACATCCTTGCGTATTCGCGGCTAAACTGCGACGCGCTCTCGTATCCTACATCAAATGCTGCCTGCGCAACGCCGATATTTTTATTTACGAGCAGGTTTTTGGCCTCTTCCAGGCGGATCTTTTTTTGAAAGGCTACTGGGCTTAGCGAAGTTACGATTTTGAAGTTATGATATAGCGAAGACTCGCTCATATCGCACTCTCTAGCGACATCTTTCATATTTAGTTTTTGCGAAAACTCGTTTTTTATCTTTGCTACGGCTCGTGAAATTTTATTTGAAACGCTGCCTTGCATCGCAAATTTACTTAAAAAATAGCCGCTTTTATCGTTTGTTACGAGCGTGTAAAGTATCTCTTTTTTAGCAAGCTCTGAGAGGAATTTGACCTTCTCTTTCGGTTTTTCTAGCAGCCAGACAAACCTCAAAACAGGCTCTAAAATCTCATCCGTTAGCTCGCCAAAGAATATACCTTTTTCGCTTTTTTGCAAGCTCTGCTCTTTTACGTCCACGCCTTTTAGCACTTCATAGACCTCATCTAGGCTAAATTTAATGCAAAGCGAGATGTAGGGCTTCTCTTTTGAGGCGTCTGTTAGGCTTACATTTAAGGGCACATGAGTAGAGGCTAGCGCGTAGGTTCGCTCGTCATATCCATACATCTCATCGCCAAAGCCTATCGCCTTTGCTCCTTGCAGTATTATGCACAAAGACGGCTCATAAACCGTGCTAATAAAATCATGCGTTTTATCGCTGATATAAAAGTTAAGCGAGTCAATGTCGCTGCGCTCTAAGCAGTTTACGCCGCATCTATCTAATAAAAACTCTTTTGTCTGCTCTTTTAGTAAATTTACATCAGCCATTTTTGCGCCTCCAAACTAAATTTTGCAAAATTATACAATTTTTTAGAAATTTTGCAGGATTAGGCATGAAATTTAGAGGATCGTTCTAACGTAAAATTTATGATACAGATATAATGCACTACAACAAAAGGGTATGCGAGACAAGTAAAATCCAAAGCTCGCCAAAATATCAAAAAACTTAAAGGAGAAGAGATGAATCTTAAGAAATTTGCGGCGACGCTTGTAGCGTCAAGTTTTATTTTAGGAGGCAATGCAATGGCTAGCACAAACGTAGCAAAATCACCGCTAGAGGCGGTATCGATGGTAAGCGAGTGGGACAAAGTTTTCGCTAAAAGCGATAAGGTAGATCACAAGAAAGTTAAATTTAAAAATCGTTACGGTGTTGAGATAGTAGGCGATCTTTATACGCCTAAAAATTTGCATGGCAAAGCAGCTGCGATCGCAGTTAGCGGACCTTTTGGCGCAGTCAAAGAGCAATCAAGCGGCCTTTACGCCCAAACTTTAGCCGAGCGCGGCATTATCACGCTTGCCTTTGATCCAAGCTACACCGGAGAGAGCGGCGGCGAGCCAAGAAATTTAGCAAGCCCAGAGATAAACACTGATGATTTTAGCGCGGCGGTGGATTTTCTAGGCACCCAGAGCAATATAGACCGAGATAAAATCGGCATTTTAGGCGTATGCGGCTGGGGCGGTTTTGCTCTAAATGCAGCTCTAGCAGACCCTCGCATAAAAGCGGTTGCGACCAGCACGATGTATGATATGACGCGAGTGATGGCAAAAGGCTACAACGATAGTGTGGGCGCCGATGAGAGATATGAAACCAAAAAGAAGCTAGCCGAGCAACGCTGGCTCGATCTCCAAAATGGCAAACCAGCATATACGGGTGCGATAAATGTTGATCCAAAAAAGATAGACGCGAGCACGCCGCAGTTTGTCGCTCAGTATGCGGACTATTACCGCACGCCACGCGGCTATCACAAACGCTCTGTAAATTCAAACAGCGGTGAGAGCGGCTGGATAGTTACAAATCCTATCTCGTTTATAAATATGCCAATCCTTGCCTACGCAAGCGAGATGAGAACTCCAACCCTTATCGTAGCCGGCGAGAAAGCGCACTCAAGATACTTTAGCGAGGACGCCTTTAAATCTCTTGGCAACAAGAATAAAGAGCTAGTTATCGTCCCTGGCGCTGTGCACACAGATCTGTATGACAATAAAAATAACAAGATCCCATACGATAAATTTGAGGAATTTTTCAAAGCAAATTTGAAATAAACCGCTGCCCCTGCACCTTGCGGGGGAAATTTATAAATATACAAAGGAGCAAAAATGCAGTATTTAACCTTAAACGATGGCAATAAAATGCCTATTTTAGGATATGGAGTCTATCAAGTAGAGCCAGCAGAGGCTCAAAGATGTGTAGAGGACGCTATTAGCGTGGGTTACCGCCTCATCGACACCGCGCAGGCTTATCAAAACGAAGAGGGTGTTGGCGCGGCTGTTAAAACAGCTCTATCTGGCGGCGTCAAGCGAGAGGAGCTATTTATCACCACAAAGCTTTGGATCAGCGACGCAGGCGAAGAAAAAGCGCTAAAAGCCTTTGATGCGTCGATGAAAAAGCTGGGACTTGACTATCTTGATCTCTATCTTATCCATCAGCCATATGGCGATATCTACGGCTCATGGTGAGCGATGAAGCGCCTAAAAGACGAAGGCCGTGTTCGCTCTATCGGAGTTAGCAACTTTTACGCTGATCGCGTGGTAGATCTTTGTGAAAACAGCGGCGTCATCCCTGCGGTAAATCAGCTCGAGTGCCATCCATTTTTTCAGCGTGAATCCCTAAAGCGCGTGCTTGATGGCTACGGCATAACATTTGAGTCGTGGGCTAGCTTTGCTGAGGGTAAAAACGATATATTTAAAAACGCCGTGCTAAGCGGTATCGGTGAAAAATATGGCAAAAGTGCAGCTCAGGTGATTTTACGCTGGTTAATTGAACGCGGTATCGTCGTCATCCCAAAAAGCGTAAAAATAGAGAGGATGAGACAAAATTTTGACGTCTTCGACTTTACTCTTTCGCCTGAAGATATGGCTACGATCGCTACACTTGATGCGGATAAGACACTATTTTTCGACCACAGAGACGAGAGCAAAGTAAAATGGCTCATAAACTGGATGAAGTAAAATTTAAAACAATAAATTTGACTTATCCTAGCCTTTGTAGGCGCTAAAAACAGCTTATGCAGCTACGCAAATTTTGGTCATGTATTTAGCTAGCTAGATGAGCACTCAAATTTTGGCAAGAATAGATGAGATAAAGGAAAAGCAACATGAAAGAACTAAGCAAGATAATGGCTAAAACGCTTGCTGTGTGTTCATTTGCAGCAGATGAAAGTGCAGCGAAAAAGAGCAAATTTGAGCCAGAAAAAACGCTTGTGGTATATTTTTCAGCAGGCGGCAACACAGCTAGAGCGGCAAATTTAATAGCACAAAATTTAGGCGCCAAAGCGGTTGAACTAAAGCCTGTGCAGCCCTACACGAACGCGGATCTAAACTACAACGATCCAAAAAGTAGAGTTAGCCGCGAGCATGATGATGGCTCACTTAGAAGCGTGCCTTTAACTAACGCTAAGATCCCTGACTGGGAGAGCTACGATGTCGTTTTTGTAGGCTATCCGATCTGGTGGGATATTGCAGCTTGGCCAGTTGAGGAGTTTATAAAAAACAACGATTTTAGCGGCAAAAAGGTGATCGCTTTTTGCACCGTTTATAGCTCTGGGCTTGGAAATAGCGATAAAAATTTAGCTAAAAAAGCAAACGGCAGTGAGTGGTTAGCTGGAAAGTCTTTTGGCGAGAGAGCAAGTGAAAAAGAGATAAAAGAGTGGCTCGTGAAATTTTAGGCGGCTTTTGCATTTTGGCTTTGAATTTGTCATTAAATTTTACAGTCATATAGTAAAGGTCTTAAAAATTTAAGCACAGTGGCGTGCTAAATCGCAAAAAATAAACAAGGGAGAAGAGATGCAAGAAGCGCAAGTTTTGGTTAAAAAAGAAGATCTCGCCGTCTATGACAAGGTGAGCGATAAAATTTTTGCAGGCGGTCTGCCAAAAGTCACGATGCTTTTTAGTGCGACACCTTATGCAAACGCAGGAGCAGCGCTAGTGCATTTTCCGCGTGGAGTTCGCACGGCGTGGCATACACATCCCGCAGGTCAAAATTTGATCGTAACAAAGGGTAAAATTTACACTGGCACGGCAGACGGCACCTTGCAAATCGCTAGTGCTGGCGACGTAGTGCTCTGCCCGCCTAACATCAAGCACTGGCACGGAGCCGGAGTGCAAGAAGATGGCGAGCATATCGCAGTGACCTTTGAAAAGGACAGCAAAAACGTAACATGGCTGGAGCATCTAAGTGAGGACGAATACAAAAATTTGATCAAAAAAGCGGACGAGCTACAAAAGATAGATAAACCTTAAAGTAGCGGAGGCGGCTAAATTTAGCCTTTAACCGTAAAACATTTTACCTAATTTTGGGCATTGATGGGCTTATTTATTTTAAAAAAGAAAAGATAAATTTAAAGCTTTGATGGGCAAAAATACTAGCAAAAATTTAGCCTCAAGCCACTCATTTAATGTAGCTTATTTTATAAATTTAAATCAAATTTGCAATCTTAATGAGCCAATTTGCCAGCTCTTTTGGCTTTGCAATCATCGAAAGATACCCGCTATTAAGCTCTTTTGTCTTTGCATTTATCTGCTTTACAAAACGCTGCTACACCTCATGCGCCAAGGCGTGATCGTTTTTAGTTAGGAGATAAAAAGATGGCTTTTTACGCCAAGCAGCATCGCCTATCTTATCGCCAAATGCAGCTGCATTCATAGGTGTTTGAAGTGCTGCTAAAACGAGGCTTGCTAGCAGGTCATTTGCCATCACATCCGCAAACGCCTCAGCTGGTAAGAATATCTCGACATTTGCGTCTGGACTAAGACCTTTCATCGGCGCATTTTGCCGCTCAAGCGCCTCAGTAGCGCACTCGCCGTTATCAGTATGGTAGCCGAGGGATAGACAAGAGCAGCGACATTTTCGTGAGTACCTGCATCAGTGATCGGCACGCCCCCAAGAGTGCCCAACTAGCAGGCTCTTGCCCTGAATTCTCTCAAGTGTGCGCTTAAGCGTCTAAGCGTCTGCTGCAAGCGAAGTTAGCGAATTTTGCACGGCAACGGCGTTAATGTCAGCTTCTTGCAAGTGGAGGATCACCTCAGCATAGCAAGACCCATCGGCAAATGCGCCATGAATTAAAACGATATTTTTTAATCATCTTTTTTTAAATTTGTTTGGTTTTGACCTTTTGCGGACGATGTGTGAGCAAAAGTAGGCAAAATAGCACTTGCTGCAAGCAAAGCAGTCATGGCAATAAGTGCCTGCGTGATGAAATTTTAGGCATAAATCCCTTTAAAAGGATTGCCAATGATACAAAAAACAAGCGATCTTAATAAATTTTTATATTTAACTCGTCTGCAAAACTAGCCACGTCTTACTAAAGTCGCGCGCCGCCAGGTCGTCCCTCTTTATCCACAGATAAACTCTGCCCTCTCCGTCCCAGTCCATGTCGCTATCCCAGTCGCTATCTATCTGCAAAAGCAGTTGCCACTGGGTGGCATTTTTCTCAAAATCCGCGATATTTGGGTGGTGATAAGCGCTACCATCGCCGCAATCAAGGCCGTTTGCCACGAGCTCGCACTCTAGCTCCATGCCGTCTTGAATGTTGTCAGAGTGACCAAGAAGCTTGTTTTCTTTAGCCTGCCAGCTTGGCTCGATGACCTCGTGATAAGCCTCCCACTCCTCCTCGCTAAATTTGCCAAATGGCACGAGCGAGCTTTGCAAACTCGGCAAATTTAGCTCGTTTTTAAAGCTAAGAGAGCGTGCGCCAAATATGAAATTTCCGCTATCCACGTTTTGGCGAGTAAGCTGGTCTTGAGCTGCCTCACTAAAGATCACGGCAAAGCCCTTTTTATCAGCAGGGTCGTAGCCCCAAATGCGTAAATTTATATCATAAAAAAGATAGAGCATGCCACTTTTTGGCAAAAGTCCGTCGGTGTCAAATTTGCTAACTTCAGCAAAATTTATCTGCGCCACAAAGCTAAGCGCGCCGTTTTCATTTGAGGGCCAAGGCATGCTAGCTGGTAGATCTGGTTGCCCACCAAATTTAGACGCTCCAACAGCGATATCACCGTCATATTTAGCCTGCGTATCTATCTTTATAGCATTTTTGGCCATTGGCTTTAAAAACTCAAAAAGCCCCTCCAGACCGCGCTCTTTGCAGCCTTTTACAATTTCATTTAGATCCATATTTTTCCTTTCTAGCAAGCATCAATGTAGATGTGATACTTTTTGCAGTGTAAGCAGCGAAACAAATACCCAGCAAAGTTGCCGCCCGCCACGAGCATCTCGCGCGCCATTTTCACGTCATACTTATCCCTTTTTGTGTAGTCATCAAAAACCTCGTCTGCGATGCCGAGCTCCTCAAGCTCCTTTGTGCCCACATCGCCTAAAAATGCGCAATAATCATCACAGCACACCACCCAGTGTTCGCCCTGCCAGCTCTCATAGCCAGGTGTTCTTCTAAAAAGCTCATCATCTTTTTTGGCGTCATCCGTGGCAAGCTTGTCGGCGTCTTGCACAAATGTAGCGTCAAATTTCTTAGCAGCTGCGCCATTTGCAATGCAAGCTGGGCAAAGATAGGTGACGTCTTGCTCGCTATAGATGCCATTATCATAGTAAATTTCAGTGGTTTCGCCGCAGCACTCGCAGGTGACACTCATATCATCTTTAAATGCGCCAGTTTTTAATGGCTCTGGGTGATAGCGAAATTTTGACAAGGTGGCAGCCTTTGCCTTTTGGGCTAAAATTTGCTCTTTGCTCTTTGGCCTTGGCACCGCCCATTTGTCGCCCTTATCCACAAACTGCGCAAGGTAGCCAAGCGTTTTTAGTTGCTTTTTGTCGTTTCTATCGTGTATCTTTAAAAGTAGCTCATAAGCGCTCTTTTGCATAGACAAAAGCTGATAAATATCTACTAAAACGTGTTTTGCCTGCGGCTCCTCGCTTGCTTCAAGCTCTTCTTTAAACTGATACAAAGCCTCTACGCTCGCCGCATTGCCGTTATTTTTGTAGTAATCTTTTGAAAGATTTATATATTTTTCTTGAAATTTATCCACAAATGACCTTTGTTTAAATTTGCTAAGAATTTTAGCTTTAAACACTTAAAAGTTGCATAGATGACTTATTAAAATTTAAAAGAGTGGGATAAAAATATAAAATTGTTTAATTTTTAAAATTTAAAAAAAGTATATTAAATTTAGCGTAAAGGAGAGTCGCAAGCAAATTTACTTAAACTTTTAACTCACTTGCGACTATAAATTTTACTCTTCATAAGCCCCGATAGAGAGGATTTTGTTTATTCTTTTTGCGACAAGCTCGTTTATATCAAGCTTCTCAATCTCGGCTAGCTCAGAGATGAAGTAGTTTGCAAGTGCTTTTGCAGCACCATCTTTATCTCTATGAGCTCCATTTATCGGCTCGTTTATCACGTCATCTATAAGCGATAAATTTTTTAAGTCATCAGCCGTTATCTTCATAGATTTTGTAGCTTGCTCTTGTTTAGCTGGGTCGTTCCAAAGTATCGCTGCACAACCCTCTGGCGAGATGACTGAAAAGACAGAGTTTTTCATCATGGCAAGTCTATCAGCCACACCAATAGCTAAAGCACCGCCACTTCCGCCTTCGCCGATAACGACAGCTATTATTGGAGTTTTTAAATTTGCAAATTCAAATAAATTTCTAGCTATGGCCTCGCTTTGACCTCGCTCTTCAGCGCCAACACCAGGATATGCGCCCGGAGTGTCTATCAAAAATAAGATAGGTAGGTTAAATTTCTCAGCCAATTTTGCTACGCGTAAAGCCTTTCGGTAACCCTCTGGATGAGGCATACCAAAATTTCTTTTTAGTTTATTTTTAGTGCCACGACCTTTTTGCTCGCCTATAACGACAGCCTTTTTGCCTCCGATATAACCGATGTAGCAAACTATTGCTGGGTCGTCGCGAAATGCCCTGTCGCCATGGATCTCATAGCCATCAACTAAAAATGAATTTATATAATCAATAGCGTATGGCCTATCTGGGTGACGAGCAAGTTGTAAACGTTGATATTCGTTTAAATTTTTATATACTTTTGATATCTCTTTAGATAGGTTCTTATTTAAAATTTCAACAGCATGTTCATCGCCTCTGATCTTAGCATTTGCTATATCTTCATCAATCTGCTTTATGCTCTTTTCAAAATCTAAATAATTTGACATCTTAATCCAACTTTTTAAATATCACGACGCCGTTTGTTCCGCCAAAGCCAAATGAGTTGCTCATAACAGCTTTTATATCAGCTTTTCTAGCTTTATTTGGAACGTAGTCTAGATCACAGTCTGGATCTGGCGTTTCGTAGTTTATCGTTGGAGGGATGATGCCATCTCTCATTGCCATTATAGATATGACAGCTTCGATCGCACCAGCACCGCCCAAGCAGTGTCCAGTCTGACCTTTAGTTGAACTAACTGGTGGGCACTTATCACCAAAAACAGCCTTTAATGCAGCTGTCTCATTTTTATCATTTACTGGTGTTGAAGTACCATGCGCATTGACATAGTCTATCTTTACGCCTTTTGCCATATCAAGTGCTTGCTTCATCGCGCTTAATGGACCTTCAAGTGTTGGTGATGTGATGTGGTGTGCGTCTCCACTCTCACCAAAGCCAACTACTTCAGCGTAAATTTTAGCGCCTCTTGCAATAGCTGACTCATACTCTTCAAGCACAAGTGCGCCAGCGCCTTCGCCCATTACAAAGCCATCGCGGTTTGCATCAAATGGCCTTGATGCCTTACTTGGCTCATCATTTCTAGTTGATAGCGCTTTCATCGCTGCAAAACCACCTATGCCAACACCACAGATAGTTGATTCGGCGCCGATAACTAGCATATTTGTCGCTTGACCGATCATTATGCATTTTGCAGCTTGTGATATCGCATGAGTGCTTGCTGCACAAGCTGTTACGCTTGATAAATTTGGACCTTTTAGTCCGTGGTTTATTGAAACTATGCCACCTAGCATATTTACAAGTGCAGATGGGATGAAAAATGGCGAAATTCTCTTTACGCCTTTTTCAAAATATGTGATTGAGTTTTTCTCAATATTTGGCAAACCACCTATGCCAGCAGCTGAACTAACGCCAAATTTATGAGCATCAAACTCCTTAAAATTTGCATCAGCTATAGCCTCGTTAGATGCTTTTATGCCAAGCTGTATGAAACGATCTACTTTTTTCACCTCTTTGCCGTCTAAAATGCTATTTGGATCAAAATCAGTTATCTCGGCAGCAATTTTAACAGGGAATTCGCTTACATCAAAGCTCGTGATCTCTTTCACACCTGTCTTACCCTCGCAAATAGCCTTAAAAGAGCTCTCTTTATCAAGACCAAGTGCGTTTATCATGCCAATACCAGTTACAACGACTCGTTTCAATACATCTCCTTAAATCAAACTATGCAAATTTAAATTATTTGCCTAGTTTTTCTATATAATTTACAACGTCTTGAATGCTTACTAATTTCTCTGCTTCGCTATCAGGAATTTCTACTTCAAATTTCTCTTCTAAAGCCATAACTAGCTCTACAACGTCAAGTGAATCAGCGCCTAAATCTTCGATGATTTTAGACTCTAGTTTTACCGCTTGTGGATCTACGCTTAGTTGCTCTACAACTACGTCTCTTACGTCTTCAAATACTGCCATTTAAGGTCTCCTTATAAAAAATGTCTGTTATCTTATAATATTTACGCTTTTATTTATTTTAAATTTCAAAACTTGTTGAAATTTCATTACATATAAAGTCCACCGTTTATTTTTAGCGTCTCGCCAGTCACGTAGCTTGCGTGATCACTTAGTAAAAATGCAACCGCCTCAGCCACCTCACTAGCACTGCCAAAGCGTTTTAGCGGGATATTATCGCTATAAGTTTTTTTCACCTCATCACTTAGCCCATGCGTCATATCAGTCTCGATAAAGCCCGGAGTTACGCTGTTAAAGCGGATATTTCTACTTGCGCCCTCTTTTGCAAAGCTCTTGCTCATAGCGATTAGTCCGCCCTTGCTGGCTGAATAATTCACCTGTCCTGCATTTCCCATCTCACCAACGATAGATGCGACGTTTACGACCGCTCCAAAGCGCTTTTTACTCATCACTTTTAAAGCCTCTCTACATCCTATGAAAGCTGAAGTTAAATTTGCATTTATCACATCTGTAAATTCGCTAGTTTTCATGCGAAGCGCTAGCTTGTCATTTGTGATTCCAGCGTTATTTACGAGGTAGCTTAGCTCGCCGTCGCTATCGACTATCAAATTTATACCTTTTATAAACTCATCTTCGTCTGTTGCGTCAAATTTTATCACAGCAGCCTTGCCGCCATTTTGCTCGATCTCAGCTTGCAAAGCGTCTGCTATCTCAGGCTTTGAGCGGTAGTTTATCCACACTTTTAAGCCCATATTTGCAAGCGTCTTTGCGATCTGTGCGCCGATACCTCTGCTTGCACCTGTTATTAGCACGTTTTTTCCGCTAAATTTCATAGATTCTCCTTATAAATTTTGCTTATATTATCAAATTTAAAATAACGCCTCGTCCATTTCAGCTGGGATTTTAAGCCCCATGAGCTTTAAAACGCTAGGCGCGATGTTGTTTAGGCCGCCATTTTTTAGCTCTTTTACACCATCAGCCATCACAAAGCAAAAGACATCATAAGTCGTGTGGTTTGTCAGTAGCTCGCCGCTGCTATCACGCATCTCTTCGCAGTTTCCGTGATCGCTCGTGATGATCATAGCGTAGTTTTTCTCTTTTGCCTTGGCATAAATTTCTCCAAGAGCCCTATCCACCGCTTCGACTGCCTTGATAGCAGCCTCATAGTTGCCAGTGTGCCCCACCATATCGCCATTTGCGAAATTTACCACGATAAAGTCTTGCTCGTCATCCATGCCCTTTAGCACGGCTTTGCAAACCTCAGCAGCGCTCATCTCTGGCTTTTCGTCGTAGGTTTTTACTTTTGGACTAGGGATGAGCACCCTCGTTTCGTTGCTAGCTAGCTCCTCGACGCCGCCATTAAAGAAAAATGTTACGTGGGCGTATTTTTCAGTCTCAGCCGTGTGAAGCTGCCTTAGTCCAGCGGTCGCTATGACCTCGCTTAGGGTGTTTTTTATCTTTTCATTTTTAAAGAGCACTTCAAATTTAAAATTTGCGTCGTATTCGGTCATGGTGATTAGATTTTTGATAGCAAAAGGGCGCTCAAACTCACTAAATTTCTCTTCACCCAAAGCCTGGCAAATCTCTCTTGCTCTATCATTTCTAAAATTTATTACGATCACGCCGTCATCTTTGCCTATGCCCTTAAAGCCATTAAAGCTTGCTGGCTTTACAAACTCGTCTGTCACGCCCTCATCGTAGCTTTTTTGTAGATACTCGCTTGGCGTTAAGCTGCATAAATTTGCTCCCTTTATCAAGCTATCATAGGCCTCTTTTACGCGCTCCCAGCGTTTATCTCTATCCATCGCGTAAAATCTGCCACAAACGGTCGCTACCTTAAATTTAGCCTCCAAGCTTTTTATAAAATTTAGACCGCTATTTGGACTAACGTCGCGTCCGTCGGTGATAGCGTGGGCAAAAACTTCGCAGCCACTTTTGCTAGCAAGCTCGCACATGCCATCAAAATGCTCCATGTGAGAGTGCACGCCGCCGTCGCTATAAAGCCCTATAACGTGGATCTTTTTGCACTTTTTAAAAAGAGCTTTTAGCGCTTCATTTTCTGCTACTGAGCCATCAGCAAAGCCACGTGAAATTTTGACCAAATTTTGATACAAAACTCGACCGCTTCCTATACACATGTGCCCTACTTCGCTGTTTCCCATCTGCCCTTCAGGTAGTCCCACAGCGTTTCCAGAGGTTTTTATGAGTGAGTTTGGAATTTCTTTAAAAAATTTATCGTAGTTTGGCTTTTTGGCCGCCTCAAATGCGTTAAATTTGCCATTTTTGTTTGATCCAATGCCATCAGTTATTATAAGTATAGTTTTTTGAGCCATTTTTAAATTTTATCCTTAAATTTAGATAATTTTTAAGGCCATTATACTAAAATTGCTTTTTTTTAAAATAAAGGCTCCTATGTTTTACTATATCTATGAAATTTTAAATTTTAATATCTTTCAGTATATCACCGTTCGCGCTGGCATCGCGTTTTTCATATCATTTATCTTGACAGCTTATCTGATGCCTAAATTTATCGCTTGGGCAAAGGCAAAAAACGCCGCCCAGCCTATCTATGAACTTGCCCCGCAAACTCACCAAAAAAAGGCTAAAACGCCAACCATGGGCGGACTTGTCTTTGTCTTTACAGCCGTGATCGCTACGATCATCTGCGCAAGGCTTGATAACGCTTTCGTGCTAGCATCGCTCTTTTGCCTAGTTTGCTTCACTCTGCTTGGCTACAAGGATGACTACAGCAAAATTTTAGGTGCAAAAAACCACGCCGGCCTAAGCCCAAAGGCAAAGCTCTTTTTTCAGTTTCTCATAGCCTTTTTGCTCGCAGCATTTCTCTACTTTAGCAAGGAGCTAAACACCGAGTTTTACCTGCCGTTTTACAAGCAGCCGATCTTTGATATGAAAATTTTTGCCATTTTATTTTGGACGCTAGTCATCGTCGCAGCCTCAAATGCGGTAAATTTAACAGACGGACTTGACGGACTTGCCGCCGTGCCATCGATATTTTCGCTTCTGACACTTGGCGTTTTTGCCTACATCTGCGGCCACGCTGTCTTTAGCTCGTACCTACTTTTACCAAAGATCGCAGGCGTTGGCGAGAGCGTCGTCGTAGCCTCTGCGCTAATTGGCTCACTCATGGGCTTTTTGTGGTTTAACTGCCATCCAGCTGAAGTCTTTATGGGCGATAGTGGCAGCCTAAGCGTTGGCGCATATATCGGCTTTATGGGTGTTGCGACCAAAAACGAAATTTTACTCATCATCATTGGTCTTATCTTTGTCGTTGAAACCCTAAGCGTCATCTTACAGGTGGGCAGCTTTAAAATTTTTAAACGCAGAATTTTCTTAATGGCGCCTATACATCACCATTTTGAGATAAAGGGCTGGGCGGAAAATAAGATCATCGTGCGCTTTTGGATCATCGCGCTTTTGGCAAATTTGATCGCACTGACCGCGCTAAAGATCAGGTAGATCATGCGAGCGCAGATAGAGCCTGACTTTGAGAGTGCTAGAAAAAAATATGATGAAATTTTGGAGCAAATTTTAGCCTACACCGACTATTGCGACGAATTTGGCGATGAGGACGGCGAAGAGTACCGCAAAGTAACCGATCGTCTAGCCAAGATAAGCGGCAAGGATATGAGTAAATTTAGCCTGCACGAGTGGTGGGAGGCCGAGGGCGCTGAAAATCTCGCCTTTGATATCGCTTTGCCAGAGCCAAAAGTGGTGCCTGATATAACAAAAGACGAGCTTAGCGAGATCGTAGAGCGTATGTTGGCGCCTGTGCCTGAATTTGATGATGATTTTTTAGAGGCATTTTACGCAAGAGTGACATTTGCTTGCAAAGGTGCATATTTTGCAGAGTTTTTGAAGCTAAATTTTGCCCAAACATTTAGCTTTGAGCTCTTTGAGCGCCACGAGATAGAGGGCGTGATGCGTGAGCTTAGCGCTAACGAGATAGTAGAAATTTTATGGGGCAAAAGAGGATAAAACATGAGAAAATCACTATTTGGCTATGGTGGCACGACAAAGGCGATCGCTAAAAACTTCGTAAATGACGGACTTTGGGACATCTACGATGATAAATTTAGTGAAGCTTCAAAGGATGAGTTTGGCAATGCTCTTTTGCCAGTTGGCGAATTTGACCCAGCAAAAAGCGGCCTAGAGATACCAAGCCCAGGCATCCCGCCTCACCACGAGCTTGTCAAAAAAGCTAAAAATTTGATTAGCGAATATGACTATTTTTATGAAATTTACAAGGCGCATTTGCCATTTAACGTCTGGATAAGCGGCACAAACGGCAAGACGACGACCACAAAGATGATGCAGCACCTGCTAGAGAGCAAAGGCTCAGTGATGGGCGGAAACGTCGGCATCGCGCTAGCAAATTTAAACCCACACGCTAAAATTTGGATACTTGAGACTAGCTCATTTACGCTGCACTACACAAAGCGCGCAACGCCTGGCATCTACGTGCTTTTGCCGATCACTCCAGATCATCTAAGCTGGCATGGCAACATGAGCGAGTACGAAAAAGCCAAGCTTAAGCCGCTTGCTAGCATGAGCGAAACAAGCGTAGCTATCGTGCCTGAAATTTACGCTAAAACGCCTACTAAGGCCAAAGTGATCGCCTATAAAGATGAGAGCGACTTGGCTCGTTTTTGCGGCGTAAATTTAGGCGATATAGCCTTTAAAACGCCGTTTTTACTTGACGCGCTACTGGCACTTGCGGTGGAGAAAATTTTATTTGACCGCTGCGATGTGGGGCTTTTAAACACCTTTGTTATTGAAGCAAATAAGCTCGAAGAATTTACTGATAAGATGGGTCGAACCTGGGTAAATGACACAAAAGCGACCAACATAGATGCGAGCATTCAGGCCGTAAAGCGCTACAAAGATCACTTCATGCACCTAATCTTAGGTGGCGACGACAAGGGCGTTAGTATGGATGAGCTATTTGAAAATTTAAAGGGCCTTAAAGTCAAAATTTACGCCATCGGCTCAAACAGTGACAAGCTTATGAATTTAGCTGATAAATTTAACGTCCCCGCCCTAAAATGCGACTTTTTACAAAACGCTGTAAATGAGATAAGCAAAGAGCTAAAAAAAGGCGAGATAGCGCTTCTAAGCCCAGCAGCTGCGAGCCTTGATCAGTTTAAGAGCTACGCAGAGCGAGGAGATAAATTTAAAGAGTTTATAAGGGCTCTTTGATAGCTTTTAAAAAAATCACTCTTGTTATTTTTTTAGTTTAGATAAAAATTTATTTTTTCTTATATAAAAATTTAGTAAATTTTTCCGATACTACAATACACATATTTTACAGGGATGAAAAAATGCCAAATTTTGACGCCATAAGGATCGGCGTTATCAAAAAGATCAAAGGTGAAGCCATCGCCATAAGCAGGGACGGCACTATGAGGGTGCTGCACAAAGGCGATGAAATTTACCTTGGTGATGATATAAAAACGAGCGAAAACTCGAACCTTACCATTGTTTTTGATGACGGCGAAAAGGCTTATGTCGGCTTTAGCTCGGTATTTCACACAATAAATGTCTTTGCTGAGCATAAAGGCGAGCTAGTCATCCCAAAAAATGCAAACATCCTTGAAAATCACAAAGAACACGCAAATGACGATGATCAAATCTCCCATCAAGAGCTATCTTCTCACGGCTCATCATCGCACAATTTCGCCTCAGCAGGCAGTAATGGCATCAAATTTGAACTAGGTGGCCACTACTCAAATATCTACGACTTCTACACTGGTTTGCGCGCTCTTGAAGCGAGGCATGACGAGGTCAAATGGCCAGTTGGCGAGGCTAAGATCGGCGGGGTCTCTTACGCTGGATTTGGCGCGCAAAACCTAAATTTTACACCGCCAGAGCCAAACATCGTGCTAAATTTCAACCTCACAAGCGACACTGGTGAGAAAAAAGGCTTTTTAGGAGGAGCACAACTAAACTCACTACCAAAAACTCCTGATGGCAAGAAGATCATCACAAGCATAGGCGTTGATATCCCAGACGTTGCTAAAAATGGCGACATCATCACAATAAAGACAAACATGAAAGGTGGTGGCAAAACTAGCAACTACAAAGTAAATACGATAACAAACGAGCTAATCCCAGTTGATAGCACCGGCACGCCCACTGGAGCGCCTGCTATACCTATAGTAAATGGCAAAGCAGAGATCACTGGGGTTGAAATTTTAAACCATGGCAAAACGACCGTGACAAGCTCATACACCACTGGTGGCAGGACATTTACAGCGCCACCAACTGCCTATGAGCTAAACGACACGCCAGCCATTTCAAAAGTGACAGCCACGCTTGATCTTGATAAAAATGGCGACGGCGTTATAGACGCGACCGAGCTAGGATATGGCAGTGGCACGCAAACTAGCGGCATGAAATTTGTAGTGCCTGACGAGCTTAGCACTGGAGATAAGATCACGTTTAAGCTAAATGAGCCTGGCAAACCACCAGTTGAGAAGAAATTTACGCTAGATAAAGAAAATGGCACAGCCACTGATGAGGACGGCAACACCTATATATTTACGACCGATGAAAATGGCGCAGTTAGCTTTAGCGTGCCAAACATCGCAAACATCACAGCAGGAAGCAGCATAGAAACTGGTGTAGTCGATAAATTTGGCAACATCTCAGCCACTCACACTACGCCAAGCAGCAGTGTAAGTGACACTGTAAAAGTGACGCTAACAGCTGATAAAAACGGCGATGGGCTGATAAGTGGCGACGAGATAGGAGATGGCACTTCAAAGGTTGAGATAAATTTACCTCGCACTATAAAACCAAAAGAGAGCGTCACTATAAACATAGGCGGCTCGCCAAAAGAATTTGTCGTAAGCGACGATGGCACAAGCGTCTATGATAAAAATAACCCAAGCATAGTAGTGCCAATAGTTAATGGTAAATTTGAAGTGCCAGGCGTAAGCGTGCCAGTGACACCTGGCTCAAGTGTATCTATAAACACAACAGTTAATGACGAGCATGGCACGCCAAAACCAAATGGCACAAGCAACCAAACCACCCCAAGCGTCGTAGTAGCTCCACCTGTAAAATCAGCCAAGATAAGCTTTGATAGTGACTTGGGCTCTAGCAATAGAACACCAGATGGCAAGATAGACACTTCAGAAAACAGATACAATGACGGCGACCCAACAAAAACTGATGCGTCTATAAAAATCCCAAGCGTGATAAAAGAAGGCAATAAGATAGCCATAGATGTCACAAATCCAGACGGCAGCAAAACGCACAAGGTCTACACATACACTAATGGCAAGATAATCGCCCCTGATCACAATGAAGTGCCACTAAATGATGGTAAATTTAAGATCACAGTGCCAATAGAACATGGCAAAACCACAAGCATAACGACGACCATGATGGACAAGGCTGGCAACAAAGGCGAGAGCGACACAAATGAGATAAAATTTAGCGACAGCCCAGTGGCTAAATTTGTCAAAGACGCTGACGGAGATGGGCTCATAGATGATACCACTGGAGCCATAACGACCTCTGATGTAAAGGTCTATCTCCCAAGTAGCGCAGTGCCAAAAGATGAGCTAAAGATAAGCATCCTAAACCCACTTACCAACAAACAATCAACCGTGAGCTACATCCTAGACGATGATGGCGTGCATATGATAAACAAAAAAGACCCAAGCGATATAAAAGTGATAAGTGACGGCGCTATCACCATACCAGACGTGACGGTAAGCAGCAAGCGCCCAACCTTAGTCGATGCGACCCTTATAAAAGATGATGGGAGTGCGATCTCTGGCACATCAAGTGGCAGGCTATTTGCCTTTGGCGTGCTGGACTACATAGACGATGTAAAGCTTGTTACAAAGATAGATAATGCCGATATCCACTCCGCAAAATACCTAAACGAAGAGGACTACGAGCACATCATCTCGACAAGCCAGTATGAGTCAAATTCGACCCAAAAGATAAACTACAACATCGCTCTTACAAATGACGAACAGCCATACATTAAATTTGGCATAAATAAGCCTGATACCACAAGTGACGGCAAGGGCTACGTGCTAATCGAGATAAAAGACGAAAACGCAAATATAAGCGATAGCTTTATAGCTAAGATCGAAAACAATACCGTCATAGCAGACTTTGAAAAGGTTGGCAAAAAGCTAGATAGGACTCACCACATCATAGATGCCACCTACGTGGGGACTGACGGCGTGCCTCAAAGAGATGATAACCTAACTATCACAGTCGATCTTGACTCAAAGCCTGACAAGCTAATAGAATCTGACTTTGACAATATAAAAAACGGCTCTGGTAGCTACGCTATAAATTTTAGTGGCAAAGGCGAAGCCGCAAACAATCCACACGATGAAAAATCAAAAGACGTAGAGGTCATAGACGCTGAGACATCTGAGAAGACGACACTGACACTTGATAGAAATTTAAGCTACTCTGGAAGCTTTAACGTAGCGCAAAACACTGGCAGCAAAAACTACATAGTAGAAAGGCTGGATGATGCGGGAAATTTAGCCGTTCAAACCGTGACTATGGTGGCAAATAAAGGCCTTGATGTTGATATGTGGTTTTATGATTGTACAAATAAAGAATTTTGGAGTAAATACAGCCCTGTAATCTACAAACCATCGGCACCACCTTATCACTACAATGACACTTTGCCAACACCAACAACTGCTGGCTTATACCATGTAGCAAATCACTATACACAGTGGATGGAGTGGGCTGGTGTTAGTGCAACTACTACATTTAGTCAAGTTACTTTTAGATCAGGTCGAGATTATAATAGATCTTGGACTAGACCACACTCAGGTGAGCTAAATACAAATGATATGGCAAGGGTTGGGCATTCTCCAAATGCAAGCAAAACAGATACATATGGGCTAGATCCCTATACGGTAGATACAGAAAATTATCCAGCAGATTATTCGAAAAAAGATGCCTCTGGGAAATACAGAGAAGATTATTTAGAAAATTTTAAAGGAAACTATACATTACTGGAAGCTGAGACAGTAGGAACAGACCTTATCATGCATATGAGTGGCTGGATATATGTAAGCGAAACAGCCAACTACTTATTAAAAATGCAATACTATCAAGACCTAGCAAGCCTTAAAATATCAAATCATGAAATGCAAGGCGCTTGGTGGTCTGGTGATTATGGCAAACATAAGACAGAAGCTAGTTTTCACCTTGAAAAAGGCTTTCATAAAATAAATATTGACTACATTGATCAAAGAACAGATCTAAATTTTGATATTGCGATTAAAAAAGATAGCACTTATAAAATAATAGGCTCACAAGGAAGCGGCACGCATCTTTTTAGTGATAGCTATGTGAAAGCTTTAGAAGATAAAGGATATGTCAGTAGTGCTGATGCAAATGGCTATAGAAAAGCACTAAATGGCTATGGCAACGATCCAGATGATTTTAACAAAGTAATACATCTAAAACACAACACAGATGCTCTTGAAGGTAGCAACCTAAACGATGTCTTTATCTATAACGGCAAGAGCATAGATGCAAAAGGTGGCGTAGATAAGCTGATATTTGTTGAAGATATAGACCTTAGTGAAGTAAATAATCTAAAAGATAAACTAAAAAGCTTTGAACGCCTGCAACTAGGCACAGAGAGCCAAAACGTTTCAATCGCATTAAACGCAAAGAGCGTTCTTGACATCATAGATTCAAAAACAACAAAGATAACAGAGGGCGAATACTCAACCTTAAGAACTATACCTGGAACAGAGAGTGTAAATACAGTTTTAAAGATAGCAGGCAAGGATGGCGACATAGTAAAACTTATAAATTCTGGAGTTAATAAATTTGAATTAGCAACAAAAGAAGAGGTAACTTTACTAAACTGGAAGCATAGCAAAGCTATAGGGGATAGCTATAACAAAGTAGAAGTGGATACAAATGGACATGCAGTAAATCACGTCTATAAAGGCACATACGTAAAAGATGGCGAGTTAAAGACATTTTTCATTGAGATAGACAAAAATGTCAAGATCGTAGCGCAAGAGCGCAACTACGACGACACCTTTACATATAATGCCACCAACGCTATAGACGCAAAAGATGGAGTAGATACACTCATCTTTACAGCAAATACCGACCTTAGCAACATAGATGTAAAAGATGAGCTAAAAAGCTTTGAGAGGGTGCAACTAGGTAAGGATAATGAAGCGGTTGCCCTCACTCTAAATTCAAAAAACATACTTGACATCGTTGATTCAAAAGAGACCGCCACGACCATCGAAACAAGTGGCACGAAAAAAGAGATACAAGGCACAAAAAGCATAAATACAGTCTTAAAAATAACGGGCGACGAAAGTGACACGGTAAAACTCATAGGAAGCTTCTCAAAAGCAACTGATGAGGAAGTGACGATGCTAAACTGGAAGCATAGTCAAGTTGTGGGCGATGATTTTAATAAAGTCGAAGTCACAGACAATAGCGGTAGCAAAACCTACCCTAACCACAGCAATGTAACTTACAATGCAAGTGCAAATGCAACGATACACGGCATGGATCACGCGGTAAATCAAGTCTATAAGGGCACATATACCGATGGAGCTAACACAAGGACATTTTTTGTAGAGATAGACAAAGGCGTTAAATTTACACGCGAAGGAGATGACAAAGATAATAAATTTATCTATGACGGCGATCCGATAGACGCAAAAGGTGGCGTTGATACGCTCATCTTTACTGAAAATATCGATCTTAGCAGAGTGGATGATCTAAATGATAAACTAAAAAGCTTTGAAACTTTACAGCTTGGTAGCAAGAGCGCTCAGGCGGTCTCGATAGGACTAGATGCCAAAAGCGTGCTTGATATCATAGACGCACAAGTAACAGATGGTGGTCTAAAAAGCGTAAATACCGTGCTAAAGATCAAAGGCGATAATAATGACAAAGTGGCACTAGAAGGCAAAGGCACTATCTTCGCGCAAGCTACAGACAGCGAAGTAGCGGCACTAAATTTAAAACATAGCGCTTTAGGCGATACACACAACCAAGTAGCAGTTGATGGTAGCGGTCACGCTGTAAATCAAGTCTATAAAGGCATATATGGCAGCGGAGCTGGCGCACAAACATTTTTTATCGAGATAGATAAAGATGTAAGTGTAGTAAATTTGGTACATTAAATTTAACTTTGTCGGGCTAAAAATTTATAGTTTTATATTTAAATTTCTTAAAAACAAAAGCTTCTTGTAGATTTTTAAACTTAGTTTAAATATTTAAAATGTATAATCCAATTTCTTTTATCAAGGTGGTTGGATAGCTCAGTCGGTAGAGCAGCAGACTGAAAATCTGCGTGTCGGCAGTTCGATTCTGCCTCTAACCACCATTTCTTTTTCATAAACTTTTTTCATGGGCACGGACAGATGGGTGAGCGGCTGAAACCACACCCCTGCTAAGGGTGCAGCTCTTAATCGGGGCTCGAGGGTTCAAATCCCTCTCTGTCCGCCACCAATACAATGTTTTTCTTTCCAACCCTCCCCCATAAATTTCAGTGTTTTGGCTATATTTCTTATTTTGAATTTGGTTTTTTAGCTTAAGTGATTAAAAATAAATTTAAAAAAATATGAAAATTTATAAGAAGATGGGCGATTGCTCGCCCTTTGAATTAGTTTTTGCGTGTGTTTGCGTCTGGAGTGAAAAGTGGCTTATCAAGAAGCTTGAAGTCGCCTATAAATTTCTGACCCTCTTCGCTTGTCGCCCATTTTATAAATTTCTCTGCATTTTCGATGTCAGTTTTAGGGCAGTGTTTTGGATTTACTGCGATTAGAGAGTAGAAGTTTTTAAGGTCGTTGTCGCCCTCATTGATGATGACCATCTCAGGATGACCTTTTTGATTTGCTTCATATTTAATGTAAGTACCGCGATCAGTAAATGTAACGCCTTTTTGCTCAGCAGCAGCATTTATCGTAGCTAGCATGCCTTGACCTGTTTGCATATACCAGCTATCTTTTTCAGGGACTTCGCCAGCGATCTTTTTCCAGATGCCTTTTTCTTTATTATCTGTGCCTGATTTGTCGCCACGTGAGAAGAATTTGATACCATCTTTTTTGATAAGCTCAAAGCTTTGTTTTATATCTTTACCTTTAAATTTATCAGCGATTGATTTATCAGCGATAACGACGAAATCATTGTACATTACGGCATTTCTTTTTAAACCAAAGCCTTTTTCTACAAATTCTTTCTCAACTTTTGGTGAGTGAACGAAAAGTATGTCAGCGTTGCAGTCTTCGCCAAGCTTTAGAGCTGCACCTGTACCAACAGCTGTCCATTTTATATCAACACCTGTTTTTGCCTTATAAGCTGGATAGATCGCATCAAGCAAGCCAGTGTTATCTGTACTTGTTGTAGTCGCCATGATTAGTTCATTGTCAGCGCCAAACGCCAAAACTGCAGCTGCTAGTGAGCCTAAAATAATCTTTTTCATTTTTCTCCTTTAAAAAAAATTGTGATATTATAGCACATTTAAAATAATCTTAAGAAATATGCTAGGAAAGAATAATTGGATTTTTTACTTAATGGCTTTACAGAAGCCTTTAATCTACTTTTAAACGGCAATCTTGAAACATATTCAGCCATCAAGGCTACCCTTTACACATCAAGCGTGTCGATACTTCTTGCCGTTCTTGTGGGCTTTCCACTTGGTTTCATACTTGGCTTTTATGACTTTAGGGGCCGAAAAATTTTGCGCCTTTTAAGTGACACTGCTCTTGCCATGCCAACAGTTGCGATCGGCCTTATCTTATACGCATTTATCACTAGAAATGGCCCGCTTGGCAGCTTAAATTTGCTCTTTACGCTAAAAGCGGTCATGCTGGGTCAGTTTGTGCTCGCCCTTCCTATCATCATCTCGCTTACTGCAAGCGTTGTTGAAAATATGGAGAAAAAGCACTATCTAACTATCCTAAATTTACGCCTTGCGCCAGCAAGGCTAGTTTGCTGTGTGCTTTACGAGCTGCGCTACGCTCTCATGGTCGTCATCGCCACCGCATACGGCAGGATAGTCGCTGAAGTTGGCGTTGCGATGATGATAGGTGGCAACATAAAGTACTTTACTAGAACGATCACCACAGCCGTTTCGCTTGAGACGAACAAGGGCGAATTTGCCATGGGTATTGCGCTTGCCATGGTCTTGATATTTATCGCATTTTTAGTAAATTTAGCGATCTTTGCGCTCAAAAAACTAGACAAATAGGATCAAATTTTGATAAAGATAAGAAATTTACACCTAAGCTACAGCAAAAGCGAGATCCTAAATATCCCAAGCCTTGATATAAATACTAAAAAGATAACCGCTCTAATGGGCAGTAATGGCAGCGGCAAAAGCACGCTAATAAGAGTGCTCTCACGCCTGCAAAGCCCAGATAGCGGCGAAATTTCACTTTGGGGAGAAAATAGACCAAGCCTTGAAATGTTGCGTAAAATTTGCGTTTTGCTGCCTGAGCCTGCCCTTTTAAAAAGAAGCGTTAGAGAAAATTTCAAAGTCATCTTAAAAAGTAGAAATTTACTAAGCGAATTTGAGGAGCGAACCAGCGAAGCACTAGCTCTCGTGGGACTTGATGAGAAATTTTTAGATAAGCGCCACTTTGAGCTAAGCTCTGGTCAGACGCAGCGCATCGCATTTGCACTTGCACTTTCTTTAAGAGTGCCATTTTATCTGCTTGATGAGCCTACAAACAGCGTTGATATCGGCACTTCAAAGCTCTTTAGCAAGGCTATAAATTTGATGCACGAGAAATATGGCTGCGGCTTTGTCATCGCAAGTCACGACGAAAAGTGGCTTAGTATGCTAGCAAACGAGTGTGTGTTTTTACACAAAGGCAGAGTCTGCGAGTTTGAATACAAAAATATCTTTGAGATAGAGGGTGGCGTGCTAAGCTTTGGCGACGAAGCACGGCTAAATTTACCTTCAAATTTTAAAGGTAAAAGTAAGATCACGATCAATCCAAGCAAGATAAAAATTTCTAAAACAGGTGGAGAGGGTCAAATTTCAGGGATTTTGCACTCGGCCTCGCTCTACATGGGTGATGAAAAGCTTTTGAAGGTCAAAGTTGGCGACTTTTTGATCAAAATTTTTAGCCATGATGATGAAATTTTAAAGATTGGAGAGCGAGTATTTTTAGAATTTGAAGATGGCTCGATGCTCGCTTTGGAGTAAAATTTACTCCTACTCTTTAAATTTATTCCAAAAATAAAAATGGATATCAAAAAAGAGCTAAATTTTAATAATCCTGCTAAAAAATCATATTTTGTATAATCCCCTAAAAATAGTGCTTTTAAATATGCAATTAAGGCATATTTAAGCTTTTTTTAACTTTTCTAATTTATTTTATTTTAAGCCAAATTAATAAGGCAATTAATTGTATAGTTTCAGTGTCGTTAAAAAACTATTTAAGGAAAAAGGTGAGCACAAAAGAGGAATTTGCAGCTGGCAGAAAACTTTACTACGCTACTTTCTCTAAATTCTTCGTATTTAGTGAAGATGAAAAGAGATTTGATGGCCTTAGTAAAATGCTTGATCTCATAGAAGAATATAGCTTAAATGATGAAGTCTCGCATGCTGTTGCAAATATAAAAAGTAAATTTGATGAAAAAAATCCAGAGAATTTGATCACCGAATTTGATGACATTTTTCACACTCCGCCAAGTCCGCTTCGAAATTCGCTCTCTTTTTACGATGAGGGTTATGAAGTGGGTCATGCTTGTGCCGATGTGCGTAAAATTTTGGCTAAGACAAACATCAGAAGAGATGAGAGTAAATTTAAAGAGAATGAAGATAACGTGGGCTTTGTCTTTACACTTATGAACGAGTTTATCGGTAAATTTGACGAGTGCGAAGAGGAGCTTTTTAAAAATATTATAAATCCAAACATTGATGAGTTTATAGAGAATTTATATGAGCATAAAAATAGTGAAATTTACAAGGATGTGGCCGTTTTGCTAAACGAATTTATCACGTTTGAGCGCGTTGCACTAAACTCACCAAAACCGGTCAAGATAGACCACAAAAAGAGCGATGGTCTTTCAAGATCTGAAAGCATAAGAAGAGAAAAAAATAGGATAAGAAAACTAAGAACGGAGGGTACATATGCAAAATAGACGCGAATTTCTAAAAAAAGTCGGTCTGGTTGGCGCTGTGGCAGCAAGTGGTGCGGTAGCAGCAAATGCTAATGAAAATTTAAAATCAGGAAAGAGTAAAAAGACCGAGGTGCTTTACAAAAGAAGCAAAAACTGGGAACTTTACTACAAACAAGCAAAATAAAATTTGATAGAAATTTAAGAAAGGATGAAAATGTCTGAAGCTAGATTAAACGCTACGCCAAACAACATCGGCCGTAGATCGTTTTTAAAAATGGCTGCATTAGCAGGTGCTAGTGGAGCGGCCGGCTTTGCAGCAAGCAATGTCACAAGAGAAGCAACAGCTCAAGAGATGGCAAACCCATTTCCAGACTCAAAAATAGTAAAAACTGTCTGCACAGTTTGCTCTGTAGGATGCGGAGTGCTAGCAGAGGTAGAAAATGGTGCATGGGTACGTCAAGAAGTAGCACAAGATCACCCAGTAAGTGCTGGTGGTCACTGCTGTAAAGGTGCAGACGTTATCGATATGGTGCGCTCACACTGCCGTGTAAAATATCCGATGAAAAAAGTTGGCGGCAAGTGGCAACGCATCTCTATGACGCAAGCACTTGACGAGATCGGCGCAAAGCTAAAAGCTTACCGCGAGAAAAATCCAGAGCAAGTTATGTTTTTGGGTTCAGCAAAAGATAGCAATGAGCAGAGCTACTACATCAGTAAATTCTCTGCGATGTTTGGGACAAACAACCTAGATCACCAAGCAAGAATTTGACATAGCGCAACAGTCGCCGGTGTGGCGAATACGTGGGGTTATGGAGCTATGACAAATCACCTTGGAGATATCCAAAACGCGAAATCTATCTTTATAATCGGCGCAAATCCAGCGGTAAATCACCCAGTTGGCTTTAGGCACTTTTTAAAAGCAAAAGAGAATAACGGCGCAAAACTAATCGTTGTCGATCCAAGATACACAAGAACAGCGGCAAAGGCTGATTATTTCGCACAAATTCGCCCAGGCACAGACATACCATTTATGTATGGCATGATGAATCTCATCTTTGAAAATGGCTGGGAAGATAAGAAATTTATAGATGAGCGCACATACGGCATCGATGATATCCGCAAAGAGGCTGCAAAATGGACACCAGAAGTTGTTGAAGATGTGACTGGAGTGAGCGCTGCAACGCTAAAAGAGATCACAGAAATTTATGCTAAAAACCGCCCTGGCTCAGTCGTTTGGGCGATGGGTCTAACTCAGCACACAATAGGCAGCTCAAATACTCGTATAGCTCCGATCTTGCAACTAGTTCTTGGCAACATGGGCGTAAGTGGCGGAGGATGCAACATCCTAAGAGGCCACGACAACGTTCAGGGCGCTAGCGACATGGCAAACGCACCTGATAGCTTGCCTGGATACTATGCTAAAAACGAAGCTACATGGAAATATTTTGCCAAAATGTGGAAAGTGGATTACGAGTGGCTGCAAGGAAATTTCGTAAAACCAGAGTGGATGATGAAGCCTGGATTTACTCTAGCTCGCTGGTGGGCTGGTGTGCTTGATGGCAAAGATGGCAACGACGCTATCGAAAACGCAGGCGATAGCCTAAAAGCTCTTGTAGTTATAGGTAACGGCATAACATCTACTGCACAACAAGCAAAGGTTCAAGAGGGTCTTGACGGGCTTGAGCTTTTAGTGCTTATGGATCCATTTGTAAATGATGCTGGCGTTATCACTAACAAAAAAGATGGAGTTTATCTTCTCCCAGCAGCAACTCAATATGAAACTAGCGGCACAGTCGTAGCTACAAACAGAAGTGGTCAATGGAGAAGTCAAGTATGTAAGCCACTTTATGAGAGCATGCCAGATCATGAAGTTTTATTTGAACTAGCTAAACGCATAGGCTTCTATGACGAGCTAACTCGCACTATAAGAGATGCCGATGGCAAGATAGAGTGGCCAGAAGCTGCTACCCGCGAGATAGCAAATATCGTAAAAAGTATCGGACTTACAGGCTGGACACCTGAGCGCCTAAAACGCCACCAAGAGAACTGGGATAAATTTGATGAAAAAACACTTATGGGCAAAGAGGGCACTGACGTAGCTGGTGAGTATTACGGCTTGCCATGGCCTTGCTGGACGGAAAAGCACCCTGGTAGTCCAAATTTATATGATATAAGCAAACCAGTAATGCAAGGTGGTATGGGATTTAGAAACCGCTTTGGTTTAGAGCACAACGGCGTTAATCAGCTTGCTGCAATGGGCTCTGCTCCAGAGCAAGGCGCGGTAAATGGCGGATATCCTGAGATAACTAAGAAAAATATCGAAGAGGTTCTTGGTATAAAACTTACAGATGAAGAGCGCGAAAAAATGGGCGCTACATGGGCGACTGATGGCAGCGGCATAATCGCTGAAAAATGTATGCAAAAAGGCATAGCTCCATACGGCAATGCACGTGCTAGAGCAATAGTTTGGACATTTGTTGATCAGATCCCTCAGCATAGAGAGCCGATCCACTCACCAAGACCAGATCTAGCCAAGAAGTATCCAAGCTTTAAAGATAAAGCAAAACAATACCGCGTTGATACTAAATTTGAAAGCTTGCAACAAAGTAAGGACTTCTCAAAAGAATTCCCTATAAATTTAACTACGGGACGCCTTGTAAACTTCAGCGGTGCTGGTATGGAGACGCGTGCTAGTAAGTATCTATCACGCATTACGCCTGAGATGTTTGCCGACATCCACCCAGAGCTAGCGGCTAAACATGGCATTAAAAATTGGGATTTTGTTTGGGTTCATTCACCTGAGGGCACTAAGATCAAGGTTCGCGCAAGGATCGTGCCATCGGTTAAGCCTAATATGATCTTCTTGCCATTCCACTGGGCTGGATATATGCAAGGTGTTGATATGACTGGAAATTTCCCTGAGGGAACAAGACCTTTTGCAGTTGGCGAGAGCGCAAATACCGTAACAAACTACGGATATGACATAGTCACTCAAATTCCAGAAACAAAAGGCGGTCTTTGCCGCATAGAAAGGGCATAATATGAGCGCATTTAACGATAACAATAGACTTAAATTTTACTGCGACACAGATAGATGCATTGATTGCAACGGCTGCGCAGTAGCATGTGATGAAGCTCATGAACTACCTATCGGCGTTAGAAGACGCCGCGTTATAACGCTAAATGAGGGTGTGCCAGGTAAAGAAATTTCAACGTCAATAGCATGTATGCACTGCGAAGATGCACCTTGTTCGCTCGTTTGTCCGGTTGATTGTTTCTACATCAGAGCTGATGGCATCGTGCTTCACGATAAAGATATTTGTATAGGCTGCGGATACTGCTTATATGCTTGCCCATTTGGTGCGCCACAATTCCCTAAAGATGGTGCCTTTGGTGCAAGGGGTGTAATGGATAAATGCACCATGTGTGCAGGCGGTCCGCTACCAACTAATAGCGAAGAAGAGCGCGAAGTATATGGACAAGATAGAATTTCTGAGGGCAAGGTGCCAGTTTGTGCTGCGATGTGCTCTACAAAAGCTCTATTAGTTGGCGAGTCAGATGTGATCGAAAAAATCTACAATGACAGAGTTGCTGCAAGAGGTTATGGCGAAAAGAACCTAAAACAAACTACTGTTTGGAAGATCGCTTACTACGCTGGCGACAGACTAAAACTAAAAGCGTAAATTTATAGGTGCTTTTTGCACCTATAAAATTTGTTATTTTCTCTAACTTTATACTTTAAGAAATATGCCTATTTTGCATATCAAATTTTAATTATAATAACGTTTATTTCGTATTAAAATGCGTTTAAGCTTTTTGCTTTATTTAAGCAAGTTTTTACTACAATCCAAAATTAAATTTAGCTTTTTGGGCTATCATTTGTGAAAACTTCAAGGAGCAAGATGGAACCGATTTATAAAACGCAGATCATCAAATATAAAGGCGAGCAAAAAGCACAGGTTGATGATATCTTGGTGCGTGAGATCAAGCTTGAAATTTACATAAATGACAAAAAATTTGGTGCCGTTATGGCAACGCCAACGGATCAAAAGGCGCTTGCTGTGGGCTATTTGATCAGCGAAAACGTCATCACAAAGCCAGAGGACATAACAGAAGTTAAGCTCTCAAGCGACGAGCTAAGCGTCTATGTAAGCGCCAAAGTGAACGAAAAGCGCTTAGAGCAGTTTGACGAAGAAAAGGTCATAATAAGTGGCTGTGGCAGAAGCTCAACGGCAAATATCGACCCACAGGCGATGGCAGCAAGAGCCGTAAAAAGCGGGGCTAAATTTAACAAAGATATGATCCTTGCTCAAATGAAGGAATTTTACACGCAATGCGAGCTTTATGAGATGACTGGCTGTGTGCATACGGCAAAGCTTTTTGTGAGCGAAGATAAATTTTACATAGGCGAGGATATCGCTCAGCACAACACGATCGACAAAGCTGTTGGCAAGGCCGTTTTAGACGGAGCTAACTTAGCAAATTCATTTTTGATGGTGAGTGGCAGGCTAAGTTCAGAGATGGTCGCAAAGGCCGTTATGCACGGCATCCCAGCGCTTATCTCAAGGACAGCACCGACTAGCCTTGGCGTAGTGATCGCTCGTAAATTTAAGCTCTCGCTTTGTGGTTTTGCAAGGGGCGAAAATATCAACGTTTATAGCGGCGAAGAGAGAATTTATGAGTAAAAATTTAGAAGAGCTAATAAAACAAACGCTAAATAAAAGCGGCAAACTTGACTGCGGCACTGCTTTTAAGATCGCAAATAAGCTTGGCATAGAAGTCGGCGAGGTAAGCGACGAGGCAACCAGGCTTGGCATCAAGATAGACAACTGCGAGCTTGGGCAGTTTGGCGCCCTAGATAAAGACCGCGGCAAATTTACATTATCACTAAAACTAAAAGAAGTGAGCGACGAAAAGGGCAGAGTTTTTTGCAAAGATGCAAGAGAGATGGCGGCGGCTAACGGCGGGCTAAAGACCATGCGCTCGACGCTTAGAGACTACGGCTTTGACGTGAAGTACTGTCAGCTAGGCTGTTTTAAGGAAAAGAAAGGCAAAAAGATGAGAGTAAAGACAAAGACTTGGATAGAAAACGACGAGGGCGAGCTTATATTTGGCAAGGGCAAAACCGAGGTTTTAGACGTTATAGCCGAGGTTGGCTCGATATCAAAGGCAGCTGAAATTTTAGGCATGAACTATAAAAAATGCTGGTCGCATCTGCAAATTTTGCAAAAAAATTTAAAAGAAGATCTCTTTACGACCAAGCAAGGTGGCGGAGATAGCGCTGGCACTACGCTAAATGATAGAGCACACGAGCTCATAAACGCCTATAAACAGCTTCAAAATGACATCGAAGACTACGCAAATAAGCGCTTTAAAGAGCTATTTTTAAAACAAGACGAGAAGAAAAACGATAAAAAATAAACCAAATTTTTAAAAGGAGAAAAACATGTATGTAAAACTAAACGACAGGACTTATCTAAACAAAGATAAGATCACTAGAATCAAGATCGATAGCGTTCAAGACGGCATTCGTATCCGTTTTTATGAGGGTGCAAACCAAGTTGCTAAGAGCCAAAGATTTGAGAGTGAAGCAAAAGCTAACGAGTGGTTAGAGAAAAACTTCTTAAACAAATAAACAGACGCGAGTGGGCGCCCTGCCCGCTTGTAACCTCACTTTATACAAAATTTCATTATAATCACGCTTTTAACCAAAGGGAAAATCGTGCCAACTATAGATGAAGTAAGAAAAAATATCATTTTAAAAGATGGAATTTACTATTTTGACTACACGGCCTCAGGACTTGCCTATGCGCCTATCGAAGATGAAATTTCAAACTTTTTAAAAACCTACGCAAACACCCACTCAGACAGCAGTTCAAGTGCCGTGCTAACGCAAAAACGCTATGAAAACGCAAGGGCTGAGCTAAAGGAGCTTTTGGGACTTGATGATAGCTTTTATCTAATAGCAACAGGTCAAGGCGCAACGGCTGCGATAAAGAAATTTCAGGAGATAATGGGAATTTATCTGCCGCCAGCAACAAGAGCCTTGATCGGCGAAGCAAATTTAAGAAGCGTAAATTTACCACTCGTGCTGGTTGGCCCCTATGAGCACCACTCAAACGAGATCAGCTTTCGTGAAGGGCTTTGCGACTGCGAGCGCATTGGGCTTGATGAAAATGACGAGATAGACTACGTGATGCTTGAGAGGACGCTAAAACTAAACGCAAAAAGAAAGATCATCGCCTGCTTTAGCGCCGCCTCAAACGTCACAGGCGTAAAAACCGACTACAAGAAAATTTACTCACTCGTTAAGAAATTTGGTGGAGTGGTGGCATTTGACTGCGCAGCAACCAGTTCGCATGAAATTTTAGACTCCGCCTACTTTGACGCAGCCTTTTTCTCGCCTCACAAGCTACTTGGCGGAGTTGGAAGTTGCGGTCTTTTGGCGATCAAAAAAGAGCTTTATACAAGCGATATACCAAGCTTTGCAGGTGGCGGCACCATCGCGCTTGCGACGCCATCAAAGCACCTTTTTATAAAAAATGCCGAGCAGCTTGAAGAGGCTGGCACGCCATCTATCTTGGGGCTGGTGCGAGCAAGTCTAGCCTACAACTTGCAAGCAAGTGTCGGAGTGGAAAATATCAAAGCACGTGAAGATGAGCTAGCAAATTTCTTTGAAAAAGAGCTTAGCAGCATCGAGGATATCACCATTTATGGTCCTAAAAATGCAGAAAAACTGCCTATTTTTTCATTTAATGTGCGAGACATTTCACCTTATGACTTTGCCGCAACGCTTAGCAACAACTACGGCATACAAAGCCGCGCTGGTGTGATGTGCGCTGGGCCTTATGCTTTTGATCTGCTGGGGCTTAAAGAGAATAAGATCTTAGAGAAAAAGCCAGGTTTTGTAAGAGTGAGCATGCACTACACGCACACAAAAGAGGACGTGCTCTATCTCATAAACGCTATCAAATCATCAATCAAAAAGCACCGCGAGCTTTGGGGCGAGGAGAAGGCGATGTATGAGATGTTTGGCGGTAAAATTTAGGCTAAATTTGTTGTTTCGGGTTAAAATTAACTATCAAGAAAAGTTAAAAATTTAAAATTTTAAAATGCAAAAACAATTATTATTTTTTGATCTGAATTTGCTCGTTCTTCCCATTTAAATTTTAACTGTATCAAATAAAATTTACCATCTTGGATCAAATTTTGCCAGCAGAATTTAAAGCAAATTTGCTGTTTTTATACAAAGTTATATCTGCTCGGTCTTAAAAAATCTAACAAAACACACCGCCATTCTGAGTGGAGAAAAAAATATTAAGCATTTTATATTGCTTTTACATCTAGTTAAATAGAAATTTCTAAAGATTTTTTATGTGATAGCCGTTTAAAATTGGCAACAACTAGTTTTTATGTTGATTAAAAAGAGTTAAAAAAATAATTTTCAATCACTTCTTCAACCACCAACCATAATTTAAATATACTTTAGGAATTTCATCATTATCAATATCTATTCTTAATTTTTCCATTTTGTCAAACCATTTATCTCGTTTTGATTTTGGTAATTTTGTACCACAAAAAGGGCAAAATTTGATTGAAATACTGCTTGTGCCACCATCGTGAACGATAATTCCATATTCATCAAATTTAGGATAATACGAAATAAGCACGTCTGGGCAATCATAAATATTGTTATGAATCTTACAATTTAATTTCGTTGCCCCTTTCATTTGAGAGCAACAGTGTTTTACCTTAACCATTTTTTCTTTATTTATGATATTTACGTTTTTCAAATTTTACTTTGAAATTTCCTCTTTTATCTTTTGATAAAGCTCCAAAATTTCATCTTTTTTGATGATAAAACTATTTTTATTTGCGATTAGATAGGCTGAGCTTTGCATGATGTCGCCAGCCACTTTTAGCCCATTTTGCTTCATGGTTGAGCCAGTCTCGACCACATCGACGATCGCGTCACTTAGCCCAACAAGTGGTGCTAGCTCGATCGAGCCATAAAGCTTTATGATCTTCACGCCAACGGCAAGCTTGGCAAAGTAGTTTCTAGTGATATTTGGCATCTTAGTAGCGATCTTTAGCTCAGACCTTGAAAAATCAAGCTCATCTTCGTTTTTTATGCCGATGCAGACCTTGCACTTGCCTATTTGCAGATCAAGTAGTCTCACTACATTTGGCTTATGCTCTTCAAGCACGTCAAGACCGACCACACCGATATCCGCCGCGCCTTCGGTGACGTATGTTGGTATATCTTGGTTGCGAACCATTAAAAATCTAAAATTTCCCTCTTCAAGGATGAGTTTTCTATCCTCAAACATAAAGCTCGAACCAAAAATTTTTCTAAAAATTTCAAGCGTATCTTCTGCGATCCTACCCTTTGGCAAGGCTACTGTTATCATTTTAAAATTTCCTTTTTCTCATCGATTATTTTTTGCATGGCACGAAAGATCAGCATCTTGTCGCAAATGGCATTTTTAAAAAATTTAGACAAAAAGTCACCATCTCCGCCAGTAAAATAGACCTTTTTGCTGCCTGCTAACTTTGAAATAAGCGTGATAATGGGCTTTATGATGCCATAACTCACAGCATCGCTCGTCTTTTGAGGCAGCGCATCGATGTCTATTTGCGAATTTAGCGTCACATCAAGGCGTGGCGAGATACTTTTATAAGCATTTAACATAGTTGCGATACCTGGCAAGATGTAGCCGCCAAGATGAAGTGAGTTTGCCATTATATCAACGGTTATAGCACTTCCAGCATCTACTATAACGCCATCATTTATCATGTAGCATCCAGCTTTTCTATCTACTCCAAGACCTTGATAGATCGTGTCTATCTCAAAGTAAGGCTCTAAATTTACAAACATTTCGTCCTTATCTATCATGCGCAAAATTTCTTCATTTACGCAGATAAAATAGACCTTTTCGTCTGGTTTATAGTTTTTAAATTCACTAACTTTTATGTGTGTGATCTTGCCATTTTGCAAAAAAGAGGCGTTGGTGTTGCCGATATCACACAAAATCATAACAGCTCCAGCCTTCTTCTTTGAAGTAGTTTAGGGATTTTGAGCAAATTTGAGAGTTGTAAAAGATCACACGTTTTTTGATCTTGGTTTGAAATTTTTCTTCAAATTTAGTGCAAATTTCATTTATCTCGCTGGCTTCTTTGAGCAAAAGCCTGCTCTTTGCACTCCTTAAAAAAACGATCTCGTAGAAATTTTTTGTATCAACACCAAAAAACGCCTCAAGCGAGCGTTTCTTGGTAAATTCGCTAAGGTCAAGCCTTTTTAGATCCCTTAGCAAGATCTTTTTAGCTTCAAAAAGCTCCCAAATTTTTTGGTTCATTGCCCTAGATTAACATACTCGTTATCGTAGTAAAATGCGCCATTTCCCATGAAGCTTTTATCTTTTATCTCGTCGCTAAACTCGTAAATTTCAGCTCCACTAAGGTCTAAATTTGTCTTTATAACATAGCCTGTTTTTTCGATGACATAGAGCTTATTGTTGATGATAGTAGCTGCTGAGAAGATAGCAAATTTGAAATTTACCTTATTTTGCTCTTTTAGCATAAGGTCTGTTCTTACGATCGTGCCATCTTTTTTAAAGATGTAAATTTCATCGTTATGAACTAGCACATCTTTGATCTCGCCGTCATAATAAACTGTTTGGCTTGGGTTGATGACGATTAGTTTTTTGGCTGTTGCTGCGATTAGATTATCGCCCTCAACGCCTAAAAATATGATGTTGTTAAAGAAATTTTCAGAGCTTACGACAACGTCGCGTAAAATTCTACCAGTCTCTTTTTGCACGATGTAAATTTTACCATCAAGCGCTGGATAGACGATGAGTGAGCTCATAAAGTAAGGTGCCACAACTCTTGAATCAACCGCTGCGATGTCAGATGAGCTATACTCCATTAGTGTCGTAGCTGTGTTGATATCGATAAGGTAAATGTGGTTTGATGCGCTGATAGCTGCAAGTTGGTTTTGATCAAGTGAGGCTGCTACGATCGCAGTTGGAAATTTACCGCTATAAACGCTGTGGCCACTAGGATCAGTCACGTTTAGATCGCCATTTATACTAGCCGAGATGACAAAGCCGTTGTTTTCGTTTAAGAAGTTGAAATTTTCAGGCAAAGTAACGCTTTTGTTTAGCCCATTTTTAGTGATGATGTTGCCATTATCCAGCGTTGCGCCATTTGCATTTGCTGATTTGATGTAAGAAGGAAGATCTTTTGATAAAGATATCTCGCCAGAAGTTTGCACAGGCTCAAAATATTGTCTTTTTGTGCCGCATCCGCTTAGAACTAAAGCCAAGGCAAAAGCCAAGAATAGTGTAAGTTTTTTCATTATTTTATTCCCTGATAGTGTTTTAAATTTTTAACTAAAGTTTGTAGTTGTGAGTCAAGTGCGATCTTGTCAAATTCTACATTTGCCTCTTTGATTTTATTTTGTTTTAAAAGCTCAAAACCTTTTAAAAGTGCGTTATATTCGTTTAAAATTTGAGTATTTGCATCGCCAGTTTGTGAAAGGATGATATCTTTTACGATCGGATTTACTTTTAAATTTGCAAGCTCGCTAATGCCTTTTGTATCGTTTTTATCAAGCATTTGCCCAAGTGAGAAAAGTGCATATAAGCTTGGCTCTTTCTCCTTTAAAACATTTAAAGCGCTCGCGTCATTTGGATTTAAGATAAGCTTTGAATAGGCTAAATTTGCCTCCTCAACTCTGTTGTCGTTTAAAACCTTACTAGCGTAAAATCCGATGAGTGCGACGATAGCTACCACGCATAGCACGATCAGCAAAGTTTTGTATTTCCTAAAAAAACGCTCTCCCTTGATCATACTCTCAAGAAACTGCTCCTGGGCGTCGATCTCTTTTTTTATCTCGGTTAAGTCTTCTTTTATAGCCAACGTTTTTCCTTGCTTTTGAAAAATTTTAATTCGCAGATTTTAGCATAATTAAATTAAAAGTAGCCCAAAATTAAAGCTTGAATGTGATATAATGCCTCAAAATCAATTAAAAGGTTGCTTAATAATGCAAATAGACGACACTCTCTTAAATAAACTAGAAAAACTCTCCGCATTACAAATTAATGATGAAAAAAGAGAAGAGATCAAGAAGCAATTAAGCGAAATCGTATCTTTTGTCGATGTTTTAAACGAGCTTGATCTAAGCAGCGATGAGGCCGTAGTTAGCTCTATAAAAGGCGGCACTCCATTAAGAGAAGATGAGCCAAATTTAAGCGACGTTGTCGATGAAATTTTAAAGCACGCCCCTTCACGCGAAGGACACTTTTTTGCTGTGCCAAAGATCATAGAGTAAAGACATGGATCTAATCGAACAACTAAGAGCGCAAAGCTCGGATGCCCAAACCAAAGCATCAGAGAGCAATCTCTCTGGTGACATCCAAACGCTTCTAAAAACCGTTGTTTTCAATAAAGCCAGTGACCTTCACCTAGTCTCAAGGTCTGAGCCGCAGATAAGGATAGATGGTACTTTAAGGCCGCTTGAATTTGGAGTTCTAAGTGGCAAAGATATAGAAAATTTATGCTACGCTCTAATCACAGACGCCCAAAAGAGTGAGCTTGAAAATAATAAAGAGCTTGACTTTGCCATAGAGCTTCCAAATATCGGCCGCTTTCGTGGCAACTACTACTACACGATGAATGGCGATCTAGCCGCAGCTTTTCGTATCATACCTATCGACATCCCTTCGCTTGATGATCTAAATGCGCCACAAATTTTTAAATATATCATCAAACGAGAAAAAGGCCTTATCCTGGTTACTGGACCAACAGGCAGTGGTAAATCAACGACGCTTGCTGCGATGCTTAATGAGATAAATTTAAATTATAGAAAGCACATCATCACCGTTGAGGACCCAGTCGAGTTTGTACATAACAACAAAAAAGCCCTATTTTCACATAGAAACATAGGCACCGACACACACTCTTACTCGAAGGCGCTAAAATTTGCACTTCGTGAAGACCCAGATATCATACTTGTGGGCGAGATGAGGGATAGAGAGACGATCTCTACGGCTATTACAGCAGCTGAGACCGGACACCTAGTCTTTGGCACACTTCACACAAACTCGGCTATACAAACTATAAATAGGATCGTTGATAGCTTCGATGGAAGCGAGCAGCTTCAAGTAAGAAATATGCTTAGCGTTTCGCTAACTGCTGTCATCTCACAAAGTCTGATCCCCAAAATAGGCGGCGGAAGGTGCGCTGTGCATGAAATTTTGATAAACAACATGGCGATTTCAAACTTGATACGCGAAAACAAAGTGCATCAAATTTACTCTCAAATGCAGCTAAATCAGCAACAAACTGGCATGAGCACACAGACTCAAGCCCTGATGAAAGCGCTAAAAGAGGGCTTGATCACAAAAGAAAACGCGCTAGCCTACTCAACTAGCCAGCAAGAACTTCAAAATTTAATAGGAACTGTATGATGGATTTAGTAACTTGGTTTGACATTATCGTCATCGCCCTTGTCCTGATACTTGGTGTAAAAGGCATAATAAACGGGCTTATAAAAGAGACATTTGGGCTTATCGGACTTATCGGCGGTCTAGTTGTCGCTAGTAGATTTTCAGATGTAGCTGAGAGCTTCATAAGCAAAAATATCTATAAATTTGAAAATCCTTCATTTTTACAATTTGTCGCATTTATCGGACTTTGGCTAGTCTTTTGGCTAGTTTGTCTGCTAGTTGGCAAATTTTTATCAAAGATAGTTTCAGTAAGCGGTCTTGGCTTTTTAGACAGGCTTGGTGGATTTGTCATGGGAAGTGGCAAAATTTTCCTCACATTTTCAGCAGTCGTTGCTGTAATGTCAGGCACTTCGCTAAATAAAATGATCGAACCATACTTCACAAACAGCAAAGTCTATCCGCTCCTGCTTGAAACTGGTAGATGGATAACAAATATCGATGTGAAAAACATCAAAAATGAGCTGGACGAAATGGTAGTAAGACCAAAGGATACAAACAAGAGTGATGCATTTATATCAATGGATGCAAATGCAAGCACAAACACCGACACAAATGTCACCAAAGGGGAATAAAGATGATAGAAAATTTAGAATACGATGCCTTGCTTGAGAAATTTAAAAGAGTTCTTCGCGACAATGGTTTAAAATATACAAAACAGCGTGAAATTTTACTAAAAACGCTTTACAACAACGACGAGCACTTTACGCCAGAGAGGCTATATCTTTTTATAAAAGAGACCTATCCTGAGCTAAATATCGGCATCGCAACTGTTTATAGAACGCTAAATTTACTAGAAGAATCAGAGATGGTAACATCTATCAGCTTTGGCTCTCAAGGCAAGAAATTTGAGCTTGCCACAAAGCCACACCACGACCACATGATATGCAGAAAGTGCGGTCTTATCATAGAATTTGAAGATCCTATGATAGAAAAAAGACAGATAAGCATCGCAAAAGAGCATGGCTTTAAACTAACTGGTCACATGATGCAGCTTTATGGAATTTGCGAAAAATGTTCAAAAAATAATATAAAGGGAAAGTAAGGTGATATTTGACAACCAACACGAAATTCAAAGATTAGAAAGTATAGATGAGCTTAGAAATTTAGGCATAAATCCATATCCACATTTTCTTAGAAGAGATATGAATATCTCTAAATTTAGACTTAAATTTAACTATATAAAAGATACAGAAGAGAAAAAAGCAGAGGGGCAGCTAGTTGGCCTTGCAGGCAGGATAAAGCTGATCCGTGACGCTGGTAAAGCGGTCTTTGCAAACATCGAAGACGAAAATGGAAATTTACAAATTTACTTTAGCAACAAGACGCTTGATCCAGAGTGGTTTAAAATCGTTAAAAAATATGTAGAAATAGGCGACATCGTATATGTTAGAGGCTACGCTTTTATAACAAGAACTGGCGAATTTTCAATGCATGTAAATGAGCTTAGCTTAGCTACAAAGTCGATAAGTCCACTTCCAGAGAAATATCACGGCTTAGTTGATGTAGAGACAAGATATCGCCAAAGATACCTTGATATGATAATGAACCCTGAAGTTAGGGCTGATTTTAAAAAGCGCTCGGTGATTATAAGCACGATTAGAAGATTTTTTGAAGAAAAGGGCTTTTTAGAGGTTGAAACTCCGATGCTTCATCCAATAGCTGGCGGCGCAAATGCAAAACCATTTGTGACATTTCACAACGCCCTTGGAGTTGAGAGATACCTAAGAATCGCTCCCGAGCTATATCTAAAACGCCTTGTAGTTGGTGGTTTTGAAGCTGTTTATGAAATGAATAGAAACTTTAGAAACGAGGGCATGGATCTAACTCACAACCCTGAATTTACAAGCATAGAGTTTTACTGGGCATATCACAACTACCACGATCTAATGGGTATCACAGAGGATTTATTTAATGTCATTTTAGAAAAACTTGGCATGGAGAAAGTGATAAATTTTGATGGCATGGAGATTGACTTTAGTAAGCCATTTAAACGCATAAGCTATAAAAAAGCCTTAGTTGAGATAGGCGGACTTGCTGAAGATATCGTAAGCGATAAGGCTAAAATTTTAGCAAAACTAAGGGCTGATGGCTTTGAAGCAAACGATAAGCTCGACCTTGGTCACTTGCAGGCTGAACTCTTTGATAACTACGTAGAGAGCAAGCTCATCCACCCAACTTTTGTCATCGACTATCCGATCTCTATAAGCCCACTTTCAAGAAGAAGCGACACAAATCCTGATGTGGCAGAGAGATTTGAGCTATTTATCGCTGGTCGTGAGCTAGCAAATGGATTTAACGAGCTAAATGATCCAATCGATCAATACAACCGCTTTAAAGCACAAATCGATGCTAAAAATGCAGGCGATGACGAGGCTCACGAGATGGATGAAGACTATGTAAAAGCCCTAGGATACGGCATGCCGCCAGTTGCAGGAGAAGGCATAGGCATCGATAGACTTGTGATGCTTCTAACAGATAAAAAATCAATACGCGACGTTGTTCTCTTCCCAGCGATGAGACCACTAAAAACTGAGACAAAGGAGAATGAAAAATGAGTTTGCAAAGCTACGATAAAGAAATTTTTAACCTAGTAAATTTAGAGCTAAAACGCCAGTGCGACCATCTAGAAATGATCGCTAGTGAAAATTTCACTTATCCAGATGTTATGGAGGTGATGGGCTCAATCCTAACAAACAAATACGCTGAGGGCTACCCTGGCAAGAGATACTATGGTGGTTGTGAATTTGTCGATGAGATCGAGCAAATCGCGATCGATAGATGCAAAGGGCTTTTTGGATGCGAATTTGCAAACGTTCAACCAAACTCAGGCTCTCAGGCGAATCAAGGTGTTTACGGCGCTTTACTTAATCCAGGCGATAAAATTTTAGGCATGGATCTAAGCCATGGTGGACACTTAACACACGGCGCAAAGGTCAGTAGCTCTGGCAAGATGTATGAGAGCTTTTTCTATGGCGTCGAGCTTGATGGCCGCATAAACTACGATAGAGTCATGGATATCGCAAAGATAGTAAAACCAAAAATGATCGTTTGTGGCGCAAGTGCATATACAAGAGAGATCGAGTTTAAAAAATTCCGTGAGATAGCTGACGCTGTTGGCGCGATACTCTTTGCAGACGTTGCCCACATCGCTGGTCTTGTAGTAGCTGGTGAGCATCAAAGTCCTTTCCCATACTGCGATGTCGTAAGCTCAACTACGCATAAAACTCTAAGAGGCCCAAGAGGCGGCATCATCATGACAAACAACGAAGAGTACGCTAAAAAGATAAACTCTTCTATATTCCCAGGCATCCAGGGCGGACCACTAGTTCATGTCATCGCAGCAAAGGCAGTTGGCTTTAAGCATAACCTTAGCCCTGAGTGGAAAATTTACGCTAAACAAGTAAAAGCAAACGCTAAAAAACTTGGCGAAGTGCTAATAAGCAGAGGCTTTGATCTAGTGAGTGGCGGCACTGACAACCACCTAATCCTAATGAGCTTTCTAAACCGCGAATTTAGCGGAAAAGACGCAGACATCGCTCTAGGAAATGCTGGCATAACTGTAAATAAAAACACAGTCCCTGGCGAGACAAGAAGTCCATTTATCACAAGTGGTATACGTGTGGGTAGTCCTGCGCTTACGGCTCGTGGTATGAAAGAGGCTGAGTTTGAGCTAATAGCAAACAAAATAGCTGACGTTCTAAGCGACATAAACAACACATCTTTACAAGAGAAGACAAAAGCTGAGCTAGTTGAACTTGCTCATAAATTTATAATCTATGATAAAGCGACATTTTAATGCAAAGTATTGATACGGCACTTATAAAGATTATTACAACTCACTACTATATCAAGCGTGATACGATCGTCAATAAGATAGAGTACAAGGGCAAAATTTTCTTTGATAAATTTGAAAAGATCAACGAACCACTAACTTATAGTGTCATGAAAGAGCATGAGGAGGGCAAAGCTATAATCGCTCACTCGCTAATTAATGCAAGTGATAAGGTCGAAAATATAGTCTTTGACTACAACGGCAGAACTCCAGATAGGTTTTGGCATAGAGCGCAGCTTCTTTTAAGAGAAGAAGGCTTTATAAATTTCACAGCCTACGAGACCAAGACGCCGGGACATTTGCACCTTTATGTGCATAAAGGTCACACTACGCTAAATGAAGCTTGCACGCTTGCAAATATGCTAAACGCAAAGCTCTCACAAAAATTAGCCAAAGAGTGGAGAATGTTTCCTAATCAAGATATGCCAAAAGAATTTAACATTCTAACTTTGCCATATAAACTCTATCAAAAAGAGCGTGGTGCTAGCTGGTCAAAATATATGTAAGGAGAAATAATGGAAAACGAAGAGTTAAAAGATATACTTTTAGAAAAAGATGATGAGGCAAAGGGCGCAAAACTAAAGAAACTTCTTATGTTTATAGCAGCTTTAGTTATACTTTTTTTGATTATTATAGTCGCTATGAAATTAGTTAATTCAAATGATTCTGCACAATCTCAAAATGAAGCTGACTCAAGATTAGTTCTGCCTCCAGTGCCAGCAGAGCAGCCAGTCGATACGCAGGTACCTGCACAAGACACAAATTCAGATGTTAAAAAAGGCGATACACAACTTTTCGAGCAAGTGCCTATCGTGCCTGAAAACAAGCAACAAGATGATTTTGAAGATATGATCAAAAAGCTAAAAGATAAAGAAGGCGCAAAATCAGCTCCTAAAACTGAAGAGCCAAAAGAGGTAGTAAAAGCTGTAGAGCATCCAGCTGAAGCGCCTAAAAAAGCTGAGACAAAGGTAGAGGCTCCAGCTAAAAAAGCTGAAACAAAAAGCGAAGCTAAAGCAGATAAAAAGCCTGAAGCAAAGCCAGCCAAAACTGAGGCAAAAGTAGAGAAAAAAGCTGAAACTAAAGCTGAGAAAAAACCTGAAACAAAAGTAGAGAAAAAAGCTGAAACTAAAGCTGAGAAAAAACCTGAAACAAAGGTAGAGAAAAAGGCTGAAACTCCTGCAAAAGCTGAAAAAGTAGAGAAAAAAGCTGAAGCTCCAGCAAAGGCTGAGAGCGTCGCAAAAGGCTCTTATGTTCAAGTATTTGCAACTAGTAAATTTAACCCAAATGCCGACTATATGAAAAAAATAGCAGCCAAAGGTTATAGCTACAAAACTATAAAAGCTGGTGAGCTAACTAAAATTTTAGTTGGTCCATTTGATGAAAAAGGGCTACAAAAAGCTGTAAATGACATAAGAAAAGATGTCAATAAAGACGCTTTTGTCTTTAGAGCAAAATGAAAACCTTCGCAGTTTTTGGAGATCCGATAGCTCACTCGGTATCTCCAAGACTACACAACAAAGCCATTGCCGATCTGGCTCTTGATGCCCTATATGCTAGGGTTTTGCTAAAAGATGGCAATGAGCTAATCAATAAATTTAGATCCCTAAAACTAAACGGCGCAAATGTCACACTCCCACATAAAGAATTTGCTCTAAATTTAGCCGACGACGCCTCAGAGGCAGCCCAAAAAATAGGCTCTGCAAACACTTTAGTGCTAAAAAATGAGAAAATTTATGCCTACAACACTGACGCACCTGGCTTTTTAAAAGCGATATCAAATTTCAAAGAGGCAAAAAGCGCCATCATCCTTGGAGCTGGAGGCACCGCAAACGCCCTAGCCTACGCACTTAGATCGCAAAACATAGATGTTTGCATACTAAATAGAAGCAAGGCAAGACTTGATAAATTTAAAGATCACTATGAGTGCTTTAGCTGGGATGATTATAAAGAGCATAAATTTGATCTAGTGGTAAATTCAACCTCAGCAGGGCTAAAAGACGATCTTTTGCCAGCACCAAAAGAGATTTTAGATGGCATTTTAAAAAGCGCTAAATTTGCATTTGATGTTATTTACGGCAAACAAACGCCATTTTTAAAAGAGGCAAAAAACCAAAATTTAGCATGCAAAGACGGAGCTGATATGCTCTTGCACCAAGCGGTCTTGGCGTTAAATTTATTTTATAATGGCAGCCTCGATGAGAAAAAGATAGAAATTTCTATGCGAGAGGCTCTTAGCTTATAAGGCTTGCAAGACTATATCGTTTAAAATCAAAATGGAAAAATCATCAAACTTGATAAATAAGGCTCTAAAGCTTAGCGATATAAATTTTAACTCCTTTAGCCACTCTAAAAACTGGATAGGCTTTTTTGAGATAGAGGATGAAAACTGGGCTTCTGGCATAGATACCGCACTAAAGCTATTTGATAAATATTTTTATAAATTTAAAGATGAAGCATTTGTCATAAGCGCCTTAAACTACGACGATACTAACTTGAGCGATGAAACGCTTGAAGTAAAAACTTTGCACGATAAATTTAAAAAGCTAGGCATCTTGCAAGAGCCAAATGAGCACTTTGATCTTGGTTTAGATGGTGAGATTTTGCTGCCTGCCATCTGCCTTAGGATAGATGCTTTGAGATTTGATGAGATCAAAGATCTGGCTAAACTACTCATGCTCTATACATACTCCTTAAATGAGTGGTGCTTTTTTATCTTTCCAAACCTAAATTTAGCGCTTTATCCACATGATGAGAAGGGCTTTGGCTGCATCGGACTAAATGACGATACAAAAAATGGGAGAGAATTTCTGGAATTTTGTAAAAAAGAGAAAAATGCAAAGGTTATTTTAAAAGAGCAAAATAGCAAATAAATTTTAAGATCACACAAAACTAAAAGCCCTCCATTGCCTAAGCAAAGGAGGAAAATTTTTATTTCTCAAACGCTTTTTGCAAGCTAAATGGAAACGCCTGATAGCCCATAGCATTTGTCATCTTTATCTCGATACTAGGCTCTTTTGCGCCCCACTCAAACTCATCTATGTGCGGACTAGGAAGTCCTACTGGGCGACCTTTTGCGATGTCAAACTGCATGCCAGCAACAGCTGAATAGACCATAACGCTATCAAGGTCATCTTGATACTGCGTAAGGCTAGTAACCGAGCTATACCACTCTTTACCGCGCTCTTTGCCGTACTCCCAGATCTGCTCAACGGTCTTTTTGTTCTCATCGATCTTATAAACTACAGCACGAGAGTACTTCATGCCAGCGATGGCTGGTTGCTCCATGCCCCTTGTGTCGCCGTTGTCAAAGACACTTAGATAAATTTCGCCTTTTTTAGACTTGCTATCTATCCTAAATGCTGTGTGCTGCGTCCATTGCCAGTCAAAGCCACCTTTGTCGCTCTCGTATCCTGGGCATTTTGAGTATTCATCTTCGCAGACGATCTTATTGCCCTTGCTATCAACTGGCTGAAGGAGTTTATCTTTAAATTTATCACTCCAGCCCTTGTGAGCGCCCATGATCCATTTTACTTGTTTGTCACGGCCGATCTTGATAACTGCGTCTTGGTGGCGGCTTGAGATGATGATGCTATCATCACTTGGGTCGTAATCCACGCTATTTACGTGTGCCCAGTTACGTCCTGGACCTGCTCCTACGATATCGCCCCACTTATCATGCGTATCCATAGACTGAAGCTCATCAGAGCTTGCTGTATGGCCTGCTTTTTTAGCGTCTATGTTTAAGCAAACTGCGCCTTGATCAAGAGTTTTTAGCACGATGTCGCGGTAAGGATCGAGGATTTCATATAGTCTAAAGTCATCAACTACGTTGCCATCTCTGTCAAGCTCAACGATGACGTCTCGCACTGTTCTTACATTTTTGCCATCAGCCCTTTTGTAGTCGGCATTTGCCACGCGCAAGAAGTAGTGTCCGTTTTGTGCTACATCCATTGAGTGAGAGAAGTCGTTGTAGCTAGCTGGTAGCTCGCGGTTGAAAATTTCTCTACCCATGATGTCGTATTTTGCATATCTTTGGCCATATCCCCAAGTCATCGCGCCGTCATCATTTTGCTTAAAGCCCATCATTACGCCAGCGTGAAATGGCTGTTTTAGGTCGTAAATTTTACTTGGCTCAAGGTACCATCTAACCTCGCCTTTTGTATCAAGGATGAAGTTATTTGGGCTGTAGTTCCACTCGATCGCACCGCCAGCTGGGTTGTTCCAAACGACTTTTGTGCCCTTGCCTGTTTTATTTACAAAGTTATTTACATAGTAGAGGCGGTTTGCAAATTTAGCGCTTGCTGGCTTAGTAACCTCGATCTTGTCAAATAACGCGCCCTTTTGATTTGGCGTGCCAGCGCTCTCTAGGTAGATAGCTGGGGCGTAAATTTTATAGCTCTCTTTTATATGCTCAGTCTTGCCCTTGTAGCTCTTGTCGTACTCGACCTCAACGGTGTTTTGATAGTCAGGATACATACCAAAAACTGGGATGCCGCCATGTGTGCGAAGATGCTTGTCAGCCACTTTGTAGCTTATCACCTGACCGCCTTGTTTTGGCACGATAGTGACCTTAGCGTTGCTTAGTGTGTAGCCGCCATTTTTGATGACCGCTGTAAGAGGCGCTGTGTCGTATGGATTTACCACTACTTCGCCGATCTGCCCAGTGATAGCGTAGTCAAGTTTAGCTCCGCTTGGACCGCCTATCGCAAAAGCGCTCGAGCAAAGCACAGAGGCTAGTGCAACACAACTCAAAGTCTTTTTCATAACATCTCCTTTAGATAAATTTTATAAACTCTACTAATAATTTAGAAAAAGCCTTGGAAACCCAAGGCTTCAATCGGTAAAAAGGAATAACAAAAATGATTGCTTGGTGCAATTGTAATAAATTCTTATAACATAAATTTCACGCTAAAGTTAATACTAGCTTAAAATTTAAAAATATATTTAAAATTTATTAAATAGCGTATCGAGCCTCGTTATCTTCGCCATTTATAAGGTCAAAGATCTTAGCTTTTAGCTCAAAATACTTTAGATCATGCACGCCAAAGTTAGCTACTATTTTGAAAGTAAAAAGTTTTGATAGTTTAGTTAAATTTTAAACATAGGTATCAAATAGGTAGCCATACACACTTTTATGCCATAAGTACTCGAATAAAATAATATAGATACAAAATTAATAGTAACTATAAGTTTTACCCTTGATTATTTTTTATGTTAATGTTAGTTATTGATATCTCCCTAGGTCTTGCTTCAAGCTCTTTTACCTGCGTATCTTTGGGATTTAGAGCGATCTTTTTAAATTTCTCCAGCCTGCTATCAAGCCCGCCTTGACCACTCACGCTTTTAACGACCTCATTGAAGTTATCATTTACCGATCTCACCGAGTTTCCAAGTCTATTTAGCTTCTCAGCGACTGTGCAAAATTTCTCATAAATTTCATTTGCACTCTTTAATATCTCTTTTGCCTCTTTGTTGCCATGCTCCATGCGCCATAAATTTGCCACCACGCGAAGTAGCGGCATAAGTGTCGTGTGCGAGACTAGCACCACTTTTTTCTCGTAGCCGTAGTTAAATAAATTTGGATCAAATTTCAAAGCCTCCAAAAATGCTGGCTCAACTGGCACAAACATCAGCACAAAATCAGGGCTTTTTACAAGCGATGAGTAGTCTTTTTTAGCTAGCTCGTCGATGTGCTTTTTTATCGAAGCGATGTGCTCGCCAAGGGCGATTTTACTCTGGGCTAGATCGGCCGCCGCAACTGCTTTTTCGTAGGCATGGAGCGAGACTTTACTATCTATTATCATCTGTTTGTCGTCTGGGAAATTTATGACAAAGTCAGGTATGAGCTTTTTGCCGCTCACGTCAAAACTCTCTTGCGTAGTGTAGTGCGTGCCCTTTTCTAGCCCAGCAGCCTCCAGTGTGCGCTCAAGCTGCATCTCGCCCCAGTTGCCAAGGACCTTGTTGCTGCCTTTTAGCGCCGTGCTTAGCGAGTTTGCCTCTTTTGACATATTTTTGCCAAGCTCGACCACCTCTTTTAGCTGCGCGCTAAGCTCGCCTGCGCTCTTTTGCGAGTCGCTGTGGGCGTCATTTACCCTCTTTTCAAAGCTTGTTATCTTCTCCCCAAGTGGCGTTAGCAAGAGCTCAAGCGACTCTTTGCTGTTTTTTGAGAAATTTGCACTTTTTTCTTCAAATATCTTATTTGCAAGGTTTGCAAACTCTAAATTTAGCTCGTTTTTCACCTTTTTTAAATTCTCTTCTTGTGATCTTAGGATGTTTTCTTTGGCCTCGATCTCGCTTTTTAGTGCGACGATAGCGCGTTTTAGCTCGTTTTCGCTCTCGCTTGATCTTTTTAGCTCATCCTCTTTTGCACCAAGCTCGTTTTGTAAATTTAAAGATAGCGACTTTGCCATCTCGGCCATCTTTGTCTGGCTGCCAAGCTCCTCATTTAGACGCCTTAACTCGCGCTCTAGCTCGTCCTCTTTTTCATCTTTTTGCTTGAGCGAAATTTTATACTCGTCTAAATTTTTAGCTAGCTCATTTATCTTGTCACTATTTGCCTCAAGCTTTGCTCTTTGCTCGATATTTAGCCGCTCGCTATCTTTTAACTCATCTTGTAAATTTTCTAAATTTTCTCTTTGTTTTGCATTTTTCAAATTTGCATTTATCAAAAAAGCTACCAAGATAACGCAAACAAGCGCAAGAGCTGCCACCAAAATATATAAATTTTCTATCGTTAGCACTAAAATTTCCTTTTAAATTTTGGCTTTATTATAAATGAAATAGCTTTAAATTTAAAGGGCATTTAAGCCCTTTTGAGAGTTTATTTGTTTAGATAGGCAGAAAGCCAGCACAAAAATACAAAGACAAAGATGATGGCTGACATGATAAGTGGCGTCGTGGTCGTAAAGAGTGCTAGCATGGCTGATGAGACGATGCCGCTTCCATATTGCAGTGAGCCAATGAGAGCATTTGCTCTGCCTTTCATCTCTTGAGGTACTTGATTAAGAGCGGCTGCGTTTGAGCAAGAGGCGATGATACCGTTCATACTAAAGACGAAAAACATAGGTATGATAACGCCCCAAACTCCAGCGATACCAAAAAATGTAAGCGCTAAAAGCAAAGCCGCAGCGACAAAAGCGACTGTGCTTGAGGTTATAAGAAGCGAATTTAGGCTAAATTTATTGACCAAGCTCTTGTTTAAAAAACTAAGCGCCGCCACACCAAGTATATTTACGCCAAACAAAAAGCCATAGTACTTGCTCGGTATGCCAAAATAGTCTATATAAACAAATGACGATCCCGTGATGAAGGCGTATGCTGCGATGTAAAAGAAGGTCACGCTTAGAGTGTATTTCATAAATTTAGCATCTTTTATAAGCACAAAATAGCTCTTAAACGAGTTTATCATCGGCTCTTTTGAGCGCTTCTGCTGTGGCAACGTCTCTGGCAAGAAGAAGATAAGGATAAACAAAAAAACACTTGCAGCTGCCATTAGCCAAAATATCCAGTGCCAAGTGCCAATCTCTAGTAATGCGCCACCAAGTAGCGGTCCTATGATAGGAGCTGCAGCCATGATGATGACTAAGTTTGAAAGCATCTTTGCAGCTTCGCTATTTTCAAAAACATCGCTGATCATCGCACGGCTAAGCATAGGTCCCACGCACGCGCCTGCGGCTTGAAAGATACGCCAGATTATCACTTCGCTCATGCTTTGTGACATGGCACATCCGATGGAGCCAACGACAAAGAGCGCCATACCGATAAATAGCGGAAGTTTTCGCCCTATTCTGTCGCTAATAGGCCCCCAAACGAGCTGTGCGATGGCAAAACCGATCAAAAAGCCAGTGATCGTTAGCTCCGCATCGCCATGAAGCTGTCGCTCCATCGTAGGCATGGCAGGCAGATAGACATCCGTTGATAGCGAGGTGCAGGCCATTAGACCGCTTAGAATGACTAAAAACCAGATAGATGTTTTTGTTAATTGCAAGATTCCCCCTTTTTAGCTGCGATTAAGATTTCGTGAATATAACATAAATTTATAAATTGGCAGCAACAAGCGCCCAAAACTAGCTTTGGGCATAAATTTAGAAAATTTGCTTTGGTGGAGTGAAGTAAATTATCAAGGTTTTGTTTGGCGAAGAGGTTTAAATTTAAAGGCAAAAATTAGGCAAAGTGACTTTTATCTAGACGAGATGGTTTTAAATTTTGAGGCAAGAGCTACCAATCTGGTAATGACCAAACAAAATAAAAATTTAATAGAACTCAGGTGAAGTATTTTTCGCTTAGACGAGGCGGTTTTAAATTTTGTGATGGGAGTTACCGAGTGGGTAATGACCGAGCAAAATTTAAAACCAACGAAGTATAAGTAGAAAAAGACAAGCCTAAAGAGTCTAAATTTTAAACTTCGTATCTCTCTCCTGGTTTCATTTCTATTACCTCCCACGGCAATCCCTGCTTATTTAGCTCGTCCATGAAAGGTTTTGCATCAAAATTCTCCATGTTAAAGACGCCTTTTCCGCTCCAGATACCTTTTGCGACCATTAGTGAGCCAATCATCGCTGGCACGCCTGTGGTGTAGCTAACAGCCTGCGCGCCTGTCTCGGCGTAGCAAGCCTCGTGGTCGCAGACGTTGTAGATATAGACTTGGCGCTCTTTGCCATCTTTTAGACCACGTATCACGCAGCCGATGTTTGTTTTGCCTTTTGTGCGAGGGCCAAGGCTTGCAGGGTCAGGTAGAAGCGTCTTTAAAAACTGGATCGGCACTATTTTCACGCCGTTATGCTCGACCTCGTCGATGCGTAGCATTCCCACGTTTTCTAGGCACTTCATGTGAGTTAGGTAGCTTTGTCCAAAGGTCATAAAAAAGCGAATTCTCTTTAGTCCTTTGATGTTTTTAACTAAGCTTTCTAGCTCCTCGTGATAGAGCAGATAGCTATCTTTGACGCCTACTTTTGGGTAGTCCCACTTAAACATTATCTCCATCGGCTTTGTCTCGATCCACTTGCCAGCCTCCCAGTAGCGGCCATTTGCGCTAACTTCGCGTAAATTTATCTCTGGGTTGAAATTTGTCGCAAATGGATAGCCGTGGTCTCCTGCGTTGCAGTCTAGGATGTCGATCTCGTGGATCTCATCAAATAAATTTTGCTGTGCATAGGCGCAAAATACGTTTGTCACGCCCGGGTCAAAGCCAGAGCCAAGAAGCGCCATGGTGCCAGCGTTTTTGAAGTCACCATCCTTCGCCCACTGAAGCTTATACTCAAATTTTGCGGTGTCTGGGTGCTCGTAGTTTGCGGTGTCGATGTAAGGTATGCCAGCCTTTACGCAAGCGTCCATAAGGGTTAGGTCTTGATACGGCAGCGCGACGTTTAGAAGCAGATCAGCCTTTGTTTGTTTGATGAGCTCCACCACGGCCGCTGTGTCATCAGCGTCGATTTGCGCGGTGTTTATCTGCACGCCAAGGCGATCTTTTATAAATTTAGCGATCGCATCGCACTTGCTTTTTGTGCGGCTTGCTAGGGTGATATTTGTAAAAACGTCCGAGTTCATCGCACATTTTACGGTTGCGACTTGGCTAACGCCACCTGCTCCGATGATTAAGATATTTGACATTTTTGGCTCCTTAAAATTTTAGTGATTTTAGCAAAGTTAATATAAATTTCTAGCTTCAAAAGGTAAAATGAGCCAAATTTTAAAGGTAAAAAGATGAAGAAAATTTTGCCATTTTTAGCGCCTATTTGCCTCTTTGCAAGTAGCTGCGACGAGCTAGTGCAAGAGAGCGTAAATGAGTTTTATAAAAGTGATAGAAATTTGGAGAGAGCCATAAATTTAGCCGAGCAAGCGACTGATGTCTGCTTAAAAGAGGGCAACACCGAGCAGGCGATCGCTTCGCTAATAAATGGCGCCAGCATTTGCATGGTAAATAAAGAGCCTCAAAAGGCACTAGAGCTCTCGCAAAAAGCACTAGAGCTCGCGGCAAACGTTAGTGACAAACTGCTACTAGCTCGCTCTTATCAAAATATAGGCGCAGCAAAAAAGGCGCTAGGCAAATACGACGAGGCGCTTACTAGTTTTCAAGATGCTCTAAAAATTTATGACGATGCGCCAGATACCCCGATGCACGACGAGCTCATCTGCATAAAAGGCATCGCAAACACCTACTACCTAAAAAACGACTTTGACAAAGCCCATGAAAACCACCTTTTAGCGCTAAATTTACTTGATATCACGCCAGAGCTAAGTGGCAACGAGCTTGTACGATCAGAGCTGTTAATAGAAGTCGCTAACGACCTAGCAAAGCTTGAGCAAAAGGACGAAGCTGCCAAAAACTACAAAAAGGTGCTTGAAATTTTAAAAGGCAAGGAGCAAAACCCGCGCGTGCTGGGTCTTTTAGAGCGAGCCAGCAAAGGACTAAAGGAGCTTAACTAAAGTTTTTCTTTAGGCTCTTTAGCACGAAATTTGCAAGCTCTAGCCCCTTTGAGCGGTGAGAAATTTCAAGCTTTGTCTCGTTATCTAGCTCGCCAAGCGTCTTTGTAAAGCCATCTGGGATAAAGAGTGCATCGTAGCCAAAGCCGTTTGTGCCGCGCTCCTCGTCTATCGCCTCACCATACATAAAGCCATGCGTCGTGTAGTCGCCAAATTTTGAGCTAATAGCGATACAGGCGGTGTAGTGAGCTGGAGAGCTCTTTAAATTTAGCGCCTTTAGCTTGCTAATTAGCTTTGCTCTATTGTTTGCGTCATTTGCGTTTTTGCCGCACACTTTGCCATTTTCACCAAGGTCAAAGTAGCGAGCTGAGTAGATCCCTGGCTCGCCACCAAGTGCATCCACACTGATGCCGCTATCATCGCTAAGTGAGATAAACTCGCTTTCAAGTCCCTGCTCTTTAAGCTTTGCAAAAACTGCTCTTGACTTTATGAGCGCATTTTGCTGAAAAGTGCTGCCATCTTCAACGATCTCAAATGGCTTTACAACCTCACTTAAAGCGTAAATTTCATAGCCTTTTAAAAACTCTTTTATCTCTTTTACTTTGTCTAAATTTGATGTCGCAAGCACGATTTTCATCGCAGAACTCCTTGATTTTTGGGCGTATTTTACAAAAAAGTAGATTAAAATTTTTAAATTTAAATTAGTGTTAAAATGATAAACTTAATCCTTTTAAAAATAAGGGAAAATTTATGTTAAAAAGCGTTTTGCCACTATCTTTTATCGTAGCTAGCAGATTTTTTGGGCTTTTCATAGTCCTGCCGGTGCTTAGCCTTTACGCGCTAAATTTAAGCGGCGCAAATGAGTTTTTAGTAGGGCTAATAATAGGCGTCTATGCGATCTCACAGATGATATTTCAAGTGCCTTTTGGCGCTCTCTCAGATAAGATCGGCCGCAAAAAAGCACTAACTATCGGCCTTTTGATCTTTGTGGCTGGCTCTATCGTCTGCGCGCTGGCAAGTGAAATTTACACGATGCTTTTTGGCAGATTTTTACAAGGCGTGGGAGCCGTGGGAGCCGTGGCAACAGCGATGATAAGCGACTTTGTAGCTGAAGAAAACCGCTCAAAAGCCATGGCGATAATGGGTGCTTTTATAGGGCTTAGCTTCACACTTTCGATGGTGCTTGGACCGCTTCTTGCCAAGGACTACGGGCTTTCAAGCCTTTTTTATCTAAGCGCCGCTCTTAGCTTGCTTTGCGTCGTGCTACTCTACACCGTCGTGCCAAAAGAGATAAAAGTGAGCGCAAAGGCCCAAAAGGTGTCATTTGGCAAGCTATTTTTACAAAAAGACTATATGATCATAAATTTCACCTCTTTCATGCAAAAGATGCTCACAAGCATCGCATTTTTGGTTATCCCGATCGTTTTAGTAAAAGAGTATGGCTACGAGAGTGGCGAGCTTTACAAGGTCTATACGCTTGGCGCTGTGCTTGGCTTTTTGGCTATGGGGCTAGCTGGCGCGCTGGGCGATGGCAAGGGGCTTAGCAAGGTCATCTTGATAGCTGGCACGCTGCTTTTTGCCCTAACCTACGCCATTTTTGCCCTTAGCTTTACGAAATTTATATTTGTGGTTGGCATCGCGATATTTTTTATAGGTTTTAACCTCCACGAGCCCATCATGCAATCAACCGCGACAAAATTTGTAAAATCCTCACAAAAAGGCACCGCTCTTGGCATCTTTAACTCATTTGGCTACTTTGGCAGCTTCGTTGGAGGCGCGTTTGGCGGATACATCATGCATGCTTTTAGTTTTAAAGTGCTTGCCATCGTCTGCGTGGTGCTTTGCGTGATCTGGCTTGTTTTGCTATTTAGCCTAAGCGATCCAAGAATTTTTAAAAACATCTACCTAAGCCCAGAAGCGAGCTTAAATTTAGAGCTACTAAATAGCCAAAAAGGCGTGGTGGATTATTACAAAAACGAGAAAAAACAAGTGATCAAATTTGACTCCCGCCTAACAAGCGAGGCGGCCTTAAAAGAGAGCTTGAAGTTTTGATCTACGACGTCATCATCGTTGGTGCTGGCGCTAGCGGGCTCTTTTTAGGAGCAAATTTAAGGGGCAAAAAGGTTGCCATTTTAGAAAAAAACAGCAGCGCTGGCAAAAAGATCTTAGCAAGTGGTGGCGGCAGATGTAACATCACAAACCGCTTTGTAAGCGCTAAAAACTACCTTGGCGAGCAAAAATTTATAGAGCAAATTTTAAAAGTGCTAAGCCCTGATCAGGTTTTGAAATTTTTTAGTGAGCTTAAATTTAGCGAGCAAAAGCAAAATCAGTTTTTCTGTGATAGCGGCGCAAAGAGCGTTTTGAGCCTACTTTTAAAAAGGCAAAATGCAGATATTTTTTATAATAAAGAGGTTCTTGGCGCCAAAAAAGTAGATGAAATTTTTGAAATTTTGACAAAAGATGAGAAATTTAGAGCCAAAAATTTAGTCATCGCAAGTGGCGGACTAAGCTACAAAGCCCTTGGTGCAAGCGATGTTGGATATAAAATAGCTAGCGAATTTGGCCTTGAGCTCTCAATGCCTGCCCCTGCTCTTGTTGGCTTTAGCGTGCAAAAAGATGAGTTTTGGTTTAAAGAGCTTAGCGGCATTAGTCTAAGTGCTGATGTAGTGATAAATACCAAAAACGAGAGCCATAAATTTAGTGGTGAT
>NZ_PPBR01000106.1:0-430 GCF_002913545.1 Campylobacter concisus | reverse complement strand
TTCATATGTAGGAGAAGAACTAGCTCCGACATAAGTCTCAAGTAGTTCAACGCCTTGGAAATTGAAAAATTCTATACCTTTTTTACCAACAGCTCTTAGTCTGACTTTGACCTTTTTTGCTTTTAGCTCATCAATCATGCGCCTAACTGTCTTTATAGTTTGGACATTAAAGCCACCGCAAAGCCCTTTATCAGCGGTAACAAATATAATATCAACCTTTTCTACACTCTTTGTTGTGTTAAAAAATTTACTCTCAGTCATAACTGAAGCATATTGATTGATCTTATAAGCTATCTCTGATAAAACCTCATTGATCTTAAGAGCGTAAACTCTAGAGTAGCGAGCAGCCTCTTCAGCTTTGCGAAGCTTTGCTGTAGAAACAAGCTTCATCGCACGTGTCGTCTTTTGAGTATTCTGGACGCTCTTAATC
>NZ_PPBR01000105.1:0-779 GCF_002913545.1 Campylobacter concisus | reverse complement strand
CTTATATATGATATAGATAACTCTAAATTTACTATAAGTGATGCTCAAAATTTACTGCAAAGCAAAGGAATAAAGGGCTTTATATATCCAACAAGCTATCAAGCACCAGATGCAAAAGTAGAGAAATTTAAACTCATCATACCCACAACAAAGGCTCCAAGCCTAAATGAATATGATGAATACATAAAAGAGATAACAAGAGAGCTTGGGTTATATAAGGTAGTAAATAACTCAAGCCTATATCCTAGTAAATTTCACTACACTCCGGTACCAGGATCTGAACTTGTAAGCATTAGAGGAAAAACTTTTGATAATACAAGAGCCATTGAAGAGGCTGGCTTAAAAACAGATATTAATAATATGGATGTTAAAGCCATAGAGGGAAATTTACAAAATCTAAGAAAATATGAGCTTAGTCATGAGCCAAAAGATACCAAATCACATATTAAAAGAGCAAGCTACCAAGCTATATCATCAATGATCTCTATAAAAGAGCTAATAGAATACTTTGACGAGAGCACTGTGTTTAAAAAATATAAAAATCATCAAATACTTTCTGGCAAGAGTGGCAATACCTATACCTGCCGGAAGAAAACACAGCCTACTCTTTTAACCAAAATAGACACTATACTCCATATATCTATATCAGAGATAAATTTTATGAAGCAGCTAAAAAGATAAAAACTAGGCTTTTAAATGATGACGTCATTAAAAAGCTAGGACTTAAACAAAATGAATATGAAGGCTTCGTAAAAGCTATCGATGGCCATTTAGATATA
>NZ_PPBR01000104.1:0-48327 GCF_002913545.1 Campylobacter concisus | reverse complement strand
TGGAGTATGCTATTTTTGGTCTTGGACGTGATGCTGACGTTAAAAAGAGTGTGTTTAAAGCACCGAGCGTTAGAACTGACGCAGCAGCTGGCGAAATGGCAGGGCTATTTTATTTATTGGCTAAAGGCTCAGCAGCATTTGCAGGTGGCAAGCGTGGTAACGTTGTAGCATTTGATAGCTCAGGCGATTGGAAAGGTACTCTAGCAGCACTAACTGAAACTATCTTGTCTCAACTACTTCAAAATATTTGGGATGCAGGCACAACTCCAAAAGATGTATTCATCGGTGCGGAGTTAAAACCAGCCATTAATAAAATAGTGCTTAGATATCATTCTCGACGTCAAATAATTATTTTGATATTAAAATTTATCGCTGAAAGATTGATATTTGGTATCACTAAAGCAATAATATCTATTCTTTTAGAGAATTTGGTCTGAATACAGCCAACAAATTTGCTGGCATGGCAAATTTGTATGGTTTTTAATTCAAAACATCCAAAAATATTTCACTAAATTCAGCCTATCTTTTCTTCTAGAAATTCCAAATTTCTTGCGCTTTTTCATTTAGTGGCTCTTTTGGTATCTGCAAGAAGGTGCCTTCTTTTAAGATCAAAGCTATAAAATCATCAGTTTCGCAAGTGCTAAAAAACGCACCATATGAAAAATGAACCGTGCTTGTTGCTGTGACAAACAAGATCTCATCATCATATATAACGATCTCTTGTTTGCGCTCAACATCGATGTTTGAGTAAATGGCTCTAGTGAATAAAATCGGTTTAATTATAGCCGCATAAATATAGAGCAAGACTATGCCGACACAAAGAACGATGGCTAAATTTCTTGCCAAAGTAGAGACATCGTCCATATCAGAATATACTATTAACTCGTGCCCAGTAACGTCAAAAAGCGCGACCATAGCTACTCCGCATAGCACAGCAAATGGCAGCTCGATCACTCTCATTAAAAACACAAGTTTATTCTTTTTATAGACGACGCTCGAGACCTTGCGTAGTAGCTTTTTAAATTTAGCATCGTTTTTTATACTAAATTTCGCTCTAAATCTTTCATTTTGCATGTTATTTCTTTAAATTTTGCCTAAATTTCATCCGTGACTATCTCTATTTTGCTTGCATCAACCAAGCTGCCGTCTATGATGATCTCATCTATCTTGCCAGCTCTTATGACGCCACTTTTTGGATTTTTCACGCTTTTTATGCTGCTTTTTGTGCTCACATCGACGCTTGAATACTCAAAAGCAAGGCTTGTATCCATAAAAATGCAATCTTTCACGACCAAATTTTCCACATAGCAAAGCGCTTGCAAGCTCTTTATCGTGCAGTTTATGAGTGTCACATTTTTAGCGTTCCATGCTAGGTACTCGCCTGAGATTAGGCAGTTTTGCGCGACCACGTTTTCGCAGTTCCAAAAGGCGTCTTTTGAGATAAGTTTTGAGTTTGTGATGCGAAGATTTTTGCAGCTATCAAAGCAGTAGTTGCCGTCCAAGCTTAGCCCATCAACTTCTAAATTTTCGCTATTTGCCCCAAAGTAGTCCCCTTTTGCAAAGACGTTTTTTATCTTCACGTCTGCGCACCCCCAAAGTGTCTCGGCAGCGTCTGAGAAATTTACATTTTCAAGTGAAATTTGCGAGCTTTTTCTAAAGCTTTTTGGCGCATTTATGGCCACGTCTTTAAAGCTTAAATTTGTGCTGTACCACATGCCAGCCCTTGCTAGAGGCTCCAAGTATCCGCCATTTAGCGTGATGTCGCTTGCGTACCAAAGTGGATATTTGTAGGCAAAAACGCACTCATTTAGCTTTAAATTTGAGCTGTGTTTTAGCGGCGACTCGCCATCTTCAAAGATGCAGTTAGTAAAATTTAGCCCCTTTGCCCCAAACATCGCGCGTTCTCCTGTGAAAGTTTCGGCCTTTCTCTCTTGCATTTTTGTCCTTTATTAAATTTTTCTCTCAAAATTATACTGATTTTCTCAAAATTTATTGCAAAATGCCATTAAATTTACTTTAAAGACGCAAAGCGTTATAATCGCCCCAAAAAAGGAGCAAAAATGGGTTTAAAATCAGACTCTTGGATAAGGAAAATGTCGGTTGAAAAGAAGATGATCGTGCCATTTGCCGAGGAGCAAGTGGGTCGCGGCGTCGTTAGCTACGGCGTTTCTAGCTATGGCTACGATATCCGCGTGGGCGATGAGTTTAAAATTTTCACAAACATCGGCGGAACCGTCGTTGATCCAAAGAATTTTGATGAGAAAAATGTGGTCGATTTTAAAGGCGATGTCTGCATAGTGCCGCCAAATTCTTTTGCTTTAGCACGTACGATCGAGTACTTTAACATGCCCGATAACGTGCTAGCGATCTGCCTTGGCAAGAGCACATACGCAAGGTGCGGCATCATCGTAAATGTAACGCCTTTTGAGCCAGGATTTAAGGGGCATATCACGATAGAGATCTCAAACACGACGCCACTTCCTGCGAAGATCTACGCAAATGAGGGCATCGCGCAGGTGCTATTTATCGAGGGTGATGAGCCTTGCGAAGTGACATATGCTGATAAAAATGGCAAATACCAAGCCCAAGAAGGCATCACACTACCTAGAATTTTAAAGTAATTTTCATGCCTTTGCGACTTTGCAAAGGCTAAATTTATCGCCCACTTTTTATAAAAACCCTAAACAATAACGAAATTTTGACGAAATAGAAGCTAGAAAAAGCAGAGCTTTGATAAACAAATTTTAAATTTGGCACAGCTTTTGCTTAAAAATTTATAAAAAATAATCCAAATTAGCCATTTATAAATCAAAAATGACTAGCAAAAAGGCGCAAAATGTTTAACAACAAATCGATATTGATCACCGGCGGAACAGGAAGTTTTGGTAAAAAGTACACCGAAATTTTGTTAAAAAAATATAAGCCAAAAAGGCTAGTTATCTACTCGCGCGACGAGTTAAAACAATACGAAATGGCTCAAGTTTTTAAAGACAAGGCTATGCGTTTTTTCATCGGCGACGTGAGGGACTATAAGCGCTTAAGAACTGCTATGAACGGCATAGACTATGTCATCCACGCAGCTGCGATGAAACACGTGCCAATCGCAGAATACAACCCAATGGAGTGCATCAAAACAAACATAGATGGCGCTCAAAACGTCATCGACGCCTCTTTGGAGTGTGGCGTTAGCAAGGTGATCGCACTCTCAACTGACAAAGCGTGCAACCCTGTAAATTTATATGGAGCTACGAAGTTAGCCAGCGATAAGCTATTTGTCGCTGCAAACAATATCGTCGGCGAGAAAAAGACGAGATTTAGCGTCGTAAGATATGGAAACGTCGTTGGTTCACGTGGCTCAGTCGTGCCGCTCTTTAAAAAGCTGATCGCACAAGGAGAAAAAGAGCTTCCTATCACGCATGAGAAGATGACTAGGTTTTGGATCACGCTTGAACAAGGCGTAAATTTTGTCCTTAAAAACTTTGAGAGGATGAAAGGCGGCGAAATTTTCATACCAAAGATCCCGTCAATGACGATGGTCGATCTCGCAAAAGCCCTTGCACCAGATCTTGGCGTCAAGATCATAGGCATTCGCCCAGGCGAAAAGATGCATGAGATGATGATATCAAGAGATGACGCGCATCTTACATACGAATTTGATGATTACTACGTTATTAGTCCGTCTATCCAGTTTTTAACAGCGCAAGACTTCTCGACAAATGCTCTTCATCAAAAGGGCAAACCAGTTAGTGAGGACTTTGAATATAGCTCAAATACAAATAAAATTTGGCTCGATAGAGCAGGCCTTCTTGAGATGATAGGAGATGCTAAATGATCCCTTACAGTCGTCAGCAGATCACAGAAGAAGATATCAAGGTAGTAGCAGATGCGCTAAGAGACGACATCTTAACAGGTGGCCAAAAGGTCAGTAAATTTGAAGAGGAGCTGGCAAAGTATGTTGGCGTAAAGCACGTGATCGCTATGAACTCAGCCACTTCGGCCCTTCACGTAGCCTATCTTAGCCTTGGCGTAAAGGCTGGCGATGAAGTGATCACGACGCCTATCACCTTTGTAGCCACTGCAAATGCGGCTTTGATGGCAGGAGCGCAGGTCAAATTTTGCGACGTAAAAGCAAATGGCAACATCGATGAAGAGAAAATTCCAGCTCTTATCACACCAAAAACGAAGGTGATAACTGCGGTTGATTACGGTGGCAATCCAGTGGAGCTAGATAAGATCATAAATTTAGCCAAAAAGCACGGCATAAAAGTGATAGATGACGCCTCTCACGCCCTTGGTAGCGTGCAAAACGGCGTAAAAGTGGGCGTTAAGGCTGATATTAGCATATTTAGCTTTCACCCAGTAAAGCCTATCACCACGCTTGAAGGCGGCGCGCTTGCTACAAACGACGATGAGCTAGCAAGGCTAGCAAGGCTATATAGAAGCCACGGCATCGCTAAAACAAAGCTTTGGGATAGCGACATTAGCCTGCTTGGATACAACTACAGGATCACAGACGTAGCCTGCGCTTTGGGGCTTAGCCAGCTAAAAAGGCTGGACGGCTTTATCGCCAAAAGAAATGAGATAGCTAAATTTTATGATGAGAAATTTAGCGGGTGTGAATATTTTAAAACCATAAAAATCCCAGCAAATACAACTAGCTCAAGGCACCTATATCCAGTGCTTTTGGATGAGAAATTTTGGGATAAAAAAGAGCAAATTTTTGAAGCACTCTTGCAAAAGGGCGTTGGCGTGCAGGTGCACTACAAGCCAACATATAAATTTAGCTTTTATAAAGCACTACTTGGTGAAATTTCACTGCCAAATGCGGAGAAATTTTATAGCGCCGAGCTTAGCATCCCATGCCATCACGGCATGAGCGTGGATGATGCTAAATTTGTAGCTAGCACGCTATTTGATGTGCTAAAAAGCTTTAGCGAGTAAAAAATGATCTGCATCATCCCAGCAAGAGGCGGCAGCAAGAGGATACCTGGCAAAAACATCAAAGACTTTTTAGGCAAGCCTTTAATCGCATATAGCATCGAGGCTGCGTTAAATTCTAAAGTTTTTAGCGAAGTGATCGTAAGCACCGATGATGAAATGATTGCAAATGTGGCTAGAGAATTTGGAGCTAGTGTGCCATTTTTTAGAGATGCGAGCCTAAGCGATGACTACGCGACAAGCACTGACGTGATAAAAGACGCGATAAGACGCGTAAATTCTGACTTTGACGTCTGCTGCCTATATGCCACAGCACCACTCATAACGGCTGAAATTTTAAAAGATGCCGCAGGAGAGTTTAAAAAGCAGGAGTGTAAATTTTTATTTTCAGCGACTGCGTTTGATTTCCCTATACAAAGGGCGATAAAACTTGATGAAAACGCTAGAGTTAGCATGTTTTATCCGCAGTTTGAAAAGACACGCTCGCAAGATCTTGAGCCTGCATTTCATGATGCTGGGGCATTTTATTTTGGGAAAAAAGAGGCTTGGCTGGAGTGCAGTGCTATCTTTGCGCCACACTCAAAGGCGTATTTGCTGCCAAGAAATTTAGTCTGCGACATCGACACGCTAGAGGATTTTGAGTTTGCTAAGAAGCTTTATTTGATAAATAATGGAAAGATTTGATTGAAAGAATTTAAAGGACTCCCCCTGCTAAAAACGCTCGTGCGCGCTGATAGTAGCAGCAAGATAGGGCATGGGCACATCAGGCGAGACCTTTTGCTTGCTAAAAAATTTAACGACATCTCATTTGCCTCGTTAAGGCTTGAAGGTGACATTTTTGATGAGATAAACTACTCTAAATTTAGCCTAAGAAGTGGCGAGATAGATGAGCTTTGCGAACTTATAAAAGATAATAAATTTGAGCTTCTTATCATCGACCACTACGGCTTTAGCTTTGAAGACGAAAGAGCTATAAAAGAAAAAACTGGCATTAAAATTTTATCATTTGACGACACTTACGAAAAACATTTTGCAGACTATATTTTAAATGTAAATTTATATGCACAAAAGGCAAGATACGAGAGGCTTGTAGAAAAAAGCTGTGAGGTGTTTTGTGGAAGCGAGTTTTTGCTAGTTAGAGATGAGTTTTATGAAGAAGCGCAGGTAAAAAGGGAGAAAATTTACGACTACGCTATCATTCTTGGAGGCACTGATATCTCAGGGCTAAGCGCTAAAATTTCAGAAAAACTGCTTCTTAAAAACCAAAAAACAGCCGTCATCACAACTAGCGGAAATAAAAACTTAAGCGCACTAAAAGAGTTATCAAGTAAAAACGAAAATTTTAGCCTTTTTGTAGATAGCAAAAACGTAGCAAGGCTGATGAACGAAGCCAAAATGCTCATCATAACAGCAAGCTCGCTTGTAAATGAGGCCTACGTTTTGGGAGCTAAATTTAAAGCCATTTGCGTAGCGGATAATCAAAAAGAGATATTTGCTTGGCTCAAAGAAAATGGATATGAAGCTTACTGGGGAGATGAGATTTGCTTGAGCTTATAAATTTTATCTCGCTTAGTGGCGAGCAAAAACTGATGGTCTTAAAGTGGCGAAATGACGAGCGTATAGCCAAATTTATGAAAAACAAAAGCGTTGGCAAAGAGGAGCATTTTGCTTTTTTAGAGAGATTAAAGAGCATTCAAGATAAGATCTACTTTTTAGTAAAAGATGAGGGTGAATTTATCGGAGTGGTGAGCTTCGTTGATATAACGAAAGAAAGTTGCGAATTTGGCGTTTATAAAAACCCAGAGCTAAAAGGAGTGGGTAAAAAGCTGCTTGATCTCATAAAAGACTACGCTTTTTTTACATTAAAGGTTGGCTCGCTAAAGGCAAAAGCTTATAATAGTAACGAAAAAGCGCTCGCGCTTTATAAAAATTTTGGCTTTAAGATCTATGCAAAAGATGGTGAGTTTAGCTATCTTGAGCTTAAAAATAAAACGGACTAACGGATGAAAATAGGAAATTTTGATACAGACAAAAAGGTCTTTATAATAGCAGAGCTCTCCGCTAATCACAGCGGCAGCCTAAAAACGGCGGTAGATACGATAAAGGCAGCCAAGCGCGCTGGAGCTGACGCGATAAAGCTTCAGACATATACACCTGATAGTTTGACTCTAAATTCACACCTGGACGACTTTGTCATTAAGGGCGGACTTTGGGATGGGAGAAATTTATACGAGCTTTATCAAGAGGCGCTAACGCCAAAAGAGTGGCACGCTGAGCTTTTTAAAGTGGCAAAAGAGGAGGGGCTTGTTTGTTTTTCAAGTCCATTTTGTAAGGACGATGCCAACTTTTTAGAGCAGTTTAACCCACCAGCTTATAAGATCGCAAGCTTTGAAGTGACGGACTATGATTTTGTAGAGTTTGTAGCCAAAAAGGGTAGGCCCATCATCATCTCAACTGGCATAGCCTACGAAGAAGAAATAAGAGAGGTAGTGCAAATTTGCAAAAATGCAGGCAATAGCGACATCGCCCTTTTAAAATGCACTTCAAGCTACCCAGCACCGCTAAATGGTATGAATTTACAAACGATAGCTGATATGAGAGAGAAATTTGGCGTTGAGATTGGCTTTTCAGATCACACTTTAGGCGTGACAGCCCCAATTGTTGCGGTTAGTTTGGGCGCCAGGATAGTTGAAAAACATTTTATACTTGATAAAAGCGTAAAAAGCGTTGATAGCGCATTTAGCCTTGATGAGAGCGAATTTGCTCTTATGACAAAGTGTGTTAGAGAGGCTGAAGAGCTTTTGGGCGTGGTAAACTACGAGCTAGATGAAAAAGCGGTTTTAAACAGGAGATTTTCACGCTCGCTTTATGCAAGCGCAGATATAAAAAAAGGTGAAATTTTTAGCGAGCAAAATATAAGGAGCGTGCGTCCAGGGTACGGCCTGCACCCTAAATTTTTAAAAGAGCTGATCGGCAAAAAAGCAAAAAGAGATATAAAATTTAGCGAGAGGATAACAAAGGAGGATCTAATATGAGTGATGAAAACAAAGTTTATAAACTAGATGATCTCGAGGTGCATAAAAACAAAAAACGTAAAAAGATAGATGAGGCGAAGCAAAAAGTACTTGAAAGTAAGATGACAAATATACAAAATCCTATCTTTCAAAAAAACCTCCAAGCGCTCTTTCAACAAGATGAAATTTTAGCTGCTAAGCTTTGGGGTATGGAGACAGCAAAGGACTTTGATATCTTTGTTGGTAAAGATCCGATAGATATAAATTTGATAAATAATAAAACCTTAAAATATGTCTATGAAAGCCCAGTAAATGACACGCTTGTCTCTCTTGAAAATTTAGAAAAAGAGTATAAAAGATATCCGATGATGTTTTTTTATGGTCTTGGAAATGGCATCTTATATAAAGCCCTTTTAAAAAATGAAACTCACAAAAAGATAGTAGTTATCGAGCCAGAGATAGATATCATCTATGCCACTCTTAACGTTGTCGATCTAAGCAGTGAGCTACTTAGCCATAGGCTTGTCTTATTTTATTCAGAATTTGCAAGCTATACGCAGTTTTATTTTTTAATAACCGTTCCAGAATTTACATCTTACGCAAAGACTTACGATCTTCACATCCACTCACCATTTTACGAAAGTTATAGTGAAGATATCTTAAGGATAAACTCAGACTTTGCAAAGGCTATCTCTCAAATGGTAGTGGCTCATGGCAATAGTATCGATGATATGCTTATAGGCATCAAACATCACATACAAAATATTCCGATCATGCTTGAAAACTATTGCTATACGCAACTTGTTTTAAAGCGTTATGAACTAAATAAAACAGCTATCATCGTAGCAACTGGGCCAAGCTTAGATAAGCAGCTTGATATACTTAAAAAATTTGTGCCTTATGCTACTATCATAAGCCTTGATGCTTCGTATCCTATACTAAAAAAACACGGCATCGTGCCTGATTATGTGACATCTATCGAAAGAGTTGAGGCTACATCAACATTCTTTAGTACTCGTGATAAAGAATTTGACAAAGATATCTACTTTGTCGTAGCCTCTTTAACGCATCCTCAAACTATAAAAAATATCTTGCCAAGGCGTCTTGTTCTTACTATGAGACCGCAGCAAAGCGAAATCGCTTTTAATATGAAAAAATATGGCTACTTAGGGATCGGTCACTCAACAGCCAATCAAGCATTTCAGCTAGCTTATGCATTAGGTCATAAAAATATAGTTCTGATCGGACAAGACTTAGCCTTTGCACCAGATGGTAAGAGTCATGCCACAGGACATGCCTTTGCTCAGGCTGATGAGTACTTATATGTAAAGGCTTACGGAGGAGAGGGCGAAGTTAGGACTACTTATATCTGGGATAAATTTAAAAACCAGTATGAAAAAGATATAGAACAGTCTTCTAAAGAGGGATATGTCACATATAACTGCACTGAGGGTGGAGCTAGGATAGAAGGGAGTATCGAAAAACCATTTTTAGAGACTATGAATGAGCTTTGTAAGGATAAAATACCTAAAAAAGAGCCAAATATCTCTAAAATTTCAGAAAAGCAAAGAAGCAAGGATTTGTTAAAAGCATATACCTATATAGCCAAAAAAGTTAAAACGCAAAAAGAGGCTAAGAAAAAGATAGAAGAGGTATTTTTAGAGCTAGTGCCGAAGATAGATGAGCTAATAGCAAAAAAAGAGGCAGGTGAAGTTAGCGAAAAGATGTTTTCTAAACTTGTTAAAATAACTTCTAAACTAGATAAGCTAAAAACATATATGAGTTATAAAAAACATAAATTATTTTTAGATAACATTCTTCAAATTTCTATATATTTTCAAGAGCTTGAGCTTGCTAAAATTTCAGTAGCTCCTAGCGATACTAAGATTCAAAAAGTAAATAAACTACTTGAATGGGTTGAGATGCATAAATACTGGATGTTCTCTGCAGCAGGTGGACTAAATGCTGATATAGAAGTAACGAAAAAAGCTTCAAAGCCACTTGTTGCAGAGCTTAAAAAAAGAAAGTTAATAACTAAAAACGACATAGGAAGCGTAAAAGAGAATTTTACGCTAAGTATATAAACTAGTTTGCAAGTAAAATTTCTTTTACTTGCAAATTTATTTATCTAATGTACTAGCTTTTAAATTTCACAATATCTAAATTTAAAAATGTAAACTCTTTAACCATACTAGCTAAAAAGGTTCATCTTATGTATTAATTATTATTATTATTTTATTTGTAGTAGATATAAAACCCCAAAGACTAGCTTTGGGGCTGGGGGTTTGCGTATTGTAAAAGCATTAACACGTTTAAGGCTTTGCTACTGCTACAAAGCCTTATTTAAAACTTCACTCAGCTCCTACTATTGTAGTAGCTTCATTACGTTTTGTTGAACGCTGTTTGCTTGACTCATAGCATAAGCACCTGATTGAGCTAGGATGTTATGTTTTGAGAAGTTAGCAGACTCGCTAGCAAAATCTACGTCCCTGATTTGTGATTCTGCTGATTTTACGTTAACTTGAGTTACGGTTATGTTATTAACTGTAGCTTGAAGTTGGTTTTGAACTGAACCAAGGTCTGAACGAACTTGATCAAGTGTTTTTTGAGCTGACTCAGCGATACTCATAACAGCCATCGCACCGCGAAGTGTCATAACACCTGCAGATTGATTTGATGTCATAGCAGCTTTGCTCATTCTTTGGAAGCCCATAGCAGCAGCTACAGTCTTATCTATTTGACCTCTAACATCTCTTAGAGAAACAGATACTTGAGCGCCACCGTTGCCGTTACCATCAGCACTAAATGCTTTAGAGAAGCCGTTTGCTGCAGCACCGCCTTGGACCTTGATGTCACGACCATCAAGACGAACTAGGTTTATTCTGCCTATAAAGCCTGATTTATCTTTAGCGCCGATAACTTTATCTATGTCAGCACCTTGGAAACTCATCGCACGTCCATCACGGCTTGTTAGAACCATCCTACCTTCAGTATTTACTGAAGCCTCAACACCAGTTTGATCTTTAACAGCATTGATAGCGTTTACTAGTGCGCCGTTGCTATCGTTTTCTTTTACTTCAAGGTCGCCGATTTTAACGCCATTGATAATAAAACTTTTAATAGATGCTGCAGCTATTGCTTTTGACATAACTCTTGTTACGTCAAATGTAGCTCTAACGCCAGTTTTATCTGCAACTTTGTTGATATTCTCAGCTATAGCGCCGACACCTTTGCCAAGGCCAGTTGAGATAGTAGCAGCTGCGATCTTAACATCGTTTACACCATCGACGTTTTTAAATGTCAATGTGACTTTTTCCATCTTATCTAGAAGTTTTGAACTCTCAAAACGTGTAAGACCGATCTTGTCAGATGTAGTCGCACCAATACTTGCTTTAACAGTTTGGTTTGAATAAGCACCTATTTGGAACTCTTTATTAGAGAATGTTCCGTTTAGTAGTTGCTGACCGTTAAATGAAGTAGTGTTACCGATATTGTCAAGCTCCTCCATTAGACGAACGATATCAGCTTGCAATGCTTGGCGTGATTGAGTTGTTTGGCCGTCTTGAGCTGACTGAGTAGCTTTAGTCTTGATAGTATCAAGAATTTTTAGCTGCTCGTCCATAGCTTTGTCGGCAACTTGAATGATACCAATAGCATCATTACCATTTGCAATAGCTTGACCTAGAGCTGAAGCTTGGCTTCTTAAGCTATCTGCGATAGATAGACCTGAAGCGTCATCTGCAGCTGTTTGAATTCTAAGACCAGAACTAAGTTTGTTAAGTGACTTAGATAGGTCAACGTTGTTGCTAACTGCGTTAGCGTGTGTGTTAAGTGCGTTTACGTTTGTGTTAATACGAAAACTCATTGTAAATCCTTTTAATTTTTTTAGTTACGACTTCGTGCCGCATGAAAACTATATCGTGTAATTTTTGAAAAAGTTTATAGGTTTAAATAAAAATATTTGGCTTAGTAATTTTTAGCCTTTGTATAAGACAAATGTCTTTGTAAAAAGATTATAAATTGTTAATTTGTAAAAAAGATAGAAATTTAGCTTCTATCTTTTTTTAAATTTATGCTTTATGGTTTAGCATATAAAGGCGAATGACTTGTTCGGCAGTCATCTTTAAATTTCTAATGGCATTATCTTTTCGCATAGCTTCTTCAAGGCTCATTGGCTCATTTAGTATGCAAAAATAGGCATCAATGCCGTGTTTGTGACAGTCTTTGGCGCACCTTTGCACGCTTCCAGCAAGCGCGATGACTGGCTTATGATGCCTCTTAGCTAGCTTTGCCACGCCTGTTGGGGTCTTGCCCATGGTGCTTTGAAAGTCCATGCGGCCCTCGCCAGTGATGACAAGATCAGCCTTTTTGATCTCATCTTCAAGTGCGATGGTCTGCGTGATGATCTCGATGCCAGGCTTGAGCTTTGCGCCCAAAAATGCCACAAAAGCAAAGCCGAGTCCGCCAGCTGCTCCAGCGCCCTTTTGCGTGTGAAATTTAGTGCCATTTTTCTCTTTTACAAGGCCCGCAAAGTGCTTTAGCCCATCATCAAGCTGCTTTACCATGCGTCCATTTGCACCTTTTTGTGGAGCATAGACGTAGGCTGCCCCCTTTTGTCCGTAAAGTGGATTATCCACGTCACAGGCGATTAAAAATTCGCACTCTTTTAGCTCTTTTAGCGCCTCTTCATCTGAAAACTCGCAAATTTGAGCTAGATCCTCGCCTTTGCCCTCAAGCAAAGCGCCATCTTTATCATAAAATTTAAACCCTAAAGCGCTTAGCATGCCTGTACCAGCGTCATTTGTCGCACTTCCACCGATGCCTACGATAAATTTCCTAGCGCCCTTGCTAATGGCATCTTTTATCATCTGACCAAAGCCAAAGGTGCTAGTTTTCATAGGATTTCTCTCATCAGGATTTATGAGAGTAAGTCCTGAAGCGCTTGACATCTCAAGTATGGCAAGGTCGTCTTTTAGGGCATATCTAGCTAAAATTTCAGTGCCAAGAGGGTTTTTAACAATGGTATCTATAAATTTAGCATCAAGCGCGTCAGCCATAGCCTCCACGCTGCCCTCGCCGCCGTCAGCCACTGGCTTTACGACGACGTCGCAAAAATCTTCAAGCGCTTCTTTTATAGCAAGGCCCGCCTCAAGTGAGCTTAGCGAGCCTTTTAATGAATCAATCGCAACCAAAATTCTCATAAAAGCACCAAAGATAGAATATAAACGCTGATCATACCAACAATGCCCATGATAAATGTCATCGCTGTTTGTGTGCGGTAACCTTGATCTGCGCTCATCTTACTAAAGTTTGTCACGACCCAGAAGTAGCTATCGTTTGCGTGAGATACGCACATAGCACCTGATGCTATCGCCATGACACAAAGTGCGGCTGAAATTTCACTCGTAAAGCCAAGTGTTTGCATGAGAGAGTTGTCAGCGCTAAATGCACCCATGATAGAGGCTGTCGTGATGATAGCCACGGTTGAGCTTCCTTGAGCGGTTTTTAGCACGGCTGAGATGATGAATGGGAAGAAAATTCCTATCGCTTTTATAGTTGAGGCATTTTCTTTTATGAAATTTACAAAGCCAGCCTCAGTGATGACGTTACCCAAGACGCCGCCAGCTGCGGTGATAAAAAGTATAGGGCCAGCGATCTTTAATGATTCGTTTGTTATATGGTCAAATTCTCTCATCTTTTTAGTTTCAGCTAGTAAAAATACGCAAAAGATCACGCCGATCGCAAGGGCGATGATAGGGTTACCTAAAAATAAAAATATCTTTGGCAAGAGCGCAGCTTTATCAAGCATGCCTTGTTTTGCTAAAACGTCGATCACAGAGCCAACCGCCATGAAGATGATAGGCATGATGATAGGAGCAAGGCTCAAAAATCCGCTAGGTAATGTGCCAAATTTCTTTAAAAGCTCCTCGTAGCTAGCTGTTATCGTAGCATCAGCCTCTTTGTCACTGATAGTTACGCTTTTAGCGATACTTTTTGAAAAGAAATAAACAGCTACCAAAACAGGCACTGAAACTACTGTACCCATGATGATGACAAGAAGTAAATTTCCTCCAAGGCCAAGTGTGCCAGCAGCAGCTATCGGGCCAGGAGTTGGTGGGATGAAGACGTGAGAAGCGTATAGACCGCCGCTAAGTGCTACTGACATAGCAACTGGGCTTGCTGAAATTTTCTTATAAAGCGCCTCGCGGATAGAGTTTAAGACGACAAAACCGCTATCGCAAAACACCGGTATGCCAACAACCCAGCCCATTATAAGCATGGCAAGCTCAGGGCGTCTTTGTCCGACTAGCTTTACGACCATGTCTGCTAGCTTTAGTGCAGCTCCCGTTTTTTCAAGTACTGTGCCGATGATCGTTCCAAAGATGATGACGATGCCGATGCTCTTAAATGTGCCACTAAAACCAACGCCTATCATCGCTGGGATCTTGGATAGATCGATACCTGCGACTACTGCTAGCACCAAAGATATACTCATAAGTGCCAAAAATGGATGCACCTTGAACTTTGAGATCATAACGATCATAAGGATGATTGCTATAACAAAACAAACAATCAAAGCTATACCGCTCATGAAAACTCCTTTATTGTGAGATTTTGCTAGTGATTTTAGCAAAATTTGCTTATATTTTTTCTAATATTTTTAAGTTTTTCTATTAGTTAAATTTTTTTCATTATTTATGTAAATTTTACTTCATCTGCCCAAATTTAGCCACTTTATAAGATTAAATTTTTAAGGCTATTTTAAAATAACAAAGCCAAGACCAACCTTGTCAGTGTGCCTATCATAGTCAATCAAACTCTCGCCATATCCTGTAAAATACTGCAAATAGCCATAAACGCCGCTTGAAAATATCGGAAACATATATGAAAGCTCGGCCGCACCTTTATTTGTTTTATCAAAATGTAAGTTATTTCTTAGCATTAGGCTAAAAATTTGGTCATTTAGCTTATAACTAAGCCTTAGATCTCCATGTCCGATGTAGTTTAAAATTTCTTTATTGTCGTTCTTTTCGCCGATCACGCTCCAAACTCTTGGCGAGATGGTTAAATTTCCATAGGCAAAGTCACTTTGCACATAGGCTCTATTCCAGCTTCTTGAGTTGGTGCCATCTCGTCCGTTTGACTCATGCAAAAGTCCAAATTTTAGGTTTTTCACGCCTATTTGCTCAAGGTATTTTGGAGAGGCGAAATTTAAGAAAATTTCTGGCTGATAGTTTGTCTCGCGAAATGGCGATGACTTTTTAGTGATCTGCCACCACGAAGTCTGCGTATATGCCGCTACAAGGCTCTCTCTAAGGCCAAAAACGTCGTAAAATAGCGGCTTTGCAAGGCTTATTTGAAATTTAGTCTCAACGCTCTTTCTGCTGTCGTTTGGTATATTTTTCGCATAAGTTATTGGCAAAAGGTAGTTAAATTTATAAAGCTCGATGCCAAGTGCGTTTTGTAAATTTTTATCGTTTTTATCCCTTAAAAGATCAGTCTGCTTTAGCTTCGCATCACTTGGTGCTGGCTCGCTTGCCTGCGCATTTTGCACCGCTTCTTGCTCGCCTAAAGAGCTTTTGGCTAGCTCTTTATAAATTTGCATCGCACCCTTTATATCGCCACTTTGCTCAAGCTCTTGCGCCCTTTTAAAGTCATCCGTCCTGCCTGCCATCAAAAATGTAAGGCTAAGGCTTAAAAGCAATGTAAATTTACTCATTTTTCATCTTTTCGTTTGCCATTTTGTACTCTTCTGGGAAATTTACGTTAAAAAACTGCTCTTTATCCTCAAAATTTACTATCTTGCACTTGCAGTTTTTTCGCAAAAGTCCGATTTTGTGCTCATTTTTTTTGTAAAGCTCGCGTGCAAGCGGGGCTAAGCTTGGGCTAAAAAAGCCACAAAGCGAGTGGATATGCTCATCGTCACCTGCCACGACCATCTCAAATTCATCTTTAAATTTAGCCAGCTCGCCAAGGCTTACAAGATCAAAAAATGGCATATCAGCTGGGATGATAAAGACGCTGTGATCAAAGCTTTTTAGCACGCAGTAGAGCGCTAACATCGGCGAATAATCATCACTGCTCTCATCTTTTATGAGCTTTAGTGGTGGGTTAAATTTCTCAAATTTAGAGCTTACAAAAACCTCATCAAAGACTTTGCTAAATTTAGCGACCTGATAGTGTGCGAGTGTTTCAAATCCCCCAAACGGCAGCAAGGTCTTATCCTGACCCATGCGCGAGCTCTTGCCGCCTGCTAAAATGACGCAAGTTTGCATCTTTTATCCTTTTAAATTTTAAAAATTACAAAAGTATAACCAAAATTTCTAACTCATCTTGTTTTAAATTTGTTATCACTTGACAAAGCATTGCCCTTAAATTTGCGAAAAAAGAGCATTTTGCTGCAGATAAAATTAATTTTTTTACCACGCTAATCATAAAGCTAGAAAATAACGGCTTACTTTTAAAGGAGATCACATGAGTGAAAGAAATTTACAAATTTTAGGTTGGATAGGCACGTGCTTATCGGTTGTTATGTATTTTTCATACATCCCACAAATAATGGGCAACCTTGATGGCAATAAAACGCCTTTAGTGCATCCACTAGCGGCTGCGCTAAACTGCACGATCTGGACAAGTTACGGCCTACTAAAAGCTAAAAAAGACTATCCACTTTCTGCCGCAAACTTCCCAGGCATAATCTTTGGACTTTTGGCAACTATAACAGCATTTTAATGCGCTAAAAAAGCCGGTAAATTTGCAAAAATAGCTGGATTTGCCGGTTAAATTTATTTTATACAAACTCTTCAAATTTCTGTGATATTTCAAAAAGTATTAAAAATTTAAATCAATTTTACTTGTAAAAAGAATAAAGCATCTTTTAGAAGAAACGCTTTTAAACTTTATTTGATTATATAAACAATCCTAGAGCGGCAAGATTTTAAGATAGATTTGGATGTTGTGACGAAATTTTCACACAAGATAAAACATCTAGCTTATCGAAGTGTGAAAATTTCTAACTCATTCAAAGATACTTAAAAGCTAACGCCTATAAGTCCCTTGGATCGGCAATTTTACCTGCTATCGCTGAAGCCGCCACAACAGCCGAATTAGCTAGATAAATTTCACTAGTTCTATCGCCCATACGGCCGACGAAATTTCTATTTGTAGTCGAGATGCAGCGCTCATTTGCACCTAAAATGCCCATATATCCGCCAAGACAAGCACCACAAGTTGGGTTGCTCACAACTGCGCCAGCTTCTATGAAAATGTCGATTAGCCCCTCTTTTTCAGCAGCTCTTGCGATCTTTTGCGTCGCTGGAGTGATGATGAGCCTTGTTTTGCGGGCTACTTTTTTACCTTTTAGGATTTGTGCTGCGATACGAAGGTCGCTTAGACGGCCATTTGTGCATGAGCCGATAAATGCCTGATCGATAGCTAGATCGTCGCGAACCGCCTGTCTTACGCTCTTGCCGTTGCTTGGCAAAAATGGATATGCGATGACTGGATCAAGGTTTGTGACATCTATCTCTAAAATTTTGTCGTATTTTGCGCCCTCGTCTGAGTAGAAAAATTTTGGTTTATCGCGCAAATTTTTATCTTTTAAAAACTCTTTTGTGATCTCATCAACCGCAATGATACCGCTCTTTGCGCCAGCTTCGATCGCCATGTTACACATTGAAAACCTATCATCCATCCTAAGAGTATCTATCACCTCGCCGCTAAACTCAAGCGCCTTGTAAAGTGCGCCGTCAACGCCTATTTGGCGGATGATCTCAAGGATGAGATCCTTGCCATAGACGTGCTTATCAAGCTTGCCTTTAAAGACGACTTTGATGCTCTCAGGCACTTTAAACCAGTTTTTGCCAGTGATCATCGCATAAGCTAGGTCGGTGCTGCCCATGCCGGTGCTAAATGCCCCAAGAGCGCCGTGCGTACAGGTGTGGCTATCTGCGCCGATGATGACGTCGCCTGGGATTACTAGCCCTTTTTCAGGCAAAATCGCGTGCTCGATACCCATATCTTTTTCGTCAAAATAGTTTTTAAGGTCGTGTTTATAGGCAAATTCGCGTGAAATTTTGGCTTGATTTGCGCTTAGGATGTCCTTTGTTGGGATGTAGTGGTCCATCACGATGGCAAAGCCATCTGGGTTGGCTAGCTTTTTAGCGCCACTTCGCTCAAACTGCTTGATCGAGATAGGCGTCGTGATGTCGTTGCCTATGATCATATCGATCTTGCTCTCGATGATCTCTCCTGCGCTTACCTCTTTGCCAACGTGATCTGAAAATATCTTTTCTGTGATAGTTTGTTTCATAAATTTCCTTTAAATTTTGAGGCGATTTTAACAAAAATAGCTAAATTTAAAGAAAATTCACTGAGCCAAAAGGCCCAGCAAATTTAAAATTTAACCGATGCAGTGAGCATAAACTGACGAGCATAGCCTGGCTGTATCGGTATGATATTTGCCTGCGTGCCAGTCGATGAAGATGTGTAGTAGAGCTTATCGGTTAGGTTTTTGACATTAAATGAGAAATTTGTCTCATAGCCTGCGATCTTTGTATCATAGCTGATAAAAGCGTCATAAACAACCGCGCTATTTATCTTAAATGCCGTTCCTGCTGGCACTGCAGATAAATTTGTCCTCATATAGTATGTATACCACGAGCCAAAATACCTAGCTCCACCGCCGATCCTTAGCCCTTTTGCGCCAAGATGGCTAAAGTCATAGTTAGCAAAGAGGCTTGCTTGATGCTTTGGCGTGGCTTCAAGCGGTTTGCCAACGAGTACCGCATAGGCACCACTATCTTTTCGCACATCAGTTTTAGTGTATGCATAGCTAGCGCCAAGACTTAGCCATTGCGTTACACGACCATTAAAATCAAACTCAAATCCTCTAGAGCGCGCCTCGCCAACCGGCGTACTCACGCCATCTACGGTGCGCATGATGTTTTTCTTGTTGATGTTAAAAACCGCTGCACTTGCTGTTATGCTATCGTTTTGAAATTTAGATCCAAACTTCTATACTCTTGCCCTCTTCTGGCTTTATATCACCTATGTCAGCGCCGCTGATCGCCATTTGTGGGTTGAAGCTTTGCGCGTAGTTGGTATAGCCAGACCACTCAGGCGTTAGCAGATATAAAAGCCCAGTTTGCCATGTAAATTTGCCATCTTGCTGATCTGTGCTGTTTGGTCCGCTAGTCGTGCCGCGAGCTACTTGGTCGTAGTATTCGTATCTAGCTCCTAAAGAGTAGATCAAATTTTGGGTCAAATTTATGCTATCTTGCGCGTAAAATCCGATCGTTTTTAGCTTTTGATACTGGATACTTGAGGCTCTATCAGTCGGATAGGCGACCGTGCCATAGACTGGGTTATAGATATTTATAGGGAAATTTCTTGGAGTCGTGCCAGAGCTATAGCTATTTAGCGCACCGGGTCTATAGCGGTAGTACTCCTTTGCATCGATGCCAAAGAGCAAGTTGTGCTCCAGCTCGCCTGTTTTAACATAGCCATTTAAATTTAGTGATCCTGCGTGCGTGCGGTGGATAAAGCCATCATACGCCTCGTTTCGCCTAGATGCAACGCCAGTGTTTAAATTTACATTCATTAGCCTGATGTGACCGTACTCATGACGAGACCTAGAAAAGGCATAAGCGCCCTTTAGCATCCAGTTTTCGCCGAGATTTTTCTCAAAATTTATATCAGCAGTATCAAGCTTTGTTTTAAGCTTATTAAATGGCTCGTCAAGTCGTCTTTTCTTATCTATAGGCAGTAGCTTTCCAGTGTTTGGGACGAGATACATGCCGCGGTCGATCGGATCGGTTGAGCGAGTGTGAGTGTAGGCGAAATTTATGCGGTAGTCATCGCCTTTATATGATAGCGATGGCGCAAAAAGGACGTTTTTATATTCGCCAAACTCTCTCCAATAGTCCTTTTTCATCGTATCAAATATAAATCTATACGCAAAGCCGCTCTCTGCGATCGGTCCTGTGGTGTCAAAGCCCGTGTTCCAGTAGTTGCGGTTGCCAAAACCAGCCCAAATTTCATTTGCAAAGTCATATTTTGGCTTTTTGGTTACCATGTTTATTATGCCACCTGGCTCTTGCGCACCATAAAGCAAGCTAGCTGGTCCTTTTAGCACCTCGACGCTTTCTACGGTTTTGTTAAAGCTATGCATGACGCTAGCTGGCACGCCATTTCGCATTATAGAGCCATCACGCCCACCACCAAAACCTCGCTTGATGATCGAGTCAAAAATGCCGCCTGTTGTGTTGCCATAGCTTATGCCACTCACGTTTTGAAGGCTCTCTGCTAGCGTCTCTGGCTTTTTGTCTTTTAGCTGCTGAGCCGTCACGACATTTACAGTTTGTGGTATCTCAAGGATAGGCGTGTTTGTCTTGCCAACTTCGCTAGTTGTCGCCCTATAACCATCATCAGCGCTATCTTCTACGCTAACTCCTTCTAAATTTACATCAGCGCCATTTAAGGCTGAAATCGCAAAACAAAGTGCGATACTAATGCAAAATTTACTCAAGTGATCTCCCTTAAAATTAATTATTTTAAAAATCGTTATCATTATATAAAATTGAAATTTAATTTTTTATGAATTAATTTATATTGTGTTTATAATAAGAAATGGACTTTATAAAAATTGATTTAGCTGCTTAAATAAAATGCAAAACATAAATTCTTTGTTAAAACATTTTTGCAACATTTCTGATATAATCCACGCATGAAGTACGCACATTTAGTTCAAATAGCAAGTTATCTATCGAAATTTAAAAAGATAAGCCAGGCAAAGCGCGTAAGCGACATGGCTATACTTATCGAATTTAGCGGCGAAAAGATCATCTTTGATCTAAATAAGTCAAACTCAGCGATCTACAAAGATGATGAGCTAAAAGAGGCAAAAATTTATCAAGCGCCCTTTGATAACGTCCTAAAAAAGCGCTTTAACGCCTCGCATATAAAAAGCGTCGAGTGCCTAAAAAACAATAGAATTTTAAAATTTACCTGCACGCAAAGTGGCTCATATAAAAGCGAAAATTTCATCCTTTATCTTGAATTTACAGGCCGCTTTACAAACGCCGTGATAACTGATGAAAATAACGTTATCATCGAGGCACTAAGACATATCGACAATAGCTACCGCAAGATAGAAACTGGCGAGGTTTTAAAAGAGCTGCCAGCCATCGCTATAAAAGAAAAGCCGTGCGAGCCTATAACGGACTTTGAGGCCTTTTTTAGAAGCGAAGCAGCTAGGATAAACGAGTCTAGGATAGCTGGGCTAAAAGAGGCAAAGCTTGCTAGCGTGCAAAAAAAAATAGATAGTATGAGTGAAATTTTAAACTCGCTTGAAGATAAAGATGAACTTATGAAAAAGAGTGAGGAGTTTGCAAGCTACGGCACGCTATTGCTTGCAAATTTGGCAAATTTTAAGGGCTATGAGAGAGAAATTTGCCTAAAGGATTTTGACGACAACGAGATAAAACTAACTCTTAGCGACACGCCAAAAAATAGCGCAAATGAATTTTACTCAAGATCAAAAAAGCTTCGCGCAAAAGCCCTTGGTGTGGAGATAGAAAAGAGAAATTTAAGTGAAAAGATCGAGTTTTTAGAAGGGCTAAAGTCACTTTTAAAAGAGGCAAATAGCGCTTACGAGCTTGAAATTTTAAGCCCAAAAAATAAGGCAAAACAAAGAGAGAGACACATAAAAGATGTAAGCGAAAATGCTGAAATTTTCTACGTTAGAGAGTTTAAAATTTTAGTTGGTAGAAATGAAAAAGGCAATATAAATTTACTTGATCTTGCCAAAAAAGACGACATCTGGCTTCATCTAAAAGACGCCCCAAGCGCTCACGTCATCATAAAAACGAACAAGAGCAAAGTGCCAGAAGACGTGCTAGAAATGGCTGCCAAATTTTGCGTGGAATTTAGCGTAAAAGGGGCTGGCAGATACGAGGTGGATTACACTAAACGCGAAAATTTAAGGCGCGAAAATGGCGCAAATGTCACTTACACAAACTACAAAACGATCATCATAAATAAAGGCTAAAAATGGCGGTAACACCTTTAGGAAACAGCAACTTCATCAACCAAAACGCCCCAGTCGTCTCGCAGGTGCATGCAAACCAGCAAGCACGCTTTGACATGCAAGCACTAATGGCATCTGAGCTAGCCACCCAGCAAAACGAGGAGATCAAAGAGGTGCGTCCGATGGAGGAGTCATATAAAATAGACCCTGAAAAAGAGCACGAGCGTCAAAAGAGCGAAGAAGAGTCGAGCGAGTTTGAGAATGAAGAGCAAAACGCAAAAGCCAAAGATGAAGAGAATTTGGAAGATGAAAAAGATGATGAAAGTAACATAGAAGAACATCATATGCTTGATATATCAATATAGTTAATTTAGTAGGCAAACTCTCTCTAAACTCTGCGCCTTTAACCAAATCTTATATAAATTTTTATCTATTTCTTACTAAGTGTCCAGCATGCAACTAGCTTGGCTCCATGCTTTGTTTCGTTGTAATACATACCAAATCTTTAGTTCACACAAAGCCAGTTTTATCCACAACGGTTTCCGCATTAAGAGCCTGACTTAGTGTCATCTATGGTAAATACTGCACCCTTGCCAGCATTAAATTTGGATCATCTTCTAATGTTATAATGAACTATCAACTGCATTAAATACAGCTTGATTTGCATAAGAATAAATTAGAATTTATTAGCTAAAACTAAATAAGACATAAAATACAAAAAAGTAATAATAAAAAAGATAAATATAAGAAGAATTAGGAACGCTTAGCGTTCCTTTTTAAGAGTAATTTTGTATTTTACTTTTCTATCTTCTCTTTGGCTTTACTTTTAGCCTCTTTTTTTACTTTTTCCTTCTTCTCTTTTACTTTATCTTCAGCATTGTCTTTTTTTTCTTTTACTTCGCTGCTCTTTTTACTTACTTTTTCTTTTAGCTCATCTTTTTTAGATTTTGCTTTAGCTTTTGTTTCGTCTATTTTTGTCTCGCCAGATGTTGAAATTTCTGATTTTAAATTTTCAAATGTCTTATCACCTATGCCATTTACATTTTTGAGATCTTCTATTGAGTTAAATTTATTTGCCTTTCTATACTCAATAATAGCATCTGCTTTTGAAGCACCTATACCATCTAGGCTCATTAACTCTTCTTTTGAAGCAGTATTTAAATTTACAGCTGCAAACATTGTAGAAGCTGCTACTAATAACGATAACATAACCTTTTTCATTTTTGTCCTTTTTAAGTTAGATTGGGTGCCGAGTTTAACATATTTAACATGCTAAGTCAATTTAAAATAAAAATTAATAACCTGTGCTGATTGTAAAATTATCTTTATAAATTTTATAGGTAATTAAAAAATTTAAACATGAGAAAGCAGACAAAAGTAAAAGTTTTAGATAGCTGTAATTATGTTTAGAAAGATAAATTTTTATGTCATAAAAAAAATTTTTATCTATTTTTCGCTACAATTAGACGCTTATATAAAAATTTAGGAGAATTTTCTATGAAAAAAGAAGATATAAAAGAGCTTATCGAATTTTTTAATGGTATGGAGATGAATCATATCAAGATAAAAAGTGGTGATTTTGAGGTCGAGGTAGAGAAATTTGCTGATTATTGCGCGCCTGCGAAGCCAGCGGCACAAGCAGCAGCTCCAGCGCCAACACCTGTAAATGTTGTCGTTAGCTCAGAGGTAAAACCAGCTGCAAATTCGCCAAAAGATAGCATAAAATCTCCTATGGTAGGTACTTTCTACGCTGCTCCAAGCCCAGGTGCTGCACCATTTGTAAAAGTAGGTCAAAGAGTGAGAAAAGGCGATGTAGTGGGCATCATCGAAGCTATGAAGATCATGAACGAGATCGAGGCTGAGTTTGACTGCCAGATCACTGAGATGCTAGTCTCTGACGGACAGCCAGTTGAGTTTGGATTGCCGTTATTTGGCGTGGAGAAAAATTAATGGAATTAAAAAGAATTTTAATCGCAAACCGCGGTGAGATCGCTCTTCGTGCTTTGCGAACGATAAAGGAGATGGGTAAAGAAGCCGTTGTAGTTTATTCAACCGCTGACAAAGACGCACTTTACGTAAAATACGCCGACGTGGCCATCTGCATCGGTAAAGAGCGCTCAAGCGATAGCTACCTAAATATCCCAGCTATCATAAGCGCAGCTGAGATCAGCGAAGCAGACGCTATCTTCCCAGGTTATGGCTTTTTAAGTGAAAATCAAAATTTTGTTGAAATTTGCTCACACCACAAGATCAAATTCATTGGACCAAGCGTTGCTGCGATGGCTTTGATGAGCGATAAGAGCAAGGCAAAACAGGTCATGCAAAGAGCTGGCGTGCCAGTCATCCCTGGCTCAGACGGCGCTGTGGCTGATACAAAAGCTGCAAAAGAGCTAGCTAAAAAGATCGGCTATCCTGTCATTTTAAAAGCTGCGGCAGGCGGCGGCGGACGCGGTATGCGCGTGGTTGAAAAAGAGGCTGATTTAGAAAAAGCGTTTTGGTCGGCTGAGAGTGAGGCGATGAGTGCATTTGGCGATGGCACGATGTATATGGAAAAATATATCTTAAACCCACGACATATCGAGGTTCAAATCATCGGCGATAGCCACGGCAACGTGCTTCACATAGGTGAGCGCGACTGCTCTATGCAGCGCCGTCACCAAAAGCTGATCGAAGAGAGCCCAGCTATCTTGCTTGATGAAAAAACAAGAGAGAGGCTACATGAAACTGCCATAAAAGCTGCAAAAGCGATCGGCTACGAGGGAGCAGGTACGTTTGAGTTTTTGGTTGATAAAAATTTAGACTTTTACTTCATCGAGATGAACACAAGGCTCCAAGTCGAGCATACTGTAAGCGAAATGGTAAGTGGGCTTGATATCATCGAGCTTATGATAAAAGTGGCTGAGGGTGAAAAGCTACCGTCACAAAAGAGCATCGAGCTAAAAGGCCATGCGATCGAGTGCAGGATCACAGCCGAGGATCCAAACACCTTCACTCCGTGTCCTGGCAAGATCACAAAATATGTCTGCCCAGGTGGCCGCAACGTGAGAATGGATAGCCACATCTACCAAGACTACTCTATACCGCCGTATTACGACAGTATGATCGGCAAGCTCGTTGTTTGGGACACTGATAGAAACAGAGCCATCCACAAGATGAAAGTAGCTCTTGATCAGCTCATAATAAGCGGCATCAAAACAACAAAAGACTTTCACATCGCCATGATGGAAAACAAAGACTTTTTAAGCAACAACTACGATACAAACTATCTTTCAAGACATTAAAACTAAATTTTAAACCATTGCCTTTTGGCTTTGGTTTAAAATTTCATATTCAAATTTATCTTATAGATAAGCCAAATTTTAGGGATTGAACTATTTTAAGAGAAATTTAGCCAGATTGTAACTACAAAATGCAATAAAGACTAAAAATTTATCTAAATTTATTAGTAGCAACTAAGTTTTGTGATATTCATACCATTTTTAAAATATGGCGGATAGGGCATAGTCACGGTAAATGGCACTGCTTTTTGCTTTGGTAAATTTTGAGCTACGTCAAATTTATATGCAACAGTATTTGGCTTCTCGTCCTCATCGCCTCCAATAAACCATGAGAAAAATGAGAGTCCACTTGGTTTAAAAAATGCCTCGCCACCAAGATCGTTTTTATTTAGCGGTTGATTAATAAGCTTAATTGTAAGGGTGCATTTGCTAATGGTAAATTTGCCGACATTTCTTACTTGACCTCTAAAGACGATGCTTTCATTTCTTAATACTCGCTCGCTTTTTACGCCTTCGACTATGCCTTTTTTGGTGTATTTATCAAGAACTAGCATCAAAAAAATGGCAAGCGTGGTTGAGACCAAAATGTTTGTAAAAAGTAGTGATAAAAATAGCTTTCGCTCAGCTCTAAGTGAGAGCACAAGAAATAAAATAGAAAGTAGTGCGATCACGAAAAGCACAATGATATGAACGATGGTAAAGTAGGCTGAACTCATCAAAAACACTCCGCTTTTTTGGTGATATTGTAGTCAATGAAGGCAAAGTCATTGACAAATTCTCTTATCTGCTTGCTCTGCTTTGGCAAAAGCGCTTCATTTAAAATGATACGTTTTTTAGCAAAAGGGTTTAGTGAATTTAGAAAATTTCTCGTGCTTTGCTTTGAACCAAGATAGAAGCCAAGCTCGATTTTGCAAACGTTTAATGTGTAGTTTGAGTTATTTGTGATGTTAAAATCAACCATCAACGCATCGACATATTGAAGCTGTTTTGTGTTTATTTTGCTTATGCTAACTGGTCTTAGATTTTCATTTATATATTTGTTTGCGTAGTAGTTACCTGCGAAAAGTCCCAAAAAACCAGCTAGGATAAATAAAAATCCTATCTGCCACCATGATTTTATCGCGACGAAAATTCCTAAAAGCACGATAAATATAAAGGCTAAAAACACCCAACCATAGGCTAGAAAGTCGATAAGTTTGGCGTTTTGAAGTATGAAAAGTATGTTATGCTTGATGCTATTTAACATCTCGCGATCTTTTTTCTTCGATGCCACTCATGCCAAAACGCCTTGCAAGCTCGTTTTTGACGGCATCTGGATGTATGTTGTGGGCTGAAAGTGCCACAAGTGCGTGAAAGCAAAGATCGGCTGCTTCATAGATGAGGTCATTTTTTGCTTTTTGCTCATCTTGTTTTATCTGCTTGGCAAAACTAAGCTCTTTTGCCGCCATGACAAGCTCTGTAGCCTCTTCGCCAACTTTTTTTAGAATTTGATTTTCACCCTTTTTAAAAAGACTTGCCACGTATGAAGTTTGCGGATCTGCATTTAGTTTTCTATCTTCTATAACGTGATAAAGCTCGTCAATGACGCCGTAACTTGGCTTTTTAACCTCGCTTTTTTCATCTGAAATTTCTAAATTTTCTAAATTTATCTCGTTAAAAAAGCAAGACCTTGCCCCAGTGTGACAAGCAGCGCCTCCATTTTGAACGACTTTTAAAAGCAAAGTGTCGTTGTCGCAGTCTAAAAACGCAGCCTTGATCTCTTGCGTGTTGCCACTCTCTTCGCCTTTTTTCCAAATTCTATTTTTAGTGCGTGAAAAGTAGTGAGCGTAGCGGCTAGATAGACTTAAATTTAGTGCTTCTTCGTTCATATAAGCAAGCATCAAAACCTCGTTTGTAGCGTGATCGCAAACCACCACCGGGAGCAATCCACCAACCTTTTGCCAGTCTATACTTTTTGCTACGCTATTCATTTTTACCTTTCACTAACCGAGCTAGCTTTTGCCCTATCTTTTGCATCTAGCCAGATATTTGGCACAGCTCCGCCAGGTGTTAAGAAAATTTTGGCATCTTTGTTCTCTTTAAGAGCGTCGTTAAATCTATTTTGCGTCTCGATCTGTTTTAAATTTAATAAATTTTGATCGACACTTTTTGCGATCTCTTTGTTTGCATACGCAGTCGCATCAGCCTCGATCTTGATAGCATCAGCCTTACCTTTTGCTTCAATGATCGCAGCTTTAGCGGTACCTTCTGCAAGTGCAGCTTGTTTTAAGGCTTCTTGATTTGCTCTTTCTACTTCGTATTTTGTTCTCTCGGCCTCTTGTTTTGCGATTTGGACGCGCTCGATCTGCTCTTTTACCTTTGAAGGCAAGATGATCTCACGAAGCTGCACGGTTAGGAGCTCGACTGGCTTGTTTGGCTGAGAGTCGATGTCTTTTCTTATGCCCTCATCTATCTGCCTTGCTAGGTCGTTTCTCTTAGTTGGTAGCTCTTCGGCTGTGTATTTACCAGCGATGCTACGAACCACGTCGCGCACGACAGGATCAACTATCTTGCTCTCCCAGCTAAGACCCCAAGAGGCGATAGTTTGTGGTGCATTTTCTGGATTTAGACGGTATTGCACGGTGATATCGATGCTAACTGGTAAATTTCTAGCATCCAAAACTGAGATAGAGTTTTTGCGTAAAATTCCAGCTCCTTGATAAGACTTTTGCAAGCTCTCGCCCATATCTTCGCCTGAAGTGTAGTTGATGATCCTAACTCTAGTATCAACTACGATGATGTTTTGGATAAATGGTAAAAAGAAGTGAAATCCTGGTTGCAAAGGATTTGGCTCGTATTTACCCGCTGTGGCTTTGATGCCGACCTCGCCTGAGTGTATCACTTTAAATGGCTGAGTGATAGCAAGGATCGCGATAATGGCGATTATGATGTAGGCTAGCGCACCAAATTTACCAAAGCCGCTTGGTATATTTGGCATTTTAAAATCCTTTTTAAAAGGTGACTCTTTGTCGTTATTTTGACCTGAGCCCCTGTTGTCATTACCTGGCTTTTTTTTGTTGAAATAATCATTTAAATCAGCGGGCATTTCGTTCCTTTAAATCTTAAATATATGTTAAAAATGATTCGTATTTTTTGTTTAGACCATAAACTACGTCAAAGTAAGCTTTTTGTAGTCTCTTTGTCACTTCGCCTCTAGCACCGTTGCCGATGATGCGGTTATCTATGCTGTTTATCGGAGTTACTTCAGCTGCAGTGCCAGTGAAAAATGCCTCGTCAGCTGTGTATGCTTGATCCCTTGTGATGCGCTCTCTTCTTACTTCGATGTCAAGATCTTGAGCTAGTCTTATCACCGTATCTTGAGTGATGCTAAGTAGGCTGTTGTCGTTTGGTGGAGTGATCAATGCACCATTTTCAACGATAAAAAAGCACTCGCCTGGACCTTCAGCCACAAAGCCCTCGCTGTCAAGAAGCAGCGCCTCGTCGTATCCAGCCTCTTTTGCTTCGTAGTTTGCCATTTGTGAGCTTAGGTAGTTTGAGCTAGCCTTTGCTCTGTTCATTTGAGCAGCAGGAGCAAGTTTAGCAAAGCTTGAAATTTTAACTCTGATGCCTTTTTCTAAGCCTTCATCGCCAAGATATGCACCCCACTCCCATGAAGCGATGGCAGTTTGAACCGGTGCTTTTGTGTGCGCTACGCCCATCACGCCGTATCCTAAAAAGATAAGTGGGCGGATATATACGTTGCTGTTATATTTATTTGCGCGAAGTAGCTCGATCTGTGCTTTTTCAAGCTCTTCTTCAGTGTAAGGCACGTTTAAAACGGTCATTTTTGCTGATCTTAAAAGTCTTTTTGTATGATCTTGAAGTCTAAAAATAGCTAGACCTTTTTTTGTTTTATAAGCTCTTGTGCCCTCAAATACGGCGTTAGCATAGTGCAAAGAGTGAGTTAGAACGTGTACTTTTGCATCGTCCCATTTAACTAATTTTCCATCCATCCAGATAAATTCTGAAGCATTCATTGTTAAACCTTTCTTTTTTCTTAGAAATTTTGGTCTGAGTTTATCTAAAATTGCTTTAAATTTATATTTCTAAGACCAAAATTTGCAGATATTACCTGCTAAAAACTACTTATCTAAAAGCTCTTGTATGATCTTTGCCATCTCATCGATTGATGAAGCTGCGTTTAAATTTATTAAGTATTTGCCACTTACTACAAAAGCTGGCACACCGCTGATACTTGCCACATCATAAGAGGCAAACCACGCATCTAAAAGCTCTTTTGCTCGGTCGCTATTTAGTGCTTTTTCGTAGTCGTCTTTGCTCACGTGAGCTGCTTTAAGGGCTAAATTTATAAATTTCTCTTTGTCTTTGCCATCACTAAAATCATCTTTTTCATCATGTCTTGCTTTATAGATCGCAAATTTTGCTTGCTTAAATTTTGACTCATCGCTTAGTAGATCAGTGCCATTTGCCTCATCTATCGATATAAGAGCGGCAAAAATTTTACTCGCGGTCTCGCCAAGCTTGCCTTTTGTGCTTAGGTGATATGGGATAAATTTCACATCTTCAAGCTTTGACATCAGCTTTTTTGTAATCGTTCGGTCAAATTTATAGCAGTGTGGGCAGTCGTAGCTAAAGACCTTAACGACCGAGTTTTTAGGCACATTAAGCGGTTTTACTAGAGTTTGATACTCCACACCTTCAGTTAGTGCTGATAAATTTAGCGCAAAAAACGCACTTAAAATTAGCATTTTTATAAGCTTCATCTTTGCTCCTTATTTTGCTAGATCAGCTAGCACTTTTGCGGCGTGGTCTTTGGCTTTTACGCTTTTATAAATTTTAACTATCTTGCCGTCTTTGCCGATCACAAAGGTGCTTCTGGTGATGCCAAGATACTCTTTGCCGTAGTTTTTCTTGACCTGCCAAACGCCATAAAGCTTTGAAATTTCTTTATCCTCATCGCTTAAGAGGATGTGCTTTAAATTTTGCTTTGCGATAAAGCCCGCATGCGACTTCACGCTATCTGGGCTAACGCCGATGATGACAGTATCATTTTTGATGAACTGATCGTAGTTTGCGCTAAATTCGCAAGCTTCAGTCGTGCAGCCTGGAGTGTTGTCCTTTGGGTAGAAGTAAAGCACCACGTTTTTGCCTATAAAGTCCTTTAGCGCGACCTTTACGCCGTCTTGATTTAGCGCTTCAAACTCTGGCGCCTTGTCGCCAACCTCAAGCGTTATCTTTCTCTCAATGTCTGCTTTGCTAAATTCGCTCATTTCATCCCCTTTCTTTTGTCCTCTACGCTCTCGCCGCCTACGCCGATATTGCCAGCGTCGTGAGTTTCGATAAAGATCATAACCGCCTCTTTTTTCTTGCCAAGCACTCTTACAAGCGTCTCGGTTACTTCTTTAAAAACTTGATCTTTTTGCTCTTTTGTAGGCTCTGGGCCCGCTATTTTTATATTAACATAAGGCATTTTTGCTCCTTTTTTAAGATGCAAAATATTAGCCAAAATGAGTGAAATTTCAGATTAAAGCCGTTATTTAAGAATTTGGCATTAAAATAAGCAAACTTCCAAAAGGAGCGAAAATGGACTATAACAGGCAGAATAAGGGCTTTGTTTGCTTTATGTATGGCTTTGGACGAAGCAGGGCGGTTTATGCGGTTTTGATGATACTAATGGCGCTTTTAGCTGGCTTTTTAACACTTAGCTCAAGCACTCAAGCTGACGTTTCAAATTTACAAATAGCCCTTGGCATCATACTTTGTGGCCTTTTGCTGATCCTTATAAATCCTAAAATTTTCATCATCAAACTAATTGGCTACTTAATCGCCTTAGCTGGCGTTATGATCGCTCTTCACAATGCAAATTTGCTAGGAGCTGATTTTAATTTATATTTTTATGCAAGCCTTATTTTTGGGGCATTTATGATGCTTATGCTTCTTAGCTGGTTTGTCTATAACGCAAGAAGCAGCGAAATAAATGAAATTTAGTTCGCCACTCCCATTAGCACGCTTGTGTAGGTGTTTTGCTTAGGCTCTGAGCTTGTTGCATCGTTTATATTTATGCGGCCAGCCTCAAGCCCAGCTTTTATAAGCGCCTCTTTTACCGCATTTACACGCTCATTTGCAAGCTCTACTAGCTTTGCTTTATCGACCTCGATGCCCTTTAGCGCCTCTTCTCTTAGGGCTTTTTCGCTTCTATCTTTTAAATTTGGCACAAGCTCATTTAAAACCGCGATGTAGTCTTTGCCGCTTGAAGCGATGATTTGATTGATCTTTTGATCTAGTTTTTTGTTTTTATAAAAGCTCTCATCGAGTTTTGAGTATGTTGGAGTTATGCTAAGCTTCATCTTAGGTTTTGAGCCAGTTAGCTTTATGAAATCAGCTATCTTAGGGGCTTCTGAGCTTATAAGCTCGCTACTTCCAGCAAGAAAATCAATAGAGCTAAGATCTTTGCTGCCAAGTCCTAGGGCGTTGCCTAAAAATCTAAACGGAGCTAGTGTGATGTCAGCAAAGAGCTTTTTTACTGCAGCCCAGATGACGCCGCCATATTTAAAGTCAGGATCGTCTAAATTTCCCTCAACTGGCAGGTCGATGTTTATTTGATTATTTTGATCGCTAAGTATCGAGATAGCAAGCGAAAGTGGTAAATTTACAGCGTCTTTTGAATCAACCTTCTCTCCAAGTGTAAGTGAGTCAAAATTTATGAAATTTGAGCCATTTAGTTTTGAGTCGACGACGCTATAGTTTAGGTTTAAATTTAGCTTGCCTTTTTTGATCTTATAGCCCACAAACTGCCCACTATATGGCGTTATATCAGTTAGATCGATATCTTTAAAGTCAAGCTTTATGTCGGTATTTTGCTTTAACTCAAATGGAAAGAGTTTCGCAGTGATCTGCGCAAAGCCATTTTTACCAACCACACCTTGAAACTCGCCTGAGCTTGGGCGCTTTTTATCGATGTCAGTGAGCTTGCCATTTAGCTTTGAGATCGTTGTGGCAAATGGCATAAATAGCGATGCATCTGAGAAATCAACCTCGCCATTTTTTAAAGAGAAGTTTTTCACGCTAAATTTTAGCTCGTCATCTTTTTTGCTAGCCGCCTTTTTGCTCTCAGGTTTTGCCTCGGTTTTAGCCTTATTTTTATCCTCTTTTACGATCTGAGATAGGTTAAATTTACGCTCTTTGCTTAGATGAGCCTTGATAAATGGCGAATTTAAGCTCACTCCGCTTATGGCAAGGTCATTTTTGGCAAATAAAATTTTTTCAAGATCTAGGCTTTTAAAAGCGATTAGTTTTTCGGTTTTTTTGCCATTTAGCCTTATATCTTTGATGCTAACTTTTGCGTCTGCTTTGATATCTTTTGCGTAGTGAAGCTGCGCGTCCGCGCTCATCTGACCGCTAGCTAGAGATGCTTCTAAAAAGGGCTTTGCATAGGCAAAATACTTTGGCAAATTTGTATCATTTAGCTTGATTTTAACGCTTACATCAAGTGGCTCGATCTTTATCTTGGACTCAACATCCAAATTTAGCTTTTGCGAGCTTTTCATCGCCACTTTTGCGTCAAATGGCTTGCTAAAATCGCTACTTAAATTTGCTACTTTTACAAAAAGATTATCAAATTTATGAGCGATCTTTTCGCCCTCAAAAAGATGCGTCAAAGCGATATCTGCGTTATTTACGCTTATATTTTTTATATCAAATTTAAACTCATTTTCTTTGCTTTTTGAAGTGCTTTTATTTTCAGCCTTTTTCTCTAATTTTTTAGTGTGTTTTGCCGCCTTTGTAGCTTTTGTGCTCTGCTCGCCAAATCCTAGTTCATTTACAGCGCTTAGCCCATTCTCACTTAGCTCTGAGCTAAATTTCGCTCTATTTATGCTTACATTTTCAACCCCAAGAGCCATTTTTAAAAGATCAAAGCTTATGCTCTTTATCGCCACATCAGCGACGCTTGCTATATCTTTATTTTTTGCTTTAAGCCCTATGTTTTTTACATTTAGCTCATCAAGGCTCGCAAGGCTCTTGTTGCCATCCATTGTGAAGCTTGTATTTGTCACGCCAGCACTTGCTACGTTTGCATTTGCGCTTTTGCTAAGTGGCGCGTTGATGCCATTAAGTGCTATTTTTTCAAGCGTTAGAGCGGTTTTGTTATTTGCTAAATTTATATTTAAATTTGAAGCATTTATATCTTTTAAATTTGCTAAATTTCTATCCGCTTCATCTATTTTAAGAGCGTTTGCACCTACGCTTTTTAGCTTGGCTGTGGCGTTTAGCTCGCTCTTTTCATTTAAATTTGCAAGAAGCGAGATATCACTTAAATTTAGTGATTTTACGCTCGCGGCGATATTATTTTTAAAAGAGATATCATTTAAATTTATAGCGCTTAAAATTAGAGCAGCCTCTGTTTTGTCAGCTACCTTGCTAACAAGATCAAATTTTGGAAGTTCTAGCTCGCCAAGACTAAGCTCATTTGCACCTTCATCAAGGCTTAGTTCTTTTACATTTAAAAAGCCATCTTTTAAATTTATCCTAGTTGCGTTCTCATCGGCTTTTAAAGCGTAGTTTATCTTTAAATTTATAATGGCATTTTTTAGATTTAACGTGTCATTATCGATAAAACTTATCGCAACTGGCTTTATGCTAAAGTCTTTTACGCTGACGTTGCCCTCTATTTTTAGTGGATTTAGCTTGATGTCTCCATTTAGATCGATCTTGTGCGCTAGGCTTGAGTTTGAGTCAAAGATGTGACTACCTGCGCTGTTTTTCTTCGTATTTAGCGAGCTTAGCTCGTAGTTTATATCATCAAAGCTTACATTAAATGGCTTTGTTAAATTTTGATCGCTATATGAAAATGAACCTTTGATGATTTTTGCGTTATTTAGCGCGAAATTTATCGAGCTGGTGCTGTTATCTTCGCTAGTTGTGTTATCATCGCTTATAAAATTGCTAAAGTTAAAATTTGCCTTTTTATCTCTTGCGATCTTTACTTTTGGCTCATCTAGCCTAAAAATGTCTACCTCAACTAGCTTTTTAAAGATAGAAAATGGCTTTAGCTTAAGGTCGATCTGCTTCGTGCTAAAAAGCGGCGAAGTGGTGTTTAGCTCGGCATTTGTAGCGTTTAGCTCGAAGGTAAAGGGATTAAATTTAGCATCACTTACAAAAAGCGTTGCGTTGTAGTCTTTTAGGTATTTTGGCGCGATATTTTTGATAGCATAAGGCAGACCAAAAAAGCCAAGAAGCGTGTAGATAAGCAAAAGTGAGACTACGCAGATGCCGGTGATTAGGGCTATTTTTTTCTTTTTATCCATTGTGAAATTTACCTTTTTGTTAGCTAAAATGAGCCTTGATTTTACTTTAAAAAAGGTTAAAAGATAGTTAGAAATTTCAAATTTTCTATACATTGAATTTACATTTATCTTAATAATACTTTTATGCATTTCGTATTACTATTCGTCAAATATTTTTTAAACAAAGGAGCGAGTGATGAAGAGATTTTTGGCTTTATTGTTTTTGTTGTTTTCTGCCTTTGCTTATGCAAATGAAAATGCCGTTGTGGTCGCTATCGAGGAGCAAACACCTCGTATAAATCCACTCTACGACGAGGATCACGATCCTACGCTTTCGCTGGTTTTTTCTGGACTTACTAGCCACGATGAAAATAGCCATGTCGTGCCTGAGCTTGCCAAGTCTTGGCAGGTGAGCGATGACGGGCTGGAGTATGTTTTTGAGCTAAGAGATGATGCTTTTTGGCATGACGGGGTGAAATTTAGCGCAAAGGATGTTAAATTTACCATCGAAGCGGCTCAAGATAAGAAGCTAAACGCACCTGCTATCTCAAACTATGAAGTCGTAAAAAGCGTTGAAATTTTAGGCGATTATAAAGTAAAGATCGCGCTAAAAGAGCCTTTTCCGCCATTTCTTGACGCACTTAGCTTTGGCGTTTTGCCTGAGCACATTTTAAAGGGCAAAGATATCGCAACTGATAAATTTAATGACGCACCTATCGGCACTGGCGCATACAAGCTTGTAAAATGGAAAAAAGATGAGAGTTTGGAGTTTGTGGCAAATGATAAATTCTATAAAGGCGAGCCAAAGATAAAAAGGCTATTTTTAAAGATAGTCGGTGATGAAAATTTAAGACTAGTAGGGCTAAAAAGCGGTGAGATCGACGTCGCGCTCATCTCTCCAACTGGTGTAAATTTCATAAAAGATGATAAAAAATTAAGCTTGCTTAAATTTAAAAGTGCGGATTACAGAGCTTTGATGTTTAACTTTAATGATCCTATCTTTCAAGATAAAAATGTAAGGATAGCCCTAAACTACGCGGTCAATAAAGATGAGATCGTTAAAAATTTATTTCATGGATATGCAAGCGTAGCGAACAACCCGATAGAAAAAAGCTTTGCAAACGACAGCGAGTTTAAATTTAGCTACGATCCGCAAAAGGCTAGAGAGCTGCTTGAAAAGAGTGGCTTTAAGAAAAACAAGGCTGGTTTTTTTGAAAAGGACGGCAAAGAGCTTGGCTTTGACATATACGCCTTTAATAACGACATCTTAAGGGTCAATCTAGCTAAAATTTTAAGCAGCGAGTTTGAGAAATTTGGCGTAAGAGCCAAAGCCTATGCAAAGCCAAAAACAGCTTTTAGCATAAGCAAGGTTGATAGCTTTGTAATCGGCTGGGGAAGCCCATTTGATCCAGACTTTCACACATATAGAATTTTTGGCGGATTTGCCGACATCGATGTCAATGAAAATGGCTGGAACTTTAGCCGCTACAAGGACGCAAACGTCGATCTTGCCCTAAAAAACGCGAGATATACAAAGGACGTGGAGCTTAGAAAAAAATACTACAAAGAATTTCTAAAAGCACTTTTTGAAAATCCACCTTACATTTTTATAGCCTATCTTGACTATCCGCTCGTTTTTAACAACAAAATTTCAGGCATAAAGACGCAAATTTTGGGCCACCATGGGGCTGGATTTTTATGGAACATAAGAGAGTGGCAAGTAAAATAGTGGATAAAAACTTTGTTTAGAGCCATTTTAAAAACAGCGATCTCAAGCCTTGGGTTGCTGTTTTTTATCTCATTTTTTCTATTTTTGCTCATATACTTTTTGCCAGGAAACGTCACTGATGCGATGTTTTTGCGAAGTCAGGCGGTGAGCGTGGCTATAAAAGAGCAAATTTTAGAAAATTTGGGGCTAAAAGATGGCTTTTTTGTGCAGTATTTTAGATGGCTGGCTCACTTTGTCACGGGGGATTTTGGCACTAGTTTTGTAAGTGGGGCAAGCGTTTTTTTACTCATTAAAGAGAGACTTTTAAACTCTCTTATCTTGTTTTTTGCTTCGTTTTTTCTGATAGTTTTTTTATCATTTTTTTTAGGGTTTTTAAGTGCCATTTATAAAAATAAATTTGCCGATATCTTTATAAATTTTAGCTCGTTTTTGCTAGCTTCCTTGCCACATTTTTACGTAGCACTCGTGCTAATAGCGATCTTTAGCGTCTATCTAAATTTGTTGCCAAGCTCTGGGGCAAACGAGCTAGGATCTAGCGGCGTTGGGGTGAAATTTATCATCTTACCAACGCTTGCCATCATCTTGCCACACCTTGGCGCAAACGTGAAATTTGTAAGAGACAGGCTAAATCAAAGCCTAAACGCCGACTTTATCCAGACAGCTCACGCTAGAGGCTTGGGGCGGGGTAAAATTTATCTCTTTGCCATAAAGCATGCAAGCACCGATATAGTCTATTATTTCGCCACACTTGTAGCTGGCGTTTTTGCTGGCTCATACGTCATTGAGAGCATTTTTTCTTTTCCAGGCATAGGCAAGCTTAGCCTTGATGCAGTCATCGCCAAAGACTATCCAGTCGCACTTGCGACCATTTTGCTAACGGCTGTTTTTGTCGTTTTTGCAAATTTACTGGCTAAAATTTTTGCCATATTAGCAGATAAGAGAAATTTATGAGAAAAGTCATATTTTTCCTAGCCTGTTTTGTCTTTTTGGCACTTGTCACATTTGCCTTTGTGACGCCGTTTTTCTCTAAATTTGAGCCAAATTTCACTGATTTTATGGCGGTAAATTTAGCCCCAAGTAGCGAGCATATCTTTGGCACGGACATCCTTGGTAGAGACAATCTCATAAGAGTGGCCTACGCGCTTAAAAACTCGCTTCTTATCTTGCTTTTAGCTGGCTTTTTAACGACGCTTTTCTCGCTCATCTACGCATACTTTGGCACAAGCAAGAGCAGGATTTGCGAGAGCCTTTTTGACAAGGGGCTTGATGCTTTTTTAAGCATACCAAACATCGTTTTTATCATGCTTTTTAGCTCATTTAGTAGCGGAGATCTGCTTATAACATCTTTTATCATCGCTATTTGCTCGTTTATGCAGGGCGCAAAAGTCTTTATGCAAAATTTAAGACTTAGTAAAAAGTGCGACTACGCCGAGCAAGCTGTGATAAATGGGGCTAGCAAATTTAGCCTTGTCTGCTTTGAAATTTTGCCAAATTTAAAGCATCTAATAGTTAGCATCTTTGGCATAAACGCGATAAACGCGGTCGTCATGGAGGCTACGCTTGGCTTTTTTGGCGTGGGTAGCGACGCAAATAAAATAAGCCTTGGCATCATGCTAAATGAGAGCAAAGAGGCACTTTTTCTTGGCTCTTGGTGGATGGTGCTTTTCCCTGGCGTGACGCTCTTTTTACTCATCCTCGCAACCTCGATCATCACGTCAAATTCAAAAAATGGCAATATAAAAATATGATAGAGATTAAAAATTTAAACGTTTTTTATAAGGATAAGAAGCTTTTGCGTGAGCTTGATTTTGCCATGAGCGAGGGCAAATTTATAGGTATCACGGGTGCAAGTGGCAGTGGCAAATCGCTCTTTGCAAAGAGCTTAATAAGGCTTTTTGATGATGATTTTAGAGTGAGAGCGGATAAATTTAGCATTTATAAAAAAGATATCTTAAAACTTAGTCAAAATGAGCTAAAAGAGCACCGAAAAAAGGTCGCTGCGCTTGTTTTTCAAAACTCAGTTGCAAGCCTTCATCCGCTCTTAAACGTGGGCGATCATTTTAACGCCTATCTTGGCGGCGATAATAAATCAAATAAAGAGCTTGCATTTGCTTATTTTATGGAGTTTGGGCTGGGTAATGCAAATCTCATCTGGCACAAATTCTCATACGAGCTAAGTGGCGGTGAGGCGAGCCGTGTGCAGATCGCTCTTGCGCTTTGTTTGAAGCCAAAAATTTTAATCTGCGACGAGATAACAAGCGGGCTTGATAGCATTAGCGCTAGCCATGTGGCGGGCATCTTAGAGAGCCTAAAAGGCAAGATGAGCGTCATTTTTATCTCGCACGATGAGGTGCTGACAAAATATCTTAGTGATGAAATTTGGCAGATGAGAGATGGGCGGCTAAATTTAAAGGAAAATGCGTGAAAATCAGGCTTGAAAACGTATCAAAAAGTTTAAGCTTTAAGGAGCATTTTAACGCTAGAGCTGAAGTGCTGCACCTTTTAGAGGGGATAAATTACGAGCTTGATGATGGCGAAAATTTAGCCATTTTGGGGCAAAGTGGCAGTGGTAAAAGCACGCTTGCAAAGCTCATATCATTTAGCGAGCCAAAAAGTGGGGGCAAAATTTATATAAACAGTGAAGAAATCACGGACAAAAATGAGCTCAAAAAAGATATCAGATATATCTTGCAAAACCAAAAACAAGCCCTAAATCCAGCGCTAAAAGTAAAAACCGCCATCGCTCATGTGAGGTCGTATCTTAAGCTTAATTTTAGCGAAAATGAGCTTAAAGAGCTTCTCTCTAATTTAAATTTAAAAGATGAAATTTTAGGCAAATATCCATCACAGCTAAGTGGCGGCGAGGCGACAAGGGTTGGGATACTGCTAGCGCTTCTTTCAAAGCCAAAAGTCTTAATCTGCGACGAGATAACAAGCGGACTTGACAACGAGACGAAGCAAAAGATCATAAATTTGCTTTTAAGCTTAGATGAAAAGATCAGCATTATCTTTATCACGCACGATATTTTAAGTGCGATGAAGATAGCGCAAAAGGTGCTAATCATCGAATCTGGCAAGCAAGTGGCGTGGGGTAAATTTGAAGATCTTACAAGCCAAAATGTCCTTAAAAAATACCTTGATGCAGCTAAATTTTATGACGCCAAACTTTGATATAATGCAAGCAAAAAAGGTCAAATTTGCTAGTTCATATCTGCTGCTCGGTCGATAGCCACTACTTTTTACAGCGCCTACGAAAAGATCATCCAAATGAGCGAATAGTAGGCTATTTTTACGATCCAAACATACATCCATATAGCGAATTTTTACTGCGTTTTGAGGACGTGAAGCGAAGCTGCGAGAAGCTAGGTATCGAGCTAATATGCGGCGAATACGACTACGAAGTGTGGCTTGGCGGTACAAAGGGGCTTGAAGATGAGCCAGAAAAGGGCAAAAGGTGCGAATACTGCTTTGATTTTCGTATGAAAGACTCTGCTAAAAAGGCGATAGAGCTTGGTCTAAATAAGATCACGACGACACTTTTGATGAGCCCAAAAAAGGACTTTTCTCAGCTTAAAAAGGCGCTTGATGAGGCGGTGGCTGGCTCAAATTTAGAGGCGGTTGCGGTTGATTATAGAAAAAATGGTGGCACAAGCGAGCAGTTTATCTTAGCTAAAAAAGACAAGCTCTATCACCAAAACTACTGCGGCTGCGTCTTTGCGCTAAAAAAACAGCGCGACTCGCAAAATTTACCCCAAAGTGAGCTAATGAGCGAGCTACACGCAAGGGCGCTTTATGGCAGCATTGAGGCTAGACTTGAGCTTTACAAAAAGGTGCGCCTTTGCGAGGCGAGAGGGGAGAAATTTCACCTTTTTAGAAGGCGCTTTTTAAACTACAGGCTTTTGCGCGCTAGTGTTAAATTTGATGGAGTTGTGGTGCCAAGCTACTTTGTGCTCTACTCTGGCTTTAAAAGAGAGAATTTAAAGCTTAATGTAGAGCGTGACTGCGAGATCGATGATGAGCTAAAAGAGGGCGCGATATTTATGAGCATAGGGCGCTTTAATAAATTTACAAATAGCAAATTTAAAAGCGTTGATGAGCTTTGTAAAAGGCCGCTTGAGCTTGGCGCTGAGATGAAATTTCGTAGGCAGATATGCGGGGAGTTTTCGCAAAATCCTATCATCGTCTTAGATGAGGTCAAAAAGGGCAGCTACGAAATTTACGCAAAGGCTGTTTTTTACAACGATAGCGAAGAAATTTTGGTTTTAGAGGACTAAATTTAGACCTACTAAGGCTAAATTTCAGATATTTTAAAAGAGACTAATAATTTTTTTCTTAGTATAAATTTGTTACAATCTGCCAAAATTTACATTACTAAGGCTAAAACGTGATAGACGTCGTAGAAATTCAAAAAATTCTCCCACATAGATTTCCTTTTTTGCTTATCGATAGAGTTGTCGAGCTAGAGCCTGCAAAAAACATCGTCGCTTATAAAAATGTAACCATTGGCGAGCCGATATTTCAGGGGCACTTCCCAGGCCACCCGATCTATCCTGGCGTGATGATCATTGAGGGCATGGCGCAAGCTGGCGGCGTGCTAGCGTTTAAGAGCATGAGCGACGAGCATCAAGCTGGCATCGAGAACAAAGTAGTCTATTTTATGAGCATAGACGGAGCGAAATTTCGCCATCCAGTCCGCCCTGGAGATAGGCTAGAGTATAGATTAAATGTATTAAAACATAAAGGCAATATCTGGGTGCTTGAGGGCAAAGCATACGTTGATGATGTGCTATGCGCCGAGGCTGAACTAAAAGCGATGATAGTCGATAAATAGGCTTTTGCTTAAAAAAGAGAGACAATGAAAAATATCCACCAAACAGCAGTTATAGAAGATGGAGCGATCATTGGAGATGACGCAAATATCGAGGCTTACGCATTTGTAAGCAAAGATGCGGTCCTTGGCAACAACGTCACGATAAAACAAGGCGCAAGGGTGCTTGGCAAGACGAGGATCGGCGATAACTCTCGTGTATTTAGCTACGCGATCGTAGGCGACATCCCGCAAGATATCAGTTATAAAGATGAGGTCGATACTGGCGTCATCATCGGCGAGCATGCAACTATACGTGAGTTTTGCACGATAAACTCAGGCACGCACAAGGGCGATGGTATAACAAGGATCGGCGATAACGCCTTTATCATGGCATATTCTCACATCGCACACGACTGCATAATAGGCAGCAACGTCATTTTGGCAAATAACGCAACTCTAGCAGGCCACGTCGAGCTTGGCGACTACGCTGTTGTGGGCGGTCTTACGCCTATTCATCAGTTTGTTAGAGTGGGTGAGAGCTGCATGGTCGCAGGAGCAAGCGCTCTTAGCCAAGATGTAGTGCCATTTTGCCTAGCTGAGGGCAACAGAGCCTATATAAGAAGCTTAAATTTAGTTGGCATTAGGCGTAGATTTGACAAAGAGCAGGTTGAAGAGCTTGTTCGCGCTTATAAATTTTTGTTTAATCAAGGCATCAGCCTAAAAGATCAAGCAAATGAGCTGATCGCAAAAACCAGCGACGAAAACGTTAAAAAAATGTGTAAATTTATATTAGAAACGACAAGAGGAATTCCGCTTGCAAAAGGAAGAGATTAATGGCTAGAAAGTGTAATTTTTGTGGCGAGGCTGAGTCTGCTGAGAGAAGGTTATTAGCAGATATCGAAGGAAACGCCTATATATGCGAGTATTGCATCAGTGCCGCATACGATATGATACATGGTGATACGAGTGTAGAAGAGAGTAAAAACGATGAGGCGATAGAGTATCAAAAGCTCACACCAAAGGAGCTAAAAGCGGTACTTGATAACTACGTGATCGGTCAAGATAGGGCTAAAAAGGTCTTTAGCGTCGGCGTATATAACCACTATAAGAGAATTTTTAAACAAAGCGACATCAAAGACGACACAGAAATTTCAAAGTCAAACATCTTGCTTGTTGGTCCAACTGGAAGTGGCAAGACGTTGATGGCTCAGACTTTGGCGAGATTTCTTGACGTGCCTATCGCGATTTGCGATGCGACAAGCTTAACTGAGGCTGGATATGTCGGCGAGGACGTTGAAAACATCCTCACAAGGCTCTTACAAGCTGCAAATGGCGACGTGAAAAAGGCGGAGCAGGGCATTGTATTTGTCGATGAGATCGATAAGATCGCTAGAATGAGCGAAAATAGAAGCATCACAAGAGACGTTTCAGGCGAGGGCGTGCAGCAAGCGCTTTTAAAGATCATCGAAGGAAGTGTCGTAAATATCCCACCAAAAGGCGGCAGAAAGCATCCAAACCAAGACTTCATCCAGATAGATACGACAAATATCTTATTTGTTTGTGGCGGTGCATTTGACGGACTTCTTGACATCATCGAGCGCAGAGTCGGTAAAAACGTACTTGGCTTTAACCAAGAAAAACGTGGCAAAAACGAAAAAGAGAATTTACTAAGCCTGCTTGAGCCAGACGATCTTGTAAAATATGGCCTCATCCCAGAGCTCATCGGCAGACTTCACGTGGTGGCTACATTAAATGAGATAACAAAAGAGGATATGGTTAAAATTTTGACCGAGCCAAAAAATGCGATATTAAAACAATATCAAAAGCTCTGTGCGATCGACGGCGCTACGCTTAAATTTGATGATGAGGCGCTTGAAGAGATAGCGAGCCTTGCGATCGAGCGAAAGACTGGAGCAAGAGGGCTTAGAAGCATAATGGAAGAGCTCATGACAGATATAATGTATGATCTACCAGAGCTAAAAGACTACGATATCGTGATCTCAAAAGAGACGGTAAAAGATAAGGCAAAGCCGATTTTGGTAAAGCACAATAAATTAACAGCGTAAAGGAAATAGATGTTTTTAGATCAGGTTATAGGTTTTTTCTCAAGTGATATGGGTATAGATTTAGGTACGGCAAACACTTTGGTTTTGGTAAAAGATAAGGGAATAATCATAAATGAACCATCAGTTGTTGCGGTAAGACGTGAAAAATATGGAAAACAAAAAATTCTAGCAGTCGGCCACGCTGCAAAAGAGATGGTGGGAAAAACTCCTGGCGACATCGAGGCGATAAGACCGATGAGAGATGGCGTTATCGCGGACTTTGACATGACAGAGAGAATGATACGCTACTTTATAGAAAAGACCCATAGAAGGAAAAATTTCTTACGCCCAAGGATCATCATCTCAGTTCCTTACGGACTTACTCAGGTTGAAAGAAAGGCTGTTAGAGAGAGTGCGCTAAGTGCTGGTGCAAGAGAGGTATTTTTGATAGAAGAGCCTATGGCAGCGGCTATCGGAGCAAATTTACCAGTTCGTGAGCCACAAGGCAACCTTGTAGTTGATATCGGCGGTGGTACGACTGAGATCGGTGTCGTCTCACTTGGCGGTCTGGTAATATCAAAATCTATCCGCACAGCTGGCGACAAGATAGATAGCAGCATAGTTAATTACATAAAAGAAAAATACAACTTACTAATAGGCGAGAGAACAGGCGAGGAGATAAAGATCGCTGTGGGCTCTGCTGTTCAGCTTGAAAAAGAGCTAAGCGTAGTGGTAAAAGGACGCGACCAAGTGAGCGGTCTTTTAAGTAGGGTTGAGCTAACAAGCGAGGATGTGAGAGAGGCGATGAGAGAACCGCTAAAAGAGATCGCAGATGCGCTAAAAACCGTGCTTGAGATGATGCCGCCTGATCTTGCTGGCGATATCGTCGAGACTGGTATCGTACTAACTGGCGGTGGAGCGCTTATTAGAGGGCTTGACAAGTTCTTGTCTGATATCGTTAAGCTTCCAGTATTTGTAGCTGATGAGCCGCTTCTTGCCGTTGCTAGAGGCACAGGCAAGGCACTTCAAGAGATCGGACTTTTACAACAGCTAACAAATGAAGAGTAAGATTGTTCTTTTTGTTTTTATAGCGTTGCTTGCTGGCGCCTCGATGTTTAAGGGCGAAATTTTAAGCAATATATCTATCAAATTTAGCAACTACGCTATAAATTCATACGACAATTTTGCTAAAAGCGTGAAAGATTATATAAATGAATATTTTAGGCAGGCTAGCGAGATAGAAAAACTAAGAGCGCAAAACAAAGAGCTAGAGCGCTCAGCCACGCTTCTATCTACTTTTGCAAACGAGCTAAATCAAATTTTAAAAGATAAAAACTCAACTGCCTACGCCCCAGCTGTAAAGCTAGTAAAAGGGCTTAGCTACGTGCATATCGGGGATTATAATAAAATTTGGATAAGCGAGTTTGAAGGATACGACCCAAATAAAATTTATGGGCTCATCTATCAAGGAAGCAGCGCTGGCATCGTCATCGCAAAAGATGGCAAGCCACTAGCATACTTGCAAAATGACCCAAAAAGTATATTTGCAGTCTATATAGGAAATGACAAAATTCCAGGCGTCGCGCATGGAAATCAAGGTCAAATAATGGTGAAATTTATCCCACAATGGCTCAGCCCAAAAGAGGGCGACGAGGTCTTTACGAGCGGGCTTGACGGGATATTTTTTAGTGGGGTGCCAGTAGGGCGCGTGAGTAAAATTTTAAAAGAGAGCTCCTATCAAAGCGTGATAGTTGAGCCTTATGCGAAGCTAAACATACCAAACTACCTATACGTTGTAACAAAGGAAAAATGATGCCAAAAAGAACAGATATAAATACCATTTTGCTAATCGGCTCAGGCCCTATCGTCATCGGTCAAGCCTGCGAATTTGACTACTCAGGCACGCAAGCGGCCAAGACACTAAAAGAGCTTGGATACCGCGTAGTGCTTATCAACTCAAACCCAGCCACCATCATGACTGACCCAAATTTCGCCGACGCAACGTATATAGAGCCGATCACAAAAGATAGCATTTTAAGGATCATTGAAAAAGAAAATATTGACGCCATCTTGCCAACGATGGGCGGTCAAGTGGCGCTAAATGCCGCTATGGAAGTCTTTGAGAGCGGACTTTTAAAGGATGTCAAATTTCTTGGTGCAAACCCAGAAGCGATAAAAAAAGGCGAAGATAGACAAATTTTTAAAGCGACTATGCAAAAGATCGGCATGGACCTGCCTGAGAGTAGATATGCTTATAACATGGACGACGCGCTAAATGCGGCAAACGAGATAGGCTTCCCACTCATCATAAGAGCTAGTTACACGCTTGGTGGCGCAGGAAGTGGCGTGGCTTATAATATGGACGAGTTTAAAGAGCTAGCCAACACCGGTCTTGACGCAAGCCCAATACATGAAATTTTGATAGAAGAGAGCTTGCTTGGCTGGAAAGAGTATGAGATGGAGGTCATTAGAGATAGAAATGACAACTGCATCATCGTCTGCTCGATCGAGAATTTCGACCCAATGGGCGTGCATACAGGCGACTCTATCACGGTCGCACCAGCTTTAACGCTCACAGATAAAGAGTATCAGGCGATGCGTGACGCTAGTTTTGCTATACTTCGCGAGATCGGCGTTGATACTGGCGGCAGCAACGTGCAGTTTGCCATAGACCCAAAAACTGGCCGCATGATCGTTATCGAGATGAACCCACGCGTTAGCCGAAGCTCGGCGCTTGCCAGTAAAGCTACTGGCTACCCTATCGCAAAGGTCGCGACACTTCTTGCAGTTGGTTTTAGCTTAGATGAGATCAAAAACGACATAACTGGCACGCCTGCTAGCTTTGAGCCGGTGATCGACTACATCGTGACAAAGATCCCACGCTTTACATTTGAGAAATTCCCAGGATCAAACCCATATCTAGGCACTGCGATGAAGTCAGTCGGCGAGGTTATGGCGATAGGTAGGACATTTAAAGAGAGCATCCAAAAGGCGCTTTGTAGTCTAGAGCGCGACCTTTGCGGATTTAACAGCCTTAGCCTAGAGAAAAACGCTTTGATTTATGGCATCAGAAATGCAAATGAGAGGAGAATTTTATATCTAGCGCAAGCCTTTAGAGATGGCTTTAGTGTGGCTGAGGTGCATGAGTTTAGCAAGATCGATCCTTGGTTTTTGGAGCAAATTTATGAGATAGTTAAATTTGAAGATAAGATCGACATGGATATCTTAAACAATGAAGAGCTACTGCGAGAGGCCAAAAGTATGGGCTTTTCAGACAAGATGATAGCTGTGCTTATAAATGAAAAAGACGATCTTGAGCTTAGCCAAAATGATATCTATTTTGCTAGGCAAAAACTTGGCATCGAGCTTGAATACAACGAGGTCGATACTTGCGCGGGCGAGTTTAAGGCACTAACGCCATATCTTTACTCAACCACAAATATCACTAAATTTCCTAAAAAAGAGCCTGTGAAAGACGCTAAAAAGGTGATGATAATAGGCGGCGGTCCAAACAGGATCGGCCAGGGCATAGAGTTTGACTACTGCTGCGTGCATGCAAGCTATGCCTTAAGAGACCTTGGCATAAAAACGATAATGTATAACTGCAACCCAGAAACCGTCTCAACCGACTACGACACGAGCGATATTTTGTATTTTGAGCCGATCGATTTTGAGCACGTTAGATCAGTCATCGAGCGCGAAAAGCCAGACGGCGTGATCGTGCATTTTGGCGGCCAAACTCCGCTTAAATTTGCAAAACGCCTAAGCGTTATCGGCGCTAAGATCATCGGCACAACTGCAAGAGTGATCGACGTGGCCGAGGATAGAAAGAAATTTAGCGAATTTATAAATAAAATAGGCGTCCTTCAGCCTAAAAACGACACCGCTACTAGCTTAGAAGAAGCCTTGCAGAAGGCTGCAACTATCGGCTACCCAGTGCTTGTTCGCCCAAGCTACGTTCTAGGCGGCAGGGCGATGAGAAGAGTGCATAACGAGAGTGAGCTAAAAGAGTATATGAGCGAGGCGGTAAAGGTTAGCAACCACTCGCCAGTACTACTTGATAAATTTTTACAAGATGCAAAAGAGCTCGACGTAGACGCGATATGTGATGGCAAAGAGGTCTATATCGGCGCTATAATGGAGCACATCGAGGAGGCTGGAATTCACTCTGGAGACTCAGCTTGCATATTGCCACCGATGAGTTTAAGCGATGAGATGATAAAAAAAGTGGAGAAGCAAACTAGAGATATCGCGCTAAATTTAGGCGTTGTTGGCCTTATGAATATCCAGTTTGCTATCTATGAAAATGAGCTTTATATGATCGAGGTAAATCCTCGTGCGAGCAGGACCGTGCCGTTTGTGAGCAAGGCCACTGGCGTGCCTATGGCAAAGGTAGCTACAAGAGTTATGTGGCAGGGAAATTTACGTGAGGCGCTTAAATTTTATGATGATTACAGAGTTGTTTATGAAGATGGCGACATCTTAAAACCTCGCGTAAGTTCGCATGTTTGCGTAAAAGAGTGCGTGCTGCCGTTTAACAAGCTAAGTGGCGCTGATCTTATCCTTGGCCCTGAGATGAAGAGCACGGGCGAGGTCATGGGCATAAGCCACGACTTTGCAAGCTCATTTGCAAAGAGCCAGATCGCTGCTAGCAACACTTTGCCAAGCAAGGGCAGGGTATTTTTAACGCTAGCTGACGCTGATAAATCTTACGCGCCTGATCTTGCAAAAGAGCTAATAGCGCTTGGTTTTAGCATCGTCGCAACTGGCGGTACGCATAAAATTTTAAGCGAAGCTGGCGTGGAGGCTGAGTTTGTCTATAAGATAAGCGAGGGCAGACCAAACGTCGAAGATAGACTAAAAAATGGCGATATAGCACTTGTTATAAACACAAGCGATACAAAATCAAGCGTAGATGATGGCAAAAAGATCCGCCAAAATATACTTAGATTTAAGATCCCATACTTCACAACTATCCGTGCAGCACTTGCGGCCGCTAAGTCGCTAAGCACAGTTCAAACTGGCAAAGCACTTGAAGTAAAAAGCTTGCAAGAGTATCTAAGCCAGAGATAGTAAATTTAGTGGCAGTTTTATCTGCCACTAGCTAAATTTCACTTCTATTTAATTAGCTATTTTTTAAAGCACTAGCTACCTTTAGAGCGCTTGCAAATGCAAAATGCAAGTTATATCCGCCAAGCAT
>NZ_PPBR01000103.1:0-37292 GCF_002913545.1 Campylobacter concisus | reverse complement strand
GATGAAGCGCTTTTAACGCTTCTTATATCTCGCATTGTAGCCCTCGGCAGAGCAAGATTATACAAGGTATGAAAACGAAGTGTCATACATTGTATGTGTCTTGCTATTAGAAAAATTTGCTTACTACCAAACATTGCTGTCACCATTTGTGTTTAGCCATTTAGTAAAATCTTCACTAGCTTTTTGACTATCTTGGTTGTAGATATGGATGATAAAGCCTTGAAGATTGGACGCTTTATTAAGTGTTTTATCTAGATTGCTTTGTAGTGCAGATCTGGCTTCATTTGTCTTATGGCTATCATAAAACAAGTAGCCAAAAAAGAAGATCGCTTCTATAAATACAAAGGCAATTAATGCAGATACTATCTTCTTCATCAAAGAGGTAAAAGATGAGTTAATCTTCGATATGGTTTTGTCTGCACCTTTTAGAGTATTTTTAAAGTTGTTTTGAATATCTTTTGTTGCATTTGTAAGTTCAACACTTCCTTGTTCTATAAGTTCTATTTTTTCTTTAAAGCTTTTATCAAAGCTATCTGCAGTTTGATTAAAAAGTTCAATATTATTTCCAATATTTTCACTAGCCTTATTGCTCATTTCGATATGTTCTTGTAGAGCAATTACGGCATTTGCCGCAACTGCTGTATCGCTACTCTTGGTTATTAGTGCCATTGCTTAGCTCCTCACTTTCTTTCTTATCTTCTTTGGAATCGAAAATATGACATGCATCAGTGGGTTGATTGGCATTTGTTTCTTCATACTCTTTTCTCCATTTGGAAAACTCCTTATTTGATAGCTTTACGCTAAAACGATTTTCGATTAGTAACTTGCACTCTTTGATCGTAGTTTGTTGTGGAAACAAGACTTCAATACATGCTTGTTTAATCTCTTCTTTTGTTTTATTTTTTCTAATAGCCTTTAAATCATTTAAAAGCATTTTTTTACTTGGCATTTTTTCTCCTTTTTGCCATTTAAAAATCAAGAGACAGCAATAGCTATCTCACCAAATAGACATACCTATAGTGTGCCCATTGCTTTAATATAGTAGTTGTTGATAAGGTTTTTATTTAAGTAGTTTAAAAGTAGAGAACTAGTACAATAGGAGTCCTAACAACCTATCGTAGAGGTTCTCCTTTAATTACTTAAATGGAGCCTCTGCTTTTAACTAATTTTGATCATCTTAACCTCCTTTGGTTAAAAATATTTTATTTTTAAATTTGTGTGTATTATAGGATATTTTGGTGGCTAGTTTGTTTAAAGTGGTAAATAATTTTTGATTTTTATTTCAGAAGCACGATGTATCAATGGTTTTTGCTTATGATCTATTACATATCATAAAAATACTTATAAATTACTTAATGCTAGTATCTATATTAGGAATCGAAACAAATATCTTAAAATTATAGACCATGAATGACCTTATTTTCAAGCAAAAAGATAAAAATGTTTTATTAATAACATGTATTTCTTTAAAAAAATAAACGAAAAATATTACATAATTATAAACTGCATTCTAGATAGTCCCTAAGCAGATTCTCAAATTTCACCCTTAGATACTCAGGCTCTTTTATCTTGATAAATGGCAGCCAGTATTTGACCACACGCAGGATCTCATCGTCATAGGCTACCTCTGTGCTTAGAATGATCCTATCTTTATCCTCGCTTATTATTTTAAAATTTGGCAAGAATTTCTTTCTTTTAAAATAGCTCATCGCCTCACTTTTTATCTCTAGCATCACTTCAAATTTTACGTCCGAAAACCAGTTTGTATCGTTTTGCTTGATACGGTTTGTAAATTCTTCATTTGGTTTAAATGTGCTATCTTTTATCTTTATATTTTCAAGCTTTGAAAGGGTGAAATTTTTAAGCTTGCTACTATCATCTGCTAGGAGGTACCAGACGCCATTGTTGTTTATTAGCTTATATGGTTTTAGTGATCTAAATCTAGCGCTATAAGAGCACTCAACTATCTTATTTTTAATGATAGCAGCACTTATCTCTTCAAACTCGACTCTTGAAATTTGTAGATCCTCAAAGCCTTGATTTTTGATGAGATAAGCCTTGTTTAGTTTCTCATTTAAGACGTCGCTGATAAATTTATCGTCTAGGTCCGGAAATAATGACTTCACTCCACTAAGTATTGCAAATGCCTGGATATCTTTATAGCTAAGCTTGCCAAGTGCGTAATCAGCCAAAAAGTATTTGCCATTTGTTTTTTCTATGGGCAGTATATTTAGGCGCTCAAAGTCCCTTAAAATGGTTCTTTTATTGACACTAAATTCCTCCGTGAGCTCATCTATACTAAGTCTTGCTCCGTCATTTAGCTTTATTAAAATTTGAGCGAGCCTAAAGGCTATCTTGTCGTGATAGTGCATCTTAAATCCTTTTAAAATTTTCGCTATTTTATCCTAAAAACAGATCAAGACACAACCTGTCAATGCTCTGGTGTAAATTTCATTAAATTTTTTAAAAAAGGAGAAGATATGAGCTTAGCCGAGATCATAGATAGAGCAACAAGCAATGTACAAATAGATGAGGCAGGTAGAAATAAAATGCACTACTACAAAGAGAGGTTTAGTGCATTTGAAAAGATAATAAATGATGAAAATTATCAGATAAATGGGCTAAAGCTTTCAAATTTTCAAGGTTTTACTTCGTATGAGCAAAATTTAAAAGATATAGACAAAGACCTAGTTGATATGGCTAGCAGCGCTATGTTTATAAAAGAGTTTAGTGACCACTCTGCAAGCATAGGGCTAGACATATCCGACATTAAAAGCACTATGGCCCATAATGGCATGCCAGCGATCGTTAGAGGCATTTCTAGTGGGCAAGATGCTATCCAAAATGCTACCAAGCAAGCCATACAAAAACTTTTTTCATCAGATGTAGCGGTTAGATCCGCGGTAGCTTGGTTTGAGATAGAAGAAAGTATGGAATTTTCAGACTTAACAGAGGCCATAAATATCATAGAACAGCATCTTGAGCCAGATAGTGACATAGTCTTTGGGACTACAAGCGATGTTAATAACACAGGTACTACCAAAATAACTATACTTGCTATGATCTCAAGAGGCGTAGGCTAAATTTTATTTGCCTCAGCTCTAGCTTTTACGAGTTTAGCTAGCACACTACCTTCTCCAACTCCTACTATCTTTGCTCTTAGTTTTGTCACGTCTGCATGGCTAGGGGCTTTGGCATGAACTGTTTCATTGCGTAAGTCTTGGAGTGATGTTATGACTTTTGGCAGAGTTTTGGCTACATAAGTTTGCAACATATTTCCTTCTAGCGTATCTTGGACAAGATAGTTTTTAAAAAGAAATTTATAGGTTCCTAAATTTGGTTTATTGTTAAACATATCAGCGACCGTAAATTTTGAGCCTTGAACTTCATAGGCTATCTTTAGGATGGCTGGATTTTTATCTGTGAGCTTTCTAAAAAGCACTTTAGCAAAGGCATAAATTTCTTGCTCCATAGTCTTTGAGTATTTGACTACGACTGAGCTAAAGTCATAGAGTGGGTTGGAGATGTTGTCAAGATACTCTATCTCGGCTGAGATGATGTTTTCTATACTGTCTGGATGCATGAGGTTTATCAAATTTTGCCCAAAGCAATAGCAAGTCAAATTTTTCTTGATCTCTAAAAACTCATCACTCTTATAAACGTCAGGATAGAATTTGCTCTCGTCATCAAAGTAGCTCATGCCTTGTTTGGTATCTATAATGAGTGGATAGACGTAGGCATTGCCATAGACTGCGTATGTGTGACCATTTACCGTGAAATTCGCTAGGTAGTTATCTCTAACACACTCAAAGTCGTTTCTAGCTAGCTCCCTTATGTCACTTATCACAAACCACTTCTCTACATCAAGTCCTTTTTCTTTGTAGTAACTCGGTGCGATCTCGCCCATATCATCACTTGTGATAGAGATGACCTTTGCTACAAATAAATTTGAATAGTCAGTTAAAAAGAGATGCAAAAATTTGGCATCGCTACTTGAGCTTAACTCTTGAGCAAACTGCTCTATTTGTTCCTCAAAAGGATTTATCATATCTCGGCGCTTGCTCTTTATCTTGCCAAAGGCAACCTTGCCCTTGTCATTTAAAATTTTAAGATGCTGCTCGATAACATCACTTTGGTAGTATGGGTTGTAGAGGATGAGGATATTGTGAATTTTATCTGACATAGTTTTACTTAAAAATTTTCTTTATTAAATCAAACATGCTGTAACCAGTATCTGTGTATGGTTTGCGCTCAAATTTATCATTGCCGCATTTTGGACACACTTTTGGTATCTGGGCCATATCATCAGCATCTAGGCAATCACTGCTAAAATGAACTACCTTTTCATAACCGCAGTTTGTACAGCACATTTTAAATGGATTTGGACGTCTTGGCATTGTTTTCTCCTTAACAATATAATAAACAAAGTTTGTCACATCCTATGTGATTCTTAATTTTACCACAAAGGATGTGACAAACTAAACATAAATTAAATACTCAACTTTAGTTTCATATAAATTTGCTTTATAAGCTCCTGTAGTGCTGGCAAATATAAATTTAGTGCTAAAAATTTAATGATCTTATACATGACATAACCAAACAATAAATCTAAAAATAATCTCCACATTTTTGCTTCTTATCTTTTTAAATACTTTTTACAACATGAAACACTATTATTCATAAATTTTCTCCTTAAAAAATTTCTCATCATAGTATCTTTTATATACATCTGTAGCATCTTTAAAAATAGTCGCGATCTCTTGCATATGTATGGCGGCTCTTAGCTCTCTTAGTGCTTTAACTAGTCTATTGTTTAGCTCAAGAAGTTTAATGATAAGCACTTTTTCATCTTCTTCAAATTTGTTATAGTCATCACTCTTGCTTTGCGCTAGATCAAGTTTAGTAATGTTATTTGTTATCATCCAGCCTACTGTAAAGTCTATCATCAAATTTAGATCGCATAAAATTTGCAAATCTTCTTTTGAATTTATAAAAAGAGGAAATAATTTATTAAAATTTTCGCTATCTGATCTGTTAAATTTTAAAATTTTCTCACCGCTAATGGATGTGTAGGCGGACTTTAACTCTGGTAAATTTTCTATGCCAGAGAGTTTTTCTTGCAAACTTTGCAAAGAAAGAAAAAGGCGACTAATAGTTTCATTAAATTTACGACTTCCGTCTAGCTCATTCTCTTCTAAAAAAACATCATCGCTAATGACCAAATCACTCATATCTATATCGTCATGCTTGTGTGGTCTATGCTCATTTTGCGTGTTGTTATATGGTGTGCATGTATTATAATTATCAAAATACTTTTTCAACCCAAAACCTATAGCTCCAAGCGCCACGCCGCCTATGATGTATCTTAACATCTATGCTCCTTTGATTTGATTTATGGTGAAAATTTAACTTAGTTGCATGACAGGTTGTGTCGTAGCATGTGAAGAGGCTAAAAAAAGACACAATAATTAAATATTTGTCTATCAAAAAGCCTAATCATACTTATTGTTCGTATTTATTGTAAAAGTATAATAGTCTTTTGGTATCACTATATGCAATTCAGCATTATATTCTGGCGGTGTTGTAGAAAAATTCTTTAGACTTATATTTTTTATATCGTAACGTAGAAAATAATCTAAATATTTTGACCTATATTCACTTACTGCTTTATAATTATCCATCATATTGCTATATGCTTTTTTAAAATCTTTATGATTAGTAGTGTTTAAATAGGCTATAACAGCAATAGGATTGTTTGAAATTATATTTTTTAGCTTATTTTGCGCTACTAGCAAAAGTGCAAAGCCTAATATATCTTTTTCGTTTATTCTGATATCGTTTTTTGGGACCATGTGTTCAATTTCTGTAGATTGATCATGCGTATATGTTAACAGCCCCTTCTGATCTTTAATCTTTAAAAGCTTTATTGCTTTTTTCATTGCCTCTTCATCAAATAAAATTTTTAATTCTATTTGATCTACCAGTGTATTTACTTTGCTTAGGGCATCTCTTATTTGTTCTGGTGTATAAACGTATGGATTGGCTTGCTCGAAGTGCTTTTTGTATATAGTTTGCATGGCATCATATGCATTTATTAGTTTTTCTTCTTTTAACTCTTTCCAGTCTGGCTTCTTGCACTTTTGTATATCAGTTATAGCGGTTTTTATGCTATCGCCTGTTATTTTAGTAACATATTCTATGATTAAATCAATTTCGACCTCCTTATTAGAGAGGGCATTATACATATGCATTAGATATTCTGGTGAGACTTGATGGGTTCCTAATATTCTTTCTGCCCAAGCATGCGCAAGACCAAAATCCTTACTAGATGTCGTTAAAAAGTCCAAAGCAAGAATCGCTGCTAACACATTATCTTTTATTCTATCTAACATTTTCAAAACTCCTTTTTATTAAAATATAAGTGCCATTCTAATAATAACAGGTTGTGTCAGTTAGCTTATGTTATTTAGCATATTTTTAACGTATTCTAACTCCTCTATATTTATCTTTTTGCCTTTTTTTGCTTTGTCGGCTATTATTTTTGCCTTATAAAATTTTTCTTGTATAACTTCAACTCCCTTAAATAAAATTTCTTTTGCTTTTTTGTGTTTTTCAAGCTCTTGATAGTTATTATAATTTATGTATCCACAAGCATCCCTGGTAGTTCTAAATATCTCTGCAAAATCATCTTTGTCAATAGCATTATCTATACTTTTACATAGCTTTTCAAAAGGTGTATCACCTAGTGATGAAAATAAGACAATCAACTTTTTTATGCTTTGTTCAAATAATGTCGGACCTACGCATAATATCAATGGCATAGAACTATTATTGTATTTTAAAAATGGCATACTTTCAAATTTCAGTGAAATTTGGGCGTAACTCTTTAGCACTTCAAGTCTACGGATATCATCGCTGCTTAAATTTTTATCCTCTTGCATAATCACGTACTTTTCTTTAAGTAGCTCATCTATAAAAGCGTCTATCTTTGAATCTACTAAATCTAATAATATAAAATTACAAATAGCTTTTATGCCAAACGGAATAAAAAAATTAAATCCATTTGAAAATAAGTTGCTGTCTGAGACTATAGACAATAATGATATGGAAAGATCATTATTTGCTGAAAAGTAACTCCTAAAACTCTCTACCTTTGTTTTTAGCTTTTTAAAATTTTCACTAAAAACATCCTCTCCTTTATACTCATTGCCAAACTCATCTAAAAATTTTTTATATGAAATGTAATTTTGCGGAATGATTTTCTCATTTTGTATATCCTCAAGTATAGGTTTAATGGCAGCTAGAAGTTTTTGTCTAAATTTATCTTTATTGCTTTTAAACAGATCAAAATCAAGCAGAGAAATCTTATCTCTCAGCCTCTTTCTTATCTGCTCCATATACCCTATAACACTATTATAGGTAGCTACGCTAAGCTCTCTGCCTATCTTTTCATACGATGAGTTTAACAAAATTTTGACAGCCTCATCTTTGCCATACTTTTGACTTTGTGTTCCAGCTCTTGTTTTTCTTGATATGGAGCAAATTTTTATACTCTTAAGATTATTTTGCTTGCAATTTTTTTCAAGTTGGCATAGCGTGTCATCATCAGCGACATCGCAGTGAGTAAAGACAATGGTTCCGTCTATATCATATTTTTGCTTGATCTCTTTTATTTTGGTTATCTCGCCAGGCTCTATTCTGGCACTTGAAGCATTTATAACGTAAAACAAAGCATGTATGATTTTATTTGGATCTTTTTGACTCTGCTTATGAGCTAAAAAATTATCAAGCTCTCCCATCCACTTTGATTGATTATCGGGTTCTAATCCTACAGAATCATATACATTTATCTTTATGCCCTCTTTTTCAAAATGATATGCTTGAAAATTTTCAGACCAGCTAGTTACCGGCTCTCCTGAACCAGTAGTAAATTTATCCACATCAAAAAGATAGTTTGCAAAAGAGCTTTTGCCGGTGCCAGTTTTTCCTATGATTAAAATATTGCAAGCAACACTCATAGCCTATCCCTTGAATTGATCTTTTGCTTTATTCATAAAATTAAATATAAATTTTGAGTTAAAAACTTCAGCCCAAACAGGCATTTGACCAGTCTTTAAAAACTCATTTAGCGCCATAGCATTTGCCTCGGTTATAGCAAAACCAAATCCATAAGTAAGCCCTCCTGCAACAGCTGCGTTTATGAGCTGCCCTAAAACAGGTATCAATTTTGTAAGACTAGCTGCTGCTGCCTTGCCTACCATTTGCAGTAACTGTGCTTTTAAAAGCTCTTCTAGATTTAAAGCGCTACCGGTATTTAGCCAAAAGATATTTGTTATCTCTACACACATGGTTATTTGCTGTGGTGCTATAAGAAGGGCGTCTGAGACTGGTACTGGATTTAGCCCTGCTGTTGCAGCAGTCGTTGCAGCGGCTATTTTTACTATCCTATAAGCTTCTTGCTTTTTAAGCTCTATCGAAGAAATTTGTGCCGATATGAAGGCTTGTCTTAGCATATCATCATCAAGTTGACCAACAGACCACTCAAGCAAAGCATCTATATCAAGTTTCATACTTTCATCATTTGTGGTTTCAAAAAAATACATTGGGCCGATTTTTTCTTTGATGATACCTTTAAATTCGTTTGCATCTTTGCCACTACCATCTTCCAGTTCTTCATCGGTATCACATTTTGTAAAAACTATTGCGATTTTATATCCGTTATCTTTAAAATACTTGATATTTTTTATGTCGTAAGGCGTTACTCTATGATTTGCTATAGATATACAATACCAAACTATATGTATCTGCTCATCCAGATTCTTTTTTTGAAGTTTTTCAAGCTCAGGGATTATATTTTGTTCGAAATTTGTATTGTTTTGCTCATTTGTACTTGTTGTTTCGTACCCCTCAGTGTCATAAAACACTATCGGCACACTTTGGCTCAGATCTTCTATTCTGTTCATACCTTTAGTAATAGGAGCACCAACACCAGCCTTTGCTGCATTTTTGCCAAATATACGATTTATAAGAGAGCTTTTACCAACTCCGGTTCCGCCAACAATAGCTAAATTTGGTTTTTTTATCGCCGCTTTTTGCTCTTCAAACTCTTTTTGGAACGCCTCTTCAAATTTTGTCATAACAACTCCTTTACATGTTAAAATAATTTAATATTTTACAACTATTTAAATAAAAAATATATTTTATTTAAAAAATATTGTTTTATTGCTAATTATATGCTAACTTTTAGGACATTACATGTCTTTTTTGCTAATCCAAAAATAATTAAGCATTTATTAAAACACTTGCTTTTGTTTTTGATTTGATTTACGATGAAAATTTAACTTAGTGGCATGACAGGTTGTGTCGCAGATGATCAATTTACTAAAAACCCTCCACACACTTATGCTTTAGCTTCCTGCTATACTTACTTTTATCTTTTTTGACCCTTGTCGAGAGAGAAATTTCTCGCCTTATGTGAGACAATATATTTTGATCTCGCTTTTGCATTTTTTATCCTTTAAATTTATTTTTACAAATAGGCGAAATCTTACAAATTAGCAGTGTCAAATGCTGACATTTAAGTGCCCATTTTGCGTGCTCTAGCTAGCTAAAACCTCTTTTAGAGTATAATTTTAAAAAATCTCTCAAAGGCAACCATGCTAAAGTATTTAGAGTTAGCCGTTTGCGGCACAAATTTAAAGCCCACCTATCCATTTATAGGCTCTACCATCAGAGGCACTTTCGGACACGCGCTAAGGTTCGCCAGCTGCCCTTATGTTAGCCAAGAGTGCGGCACATGCGACATTTCTGGTAGCTGCATCTATGATGAATTTTTTGAAAACATCTCCGATACGCCAAATTTCAGGCTAGATATCGAGCTTGATTAAACGAGCTTTGACTTTAAAATTCTACTTTTCGAGCATGCCGTTAGCTACCTGCCTTATGTAGCTATCGCTGTTAAAAATATGCAAGAGATCGGTCTTGGTGCAAGTAGAGATAAATTTAAGCTCAGCCACTTCGCGCTAAATGGCAAAATGGTTGAAACCAAATTTTTAATAAACTCCGAGCCAGAAACTCTAAATTTCACACCAAATTTCACCGCAGGCGACTACGAGATCCACCTTCAAACCCCACTTCGCATAAAACAAAAAAATGCCCTAGTTAAAAGCGAGATCGATTTTAGGTCATTCATCCGCCAGATCGCCATGCGATACGAGGGCATTTCAGGCACGCAGATAGATAAATTTGAAGTTAAATTTGACCATTTCGAGCAAGAGCTTAGCTTTTACGACCTTGAGCGCTACTCAAACCGCCAGCACACCAAGATGCACTTTGGCGGCGTCACTGGCAAGATGCGAGTTTATGGCCTTGATGAGCGCTCAGCAGGGCTTTTGCAGCTAGCCACTATCACAGGCGTTGGCAAAAGCACCGTTTTTGGACTGGGTAAGATAGCTGTGACGCAGATCTAGCCTTTGTGCTTCTGGCTAGCTTTTGCGTCAAGCACTAAAAAGCTAAAAAGGATAGCCTATGTTTGATCTAAATTTAGAGGATATTTTTACAAAAGATACATTTGACTATGCGCTAAAAAGGCTCAAGCACACAGCCTTAGGGCTTGACGGACTTAGCATGGATGATCTCTGCACGGAGGCATTTTTTACTGAGCTAAAGGATGAAATTTTAAACCTCTCTTATTCGCCCCAGCCACTAAAACGAGCCTTCATCCCCAAAGAGAACAAAGATGAGCTTCGCAAACTAGCCATCCCATCTTTAAAAGATAAATTTGCACAAAACATCCTCATTAGCGAGCTTTCAGGCTATTTTGACAAAGGCTTTTCAAACCGCTCTTACGCCTACCGAAGTGGCAAATCATACTCAAACGCCATCTTTAGGGCAAGAGATTTTTGCTTGACGCACGACTTTGTCTTAAAAACCGACATAAAAGACTTTTTTGAAAACATAAACCACGAAAAACTGCTTGAAATTCTGCGCTCAAATATCAAAGACACTCGCATCATTAGGCTCATCGAGCTTTGGATAAAAAATGGCATTTTCGAGCGTTTTGACTACACCTCTCACACAAAAGGCGTCCATCAAGGCGACGTCTTAAGCCCACTTCTTTCAAACATCTATTTAGATCAGATGGATAAATTTCTCGAGCGTAGCAGCATAGAGTTTGTAAGATACGCAGATGATTTTGTTCTATTTTTTAGCTCACATGAAGCCTGCGATCAAGCATTTGCTAGGCTAAAGGACTTTTTAGCAACCATAAATTTATCCCTAAACGAAGCCAAAACATCCTTGCACGACAAAGATAGCGAATTTACCTTTCTAGGCGTAAATTTTAAGTCCCACGAGCTAAGCATAGGTGGTGATAAATTTACCCACATCCTCTCTAAACTCACATCCTCGTCTAAAAAGCCAGACATCGCCCAAAGCGTAGAGAGCATAAACGCCTATATCTCACATTTAAAGACCATCTCGTTTAAGCTCTTTTCGCCAGCACAAAAAGATAGCTTTTGCCTGCATTTTGATGAAGTTTTGACAAATTTAACTCGCAAATTTCTAAAAACTATAGACAAGCACACTCTAGCAGACGCTCTATCAAATTTAAATTTTCCATTTGAGCTAAGCCACTCTCTCAAAAAAGCAAAAATTCTCTCCTACTACAAAAACGCTAAACGCCCAGCCGTAAAGTCCGTCCAAAACGCCCTCGAAGCCAAAAAGCGCGAGTATACAAAGTCCTTCTCGCAAAGCTCCGTCATCCACATCACGACGCCATTTTACTTTCTAGCGCTCTCACAGGGTAAATTTGTTCTAAAAGACAAAGGCACTATCAAGCACAAATTCCCGATCGCTCAAATAACCCAGATCATCATAAACGCCCAAATTTCTCTAAGCTCCGCCGTCATAAAAGAGTGCGCCAAACGCAAAATTTCTATAAATTTCATCGACGAAAAGACAAATTTAAGCTACGCCACGCTCTTTACAGCAAACTCAGCCATCTCAAAAACCGCCGCCTCGCAGATCACCCTGCTAAAAACCAAAAAGTCTCTGCGTATCGCCCAGCAGTTCATCATCGGTAAGCTAAAAAACCAGATCAACTACCTAAAATACTTAGACAAATACCACAAAAGCCTAAGCTCCCACATTAGCTCCATGCAAGAGATACTAACCTCCCACGTCCCAAACGCCCAAAGCGTAAGCGAACTTTTGGGCTTCGAAGGCAGCAGCGCAAACGCATACTGGCAGGCCATAGCAAAGGCGATAGACTATAAATTTAGCTTCACCGCGCGCATCACGCAGGGTGCTACCGACATTGTAAATTTAGCCCTAAACTACGGCTACGCCATACTTTACTCAAAGATATTAAAGTCCATCGCCGCCGTAGGGCTCTCTCCTCACGTCTCATATCTGCACGCACTTGACGAGCAAAAGCCCACTCTAGCCTTCGATCTCATCGAGGAATTTAGAGCCTTCATCGTCGATCGCGCTATCATCTCTATGGTAAATAAAAATGAGCCTTTCGAGATAAAAGACGGCCTTTTATCTGCCAAAACTAGGCAAAATATCGCCAAAAACGTCAACGAAAAGCTCTTTGCCTACACGCAGTATAGAGGCGAGCAGCTAAAAGCACAAGACATCATCGATAAGCAAGCCTACGCCCTAAAGCGAGCCGTCACACAAAATGAAAAATACAAGCCTTTTATAGGGAGATTTCAATGAACATCATCATCTGCTACGACGTCCGCCTGACCAAGCGCCGAAACAAGCTAGCCGCGCTACTTGAAAGCTACGGCATAAGGGCAAACTACTCTGTCTTTGAGCTAGACATCCAAGAGCGTGACTTTTTCTCTATAAAAGAGCGCATATCAAAGATCATCGACCCTAAAACTGACAAAGTGCTGTTTTACCGCATCTGTAAAAGCTGTATGGCTAAAAGCGAGACCTTAGGCGATGGCAAGATATTTTGCCCAAGTGACACCTACGTCTAAGCGCCTTTTTTAGGGATTTGATTTTCGAACTTTTCTAAATTTCAAAACGCCCTTTTTACCCCATTTTTATATTTTATTAAGTTTCAAAATCTTCGAAAATCTCAAATTTCTCTATCTCAAAAAAGACTTTCTCGAACTTTTGCATTTTTGCACTTTTAAAGTTTCCTTTTTTAGGCACTTAGCATATAGCCCAAATTTGCCAAAATTCGAAAATCACACAAATTTTCACTTTTCATTTTAGATTTTCGAACTTTTTAGCTTTTATAAATGCCCTTAAATTCGCTATCTTAAGCTATCTATAAGCAAAAGAGTGCGAATTTGAAAAATTTTTTTAGCCACATTTTCGAACATTTTGCCATTTGTGATATAATGCCGCCTATCAATAGTTCTTTTAAAACTCATTGTTAATTTACAAGCGTTTTTTGGGCTATCTGATACAAATTTCCCCGATCTAGGGGATTGAAACGTTATTGTTGATACTGCTGTTCTCATTTTTGATCCTTTATATCTGATACAAATTTCCCCGATCTAGGGGATTGAAACCTAGTGACAGCAATTGCTGTGTTACCAATTGCATTACCGTTATCTGATACAAATTTCCCCGATCTAGGGGATTGAAACCTAGTGACAGCAATTGCTGTGTTACCAATTGCATTACCGTTATCTGATACAAATTTCCCCGATCTAGGGGATTGAAACGCAAAGCACCAATACTTACCGTTAATGAGAGCCATGCTGATTAGATACAAATTTCCCCGATCTAGGGGATTGAAACCACTCCTCAATTTGCTTTTTATCCAAAATCGCACCTTCAGATCTGATACAAATTTCCCCGATCTAGGGGATTAAAACAAGCCAGCTCCTTCAATGCCCATCCATAGCTCTGTTCCCATGGTTTATTAGATACAAATTCCCCAGATCTAGGGGATTGAAACAATAAAGCGTCCCATTGCTGTTGAGCATAAGCGTGTTGCTGTAATTAGATACAAATTCCCCCGATCTAGGGGATTAAAACTCAACTAAAAGCTTAGAACCTTTGCTTAGATATTGGTATTAGATACAAATTTCCCCGATCTAGGGGATTGAAACAACGATATCCAACCCTCCCACTCCTGACTACCATAGCCATCGTAGATCTGATGTAAATTTCCCCGATCTAGGGGATTGAAACCACGTGCAGTAATTGCAGTCACATGTGCAATAGTTACAGTCACATCACCCGATCTAGGGGATTGAAACTGATATACGCCTTTACATTCCATATCCCAGTCAAAATCATTAGATACAAATTTCCCCGATCTAGGGGATTGAAACTCCTCGCCGGTAGGCTACAAAAATTCGGCTTGGTGACCGCATTAGATACAAATTTCCCCGATCTAGGGGATTGAAACTTATCTGTTACTGTTAAAAGTAACAGAAGACAAAGACAGAGACATCTGATACAAATTTCCCCGATCTAGGGGATTGAAACAAAACTTTAGCAACAGCTTGAGTTGAAGCATCAACTTCAGATCTGATACAAATTTCCCCGATCTAGGGGATTGAAACGTCTGCAATGTCTCAGGTTGATTAGAAGCTATACTGAGATCTGATACAAATTTCCCAGATCTAGGGGATTGAAACAAAACTTTAGCAACAGCTTGAGTTGAAGCATCAACTTCAGATCTGATACAAATTTCCCCGATCTAGGGGATTGAAACGTACCATTCCCAGCACCAGAGGTTATCATCCCACTCGCGAGATCTGATACAAATTTCCCCGATCTAGGGGATTGAAACGTACCATTCCCAGCACCAGAGGTTATCATCCCACTCGCGAGATCTGATACAAATTTCCCCGATCTAGGGGATTGAAACTTTTTCTGCTTGACGATCTCTTTTTAATTCGTCAGATCTGATACAAATTCCCAGATCTAGGGGATTGAAACTTTCCAAAAGCTCTGGAAAGAACCTTTGGCAGAACAACATCTGATACAAATTTCCCCGATCTAGGGGATTGAAACATTTGTCCCTCTTCGTCAGGGTCACCGCAGTGAACAAATCTGATACAAATTTCCCCGATCTAGGGGATTGAAACTAAGAAACACTGATGTCAAGAGCATTAGACATATCCATCTGATACAAATTTCCCCGATCTAGGGGATTGAAACATAAATCCAGTTGGCATTGTCATTGGTTGAACACCATCTGATACAAATTTCCCCGATCTAGGGGATTGAAGCAGGTAGGTGCATCTAGCATAGTTCCCAAGTATTAATTCATAGATATATTTCATTTTAGTTATTTTTTAGTTGGTATATAAAAAAATAATCGTCATATTGACCATATCTGACAACGAAACTTTTTATAATTGCCTCCGAAGTTGATGCTAAAGCGTCAATAAAAAAATTAAGGAGTTTTTATGAAAAAGATCGCATTATCTTTAATGGTTGCAGGAGTTGTAAGCTCTGCTTTTGCTAGTGAGGCTGCTAATCTAGCTAATATAGCACCTACTAATCACGACAAAGTTGCCATCGCGCTAGATACTTACTACAAAGGTACTGACATATGGGGCGCTTCATCTTTTGCTCTTGGCTTTGATGGTAAATATGGCTTAGTGCAAGCTGCTAACGGCGAGCTATACTTCCGCTTAGCAGGTCATGCTGGCGTTAGAAGCAAGGATGTGCATAGATTTCTCGAGATAGGTGGCGGACTTGGCTGGTCTCAAAAGCTATCTGAAAATCAGTTTGTAGCACTTGAGACAAACTACAAATACGGCCTTGTTACTGGTAACATCGGCAGTGATCTTAAAAACTGGCGAGAATACGGCGTGCAAGCAACATACGGCTATAGAGTGGCTGAGTGGCTAAGTGTCGGTGTGAGCGGATCTTACGATAAAACTCAGTATGATCTATATGCCATCAAAAATATCAAAGGTTCTACATACGGCTTTGGCGTGCCTATATCTATAAGCGTCACAAAAGGGGCAAACCTTAATATATATGGCGGCTATCAAAGCCAAAGACTAGATGGTAGCGACCTGAAAAAGGGACAGCCTATAGTGACTTTGGGCATCACGGCGAAATTTTAGTTCATAGTAGCCAAGGCGTATGCTTTGGCTAAATATTTCTTTTTAGAAATATTTTTAACTAAATTTGCAAGCCTTAACTCTTTTTAAGTAAATGAAATATGAATTTAAATAAAATGTCAAACTTATTAATTTTAATAAAGGTAAAAAATGAACAAGTACCAAAACAGAGAACTTCAAAAAATAATTGTTTCGCTTCTTGGAAGCTCACTTTTGGGAGTTAAAGCGTTTTTGATAATAACTGGGGTAGCTGTCTTTTTTGCGTGGCTACCTGATGGTATGTCTGCATTGCTAGATAAAATTTTTGGAGGAGAAATTTTTACTTGGAGTGCAAAAGATGGAACTATGCTAGTTCAAATTTTAGGCTCGGTTGCAATATTTTTGCTAGTTAAGCAAATGATCCCAAAAAATGTTGCTAATGTAGAGATAAGTATAAATAACGAACCTAAAAAAGCAAAAGCATTGGTGCTATTTTTAAGTCCAAATTCAAGTGAAGAAGAAAAGTTGGAAAAATTTAAAAGCCTTGAAGACTTTAAATCTAACAACTATTTTATGCCTCTTACTGCGATTGACTACCATAAAAATAGGCTCACAAAGTTAGTCATCGCTTGCTCTGATCAATCCTTTAACGATAAGGATAAATTTTCAAAATGTGTGCAAAATATTTTTGGTAGCAAGATCGCAAAAATTATAGAGATAAAGAATGCTGGTGACTTCGAAAAAGCTAAAAATGTCTATGATTTTTTAGAAAATACATATGAAGAGCTTAAAAAAAACGGGTTTAAAGAGGATGATATCGTATTTGACGTTACTGGTGGCCAAAAAGTAATAGCCATAGCTGGAGCAATGTTTGCGATACCAAATGATAGGCATTTGCAGTATGTTTCTACAAATGACTATAGTGTTAAACACTATGACTTAATATATTCACAAAGTGAGGAATAAAATGGCTAAAATTCTAATAAGCTCATTGGGGACTGGTAGTAGAGATCAAAATACTCGTTGTTACAAAACAACCGACTATGAAATAGAAGGAAAAATCTACAAGAATAAAACTCTTATAGCTGATGTCTTATGCAATCATATAGGCATAGATAAACTATTTCTAGTCGGTACAAAAGATTCTGTATGGGATAGCGTATACGAAGAATTCGGTGGTGATAGACAAATTGCGGTACAAATAGATACAGATAAAAGAAACAAAAATGATACGGAATTTTTAAGGATAGTTAAAGAACAAATTCAAAATAAACTTGGAGAGAGTGGCTCAGAGTGTTATATTATAAAATACGGAATAAACGAAGACGAACTTTGGTCAAATTTTGATAAATACTTGCAAATCATGAATAATATTTCAAAAGATGACGAGGTGTATCTAGACATAACACATTCATTTAGATCGCTTTCTTTAATGAGCTTTGTGATGAGTGAGTTTTGTGCAAATACACGCGATTATAATCTAAATATAAAAGGTGTATATTATGGAATGTTTGAGGCTTCGAAAAAAAGTGAAGATGGAAGGACTATAGCTCCAATAGTAAATTTAAAGATGTTTTTTGAGCTTTTAGAATGGTCAAAAGCTATAAAAAATCTAAAATACTATGGAAATGGCTATGAGTTGATTGCCCTTATAAACAAATCCAAACAACCTGAGAAAATAAAAAATAGTTATATGGACTTTTCCTATGCATTAAGTATGTCAGATATTAGTGCGATACAAAAGAGCGTAAGGTCTTTAAGCAAAGATATTTTTGATTTTAGTGATCCTAAAGAGCATATATTAAAAATAATAGCTAATGATATAAAGGATTTTATAGATATTTTTAGAATAGATAAAATTTCAGATTTACAAATAGAGTTAGCTTCATGGTATGCTGAGAATAAAAATTTTGCTATGGCTTACATGACATTGGCTGAAGTCGTCCCTAGTTTAATATGCGAACAAAATGGTAAGGATCCTGCAGATAGAGATGCAAGAGAAAATGCCAAATATACTTTAAGAAAATATAAAGGAAGTAAAAATTACAACTCTGAGCATAAAAAAGCAGCAGAAATATATTTTAAAGTAAATAATATTAGGATCAACATAGCACATAAACTCGTTGAGGGTGATCAAAGGTCTAACTCTGATCCAAGAAATAGTGCAAATAACATACTAATTTATATAGACCAAATTAAGGCTATGAAAAAAATACACTTTAAACTACAAGAAAGACCATTAAGGTGAAAACTCTTTTTATTTTAATGAATCATGCTCTAACGCCAGAACAAGAGGAGGATGCGAGAGAAAATTTAAAAATTGAGAAATTTGTAAATATGGCTGATGCAAAGTGGAGCGACATAGATCCGTTTGAAAAAAGTGTATTAAATATCATAAATATCTACAAAGATAGACTTACAGGGCAGGCTAGTGCTGGCGATGTGCTGTTAGTTCAAGGTGACTTTGGAGCAACATATAACATGATAAAATTCGCAAAAAATATGGGTTTGACCGCCATATATGCTACTACAAAGCGTATAGTAAGTGAATATATAGAAAACGGAAAAGTTGTAACAAAACGAGAATTTAAACATGCAAGATTTAGAGAATATGAGGATTTATAATGGCGGAGTTAAACAATAAAACATTAATTATTTTTGAAATTTTAAAAAAATTAGTAAAAAAGCGAGAAATTTATCCATCAGATGCAGAGCTTTTAGACGAATTTGGCATACAAGAAAGAACGCTAAGAAGATATATAGAAGAGATTAAAATTTTATTCGGGGATTCATTTATAGTAGAAAATAAGCTTGTAAAAAATGCCAAAAGACCTATGGGTGTATTAAGAGTAGCTGATAAGAATAAAGACATAGTCATAGTTTTAGAGTATCTTTTAAAAAATAGCGACAATCTAGGCTGGCTAATCACTTTACTAAACGAAAACGACCCTAGCTTATTGAATGATTTAGATAAATATGAAAAAGAGGTATCTAGGCAGCTACAAGAAGATTCTGATATATTTTTATTTAAGACAAATCCTTTAGAAAATTTACAAGATGAGCCTAGTAAAAGGTATTTGAGCGAGCTTCGTAATGCAGTTGCAAACAGAGAATACCGAGATATTAAGTATAAATATATCGGCGAAGTCGAGAATTTAACCGATGCAAAATGCCTAAAAATAGTATTTACTGATGGAAATTGGTATTTGGCTATAGAGGATGCTAACGAAAATTTTAGGCTTTTAAGGGTGACTTTTATAGTATCTTTAACCAAAAGTTCAAAAAACTATCAAAAAAAGATTTTGTCAAAGTACAAAACGTATTTTAATAAAATACAAAACGCTATGAGCTTGCCATCAAATATGCCACAAAGAGCCCTACTTAAAGCCTCTCCTAAGGTAGCTATATATTTTCGTAAAGGCATGAAGAGCTTTTTCCCATCTCAAAGATTTGAAAAGACTTTAGAGGATGGCAGTGTTACGTTTAGTATAGATTTTACTCAGGATATAGAAATTTTGCCTTTTATAAAGAGATGGCTCCCAGATATTGAGATATTAGAGCCAAAAAGCCTAAGGGATAAATTCAAAGAGGATCTAAAAATTGCTCTTGATTTATTAAATAAATAATAAAGTATAAATAAACAAATCAATATTCCACAATCATAGGTATTCTGATGTCTTAGCATTAAAATATGTACCGTGGAATAATCTTTTCTCGTCTCAGACAATTCTTATCTATGAAAAAACATGCTAAAATTACAGTCAGCTTAAATTTTTGCTACATAAATTTTAAATTTGCTACAAACTTTAAGCCATATTTTATGAAAGGTGACTGCAATATAATATTGTAGAAATATCGTAGTTTATGTATTTATGGTGTCACGGGGGAGACTTGAACTCCCGACCTCCGGCTTATGAGGATTTTTTATATGAGCTCCTAAAAGCCTGAAATACGCACTTTAGACGATTTTTTGCTTAGTGATTACATAAAACTGTTCCATTTTTGACCGGTTGGCTATTAAATATGGGACAACACTTAAGGGAGCGAAACGGTATATATTACTACCGAGCTACACTTGCTCCAAGCATTAGAAAATTTTTTAACGAAAAGCGAGAAATTTGCTTCTCCACATCCACTAATCTCTTGGAAAAAGCCAGAAAAAGGGCTAAAATTCTAGATAATAATCTTTACCTGATAAAAAGGGCGGTTCACATGAATCTTAGTGATAGCATAATCCAATCTTTTGTAAATTCGTTTATGAAAGTAAAGCTTAGCAAGAGTATCAAAGAGCACTCTCTTCTTAACAAGAAGATGGATGTAGAATTTCTAAATGCGCTCAATGACTACTTTAAACAAAGTTTGATAGATGGCGATCTACCTCAAATTTTAATTAAGGATATAAGCAATATCACTAACACTGCTGGCGCTCTTGGTAGTATGGATAAAGAGAACATAGGGCAAACTCTTTTAGAGAAAAACATACTAACACTTAACTATCTTGTATCAAAGCTTGAGAAGAGCAGCGTGCTCTTTGATGACAAGCGTGAGCAATATTTTCTTGAAGATGACTCTAGTGATAACTTAGCCAAACATGCCAAACCTAGTTCGTTTGACGCTAAGGACATAGCTTCATTTCAAGAAAATATAAAAGAGCTTGAAGATAGCGGCTGTTTGCCTATTACAGATGGGCAGCTTAAGGCTATGGCTCAGAGGATTAGCGAAACGGTTTATGCCATACTAGATCAAAAGTATGGCTCAACTTCAAATTTAAAGCTAGTAAGAACAAAGAATGACCATAGAAGTATGGAAGATATCATAATGGATCCAAATCCACCAAAAAATATCAAGATAAAATTAGATGACGATAGTAGCTTTAGTATTTTTAATCCTAGCGCCAAAATAACCAAAGAGTATGAGATCAGGCAAGTACTGCAAGCAACATCTGGCTCTAGCAATCAATTCTCAGCTTTAAATTTAGAAGATCAAAAGAGCTTAAAGGATGCATTCGAGATATTTGAGACAAACACTAAAAGAGCTGACAAGTGGTCGCCAGATACGCAAAGATTAGTTACTGGCGTAAAAAAGCTCTTATTTTTATACTTTAACGAAGATACGCCAGTTTATAGGATCACGAGAGATAACTTGCTTGAATTTAGAGATCTTCTTTATAAAATTCCAACTAAGCTAGCTCAAAAGAGTAGGTATAAAGATAAAAGTTTATCTCAGATACTTAAGCTAGGAGAAAAGGACGATAAACTCTCTGAGCCTACTATCCAAAAATATATGATAAGGGTTATTCAGTTTTTTAACTACTGCTTTGATAGTGGTTATATAGGTAAAAGCATAACTGCAAAAATGAACGTCAAGATAGACATAGACCCTAGCGAAAGGGCAGTGCTTCCATACGAAGTATCAGAAGCTAGGAAGATCTTTGAGATAGTAACTAGTATCAAACAAAGTGGTAAATCTCCAAGCTCAAGGATAGAGGCTAATGAGCTCTACTACGTCACAATGATAGCTGCTTATAGTGGCATGAGGATAAAAGAGATCACACAACTTCATAAAGAAGATATAGTCTTAAAAGATGGAATTTACTGCTTTAACATAAACACAAATGATGGTAAAACTACCAAGACCAAAAACAGCATTAGGTTTGTGCCTATCCATAGTAAGCTCATAGATCTAGGCCTGCTAGAATATGTTAATAGCAAGAAAAGCGGAAATATATTTAAGGTAAGCAATAAGGACTTCTCTGAAATTTTTAGAAGCCAGATCCAAAGAAAGTTTATAGACAAAGACTCTAAAAAGACATTCTACTCTTTTAGGCACTACTTTATAGACTATCTAGTGCAGCGCGAGGTAGAAGCAAATCTTATAGCTCAGATAGTAGGGCATGAGAAGCAGTATAAAATTTTGCTAAACACTTATGCCAAGCCTATTAACGCTAACACGCTAAAGGCTAAAGTAGAGATGGTATCGTATGAAAATGAATATGGGCAAATTTCAAAGCATGAGTTTTAAGACTATTCTTATATCTTATTTAGTATTATTTTAGGTATTAAATAAAGGATAAAAATGCAAACCATACAAGCAAATTTTACAGCTAGCATAAGCGAGCTAAAAAAGTCTCCAGCTCAAATTTTAAAACAAGCTGGAGATAATGTCGTGGCTATACTAAACCACAATGTCCCTAGCGCATATCTAGTACCTAGTGCTGTCTATGAAAAAATGGCAGAGATAATAGAAGAGTATCATCTAAGTAAAGCAGTAGACGCTGCTCTAGTAAGTGGTGAAAAGCCAGTAAAAGTAAGCTTAGATGAGCTATGAGTTAGAATTTTTGCCAAGTGCTTTAAAAGAGTGGCAAAAGCTTGACAATAGCATAAAAGTGCAGTTTAAAAAGAAGCTAAGTGAGCGTCTAGAAAATCCAAAGGTTGCTAAGGACAAGCTACGAGGCTATGAAGATGTCTATAAGATCAAGCTAAGAGATGTCGGCTATCGCTTGGCATATCAAGTAAAAGATGACGAGATCGTAGTATTGGTGCTAGTTGTTGGCAAAAGAGAGAATAACGAAGTATACGAGATGCTAAAGGATAAATTTAACTAAGCATAAAGTCTCTTATCTTTAACTATCAATGAATAAATTTGACTAACTTGTAGTGCTTCTTTTATGATGAGTATAACCCCTATATTCTTATTATTTTATTTTTTTAATTTCATACTAGACTAAATTTCTAAGAGAAATTTAAAAGCTACAAAAATTATATTATATATTTCATAGTATTTTTTAAAAACACGCATTTTAGCGGCCTGAAGCCTAACGAATTCCTTGTTTTAGGCTGTGAAATTTTATAAAATAACCTTAAAAGATATTTAAAGAGCAAGTCTGACAAAAATTTTTATGGCATAGGATTTTTTGAGTGGCTTCTTCTTAGATTAGGAGTAAATTTACGTGAGTTCTGAAAAGATAAAAAAACGCAAGGTAACCAAAGTCATAACTAAAAGACTTAGGCTAAGTAATGCAGAATGGTTGGTAATTAATGATAAATTACAAGAAAGTGGCCTAACTTTCTCAAAATTTGCCCTAAGAGCTATGTTGTCTAAGCAGATTTATGCACCAATTATAAGGGAACTTCTAATTGAGCTATCTAGACATGGACAAAACATGAACCAAATAGCCGCCAAATTAAATAGTGGGAAAAGCCTAGATAGAGTTGGTATCAAGATCATAGCAGACGATAATGATGTCTTACATAAAGTGTATGAAGCATTGGGTAAATAATATGTTGCTTGATTTACTTTGCATCAATACAAATAAAGGCACTAGTGATGCTAGTTAAATTTCTTCGTACTTATACTGGTGGTGGCCTTGGGAGCATAAATTATCTTTTAAATGAGAGAAAAGCTGCTGGAACAGCAAGAGTTATAAAAGGTGATGAAAATTTAACTAGAGCTATTATAAAAGGCATCACCTATAAACAAAAGACCTGTTTTGGTGTTTTATCATTTGAAGAGAAGTATGACTTTTTGACTGAAGAGCAAAAACTAAAAATCATTAAGGATTTTGAACGTGCTCTTTTGGGTGAATATATGCTTGAACGTACAAATGTATTATGGGTAGAGCATTCTGATAAGGATGGACGGCTTGAGTTAAATTTCCTTATCCCTAAGATAGATCTTGAAACAGACAGGTCATTTAATCCTTATTTTGCTAAATATGATCAAACTAGAATAGATCTAATTAAAAAGATCATTAACGATGAGTATGGACTATCAAGTCCAGATGATCCAGCAAAAGAGCAAACTATATTGTCTAGCAAGAAAAACATCAATCATTATAAAAATTTAGAAGAGCTAGACCAAAAGTTGCACGATCTGGTTAAGCAAGGCTATATTAAAAATAGAGACCACATGATTGAACTTCTTAAACAAAATGGTATCGAAATAACCAGGATCAACAAAAAAGGCATAACGATCATACTGCCTACTAAAAAAACAAAAAATCGTCTAAAAGGAGGAATATACGATGCAGACTTCACCAGTGCTCAAAGACTTGGAGAACTCAGCCAAAGCTCAAGCAGAAGAATTAGAGAATTCCATGATAGAAATACACAAGCAGAGTGTAGAGAAAATAGGCGAAAACTTGAGGAGCTTATTGCTAAAAGAGATAGATTTAATCAAGAAAGATATGTCGAAAGAACTTCAAAAAACAATATCCTTGCATCACAAGGACAGATCGGTGATAATCTCGCTATCAGTTGCTACCGCACTAATTTTGGGAATAGCAATTGGCTGGGTAGTGCACGCAATGATATTAAAGGAAGAAGTAGCTTGGACGATACCAAAACAATGGAGATACAGCCAACCTACTGCAGACAAGACCCAGAGGGAATATTACATATCAATTCCAAAAGACGAAGAGATAACAGAGAACGAGCGCAGGAAATTTATATTAATGAAAATGGAGTAGAGGATGACAGCATTAGAGAAAGCATTGCTAGAAGAGAACGAGCGCTTGACCAAGATGATCGAAGACGAAAGGAACAGACACGAATTAGAAATAATGAATTTGCAACAAGACTGCGAGAAGGAGCTTGTGATATTACGGACAAATGTGACAGCGCTAACAAAGAAAGTCAAGAGCTTGAACAAAGATTGCAACGACGCCTTAACGGAATCTTTGCAGCAACAAAGAGATATGTACGAGAGTTCAATATCTTGCTTGGAAGAAAAATTAAAAAATTCAGAAGAAAAATTCCAAAATTTGAGAGAAGAATACGAGAGCTTACAGATAGAGTACAAGAGGCTACAAGAATATGTAGAGAATTTATAGAGGAGCGTGAATACACCCAAAAAGCCAGCATACATCACCATGTGAGTGATGTATGCAAGGAAAAAACTCAAAGCCTAGAAGATATGTTTTAAATTTAGCGACTATATTAAGTTTATTAGACAAACCATCTCATTTATTACTTCCAAAAAACCTTATTTGTTACGTTGTCATTTTAAAAATCTACTAAAATATATTTTACAGATCACAAAAATAATTTAGTCTAATTATTTTTATTTTTAATAAACTTAAGTTTTTATTAAAAAAGCCCATCTTGCATGGCTACTTTAATAAAGAAAATATTTTTTAAGCGTGGGTCAAGGGAGCGGCAAGCTCTCCTTGCGAGCCTCTATGGAGCTGCAAATGGTAACATTTTGTAGCTACATAGAGTATGCTCGCCCTAATATCTGAATTGAATATTAGAACATACTATAATTAAACCAGTCCCACCAAAGAATGACTTAGTAAAAGTAAATTTTTTGTATTTTTGTGGTTGGTATATTTGTCACTTGTTTATTTCGACTGATAAATTTGGATAGTCAATTATTTTATGATTACTTTAATTAAAACTTAAAAAACAAGAAGCTAAAAAAAGTAATTTTGCATCTTTTATTGATTTTTGATATTAGGCTTTGAAATAATAAATTTAACCCATAGATAGATTGATTTTTTATTTTTGTGGGTTGGAATACGTTTTGCTTGGTATCATACAAGAAGCTAGGAGGCAAACCATGAATGATATTAGCATCTTAGGCACAAATGTAAATTCATACACTAAGCAACAACACAAACAAGATAGATCTACAAATTTTAGTGATCTTATAAAACAAAGTATTAAAGAAGAGATTAGCGAGCCAAGCCAAGAGCCAGCTAAATTTACTTACACCACTTCTTCACAAAACAGCCTCGCCTCTTTAAATTTTAATGACCTTCAAGCTTATGGCTACACAGTAGATAAAGCTGGCTTTATGGGAGCTGACTTTAATAAAGCAGCAGGCTTGCCACAGGACTTTAAAATCCACAAGAGCACGCTTGATGAGCTTAGTCGATTTGCCGAGCGCAACCATGTGCTAAATCGCATCAAAAGCAAGGACGAGCAGATAAAGATCTTTGATAATATCGATATGGCTGACACCATAAAGCACTACTACAGACTATTTGATCAAATGACCTCTGCTTTAGGTGATGATAAAAAGAGCTACACCCTTGCAGATATAGGCAAACTACCAAAAGGCTACAGTACAAAAGGTACTCACTACGATGCCAAAGGACATTTGCTAAAAGATCTATCAAACTCCACTATCTCAAATATCTACTCTAGCACTGATGAGCTAAATAGCGCTAAATCTCTTAGCAAAGAGCTTTCAAGTGCAGGCGTTAGGCTCATAGTAAAAGAGGTTGATTTTACTATGAGCGAAGCAGGTGATGAGTTTAGCTTTAACCCTGATATGTCGGTATATCAAGTAGATGAAGGTTACAGTAAGGAGGCTCTTTTCATGGGATTTTTGCGCAGCTCTAGACCACTACCAAGTGATAGTGCAAAGACTAAGCTAAGTAGCGCTGCCTTAAATGATATCTCAAGCACTGGAGAGCATAAAGAGTATTTTGTGGATTTTGAAAAAGTGGGTAAAGATAGTGAGAGTATAAAGGCGCTCATAAAAGAAAGGCTTAAAGAGCTAACGCTTTTAATGTATGCAAGATCAAAGAACACTAGCGCAGAAAGTGTTACCTCAAACGAATATGAGAAATTTAAGCCAACTAGAGAGGATATAAATTCTCTAGCAAATTCTTGGAGCGAAAGGATAAGTTCTATTAGTAAGACTTTTGCTTAGAGAGAAGTCACATATAAACTAAATTGTTGAAAGGTCGATTTACCAATTAAGAAACACAAAAGGCTTTTAAATATGATAAGCAGTGTAAATGGATTTACATATCAAAATATGAGGTATGAGCCAGCTGGAGCGGAAGAGAAAAATATACAAGCAAAAGCAGAGCAACAACCTGATAAAAATAAAATAAACGATGATAGCAATAACGCTGTAGCAAATAGCGCTCTACAGCGCATTTTTGGAAACTATATGAGTGGCATTGCAGCTGATGGTAGGATAACCATTTGGGGTAAAGCAACAGGTCTTGATAGCTCGATAAGCAAGGACGAAGCAAATTCTTTGTTGCGCTTTATACAAGAGAGCAAGACAGGCGATTTTATGCCAATGATATCTGATGACATTAGTGATGAGTTGTTAAACTCAGCTGATCTTAGCATCAGTGAATTTAAAGAACGCTGGCTACAAGATAGAGCAAGGATGGCAGAGAAGCTAGAAAAGAGCAATGAAGACTTTTTTGCACAAGTAGATGCTATGAATGAAGAAGCTCAAAGAATTTTAAATAATAAAAACAATGAGCCGGGCTCAAATGATATAAAAGAAGAGAATTTTAAGCCTATTCAGGGACATAGCAAAAACACTGAAACTTATGACATTACTAAGGATGAGAAATTTTCATATTTACTCAAACTTCAAAAACTTGAGAGAGAACGAGGAATAGACGTGCTTCGTATCATGCAAAAACTTGAAGAAAATGGCAAAAAGGTTGTCGATAAAAAGGTTTAAATTTATCTTTGTATTTAGTGCAAGTTGCTGCTAAGTTACCCTATGACAAGGTCGTTCTGCTTTATCTCCATCAAGCCATCTTATTTAAAATTTGCTTCTTATCTATCTTTTGCATAAGCTCTAAGACGTCTATGCCTCTTTTTTCTTTGAAATTTAAAAGCTCTCTTGCATAGAGAAATTTTTGATCCTTGTTTATATCATAGGTCTCATACTTCTTCTTAACCTGCATAGGTTTAAATTTCTTCTCGCTTTGCTCTTTGGCTAAATTTGCATTGTATTCTTGTTCTTCTTTGTGTAGTTTGGCTAGAAATTCTTTATGCTCTTTCGTAGTTTTTTCTACGTCTTCTCTATAAAGCTTTTTAAACTCTTCTATGCTTAGATCAGCTCTAACAAACAAAGCAGCACCATCATTACTCATCATAGTGTCTTCAGAAAATGAATTTACAAAAGCTTCTAGCTCAGCCTCTTGTTCTGCTGTGCCAAGACCAATCATAAAGCCATTTATTGTTGGCTTGCCATCAACAGAGTTTGTAAGTAGCCAATCCATATAGCTTTGTAACTCTCCAATTCTAAATTCTTCCATAGTTTCTGGAGGATATTTTGATGCTAAAGCTCTTCTTTCTTTCATGGGGTAATCAGATAGCATATTATCTATTCGATTGATAGTATCTGTTATCCAGCCCTCTTTACTTTGGTCTATATCAATAAATTCTTTTACATTATCAGTCCAGGGTCTAAACATATACTTTGAATAATCAAATTTTTCTTCGCTGACGCTTTTGTCTTGCTTGTCTTCTTTGACTACATTTTCTATTGCCTTTTCTTTTTGGATAGTATTATCTTGCATTGCTGTATTACTAATTCCGTTTATGCTAGTTATCATTTTCAATTCCTTTGAAAGTAATGGCCTACAATAAAATTTGTAGGCCACTTAAATTTTTACCAACCACGTATGCCGCTGCACTGTAAGTAAAAAGAGGATATCTGCCGTAACGGCTAGATTTTATCTCTCTTTTAACAGTGTATGCGAGATAGTAGCCAGGGAGATTATATACGCCCAATCCCTGTTTATATTCTTCTTTTATATATCTACTGTCTTTATTTTCTTCTATTACTGCATATGCCCCAGATTCATTGTATGAAAATTTCCAAGGTTCTTTAAATTCCAGTCCTCCCCTAACCTCATTCATATCAGCGGCATCTAGTTTTTTAACATTACTAGAGACATCACTCAAAGCACCAACTGTAACCTTTACTAAAAAATCTTCAGCATTAGCACCTGCAACTAAAATTCCGCCAAGCATGGCAACTTTAAACATAACTTCCTCTTGTAAAAAGTTCTAATAAGATTATAGCACTAATTTAGAATTTAATTGATATCAGTTATTTTTTATTAAATCTACCTATGAAAATCACAATTTTCAAAACTAGATTTTGAGAAACCCTAAACTACAAGGAGTTCTGTTATTATCCTCCTGAAGGTGGGAACCTACCGCCACAAACTTTACTTATAGCAAAAATGAGGCTTGGAGTTGGAATAAATCCAACACACTATTTATAGGTTTATAGGACAGACAAGAGTCATACTGAATATTCTGGAAGAGACTTTGGAGTAATCTTAGAACAATTTAAAGCATATACTAGCAACTGATAATGGAATGCAATTTGCTTATCCTGAAAAATATCTAAACCATATTTAAAGGATAAGCAATGAGCGTAGTTAGTTCAACTGATCAAAAATATAGTTCAATAATAAGCACCGCAAAAGAGCTAAAAGCTAAAAAAGAAGCAGGAGTTGTAAGCTTTTCAAGAATGTCTGATCCTATAACTTTTAAAATGGATAATCTTGAACTTGATAAGAATCCTGACATTGCAAAAAATACAGGTTTTGATACCACTGCACTATCTAAAAAATCCAAAATAACATATCCAAAAAATGAATTTATGTCTGACATGTTAAGTTCTACGGCATATGGATATAGTGTAAATTTAGCAGGCTTTATGGGAGCTGATTTTAATAAAGCCGCTGGACTTCCTGAGAATTTTAAGATACATAAAAGCACACTTGAAGAGATAGCAAATATCAGTCAAAGTAGCCATTTGTTTAATGTATTTAAAGCACCACATGAGCAAACCAAAATATATGAGAATATTGATATGGCAAATACTATAAAGCAATACTACAATATATTTAATCAAGTAGTAGGCAAAGATCTACCAAACAAAGAAGTCTATGGCATCGTAGATCTTTCAAGATTGCCAACTGGCTTTAGCTCAAATGGAGTAAAAGGTATCAGCTTTAAGCCACTAAATGCCCAAGCTGAAAAGATGATGGTAGATAGAAGCAATGAAAAAGTAACCAATCTATACTATCTAAGTGATCAAGTAGCTGATAATGATGCCAACATAAAAAAGCTAAATTTTTCCCCAAAGAGTATGAGTACTGATCAAAATCCAAGTTGGCTAGCTTTCAACCCTGATATGTCACCATACCAAAGAGATGATGGATATACAAAAGAGGCTATCTTTATGAGCTTTTTAAAGAGTGCAGGACATACTGTGCTAGATGGCGGAGAGACTAGATTAGAGCCAGAAGTGTTTGCAAGGACAAGCCAAATGGCAAGAGCTACTGCAAAGCTCTTAGAAAAGATAAAAATGGAAGCTTCAATATTGCAAAATGAGCCTGAGAATATTAAGAACTACATTAAATTTTTATCTGAAAACAATGCGCTAGACATAAACAAGAGTGATAAAGAAACAATAAGTAGTATATTCTCATTACCTGATGGCAATAAGATTTTTAAGGACATGGCGTAGAATTTCATGTATAAAAGTAACTTGATGAAGAAATCCATATTATTACAATAGATAGCCTTTTTAAACAGCAAATTGGGCTTAGAAGTGTTACAGGCTTATCTTTATCAAGCCATCTTATTTAAAATTTGCTTCTTGTCTATCTTTTGCATAAGCTCTAAGACATCTATGCCTCTTTTTTCTTTGAAATTTAAAAGCTCTCTTGCATATAGAAATTTCTGATCCTTGTTTATATCATAGGTCTCATACTTCTTCTTAACCTGCATAGGTTTAAATTTTTTCTCAGCCTGCTCTTTAGCAAAATTTGCATTGTATTCTTGTTCTTCCTTAATTATCTGCTTTCTTTGTTCTTCAACATCCTTTGTAGCTTTTTCTCTTGCTTTGGCAAATAAAGTCTTAAATTCATCTATACTTAGGTCAGTTCTATCTAAAAGACTAAGCGACTCCTTGTTATTATTTGGATAAAGAGAAGACATGCTATCCATAAAAGCTCTTAGGTCAGCCTCCTCTTCTTTTGTGCCAAGACCTATCATCTTACCTTCTATTGTTGGTTTGCCATCTATAGAGTTATCCCTCAGAAAATCCATATAGCCTTGAAGCTCCCAATCTATCGCTTTTTCTATGGTTTCTGGATATTTTCCGTATAGAGCTCTTCGCTCTTCTGGAGAGTATTTGTTTGATAGCATACTATCTATTTTATCTATGGTTTTTGTTATCCAGTCGTCCGTTCCTTCTTCTATACCGATTATCTTATCTAGTCCAGCACCAAATGGTCCTTGCATATAAGCATCAACTTTAGCTTTCTCTTCTTCTGCAGATAAATTTTTATTGCCGTGAGCTATGTAGTCATCTAAAATTTCTTTATATTGCATCGATCCATTATAGGTAGTAATAAACATTTCAGTTCCCCCTTACGCCTTTATATCAACATCTCTTTTAATACCAAGCATATCTACTAGATATTTTCCAGCTGGGTTTTCATTTAGCTCTTTTACTAAATTTAAAGGTGGCATACTAAATTTCAAAAAGCTATCCATAAAGTCCTTGCTCTTTTTGCCATCTTTGTCTATCTCGCCAAAGAGTAGCTTTAGCATTTTTAGATTGCGCTCCATCATCTTTTTAAATGATAGTTCATCTTCTTCATCTGAATACTTACCGACAAACCCAGTCGTTAGATCTACATAGACAAGGTCTCTTTTATACTTAACATACTCTTGCATATATGCAGGCATACCAGCTAGATCAGAGTCGCTTGCTTTGTTGAAATTTGCTCCAAATTTCATCTCGCCCATAAGCTCAAATAGCTCAAATGCCCTACTAAATTCTTTACTATCTACGCTCTTATCAAAGCCTTGCTTCTTTCCAAAAACGGTGGTTTCACCTTCTTTTACGTCAAGGTTGCTGTTTATGACGGCTGCTAAAAGTCCGCCTTTGGTTATTGAGCCATCTTTATTTGTGTATCTTTCGCCGTGTGGATCGATAAAAACACCACTTCCCACACTCTCCTTGCCGCCATTGTTGTTGTTAAAAATATCTGTTGTTGGCTTTAGTGGCTGCCTGCCATCTCCGCTGCTAAAGCTTGGGTTGAAAAAGAGTGTGCTTATCATCTGTTTGTTTGACTCTTTGTAGTTAAAGCTAGAAGCAGCTGCATCAAAGTCATAAATAGAGCTATGAATTTTTGTTACTTGCATGCTTTGGCGGTTATACTCAAAGCCTTGAGGGAAATTTCTTATCTCATCTAAGCTAAAGCTATCTTTTGAATTTAGTGTATCTTCGCCAACTACTTGTGAGAGTATTTTATAAGCATTGCCAGCAGTCTTTGCTATATCTATGCTTTTAAAGGTGCGACTAAAAAATGAAGTTCCCTCTGCAACATTGACTAACGACTCCAGCGTGCTTGAGTGAATTTTATAATCACTTGGGATGCCAGCTTGTTTATTAAACTCATCTGTAAAGTAGCCATCCTTATCTACCTTGTAGCCTAAAACCTCTGAGCTGGTTTGTTTAGTGGCAACTTTGGTTGATACCTTTATGTTCTGCTCTAAATTCAAGGGGTAGCTACCAAGTGCGTTTATCATGTTGATCCTTTAAATTTAAACCATCTTATTTAAAATTTGCTTCTTGTCTATCTTTTGCATAAGTTCTAAGACGTCTATGCCTCTTTTTTCTTTGAAATTTAAAAGCTCTCTTGCATATAGAAATTTCTGATCCTTGTTTATATCATAGGTCTCATACTTCTTCTTAACCTGCATAGGTTTAAATTTTTTCTCAGCCTGCTCTTTAGCAAAATTTGCATTGTATTCTTGTTCTTCCTTAATTATCTGCTTTCTTTGTTCTTCAACATCCTTTGTAGCTTTTTCTCTTGCTTTGGCAAATAAAGTCTTAAATTCATCTATACTTAGGTCAGTTCTATCTAAAAGACTAAGCGACTCCTTGTTATTATTTGGATAAAGAGAAGACATGCTATCCATAAAAGCTCTTAGGTCAGCCTCCTCTTCTTTTGTGCCAAGACCTATTAGTTTGCCCATCATGGTTGGCTTGCCATCAACAGAGTTTTCCTTTAATATATCAGAATACATTATAAGGACTTGATCTTTTGCTTCTTCTAAAGTTCTTGGCTGTTTCATCGACATGGCGTTGCGATCTTGTTCGGTATTGTAACGCTTAGAAAGCATATTGTCTATTTTGCTTATCGTTTTTGCAACCCAATTATCTTCATTTTCGTCTATGTCAATAATCTCTTTTATACTCTTTCCAACTGGGCTATACCATAAAGCTTCTATTTTAGCCTTTTCATCATCTTTGGTATCTTTAGCCATGTTTTCTTTTTGGATAGTGGTTTCTTGTATCGGTGTGTTGCTAAGTCCGTTTATGCTAGTTATCATTTTAACTCCCCCCTTATGCCGTCTTATCCACTTTAAGCTTTGCCACTTTTTCTAAAATTTCAAACATACTCTTGCCACTATCAAATTCACTCTTTATAAATTTATATATCTCTTTAAATCTCTCATCAGCTTCAAACTTATAGGTTTGAGACTTTTTAGTAACTTGTATAGGTGTAAATTTCTTCTCTTTCTTATCTTCTTCGTTTTGTGTTTCAAGATCGTTGATAGAATTTATAGTATCTTTTGCTAGCTCCTCATCAAGCTCTAAACCAAAGCGCTCCTTTAGTGCAAATTTAGCCCATTTACCTTTAAACTCATCAACACTCATATCGCTATCAAGTAGTTCAGCTGTCTTACTACCGCCAAAAGCTATAAAAGAGAGGATTTTTTTATTTGCAAACTGATCTATAAAATCATCAACGCTAAGCTTTTTACTATTTAATGGATCTTTGAAAATTCCCTTTGGCTCAAATGCTGGATTTCTCTCAAGCCCTAAAGCACCGCTATCATCTATAAATTTCTTTAGCTCATCTATCTCATCTTTTGAAAAAGCGTCGTCATAACCCATTAGCTTGCCAAGTATGCTTACTTTTGGCTCTCCTTCACCTTTTACGAAGCCAGTGAGTGAGTGATCGTATCTGTCGTATTCTCTTGCTCTTTCTTTATCATCTAGCCTTGCATACTTAGTAAATGTCATACCATGACCCATATCGTTACTAAGTATCTCGTTTATATCGTTAAATTTAAAGCCCATCTCCCTTGCTATGTTCTCTCTTGAGAGATAGTTAGGAGTTGAAAGATTATTAGAAATTTGCATTTTACTGTCCTTAGTTTCTTTTAAATTTACGCCTTTATATCAACATCTCTTTTTATACCAAGCATATCTACTAGATATTTTCCAGCTGGGTTTTCATTTAGCTCTTTTACTAAATTTAAAGGTGGCATGCTAAATTTTAAAAAGCTATCCATAAAGTCTTTGCTCTTTTTGCCGTCTTTGTCTATCTCACCAAAGAGTAGCTTTAGCATTTTTAGATTATGCTCCATCATCTTTTTAAATGATAGTTCGTCTTCTTCATATCCCCTACGTCTATCTTCAGGAGTGCTGACAAAGCCACTTTCTAAGTCGATATAGACAAAGTCTCTTTTAGATCTGATGTAGTCTTGCATATATTTAGGCATGCCAGCTATGTCATTATCAGTAGCATTTATAAAGCCAGGTCCAAATTTCATCTCACCCATAAGCTCGAACAGCTCAAATGCCCTATTAAATTCTTTACTATCTATGCTCTTATCATAGCCTTCTCTTTTGCCTTGTGCTGTTGTCTCGCCCTCTCTCACATCAAGGTTGTTGTTTATGACGGCTGCTATAAGTCCGCCTTTGGTTATTGAGCCATCTTTATTAGTGTATTTCTCTCCATGCGGATCCATAAATACACCAATGACCGTATTTTCTTTGCCACCATTGTTGTTGTTAAAGATATCTGTTGTTGGCTTTAATGGCTGCCTGCCGTCTCCGCCATCAAAGCTTGGGTTGAAAAAAAGCGTGCTTATCATCTGCTTATTTGACTCTTTGCCGTTAAAATCAGCCGCAGCCGAGCCAAATTCATGAATGGAGTTATGGATCTTGGTTACTTGCATACTTTGGCGGTTATAAGAAAAGCCTTGAGGGAAATTTCTTATCTCATCTAAGCTAAAGCTATCTTTTGAATTTAGCGTGTCTTCTCCAACTACTTGGGAGAGAACTTTGTAGGCATTATTTACAGTTTTTAGTATATCGATGCTGTCAAAAGCCCTTTGCATATAGTCAGGCTGCGTCTCTATCCTGACTAAAGACTCCAGCGTGCTTGAGTGGATTTTATAATCAATTGGGATGCCAGCTTGTTTATTAAACTCATCTGTAAAGTAGCCATCCTTATCTACCTTGTAGCCTAAAACCTCTGAGCTGGTTTGGTTGGTAGAAACTTTGGTTGATACCTTTATGTTCTGCTCTAAATTTAAGGCGTAACTACTAAGTGCGTTTATCATCTAATATCCTTTTAGCTTCATGCTAAAGATATCGTCTTTTTTGTGAAAAGATTTATTTTACAAAGGTTTTTAGTCTGCATAAATTTACTCCTAAACTCTCGCATCTACCTTTTTATAAAGCCTATCTTTGCTAGATAGCTCTTTAAATTTTAGGTCATTTTCAAGGTAGGTGATGTTGTAAATTTCTTTAGTGGTGATACTTTTGCCGTTTTCAAGTCCGACTAGGAATTTACTTGTAAATTTATCAGAGAGGTTTTTAACTAGCTTTGCCCCAAGCTCTTTTAGGCTAGATATCTTATCATCTTGCTTTATGCCTATATCTTTAAAGTCAAGTCTATTTAGCTCTACATCATTCATGCTCTTAGCATCTAAATTTATACTTGCTCTTTTGCTATCTTTGTCGTCTTTGCTGATTAGCTTGCCAGTGTCGCTATAAATTTCTTTTACCTCTAGCTCTCTTCCGCTATCAAATTTAAGCGTAATCGTGCCATCTTTGTTTAGCTTCATAGCTATTACACTGTCCGTGTCCTTTAGAGCAGCTGCTGCCTTGCTCGTATCACTCTCAAAAGCATGCTTTACTTTTTCTAAATTTTCTAGACTAAAATCAAGCCCAGTTGCTTTTTCAAACTCACTCTCCATAGCAATCATATAAGATGACTTTGTGGCTTTTAGCTTTGAGATGAGATCATCTGCGTCTTCTACGTCATTTTCTTTTAAATTTTTACTTATCCACTCTACATCTTTGCTGTGGGCGCTAGACTCTTTTTGGTAGTCGTTATAAAATTTCACAAAGCTATCTTTTTGATAGCCTGCGTATGAAAAGCTCTCATCTTGTTTAGATCCAGCAGGCTTTATGATAGGGTTAAACTCGCTAAGCTTTTTCTTGCCATCAAAGCCAACTTTCTCATAGGCAAAGTTGTTCAAGCCGCTCTCTTTGTTAAATATCTTATTATCCCTAAGATCTACCCAGCCGTCTTTGTCTGCATGGTCTTTGAAAAATTTATTAGTCTCTTCTTTGTCTATCTTCTGGTAGCGATACTCGGCTGAAAATAGAGTATAAGGGTTTGAGTTGTTTAAACTAACTCTGTAATCAACCGTGTTTTTGCTAGCAAAGTCCATAGTCTCATGGCTTAAATTTCTAATATCTTTTTTGATAAAGTCGTTAAGATTTATCTCGCTTATAACTTCGCTTAGTTTGAAAATTTTCTCATTTCCATCTTTGTCATAGCCTCTAACCTTTAGCTTATCAAAGTATTTATCACCAGAATTTATCACTCCGTCCTTGTTGCTATCAAAGTTAAATAAAAATCCATTTGCATCTAGCTTGCCTATGCCTAGTTTGTCATTATCGTCATAAAGATCCAAAAAGACCTCCACATCACCCAGTGAGGTTTTTATAGTTTTTTCATAGGCGTAGTCATTTAAATTTGTAAATTTAGTATCTGCTGCCGCAATGGGCTTAATGGGAGTTTTTGAATTTATAGATGAAAAATAGGTTCTAGTTTGATCCACTTTTCTTAGTGCTGAGGCATCTTCGCCAAAGAGATATTTGTTTGCAAAGTCTTTTTTGTCCCAGTTTCTTCTTTGTATATCCACATAAGAAAAAGCATCGTTTGTCCCGTTGTCTGCTTTAGCATACTCTGACTTCACGCCACTGGTGCTGGCGCTTTGGATGATAGAGTAAGTGCTATTTGAGATAAGCTTAGTAGCGATGTCTTTAAGCTCAGACTTTAAATTTGTATTGTCTAAAGTTTGCACTCTATCTACGCCAAGAAGGACCCTTGAATAGATCATATCTTTGGGTAAATTTATATTTATGGGCTCTAAATTTGGTGATATCGTCATTTTAAATCCTTTTAAAATATATAGCTTATATCGGCAAATATAAAAAATGTTTAATAGTATGGGAGCTAAAAGGGCTTAGAGCGAATGCCTTCTATGTTATATTTTTTAAAGCTCTTTTGTCTTCGTCCTCTCATCAAATTCTTTTAAAACATCCATTATCTTACTTGCTAGCCCCTCGAGCGTGTGATCTTTTTTAAGCTCTAAATTTCTAAGCTTTAAAATCCTAGCTAGTATATCTTTTAGATCT